>JAUNMR010000044.1 GCA_030537455.1 Planctomycetia bacterium | reverse complement strand
CCGTGGCGTAAAAAAACGCAGGGCGATCGGGATAGCGGGTTGGTTGTTTTGGTTGGTGGTTCAGCTGGGCGTAAAATAGCGCTTCTGAGCGCTGAGCGTTTGGTTCGTTTTATCCGGAGGCTAAAGCCTCCGGCTGGGCTGCCCTTTGGGCAGGTCGCCACGGGCATTGCCCGTGGCGTAAAAAAACGCAGAGCGGTCTAGACAGCGGGTTGGCGCTTTTGGTTGGTGGTTCAGCGGGGCGTAAAATATGGCGTGTGAACGCTGAAGCGGGTGGTTCGTATTACCCGCAGGCGACGCGCTACTGCGTCTATGACCTATTGTGAAATAAACCGCGACGGCTTGCCGACGCAGAAGAGGTGGGCTCCGAACTGTGCGCGGGTTAGCGCAACGTAGAGAAGTCGTCGCTGCTCCGCTAGCGCTTCTTCACGTTCGATCTCTTCCGATAGATTGTCGACCTGACGTCCCGGTAGTTCCTTATCGCCAACGTTGAACAGTAGGACGTATTTAAACTCCAGGCCCTTAACGCGGTGCATTGTCGCCAGTCTTAGGCCGGGCTCGACGCGGCTTTCCGCTTTGTCGTGTACAATAAGATAGCACAATCTTCCGGGGTCGAGGTTCGGCAACAGGGTCTGGAACCCGTCGAGCGCATTACTACTGGGCGCAACTAGGCAAATTTCCCGATCGAGCACGCCTTGCGCTTCCAGCGACTGAACGGTCTCTAAGATCTTTTGCGCCTGCTCTTTCTGGGATTTACAGCGAATCAACTTCGGCGCGGCGCCGTGGCGTAGCGACTGACAGCGCGTGTCGGAATCGAGACCGTCGTCGAGGTCGTCCACTGGCATTTTAGCGAGAACCTTGAGCGCATAGCTCTGGGTCTCCGCCGTTGTACGATAGTTCACGTGAAGCTTGATTCCACGACCGCGCACGTTAATGCCACAATGTCCCAAGACCGCCTTATTCTTATAGATACGCTGATGCGCGTCTCCGACCAGGAAAAGGTCGTTCTCGTGCTCCTCTCCACCGATCGTGCGCAGCAGTCGTAGCGCGACCGCGGAAAAATCCTGGCATTCGTCCACGATGATATGACGCTTGCCCTGACGACGATTCTGCTCAATCTCCCGCTTGAGCAATTCGCGGCATTCGTACATGGCATAGTAAATATCACGCTTGGAAATCGACTGCATGTAACGTAAGTAATGCTGTACGACCTCCCAGACGCACAGGCGCTTCTGGCGATTGAGACGCACTCCCCTGCCTACGCGCGGAGTTTGAAGGTACTGTTCCTTAGTGAACGCGTCATTTGCAACGATCACGCGCTCATACTCCTCACGACAGAACCTCGCCGCGTCGTCGGCGCCGACGTCTAACGATTTACCTTTTCTCTGCGCGTCTTTCTTTGCCTCTTCCACAGCGACGCCCCACGCGGGGTTAAGCTCGGCGGCGTCGTAGGTAATCTTTGCTTTAAAGTTATATTCGCGCAGGCAGCTGGAAACCCACTTGTCGAGATTGACGACCTCAATGAGAGCTAACTGTTCTTTGGAGCAGATCTTACAGAGGTTCTGTTCAATATCGATCGCCAGATTTTTGGTAAAGGTGGTTAGCAGGATCTGCGGCGTGCGGGTCGGTTGTGCGGTCGGGTCGTTGCGCATACGTTCCTTGTCGGCGTCAAGGATATCTTTTGCGAGGCGTTGGGCGCGGTGCATAGCGACGACGGTCTTACCGGAGCCGGCGGGGCCTAGAACGCGCACGGGGCCTTTGTAGTTAGTCTGAACGCTCTTACGCTGATCCGGATGAAGATAGACGCGCCATTTTTCCAGGGGATAGGCGAGGTACTGTCTGCGGTCGTCGTCGCTCTCGGGCAGATAGAACTCCTGGCGCGCAACCAGGCTCTCCATTGGCTTTTCCGGGTCGACGCTAGCGCTGACTGACCGCACAATGTCCAGGACGAGTTGGTAATCTTCCCCGTCGATAAGCCATGTGAGCGACTCGCGCACGTCGGAGGAGAACTGGCGCGAGACTGTGTAAAAATCTTCGCGCGACGCCAAGGCGCGAACGGTCGGCAGTTGCTCGCGCGGCAGGCCGATGGCGAGGAGCTGGTCGTCGGTAAATTGCGCAAAGATTGACTTTGCGACGGGCTTGAGCGTTTCCTCGGGCGCCTCATAGGTCTGCGGTACGCCGGTCTGGGGATTGACCTGAAAGCGACGCAAACGCGCCCAACGTAGCGCGTCTTCCAAAACGCCGATCCACAGCGCGAGGCAATAGCCCTTAGCGTCGTCGTAATAGAGGATCGCCGCAAAGTCTTTTGCAAAGGGGACATAGCGGAAGTTGCCGTCCGGATGACCAGGGATCGGTTTGTAGTAGGTATTCGCCTCTAGGGGCGAGCAGCTCCACACGCACCCGGGCACGGCGCTTTGTGCACGCGCGGGCAATTCCGAAAAGGCTAAGCCGAAGCTTTCGGCAAGAAACGAGCTGAAGTAACTATTCTTATCTGACATTTTAACGCTCCATGAGCGCGAGGAATTCCTCAACGCTGGTCACAACGCGCCATTGTAGCGCTTCGATCGCTTCGCGGTACTTCAGTTGACTCGCAAGCAAATAAGCGATCCGCTGATCTTCCCAAACCATTTCGACCTGAGCTAAATAATTACCTTTGGCGTCAACGAATTCATACCCGATCTCACTTGGCGGCGGTAGTTTACGCACAAGCGGATTGTTAGCAAACTCGCGCGCCTCGGCCACGAGGTCTTCGACCTCGACGCGATCCCATTGGCTCGACTCCACGGGCGTGTCGTTATCCCTTGCCACGGGTTTAGCCGCCAGGGGAGAATAGAGTTCTTCGCTGGAAAGACCGGAGCCGGTTACGGCAATGAAATGCGAGGTAAACTGCATGAGATTCGCGAAATGGAGGAATCCATTCCAATCGCGCTGGAATTTCTTGAGGAGGTCGGTCTCTTGCTCTGGCGCGTGGAGTTCGTCATTGTCCTGAGCGTCGAGGCGCTTATCGTCCAGAACTGCCCAAACGGCCGGCGCTTGTCTTTTTTCATGCCGAGTTTCATACCGAGCGTAAGAGCAGCAGGCGCCAACGAGTAGGCGTTCCTCGCTATGAGGCACGTTAAAACAACTTACAATTCCTCCGCCGAAGTCGAATGTCTCGTCGTAGAACTTCGTATAATCATAGACGCTCTCGTATTCCGCATAATTCCTATTGAAGAGACGACGATCCTTGCCTTTATTAATCTGATGTGCATTAGCCATGAAAAACGCGTTAGCGTAGGAGTCGGCGTACTTTTTCATAACCTCGGTCGCGTCGACGTCATTGAGATAATAGACGAGGGTCTCGATCGGGGTAAGTTCATTAAACTTTATCTCGACCGCGCCGGAGCGTTTCAGAAACATTTTAAAGAAGGTCTGAAGCGCTGGCGCATTGCCAAAGTCCAGCATTGAGGTAGCGTACGTCTGAGGATTGACCATAGTTCCCTGAGCGTGTACGTCGTGCCAGGAGAGGGACCAGACGCGAAATTCGCCGCTACGGCGTATCGCCTCGCGTTTGAGTGTATCGTCGGCGATTCGATCCTTGTGGTAGGTAAATCCGTCGACAAAGACCGCCACGGGGTCGGCGTCACTGGGGGTATTCTGGGCGGGGTAGAGGATAAAATCGGGTCGGCATTTCACGGCGACTTTGTCCTCGGGTGTTCCTAAATCGACCTGTGGCACAAGTTCCCAGTAGACGGGATAGTCGCGCTTCTGGTCGGCGATCTTTAGAAGATAGCCCTCTTTACTGCCTTGGCGGGAGTTGACAACGGCCTTTTCCGCAAGTATACGCACGCCGTCTTTGTTGTACTGTGCGAGGCGCTCCACAAAGTTATATTCCAGTTCGCTATCGTAAATCTGGTCGGTATCGACTTTATCGAGGGAGCCGTCTTCGAGCGCTTTGAGATTGTCGCGACCGGAGAGGATCGCGCGCAGGGTCTGTAGCGCGACGCGACGTGAAACACGACCGATTGCGTCGCCCTGACGGTAACTATAGAGGCAGTGGAAACAGCCGTCGCGTTCCTCATCGTCTTTACAGGCACAGTTTTCGAGCTTATCGAGCGCCTTCTGGAGAATGTCCAGCAGCGGGTTAGTCTTATCGACAAGTTCTTTGAGATAGCCAGTTCCACCGGGCACGCAGTCGTAGACAACCAGATAGCGCTTGCGCCGATTCGTGCCGGGGATTGGAACTTCGGAAATCGCGGTGCGCAGGTGGTCGACGTTGCCGAAATACTCCGTCATTCCCAGTAAGAAAGCGGCGGTAAAGGATTCAGTAGTCGCCTGCTCCGTCGCTTCGGTCGTGGAAGGTATGAGCACGCGTAGCGCCTCGGAATGGAACTCGCGATACAGATAAAGGCAATTAATAAAGGCGTCGTCGGATCGGCTCTGCTCAAAGAGGGTCGGGTCGGGATTGCGATGGCGGTTAGAGCAATATTTCGCGTGCTCTCCTGGCTTGCCTTGCTTCTGGATCTTACCGCATTCGCGGCAGATATAGAACCCTTTTCGCACCGCGGACACGCCCGCGACGAGGGACTGTTCGTCGGAATAATTACGCTGACCGAAGTTGATTTCGCGCAGTGTGGCGCGACGTACATAATCATAGGCGAACTTAAAGCTGGGATTCGCCATTTCATAGGCTTTTTCCACGTCCTGAGGCTTATCGACCTCCACGAGGAATTGCGTCTGGTAGAAGACCGGCTCGCGCTCCTCGGCCAGGTCAGAGATGGAGCCTTCCTCGTCAATATTGGTATTGGAGTACACAATGGAGGCTTTGAGCATTTGCACGCGCTGTTTGAGGTCGACCCATCCGGTGGCGCCGCACTTTGGACACGCCTGCGCCACGGGGTCGTCGTGCCGTTCCAGCTGTGCGTGGGAGCATTGTGGGCACAGTCGCCAGGTCTCGACGCTTGTGTTCTTCATGTCGATCTGGTCGATGGTGAGCTTGCGTCCTGCGACATAGAAGTGATTCATCGGCGCAAGTTCGCGTAGCGCGATCCCTGCGCCGCGCTGATATTCATAGGTTGGCAACGGGGCGCGCCGGCGTTTACGGCTCTTTTTGTCTCGATCGGCGCTATTGTCCTTGCGATAGAAGAGCGCCTGCAGAGTCACGCCCGGCTCAGGGAAGGCGTAGTTCGGCAGCGCGCCGTGATCGCAAAGGTAGAAGTACACGTTCTGCTTGGCAATTGAGCGGCGAAGAGACAAGAGCGCTCGCCGTTCGCTCTGAAGGTCGATAATATTCTTTTTAATACTCGGATCAACGCCGTTCTTTGCTTGATCGAGCTGCTGATTCTCACGAATCGCCTTCTGAAGGTCCAAGAGTTTACGACTGAGACTATTGTACTGATTCAACGCGTGGGAGAGCGCGCGTTCAAGGCAATACTTGAGCGTGACGTTTTCGAGTTTTCCTTCCTCGCCAAAGGCAAAGCGTCGCAACTCCTCGAGCGCTGAGTCCTTGAGATAGGCGCTAAAGAGGCGGACAAAGCGATCAAAGAGCGCTTGGCGATTCTCTTCGAAGAATCGGAAGAAAGTTGACGGAAAGGCGTTATCGCGCTCGACGGCGTCGAGTTTCGACCTTCTGCCGTTATTCTCCAGGACGCCGTCTTCACCGTCGTTATCGAGGACATTACCGACGCCCATAAGGATTTGCTTCAGCGGCGGGAGCGGCTCAAGACCTTTTTCAGGCGCCGCAGGTTTGAGCTGCGCAGTCCAGGAGTCGAGACAGAAGGCGGTGAACTGACGTTCTAGGACCGAGGGGGCGTTGAGAAAGGTACGCGGCGGACGCGGAACCTCATGCAACATCTGTTCCGGTTCGGCGTAGAAGTAGTAGTCGCGCGCGCGCCCGGCGGCGGAGACGATCGTGAGGGAGTTGCCGTCGGTACGACCGCCGCGACCGATACGCTGCCGGAACTGCGCCTGACCCGGGGGCATGCCGCACAGTACGACCGTCGAAAGGTCGCCGATATCCACGCCCATCTCCAACGTCGGAGTACACGATAACACATTGGGACGCCAGGACTTGCCATCCTCTCCTTTGAATTCGCGCTCCACCTCCTCGCGCTCGCTGCGCTTGAGTAGCCCGGTATGCTCCGTGACGCGAATGCGTCGTACGTCGCCGCTACTAAAGAGCCTATTGTAATAACTTGCGCACTGCTCCTCCTCGACCTGCCACACGCCGGAGCATCCTCCGCGACGCAGACAGGCGCCGCCCTGCCAGAAGGAGAGGTTCTCACGCGCAACCCGACGCGTCGCGCCGCAACAACTGCAGCGTAGCGTAACGACGTCGCAGGTAAGAAAAAGTTTGCCCTGATCGAGCCCGAAAACGCCCTTACGATCGGTAAACTCTTGTAGTAAATTCACTTCCCGGAGCGCCTCGAATAGTTCGCGCTCCGCCTCGACCATGATCACATGCAGGAGCCCAATCAAAGCGCGCTCCAGGGTCGCGTTTGCGCCGACCGTGTGCATTTCGCTCGAGGTATTCTGAGGATTAGACGCAAGTAGTCGCGGGACATTATGAGAGCGCATAACCCTCGGCGTCCAGGGAATATGACCGGGACTCAGAACAAAGTCCTGTTTGCAATAACTTTTAGCAAAGGACTCATAGAACTTGTCATAAAAAGCGCCTTCGCCGCGCAGGATATCGAGATAGACGACGCTGACGTAACGGCATAATCGGAGCTTCTGAGCGTCGTCTAAGTATTGCCAATCCTTGGCTTTGACGTCGTTCGGACTGGAATTCGTAGAAATGCCAGTTAGCGCGCGATCGATACGTTCTTTGAAAATCTGCGCGAGTGTTTCGATCGTTTCCGGCGCGAAATAAAGGCAAGAGGCGCAAGACTTAGGGAGCGTGCGTCCGAGGTGACTGCGCTTGCCGTATTCCAGGAGGACTTCGTAGGAAAGGCGCTTCTGCAGACCGTCCACGAGATTCCTGAGGGGCTCGCCCAGACGCCGGACGTCGTCGTCGAAGGCTTGGGCCGTCAGAACGCTCTCATGATAACCCTGGGAATCTTGAGTTTCGGCACGACGGATCTGCCGTAGTAGCAAGGCATAGGTCAGCGCATAGGCGCTACGGAACTCAAACGCGGGGGGCATAAAGGTTCCAATAAAGCGCTCGTAGGTCTGCGACTGTCGACGGCATTGCTCAATAAAACGGTTGCGGAAGTCCTTGAGGGAGAGCGTGTTGCGTACGGAGTCGACCGTTAAGTCGTGCGAGCGTCTCGGTTCCAGCGACTGCAGTAGCGCCTGCTGCATTGCGGCGCGTATGGCGAAGCGCCAGGCGTTGGAATTAAAGAACCCGGCGCGGTGCGCGGCGTCTTGAACGTTGTCGGAGAAGACCAGGGTCTTTTTGTCGTCATTAAAGCGCGAGGCGAACAGTTGCGACAGCGTCACGCTCGTCGCGGAGGCATTACGCAGGCCGACGATCGCCAGGGAGTCGCGACCATTGCAGTAAGGGCAGCGATAATGGGATTTACCATTTGCTTTGTCGATATAATTAATCGGGGAATACGCCAGTACGCCGGGCGTCTGGCAATGCTGGCACTGGAGCGCCTTGTCGTTTTTGCCTCGGCGGTAGTCGTCGAGGTCGGACTGGGAGAGTTCGCGCACATTCTGACAGCGCGGGCACAGGAGCATGGGCGCCATGTTTTTGGCGACAGCGGCATTCATCTGCTCGGACGCGTCGAGTTGTGGAAAGAAGAAGCGAACCACGGGGTCGGCTTTAAAAAAGGAGTCGTAGAAGGACTCGAGCGCGTCCGCCTTAGAACGACGGTTCTGGTCGGTGACCTTGGCGGTCCAGCCGGTGGCGCCGCAGTCCCGACAGGACACAACCGGCAGATACTCCGTGACCTGATCCTGGTTCAGGTCGTAGGCGAGAGTAAAGTTGATATGCTGATCGTCGATTTTGCCGAGGAAACGTCGCAACTCGCGCGTCCACAGCTGAACCGCGACGGTCAAAAAGGGTCGCAACTTCGGGTCGGGCTGCGTGAGGTCGGCGCCCCGCGCGGGCACGCGCGCATGGGAGAGGAGCGCCAAGAGCGCGCGTAGCGCGGCGCAGGCGAGTTCGTGGTTCTCGTGCGAATCGAGCGCCGCGAATTGGGGATACTTCCGGACTAGCTTCGCGGTCAATTCAGACAGACGCTTGTATTTCCCCTTAAAGCGCTCAATAGCGTCGCGAAAGAGCGCGTGCCGTCGCAGACGCTCGCCGAGTTCCACGCGCGCGCCGGGCTGGGAGAGATCGGTCGAAAAATCGCCGAGCCAGGCGTCGGCCGCCAGGGTTAAATAGGCGTCGACGTCCTCGCCCGACTCCAGCGCCTGTAGCGCTTCGACCTGCTCCCGCGTCGGAATTTTAGGGAGTTCCTGTATTTCCGTCTCCGCGCCCTGTAGAAACTCCTCGTGCGTGAGACGGTCCTCCACAATGAGCGCGTCGTCCCAGGCAAAGGTCTCGCCGAAAATATCGCGCGCATACTCCAGAATGGCGGCGCCCTGACTGGAGTCGCCGAGCGTCGCGCTCGTACCGACGCAGCACAGATAATGCTCCGGGGTATGCAGTCGCGCCTTGAGTCGTCGAATCAGACACGCCAGGTCGGTTCCCTGCGCGCCGTCGAAGGTATGCAGCTCGTCGACCACGAGGAAACGTAGCGTCTCAGGCAAATTATGCGCCCATAACGTCGAATCTTCGGGGCGCATAAGGAGGAAGTCGAGCATTTTATAGTTCGTCAGCAAAATATCGGGCGGACATTTGCGCAACGTCTCACGGTCGACGATACACTCGTGTTCCTTCATGAAGTCTACAAAATCGCTCTTCTCCGGCTTGGGCGCGGTACGATCAAGGTCGGAACCGACGTACATCCCCACGCGCACCGCGCCGAGCTGCTGGTCCGACTCATGCCCGACGTGCGTAATCGGCAGCGTACTGCGGATATGCTTGTGAATAAACTCCGCGATACGCCGCGCCTGGTCATTGGCGAGGGAGTTCATCGGGTAGAGAATAACCGCCTTAATTCCGGTGTTCTGCGCGGGATCAGCGCGCTTGAGACTCTCGCGTCGGCAGTAGTCTAGGATCGGGTAGAGAAAGCATTCGGTCTTACCGGACCCGGTGCCGGTCGCAACGACGGTAGAGCGCGGCGGCTGCGCCATGAGTCGCTCAAATGCGCGCTGCTGATGCGCATACGGGGGGAAAGGCAGCTGAAAACTAAACCTCTCCGGATTATAGACCTCACCCGCGTCGCGAAAGGGCAGACGCACGCTCACAAACGGCTCTTGAAAGACAAGATCCTTCGTGAGCGCCAAGCGCGGAAGAGTCCCTCGAAAGGGAGCGTTCGTCGCTGGGTACGTCGACGCAAGGTAGTCCGTCATACCGATCTGTAACTGACGCGCTAAGACCGTGGGTAGCATCTAAACGCTCTCCTATACTATACTTACATAATTCTCCAAGACGTTCCCCCCCGCCCTAGCGCCGGGGGGGGGGGGGGGGACGCTAAATCTACAATCCGCGCTCGGTAAAGACGCGCCATGCCGTCTCGTAGTCCGCCTCGCGGTCGCATGTGTCGAACGGAGCTTCGTATTCAATGACGCGTTCGACCGGTTCGTCGTTCTCACTGGGGAGCGTTTCGTCCAGGATTGTGCGGTGAAAGATCGTTCCCGGCGCCGCGTCTCTCATGCTATTCTCAAACTCCGCGCGCGAATACCCCACCCCACGAAGACTGCCGTTTATGGTAAAGGCAATGCGTCCACGCGCGTCGTACCAGGTCTCTTGTTCGTTCTTTTGTAAGACGTCGAATTGGAAACGATAGATCGTCTTAAGTTCCTCTAGCGTCATTCCCAAAACTTTCGCAGTGAGAACGTCCAACTCCACTAGCGCTTGGCGACGTTCATAGTCGGTGCGTAACGGCGTGTTCCAACTCCAGTCTTTCGTTAGACTTGTGAATCGTTCCGGTTTCAAACGTGGGTCGTCCTTAGTCCAGGCGTCCAGACTGTAATCGTCGCGCCAGCACTCTTGCCAAAGGTCGTCAAAGTGATTAGTGACGCAGTTTAGCATGAGCGTGCGGGTAACGATTGCATGGTGAGATTCACCGGAGTAAATGGGAAAAAGTAAGTAGTTACTCTTTACTAGAAAAGCTTTATTAGAACATTTCACAAGGAAATCATATGGCAAACTAGCCATACAGCCTGCAAGGCTGCACATGTCCATACAGTTTTTTATGTATGCAGAAAAAACTGTATTGACATGTGCAATCGCCCGAGGGGCGATTGCACATGTCAATGTCCGCTCAAGATCGCTACTAACAAACGCACGGTTAACAATACGATAGAAATCAGTGCATTTTCCGAACTTAGAGCTTGGGATAGCCTCGCGGTATTTCTCCATAGGCAAGGTAGGACGATACTTTGTCCGAACCCTATAATCCTCAGGTATATTCGTTAAATCGACAGGAATATAGTCCGAATTAACTTTGTAATATCTTTTGGCGCTGGCTGCAACAGGATTCAGATGCTTAATAAAGGGCGAGGAATAAATTGACTCCTCTAATGTCGCAGGAAACTCACAAACTATAAAGTCTCCTTTCTTTTCCGCGTAAAAGACGCCTGCTTTCTGATCATTTGTTTCATCGAAACAACACGTCATAAAGATAGAATCATCCCCTAATTGAGCAATCTTCTGCGGGGCGGCTACAAAGCAACGAAGCACGCCCAATAACTCTTGCGAATGCAATACTGGGAGTTTCGTTTGACGCCAATCGACGCCTTCCTCGTCGAAGACTTTTGCAAAGATTTCTAACTCTTTACGCGTAATATGCAGTCTCCGCTTCGGATGACCGGTAATATTGAAATTGCCAAATCTGTCCTTAATACCAGGAGTCGCACCCTCGTATGAGCCGGTTTCACAATCTTCAATCGTACTTGGATCGTAAAGATTGTTAATAACGTAGAAGTCAGGGGTTGGCAGTTGACCGCCATACACGTTCAAACTGAACGCTGTATGGCGGTGAACTTCGGGAAATAACCCTCGCGCGTTCACAAACATTAAATGTTTGCGAACGCGCGAATATATTATTTCCCGAAGTTCACCGCCTTTAGAATCGTTGTAGACGCTTAGCGGATGCACAAAAGCGCTGACTCCAAAGTTATTGGCAAATGTCCACGCTTGCGGAAGGAAGCAAATGTAAAGATTTGTTTGCATTCCCTTAAGTAGTGGGTAATTCTGGTAAGCGTTCAAAAAAGCTGTCGTACCCGCGGACGATTCATATTCCGCAATATAAATGCGGTATGTATCGACGTCCTCTAATACCCCCTCCCTCATTTGAGTCGTTTGAGTTGCAGAGAGATTACGAATGGCGAACTCAGGATGTTTATCGGCCAAAACACTTTGTTCATTCCATCTCACCTTAATCCAGGGTGGATTCCCAATCACGAGGTCAAATCCGCCGCGCGCGTCAAAGACGTCGGCAAACTCCAACTCCCAGTGCAAAAAGCGCATACGCTCCGCAACCTGTGCGACAACGTTCAAGCGCTCATGGTCATGACGCATTTTGGGGATATCGACTATTGAGCCTGCGTTCTTATCGATCCATTCATTAGTGAGTTGCTGTTCGTCCTTTCCCCAGAGCTTCTGCTGGACTTGGTCGTTCTTATCTTTGGCGCTAACGACCCCACAGACAAGCATTTGGACGTCAAAGAGGAACTGAGCGCGCGTCGGGAGTTTATCGGCGTGTTCAATTGGCCAGAACCACAGAGCGCACCAGTAGTCCATAACGAACTTCAGACGCGCGTAAGGACCGGCGTCGCGCGCGTCTTTGGTCTTATAGAGCTGGTCGAGTATGGCGTCCTTCTGACGAATCGTGGTTTGGCGCCTGCGCGCGTCAAGTTCCTCCTGCGTGGGCTTGCGACCGAAGACGTCGATATAATCTCGGGTCTGGGACTCTAACTTCCTCCGATTCTCCACTTGCTGACGCCAGAGCTCGTCGATTTTATCGCAAATCACGCGCAGCTGTACGATCTCCTCGGGTTTGAATTCCTTTGTAAAATCCTTGCGCCACGCATTGATACGTTTGATCTGCTCTGGCTTGAGCGACTTAATGACCTTATCGTTATAGTCGCACATTCCAGGGTCGCCGATGAGGAAGTGGTAGAATTCGTCGGGTTTGCGAACCTGCCCCAGCGGCACGCGGCGCGGCTCCTTTGCGTGCCACTGGTCCTTCTTCGATTTCGTGCGCAAGTCCTTTTCGGAAAAGACCTGACGTCGTGCGCCGATAAGTGAGTTTCCGCACATAAGTTGCGTGCCGAACCAGGGCACGAACCCGCCGGAGTGGATCGTATTGAGCCACAGCGAGATCTCCGCCAACTCCACCGCCACGGGGTTAAGGTCGACCCCGTAGACGTTCCGGTCGGCAATAAAGGTCTTGATCTGCTGGAGTTTCTGCGCGCGCGCCTCCGCGGTAAGCTCGCTGAGTTCTTCCTCACGTCCTTTAAGCTCTTGGATCTTTTTGGTTAGATACGCTTCCGCAAGCTGATTGACCGTTTCGTTCAAAAAGGCGGCGCTCCCCATAGCGGGCTCGCAGACGGTAAGGCGTAGGATCTCGTCGGCGGATTTATCACGCAGCGCTTCCTCTAAAGCATAGTGTACCAAACACTTCGTGAGGCATTCCGGGGTATAGTAGGACGCGGACTTCTCACGCTCGCGTCCGGTCATGCGGTAGATAAAGGTTCCCTTGGGATACGCGCGCGGAGAGTCTTTGACTTCGCCGCGCTCGGGCCTGTTCTCTTCGTAACGCACGATTTCCTCGTCGCTGTAATTCTTTAGTTCCTCTTGTGTTACGAAATACGCGACTTTCAGCTCGTCGAACGTCTCGCCCGCCTTATTCACCTCGTAGAGCTCTTCCGCGGCAATGAACCCGCGATAGGACAGGAGCGCTTCGTAAACCGCCCCTAACTGGTTGATTCCCAGATTCGCATAGGAGATGCGCCGCACGCGCGAGCGGTTCACGCGCCCCTTCTCAGTCTTACCGCGCGTTGTGCTCATGAGCTCGATAATGCGTCTCATTACGCAGTTGCGCAACCGCGCGTGCTCCACGAGGTCGGTGCGCGTTGGGTCAAAGACGTGCGCCTTGAGCGGCGCGAGATAGAACGCGTACGACAGCGACGCTTCTGTACGACTCTCCTGACGTTTGGCAAGCGCGCTAAACTCCGCCTCGTTCGCGGGATAGCCGTTATAGACGAGATTAAAGAGCTTTTGGAGGCTGTCGAAGAGAAAGAAGGACTCGTCGTCCGCGAGACGCTCTTGCCGCGCGGCGTCGACGATATCGCGTAGCGCCTCCATAGAGTACCCCTGCCGATAGGCTTCGCACTGGTTGATCGGCGCATAACCCAGCTTCGGGCGCGACTCAATAAACAGGACAAAGAGCAAACGGTACATATATCGCAGGCACTGGGTGGAGAGCTCCTGCGCGTCGATCTCTTGGTCGAAAGGCGCCGGCGCGGCGTTTATAATAACTTCTGATTTTTCAGACGCTTGTACGCCGTCGGAGTCGACCGGTGGGGCGGTTTCGGCGGCGAGCTTGTGGTCGCGTCGTTCCTGCCAGACCCTCTTGAGCGCCTCGGGGTGATTGCGATAATATCGCAGAACCTCATTTCCGAGCGCCTCGACGCTCTCGCGCAACGCGTACTTGAGGTCCTCAGAGACGCCCTGGGCGTGCTTCTGGGAGTTTTCCTCGAGTTTGTCCAGTAGCGCCGCCTCGCCCGAGTCGGGCAGTAGGCTTGTGTAATGCAGCAGTACCGCAACGGACTTGTAGTTCGATTCTTCGTGACGATTGAATATCTCTTCTAAGTCAAATAAAATACAACGTTTATCGCTCCATTTATTCCGGTCGAGCAGCGCGACTTGCTTGTCGCCAATGACCAGAATAAAGCGCGGACCCTTGCTCCCGTCTTCGGGGAAGAAGAGTCGGGCCGCAAGTTCTTCAATATTAATCGGTTTTAGCGATCCCGCGGCGCCCTTCTTCTGCCTCTGGTCGCCCTTGCCAGGAAGGTAGAGGTAATCCCCGAGGCTAGAACCCTTTTGATCCTGCTGATGGAGGCGCTCGGCAAGGCGCTGCGTCGCGCTCTGTTCCGCGGTATGATTGAGGTCGAAATTAAACTCGCGCTGCGTCGGTTCTCTTCGCTCCGCCGCCAGAAAGATTTCTTTCGACGCGGCATAAACCGAGGGAACCGGCGGCACGGTAAAGGGATACTGCTCCAGAATACTATTCGGACCGTCTTCTTCCCCGGCGTTGTACGCCGCGGCTAATACCACCGTTACCCAGGGCAGACTCTGCCCGCCCTCCTCCTGACGCTCGAACCGACGAAAGAGCTGTACTTGCGACCCGCGCTCGTTTGTCACGACAGAATCTTCCGGCTCCCCTTGACGGTAGCCGAGCGCGGCAAGGAAATAACCCGCAAAATCAGCAATTGTCGCCAGATAGGAACGCGTGAGTTTGTGGTCGTCGTAGTATTTTCGCGCGCGCTGGAAGGTCGGCTGTAGCGCTTTGAGCTGTTCCCAGGGCTTCTTTAACGTCGGCGCTTTTTCAGCTTCCTCGGCGCCGTCCCGTTGTGTTTTCGCGCTTTTCAGCTCCTTCTTACCCCAGCTACTGATCCAGTCCTCGGCGTTCTCCGAAAAGAGCGCCGCGAAGTAATGGTCGCTGTAGAATTCGTTCTTATTCTCAATCCCCGTAAGGTCAAGCTCTTGCGTCATTTTCAGTTCCCCTGTAGCGCCGCGATCACGCGAACGTAAGGACTGCTCGCGTCTATGGTCATGGTTTCGTTTACGTATTTTTCTAAGTCTTGGTATAGACCTTCAACAAAGGCGAACTCTCGCAAGAGTTTATCGTCTTTACCTTGTTTGGACAGTTTATCCCACCACTGGTCACGCTCCTGCGCTAAACGCTCGATTTTCTTGACTTCCACGCTGATCTGCGATTGAATCCTCTTGTTATAATCCTGCGCCTCAGCAGTCAGTAGCGCCGTAGTTCGATCGATCGCCTCGGGCAGGAGCGCCTGCGCGCGTGCGATCGCCTCGTTCGACGCCGCGCCAATGTTCGGGAGATTCTCCTCGTTAAGTCCCAGGCTTTTAGCGACTTGCGCAAAGTCCTGCGCCTGCGCGAACTGACCGTTCATATAACGCAACGCAAAGAGCCGGTCGATCATGGGGATCGAACGACGATTGGCAATTGTCCCGGCGACGATAAAGTAAAGTTCGCCCGGCGCAAGCTTTTGCGCAAGCGTTAGGATCGGCGCCTCGCCACGATTGAACAGGAGTGAGCATTTCTCATTGACCCAGTCGAAGATCGGATGTAACCGCCACAAATACTGGAACTTCGGCCAGTTGAACTTGTTATGACTGGTATTAACGCTCTGACGGATCGACTCGAGCATCTTGACCTTATCCTCGACCAAGTGGAGCATGGAGTCTTCCTTATCGTTGACCTGCGCCTCCTCCGGGAGTAGTTGAACCACGCGCCTGCTAAGTTCCGGCGTGATTGTGACATGGAGCGTTCCGTCTTCGTCTAGTTCCGATTGTATTTTCTTCTCGTCCTGCGTAATGATCGTACTATTAATGGTTTGCAACGCCTTCTGGAGATAAAGGCAGTCGCCCATGAGGGTCGACTCTTTGGCAAATTCCGGGACGTCGTCCTGACGCAACGCCTGGGACTGACGCATGATATCCTCGGTACGATCGACCTGTCGCAGGGACGCGCCGTGGGCGTTGGAGTCCACCGCGGCGTCGTCCTCTTCCGCGTCGAGTGCGAAAGACTCCTCGGGGGACTCTGCGGCGTCGTCCTCAAGTTCCGCTCCGGGATTAAGATCTAGAATATCGAAGATATCGTCTTCCACTTCAGGAGCGCGATCGAGCGCGGCGTCGAGCGTTTCGGGTTCGACGTTCTCTTCCATAGCGCGCGCGACGACAAGCTCTTCCCCTTCCTGATTGAACTTGCCCATAATCAGCGAGGGATCGCCGATATTCTTATACGCCTTCTCCTCTTTGGCAATCAGGATCTTGAGAATGCGCGAGTCCTTGTGAATCTTTTCACACTTGCAGGTTTGGAACATAAAGCGAATATCAGGCTTTTGGGTCTGACCGTAGCGATCGATACGACCGTTGCGCTGCTGAAAGACCATAAGGGACCAGGGCACGTCGAAGTGGATCAGTCGGTGGCACTGATAATGCAAGTTCAGACCTTCCGAGGCGACGTCAGAGGCAATGAGCACGCGCAACTTCGAGTTCCCGTTGCCGAAGTCCCCAATGATTTCGAACTGGCGCGTGTCGGAGTCGGAGCCGCTAATAGTGCAGATCTCATCGGGATCTAAGCGCAAATCGGCGCGTAGCGCACACGCGAGGAACTTCATTGTCGGGATACTTTCGGTAAAGATCACCACGCGGTCGTCCTTCGCGCGCGTCCACCCGTACGATTTACTATTGAGAAGTTCTAAGAGCGCTTGATAACGTGTGAAATGCTCAAGGTTTAGCTGCTTGCCCAGGTTCGAATGGATTAGCTTCTGCGTGTCGACGCGGTCGTCCAAGAGTTCCGCCGGAGCATTGCCTCCAACGATTCTCAAAACGTCAACGCGTAGCTCGCGCAACTCGTCACGATCCTGCTGCGAGGCGGAGTCTTCCCGTTTCTGGATTCTGTCCAGACGCGCGTTAATGGCGCTCAAACACGCGAAAGGACTGGAGAACATCGCCTTCGCGAGGGACGTCTGAAAGAGGAACCCGCGATTCTTGAGACCCTTACGTTTAGCGTCCATATTCAGTTCCAGCGCCTGGAGAGTCTCATAGGCGGTCTCCTCCTCCTCAGACGCCTGGAACTCCTGAATTGACACAACGCGCTCCTGGGAGCTGGCGGCGATTTGGTCCTTGACGTCCTTTTTAAATCGCCTGACACAAAGGTCTGCGATCTGCTCCGGACCGTAATCGGTCGGGTTGGCGATCGCGGTCGGTTCGAGGATATTCATGAGGGAGGCGAAACTCTCGGCACGCCCGTCGTGTGGGGTAGCGGAGAGCATAATCATGGAGTCGGAACGCGAGGCGAGCAGTTGCGCCAGCTTGGCGCGTTGCGCCGCGTGACGACTGCGTTGCGCGACGTTCTGCGCCTCGTCGATAACGATTACGTCCCAGTAAGCGTTTTCAAGATAGACGCGATAGCGTTCGTCACGCTTGAGCGTATCGATCGACACAATCGTTTTGTCGTAGTAATTAAAGGGATTATACGAGGACGGCAACTCCCGCGCGATACGACTAATCCGCTCAGAGTCCAGTCGCACCAACGGGATCGCAAAGCGATTCCACAGCTCACGTTGGAACTGCGCGGTCATACTCTTAACGGTCAGTACAAGTATGCGCCGACCCTTGCCGCGCGCGATCAGCTCGCTCAGGAGCGCCCCCGCCTCGAGGGTCTTGCCCAGACCGACGGCGTCGGCGATGAGAATGCGCTGACGCGGTCGACGCAAAGCGCGCGCCGCCGGGACAAACTGATACGGAAGCTCGTCCATTGCCGCGCTGTGCGCCACGTGGATTTTTGCGTCGGTAGGAATCACGCGACGCCACTGGCTCTCCAGGAAGAGTCGTGCGCGCCGGAAGTTCGAGGAGTCGTCGGGCACAAGCCGCGTAGATTTTGGGTCGACCGGCGTCGGCGTGTCGATATCGGTGAGAAAGACCGCGGTACGATTCTTGACCATGCCAGAGAGGCCCAGACACGTGAGAGCTTCGTACTGTCTGACACACTCCCGGTTCTGCTCGTCGATATATTGAAGCGATTCCGTGTGTACGCTCCTAATCATCCACTCTTCGTCGCGGATCATCACGCGCATACCGGCGGCATATTGAGTCGTCTTCTCGTTCGTTTCGCTAGCCATACCGTCAACTCCTAAAACCAACGCACACGCCACGACGTCGCATTTCCACGCCTGTGCGCCTAAGCTCATTTTAATCGACTGACTGCGGATTTGCAAAGATAATTTACCGCCCGGCGCTATTTATCTCCCGAAATATTCCAGGTTGGACATATGACGTCCTACCTGAATTTTTTACTGTTGCTACTACGGCACAAACGAAAAGAACCGACCTACCGCTGTGACTTACGCCCTGCGTTTTTTTACGCCACGGGCAAAGCCCGTGGCGCCCCCCCCCAAGGGCGGGG
>JAUNMR010000043.1 GCA_030537455.1 Planctomycetia bacterium | reverse complement strand
TTATTCCGTCCAGGACGTGGAGGCGCTTAAAGAACAGTTTATTGCATTGGGCGTGCCTGAGAGCAATATTACGATCCTCACGTCGGAGTCTCGTCGAGATTTTATTTCAGATAAAGACAATATCGACAAAGCCTTTGACGCTTTTATAGAGAGTCTTCAGGAGGGAGACGCCGCCTTTGTCTATTTGAGCGGGCATGGCTTTTACTTCAAGGTCGACAATCAGCCCTATTATGCCCCGAGGAATATTGTGGCGCAGACGGCAGAGACAATCCGCGCCACGGGCGTTTCTATCAATGACATGATGGAACGTTTAAAAGATTCTCCAGCTGCTTTCAAGTGGATGACGGTCGACGCGTGTCGTAACGACCCAACGGAACTAATTCCCGGTTTGAGTAAAAGGGGCGCCGTCAATGTCAGTGGCGTCGAGAGTTTTATCGTACAGACCGGCGATCTGCCCAAGTCCTTTGTCTTTATGCAAGGCTGTGAAGACGGCCAGTTTTCACTCGAATCGCAGCGCTTGGGTCATGGACTACTGACTCACGCCCTTCTAGAGGCGCTCCAGTACGACGACAACCCGGCGGACAAAACACAATCGGGCGAATTAAAGCTAATGGAGCTTTTAAGTTACGTCCAGGATCGCACTAATGAACTGGCGCATATGTGTCGCGATAGCGCTAATAAACCTCTGGCACAGAAACCGACGCTTACCAATAACGGTCTGCAAAACACGACCTTTCTCACAAACCTCCGTCACGAGGGTCTCACCCACGAGCAGTGGCAAGAGCGTATGACGGAAGAGGAACGATTCTCAGAGTATCTTCTGAACAGCGACTTTGAGCGCGCACAGGATTCCCTAACGACGCTAATAGACTATTACCCAGGCGGAACAGAGTCGGAACTGTACCAGAGTCTCAAAAAGCGCCTTGACGACGCCAAGCTTGAAAAGGAGAAGGTCGACGCGCTAGCGCAGAAGCAAGTGGACGCTGAAGAATACTATACATACGCGCGCCAAGCGTTGGACGCGAAGGAATATGCGTCTGCTTTGGGATACATTGACGACGCGATAGAGCTTAATGACGACCCTAAATATACGAAGTTTCGTAGCGGCGTGCTCGCACGCGGAATTAAGGGCGCAGTTGACGACGCAATCATCGCAGGTAATGTACAGAAAGCGAAGAATTTGAACAAGTATCTCGCCGAACTTGACGCGAAAACGGCTAAGGAAAACGAGTCTAGAATAGCGGAGTTGGAACAGCCCAAACCCGGGAAGTTGGAACAGCCCAAACCCGGCGCTCTCCTGACGCTTACTATCGCCGGGGTTGTCGTCAACTTTCACTGGGCGCCCGCCGGTACGTTCACGATGGGCAGTCCGGAGGACGAGGAGGAGCGTGACAGTGACGAGATTCAACACGAAGTCACGCTAACGCGAGGCTTCTGGATTGCAGAGACAGAAACGACGCAGGAACTGTGGAAAGCAGTCATGGGAAATAACCCCAGTTTCTTTACAGATTCCGATCAGTTGCCAGTAGAGGAGGTTAGTTGGAACGATTGTCGGAACTTTGTTCAGACGCTCAATCGCAGTTGTAGCAACGTATTGCCGAGCGGTTTTCAATACGCTATGCCGACGGAGGCACAGTGGGAATACGCGTGTAGAGCCGGTACAAAGACGCCCTTTAATTTCGGTTCAGTCCTATACGGCGATAAGGCGAACAGCAACGGCGTTTACCCATCCGACACAAGCGTAAAGGGCTCATACAAAGAAAAAACTGCGCCGGTTAAGAGTTACGCTCCGAATGACTGGGGATTGTACGATATGCACGGAAACGTGTTGGAGTGGTGTTCCGATTGGTACGACTCAGATTACTATACAGACTCCTCCGCAACTCAGGATCCGACAGGTCCCAGTAGCAGTTCCAATCGAGCTCTGCGCGGCGGCTCCTGGAGTCGCCTCTCCAAGAACTGCCGGTCTGCGTCTCGACTCGGCGACGGATCGACCTCCGTGAGCGACGACTACGGGTTCCGTCTGGTCTTAGTTCAGCAGTAGGTTGCCTGCCAATGGGCGCTGTAGCGCCCCAAGTCGGCGGTGGAACTTTGCGTATCCTCGTACGATAGCGTCCTGAACCCATGCCCTGCTGGCGGAGCCAGCCCAAAATACTTCGATTCAGGAGGCAGATATGACCCCATAGACGTCCCCCAAAAAAATGGGCGCTCGTTACTGCTCTGGCTAGCGATTGAACCCCTTTGTTTGACAACTAAGCGTAAAAAGGAAAATGGCAAATAAAATTATCTCTTGTTATTACAAAACTTGCATAACCATTAGCCATTGTATGCGCTTGTATGTTGTTATGGGAGACGTCGAGTACTAGTTTTTGAACCGAAAAATCTACAATTCTTGTTCTATCTATCGCACCTTGTTATAATACTGCCAAGCGTCGGCGCTCTGACGTCGGCACGCCATACTCAACGACGAACCTGTACTTGTGTCGCAAGGAGATTCCATGACGCACACCGCACGCGTCGGTCGCGCCGTCGACCGCTGGCTCTGCCTGATATTTGCTTTACTTAGCGCTTTGCCATTAGCGCTTAGGTCTGAAATCGGCTATGCAGACGATTCGCAGTTTCAGCCTGCGTCGACCTTATGGCTCGATGAACTCGATCTGCGTTACGTCGAGTGCGGCTTCGGCGAGCCGCGTGCGCGACGTACGACGTATAACCACGAGCTGGTTGTTGTCGACCAGAAGTTCGAGCGCGGGCTAGGGTGGCACGCGCCCGGGTCGATTGTACTGCAGCTGCCGCAATGCGCCTCGCGTTTCCATTGTTCCTTTGGCATTTCCGACGAAACCAACGGCGCAGGCAAAGTCGAACTTCGCGTCTATGCCGACGGCGATCTTCTGTGGCGCAGTGGGTTTCTCACCGGCGAGGATCGTGCGCTAACCTGCGACGTGGAGCTCTCTGGTCGTCGCTATCTGGTTCTCATCGCCGATATGGGCGAAAACTATAATTTCGACCACATTGTTCTCGCAGACGCCAGGCTAGAACTTGCCTCTGACGCCCCAGAGGAACTGCGCGCTGTTAAGATTATTCGACCCGTCCACCTCGGCGATAATGGCGTCGTCTATGATATGGACGAAGATCAAAACGACCCGGAAGCGTTCGAGCGACTCAAAGAGTACGCCTCCCTGTGCGAGCAAATTAGCGCCGGTATGAGAGAGAACGTCGCGGCGACCGCGCGCGACCAAGCCGCGACAATTCAACCGTCGGATCGCGACCCGCTCGATCTGGTCGTGCGACGCGTCTCCAAGCTCTTAACGACTCTGCAGGAGGCGCGAGAGGATCACGAACTTGACCAGCTCGCCCTACAGTGGCAGGCGTTGTGCGCGCAATATGACCAATCCCAGAGACAGCTGGAAAATGCGCCAGAATTGCGCGATTTGCCAGAGACGGTTAAAGCGCGCTACGAACTCTTTAAACGCGCGCGACAATTGCGTCGTCAGATCGCCTTTAAGAACCCGTTGCTCGACGATTTCTCCGAAATGCTCTTTATTAAACGGCATTATAACCCTGAGCCGGAGCGTGAAGGCAATCACATGGTCGACCAGTTCTTCGGCTTTCATGCGCGCCCCGGCGGCGGACTATTCCTTTTAAAGAATCCTTTTAGCGACGACCCAGAACTGGTCGACGTCCTCAAGGATTCCGTCGTTGCCAACGGTCGCCTCAAGGGCGTTAAGCTTGACTCTACCTGGGGCTTTCTCGCTCCACACCTTGCCTACGACGGCAAAACGATCTATTTTAGCGCCGCGGATACCAAAAATCCACGCCACGCCTACGAATGGACCCAAGAGAACGCGTATCATATCTTCCGTGTGAACCTCGACGGTTCCGAACTGACGCAACTCACCGACGGTCCCTGGGACGATATCGACCCGTGCCTGCTCCCGAACGGACGCGTCGCCTTTATTTCCGAACGTCGCGGCGGATACGGGCGCTGCCATGCCAGACCGTGCCCGAGCTATACGCTCCATTCTATGAACCCTGACGGCTCCGATATCGTCGCGCTGAGCGTGCACGAAACAAACGAGTGGGCGCCGACCGTCGACCATAACGGCATGATTGTCTATACCCGCTGGGACTACGTTGATCGCGGGTTCAATCAAGCGCACCATCCGTGGATAACGTTTCCCGACGGTCGCGATTCTCGTGCGATTCAGGGCAACTACTCCTCCGACGAGCATTCGCGTCCTCATTTTGAGACCTCCCTTAAGCCAATTCCCGATTCAAATCTCTTTGTCGGAATCGCCAGCGGTCATCATACCCAGAACTTTGGCTCTGTAATCCTCCTTGATCCCATGGTGGAAGACGACGACGTCGGCAACGACCCAATGGCGCCGATTCGACGCGTTACTCCGGAGCAACTCTTTCCCGAGGCGGAAATCGGAACACACGGCCCCCCGCACAACTACGGTCAGCCCTATCCGCTCAGCGAAGACTTCTTCCTGGTCGTTTACGACGCCTTCAGCGGTTCCGCAAAAGGGGAGGAGAATAACTACAGCGTCTATCTACTCGATTCCTTCGGCAATAAAGACCTGATCTATCGCGACCCGGCGATCTCATGTCAGCATCCGATCCCCGTTATGGCGCGTGAAGTTCCGCCGGTGATTCCCAATCAAACCTATGTCGGTCTAACCGACGAGGAGCGCGCGCGCATTAATCCGCCGCAAGAGCTGCCCACTACCGCAACCGTCGGACTAGTCGACGTCTATAAGACGACCCGACCCTTCCCCGAAGGCGCGAAAATTAAGGAGTTGCGTATTGTCCAACTCCTACCCAAGACCACAGTCAACGCCAATATGCCCTGGATCGGTTTTGGCGGTGAAAATAGCGCGCGTAAAGTTCTGGGAACCGTCCCCGTGGAAGAGGACGGTAGCGCTCGATTCGACGCGCCCGTGAACGTGCCGTTCTATATCCAAGCGCTCGATGAAAACGGCGTCGCTGTACAAACAATGCGCAGCGCGACTTATGTCCATCCGGGCGAAACGCTCACCTGCCTCGGCTGTCATGAAGGGCGTTTCAACGCCTCGCAAAACGCCAATGCGCCAATCCCCACGGCCTTTACGCGCGAACCGTCGAAGATCGAGCCCGAAATGGTCGGTACGAACCCAATGAATTACCCCAGGCTCATTCAGCCGATTCTCGATAAGCATTGCGCGCAATGCCATGAACAGGGCGCCAAAGAGGGCAAAACCTTTGAGTTAGGTCGCGGTCCGGAGGAACAGTATTTCCTCTCCTCCTATATTAACCTGCGTCCGTACGTGTACGTCCTGGGCAATGGCAACGCCAATCCTGACGCGCCCGTGAAGTTCCAGCCCCACGGCGGAGCCGCGTGGAACTCCTTCTCTATTGCCAAGACCATGCCGGGCGAATTCGGCGCTAATCGTTCCGAACTTTGGAAAATAATCAAGGACGGTCATTACGACGTGAAACTGTCGCCCGAGGAACTGCGCGCCTTCGCGCTGTGGATGGACAATAACTGCGATTTCTTCGGCGCTTACGAAATGGATACGCTCCAAGCGCAACGTCACGGTGAAATCGTTCAATCGACCCTGGAGTAGTTTGCGCCGCTATCGCGAGTGTTTAATTTCCGCTAGACGCTTCGACTCTTGGACGCAAGTCTTGACGTCGACGCGTCTAGCGCTTTCTTTGTCAATACTTTCGCCCGATTTGACTCTGCTCGCTCCGGTAATTCCCGAAATAACTTGACTTGTCCCATTGGGTTGGTAATATATTTAGCGCCGTAGCGACGTCGGCGTCACGACGGTTCACTTGCTGTTTGAAAGAACGACCAAATGACGAATCAACGAATCGATACAATCTGGTTTTTGCCAATGACGTTCTGCGTTATGACGTTTCTTTTCGCGTTGAGTTATGCTCAAGTCGCATTGGGGCAGGACGCTGAGCCGACCTATAAGATGTCGCACGATTCCTCTGACTTTGTTAATATTAGCGAGATTGTGCCCGATGTTATCTTGGAGATCCGCTATTATTCCACCTATAATTTCGTCGGCGCGCGCATTGACGGTTACGAGGCGCCCGTGGCGTTACTGACAAAGGAAGCGGCCGCCGCGCTCAAAAAGGTCAGCGACGAACTGGTCGCCAAAGGGTATCGCCTCAAGATCTTCGACGCCTACCGCCCGCAACGTGCCGTCGACCATTTTGTCAGGTGGTCGCAAGATTCCAGCGACGTCAAAATGAAGGCGTATTTCTACCCGGAACTTAAAAAGGACGAAATCTTCCCGCTCGGTTACGTTGCGCGCCATTCCGGTCACAGTCGCGGTAGTACGGTCGACCTTACGCTCTTTGACATGACGACCGAACGCGAGGTCGATATGGGCGGGACATTTGATTATTTCGGCGCGCTCAGTCATCCGGACTACAAGGAGATAAGCGCGGAACAGTTCGCCGCGCGTATGTTACTACGCGAGACCATGCTCCGTCACGGCTTTAAACCCATAGAGGAAGAATGGTGGCATTTCACCCTTAAAGACGAACCGTTTCCCGACACGTACTTTGATTTCCCAATTGACTCGAAGACCGTGCAGTTGAAGTAAGGAGAGACGTCGTTATGGTCGCGCTGATTGTCCCGGGCGTTGCGCTCGTTGCCTTCTTTTTGCCGGTCTCCTTCCTGTGGATTCAGACTGCGTGGATTACCCCCCTCCTGGCGATTGTTATGTTCGGCATGGGGCTGTCGCTGAACTTTTCTGACTTCTCTGAAATTGTACGTCGACCGAAGGACGTTCTCATTGGCAGCGCCGCGCAATTTATTGTCATGCCGGCGCTTGCTTATGCTCTGGGACGCCTTTTCCACCTAGAGCCGGCGCTACTGGTCGGC
Source organism: Planctomycetia bacterium (assembly GCA_030537455.1). Taxonomy (GTDB): domain Bacteria; phylum Planctomycetota; class Planctomycetia; order Pirellulales; family Thermoguttaceae; genus RUG369. Next base: position 12,332 of record JAUNMR010000043.1, on the reverse strand, counting down.
GTGGCGCTCGTGGGCGCCTGCCCCGGTGGAACCGCCAGCAATGTGATTACGTACCTGTCGAAAGGCGATCTGGCGTTGTCGGTGGCGATAACCTCTTTATCGACGCTACTAGCGCCGATTGCAACGCCGCTACTGACCTATTTTTTACTACGCGAAACCGTTGCCGTCGACGTCCTTGCGCTCTTCTTAATGATCTGCCAGGTCGTGGCGATACCCGTGGCGCTGGGCTTTTTGGTTGAGCGTTACTGGAAATCATTTGCCGCCAAGCTCGCGAAAGGCGCGCCGATGGTCTCAATTGTGGCGATCTGCCTGATTGTCGCTTGTGTCGTCTCGCACAGCGCCGATAAAATCCGCGCCGCCTCCGCTGTGATCTTTACCGTCGTGATTTTGCACAATCTGCTAGGGTATCTCTTCGGCTTTCTTCTCGCGTGGCGACTGAAAATGCCCGTTGCCAAGATTAAGGCGTTGGCAATTGAGGTCGGTATGCAGAATTCCGGTCTCGCCTCCGCGCTGGCGACGCAGGCGTTTCAAAACGCGCCGTTAGCGGCCGCGCCCGGCGCGATCTTTTCTGTCTGGCATAATATCTCCGGCGCGATTCTCGCAGCGTTCTTTAAGCGTTGGAAAACCGACTCCAATCAGCCTGCGGAGTAACGTATGTTATGTCAAAAGGAACTGAAAAGTATTTAGTCTCCCACGCAGTGACGACCGCGACGCTTTTTTCTGATAGCGGCGCTGATCATACAAGACGCCCCGGAAGAACGTAACAGGCGTTCTTATTTGTTTTAACTGCGTCAATCTCAACTGCTATTGGACGATTCAGCCATACTTGAATAGAAAGAAGCCGCGAACCTGTGTAGGAACGCGGCTTCCATATTATGAACTTAACGAATACACTCGTCGATTACTTAACCAGTTCGTATTCAAGAACGCAAGCAGACTTGCGATCTTTGAGTAAAACCAAATAGTTCGCAAACTCGGCGCCGGAAATATCGAATTCGTGATCAACGTTGTAATCGTATTTCACTCGAACGTGATATGTTCCCTCCGACTTCAGCGCGCGTAATTGGAATTCGAGTCCGGGGTAGGGCGAATTCTCTTGGCGGAAGACATAGACGAGACCGGCGTTGAGATCGCTTCGATGTAACTGCCACGCGGCGACGTCTTTTTTACCGACCGATACGTGCGACATGGGATAGAAGTCTCCATACCAGAATTTCTGATATGTCTTCGCCTCTTTGATTGATTCTCGCGCTCTCTCGGGGTTAAAATCATTATCCAAAAAGTTATACTGCATAATCGCGCCGGGATTGGCGGCGCTACGGAAAACGTACGGAGTCGAATCCCAAGCGGAGCACGAAAAGAGCGGAAGATATTGCGCTAACCCGAGAGTCTGGTTCTGATCCCACTCTGGATGACCTGGCCAGCAACAGGTATCGGAACGCCAAAGCGGGACTGAGATCGCGATTGATTCCAAATCAATGCGTCGACCGCCCGAGGCGCAGTTGTCGATCCAAAGACCGTGGTTTTCCGCGAGAATACGATTCCACATTTCGTAGAACCCTTCGACGTACCGAATTTCGGTCATTCCTTTTCGGTTCGATTCGTCATTGTCGCGCCAAAAGGGGAGCGGATCAATATTGAAATCGCTACGATAAACGCCGACCTTAAACTCGCGGATTCTCTGCAGGAGCAACTCAGTGAGGTATTGTCGCGCCTCTGGATCGTTGAGTTTGTATAGACCGCCGTCTTTACCGCCGAAGACGTATTGCGGATATTGGTTGGAAATGTCTGAATCTGGCGCTACGCGTTCCGGCTCAAACCACAAGATGAAGCGCAAGCCGAGCTGTTGTAACGCGTCGCCTAGTTCTTCCACGCCGTTGGGGAAATTGGTGGAATCGGAGCGCCAGGAACCGACGCCGTTGGGAAAGCCCTTGGGGAACCAAGCGGCGTCGAACCAGTACGCGGTTCCGCCAAGTTCTTTGAGGAGTTTTCCCGATTCGATTTGCGCGGGCGCCTTTTCCCAATCCGGACGTTTACGATAGTATCGATCGAAGCATTGCGCGATGATTTCCATCTTCACGGGCGCTCCGTCGATTTTCGGGGCGTATTCGAACATGAGCAGGCGTCTGAAAAGCGCGTGTGCGCTGAGCCGATCGCTCCGCCACGGCATAACGAGCACGCGCGGCGTGCGGATGCTTTCCCCGGGATGGAGAACTGTCGAAATCTCTTCCATGCCCGCTTGGACTATTGTCTGCGATATCGATTGGTCGATATTTTCGAACGAGGCTTTCCATTGTCCGGTCCATCCCAGCGCAAGGAACATTCCCTCGCTCTGTTCAGAATCGTCGTAATCGCGCGAGACAATATTCCAAAAGGGGAACGAGCCGTTGGAGGGTCGTCCGCCGTGGGGGGCAAATTCCAGTTTCTTACCGGGCGCTATCGTTTCGACAGTTGGCAGCCACGAGTTTTCGTCGCAAGAATCCCCTTTGAGGGTGTGAATTGCCAAATTCGTGCGTTCGAACCCGTATTCGAAGGCGCCGTCAATGACCTGAACGTCTTCGATCAGACCGGAGTCTTGATCCCCGAGGTTTTGAAATTCAAGAACCCAATCGACAGCGGCAAAACGCGAGAACCGACGCGTTTTCGCAACGACGGATAACTTCGACTTGGGATCTGTCCAGACATATTGGTCGTTTAGTTCGTCGAGCGACTGCGTTTGGAAATCCCAATCGTTCAGGAAATCACGCGAAGAGACGCCGTTATATTTAAAGGAGAACGGGATCTCGCTCGGAAACCTTGAGACGACCCCTTGTTCGACTAGATCGTAAACTTTGCCTTGGGCGGTTGTTGCAATCGGTTCCAACCAGTTGGCTTGGTCGCAGTTGAACCCGTCGCCGCCGTTGTCAATCTCGAGAATGATTTCAGAGGTCGGAGGGTCAAATAGCGCCTCGACTTGACGCGCCGGTTCTCCGCCGCGCGCCAGATCGGAACGATAGACCGTTTGACCGTTGGCTTCAACGGCGCAACGAACGGAACCGGGCTCTTGACGGTTGATACCGATTTTCGCGTTGAACTTTGCGACCGGCTCGGGGAAGACGACGCGCAAACGACTGTTTGCGTGCGTTCCTAGACCTTTACGATAGACGACGTCTTGTGGAAATTCAAAAGGTTGACCAATGCACGTTTCGTTGAATCGCAAACGACTGTAATCCTGCTGTTCCACAACGATCAAGATTCGGTCGCCTAATTCTTCGGCGTTGAGTTCAACGGGTTGACCGGTGAACGCACGACGCGTCCATGCGGCGACGCAGTTGATCAGACCTTGACGAGGCATAAGATCGTCGTCGACGAGTTTAGGCGCCCATTTCTCGTAAGCGGAGTCCTGTGAATCGAAGGGCGAGTCGCCGGCAAATAGAGCATGGGCGCAACATGTCAAAAGGACAGCGAGCGTCGCGAGAAGCGCCACGCCTTTTGATTTATGCAAAATCTTTTTCATTTTCGAATGATCTCTTGTTATTTGTTCGTGTTGATGCGATCAACTTTGAAGTCAAACGTTTTTTGTCGACTGTCGATTTCAACGGACAACGGGGATGTTTGGGCGTCACAAAATTCCGGCGCAATGATAGGCGTAAGAAGACGGTCGCCCAAAACTTTGGCGCCAGGCGGCAGGTTTTTGGGTATCTCGTAACCGTTGCCGATGTTGCCATCGGCGTCTCGCGTCGGTTCCAGGCGTTGCGTTTCGGTCGCTCCGGAGACGTAAACGCGGTAGCTTCCTTTTTCCAAGCCGTTGCCAAGCGCTTCCGCGCCGAGTTGGTAACGACCGTTTTCGTCTAATGCGCCGCGCGCCATGTATCCGTCTTTTTCAAGGACTACCGTCCCTGTCGTCAAAGGCGAATCATCGTCGGAAAAGCTAACGCGACCGCCGAACTGTACGTTCGAGTTACAGCCCGACGCAAGTAGAATCAGCGACAAAACGGTCGCCAGCAGTATTTCGCGGCGCTCGAAGATTCCAAGAATTGACATTGGCGTTTCCTTTCCTACTACGGCGCCACGACTGTCTCTCCGTCGTCGACCACGGACAGGGCGTAGAGAACGTTGTGCGGCGTTGTGAGCGATACGGCGCGAACAGAGCCGTCGCCCATGAGGAAATTAACGACGCCCGCGTGAGCGGAACCGAATTTGTGCGCGCTGTTCCATTCTTTTTCACGAGGTTGCGCCAGAACGTCGGCCCACCACGGGTCGACGGTGCGTGCGGACGAAACCACGCCTGTGCCCCATTCGCCAGCGCAGAGGTACGTGCAGTCTCCGCCAAGCGTGTCGCATACGCCGAGGGTCGGGTAATTGTCGCTCACGTCGTAGTCCGTAATGAAGTGTTTTTCTCCGAACAGAAATTGATTGCTTGTTCCGTCGATCAGGCGCGCGAAGGAGTCGCGCGGACTATACGTTGTCATGACCTGCGGACCGGGCAGACCGTCGTATTGGAAGTTCGACTTGGCAATGCGGAAGGGACCGCGAACCTCGGTACGATCCTTGGTTGAGAATTCGTGCCAGCCGTGAGTTCCGCTCGATTGCGACATGGCGTAATCGGTTTGAGGTCCCGCGTAATACTGAGCGGCGCTTCGTTTTGACGTTTCGCTCGGATCATTGAGGTAAGCGGGAGCGCTACGTCGAGATGGACAAATATAGGCGGTAACGGAGCCGTAGGCTTGTCGTTGCTCGTCGGTCAAAGGCGCGCGACCAAACAGTTGCACGGTCGACGTTTTGCTCCACCAACAGTTGGCGGTGAGACCTTTGGAAAAAGTGTTGTTGTTGTAGTAGTCCGACGTGGAGCACATTAAGTCGTACAGGCTCTGTTGCTCCAGATACGGATACAAGATCGGAAAGATAGTCATGCGATAAGGCGCCAAACACGCGGGGGGGAGACCTTCACGAGCGTCGTGGAAATTGTGAACCGCAAGACCGATTTGTTTGAGATTGTTTGTGCACTGCATACGTCGCGCCGCTTCACGTGCGGCTTGAACGGCAGGCAGTAACAGCCCGATGAGAATTCCAATAATAGCGATGACGACGAGGAGCTCGACGAGCGTAAAAGCTAATCTTTTACCCCCCCCCCCTCCGTTTAACACGGTGTTGCATTGAAACACTCCTTGATAGATGAAAGTTACAACTGACTTTTTAAGCGCAAATCAGGGACGTAGTGGAACTGAATTGCGATTGCCAAACTTGACGCCAGGCGTCTCCAGTATGTCATTATAACAGCGTCCAATAAGAGAAGTCAACAACTTCTCTAATTATTATAGAATTTTTATAAAACTGTTGCGATTCCCAAGTTGCGCGACTTATAATTTCAAGGACGGAGAGTTCACTTATCCGTTTTTAATGCGCTCGTCTTGAAAGAATCCACTAGATCATATTTACAGACACGCCATTCAATGGTTTTCTCAGAACCCTTTTCCTCTAGAAAAGTTTACAGACAGAACATCGCGCTTAGAACAGCGCCGTCAAAGTCTGAACAGGGCGCGCGTGGCGTGAACAAATGAGACGGAATAATCCATTGAAAACACCGGGGGTTGTGATAAAATCGTCGCTGTTAAATTACCATTATGGCGGCGAATCAGGCGAGGAACACTTGGTGGAAAAGTCTATTCGCGTACGGCCGCGGTCATTATGAAACATACCGGTCTTTCAGAGGGTTATAGCAACAAGCCGCCGACTTACAACTTCGTGGGAATACGCGACGGTATCGCCAACTACCACGTTGCGTAAGGACGAATCAATGTATTCAAAGCCAATGGACAGACGCGGAAACTGAGGCGTCACAAGGTTTGTCGCATGGATTTGGATTCGGCGTCGAAACGGTCGCGTAAGACTGGTTTGAACACGCGGTGAAATTCCTGGGATAGAATATTAAAAATAGGGTCGACGTCATAAATCGAAATAGGAGAAGATCACAATGAGCAAGAGAGTATTGATTCTCTCGGGCAGTCCGCGCAAGTGCGGCAACTCTGACCTCTTATGCGACGAGTTCATGCGCGGCGCTGTCGAGGCGGGCAATGAGGTCGAGAAGGTTCGCGTTGCCGAAAAGAAGATCGGCTATTGCTCTGCATGTTATTACTGCAGTGATTCCGGCGGCGTTTGCGCTAAGAAGGACGATATGGCGGAGGTGTTGCAAAAGATGATCGACGCCGACGTCATTGTCCTTGCTAGTCCGGTCTACTTCTACTCCATCGACGCGCAACTCAAGACGCTCATCGATCGTACCGTCGCACGGTGGACAGAAATTAAGAACAAAGAATTCTACTACATTGCCACCGCCGCCGATGAGGATCGACAGTCGCTCGAACGCACAATTGAATGCTTTCGCGGCTATGCCGCCTGCGTGGAAGGCGCGAAAGAGATGGGCGTCGTCTACGGCGCTGGCGTCTACGAAAAGGGCGTCGTTAAAGATAGTCCCGCGTTCAAAGAGGCTTATCAGATGGGATTGTCCGTGAAATAAACCTCCTCTGCTGGCATTCGCTAGATCGTAAGGCGGTAGAGTCAGCGCGTCTTGTGTGTCGGCGCTCAAATGCGCGACAATTCCTACTTCATGTTCCACAGAAGAAACATCCGCGAGGTATACGCGCCTATCAAAAGACGGCTGGAGCACAGGAAGCTCTGACCTCGACGTTATGACAGAAAAGAAGCCGCAGGAAACCGTCCATGGCGTGGCGAATACGCCTGGCGCGACGCCCGCGTTGGGGTATAATATGACGTCGCAATGTATTCGGCAGGAATACGCATAGATTCAGAGCCGCGATAGAAGCATTCTTGGCGAGTACGTCGAGGCGATATACCCTACCTTATTCATCCTGTCGTTGACGCAACAACCTGACTTCGTAACTAGCGGGCTTGCCTAAGTTTTGTGTGAAAAAGAGTTAGAAATGGTTATCAGAGAGTATTCGGAAAAAGACTTGAAAGCCATGATTCGGATATGGAACGAAGTAGTCGAGGACGGCGTCGCTTTTCCCCAAGAGGATTGTCTTAATTTAGACGCGGGCGCCGCTTTCTTTGCCTCTCAAACTTACACTGCGGTTGCGCAAGACGACGGAGTCATTAAAGGATTATACATTCTGCATCCGAATAATGTCGGACGATGTGGTCATATCTGTAACGCTAGTTACGCCGTGCAGTCCCAATCGCGAGGGTTACACATTGGCGAGAAACTGGTAGTTGATAGCCTCAAAAAAGGAAAAGAACTAGGCTTTCGCGTCTTGCAATTCAATGCCGTCGTTGAGAGCAATATCCATGCAAGACGTCTGTATGAACGCCTAGGATTTGTTCTGCTAGGAACTATTCCCGGAGGGTTCCGCATGAAGGACGGGCATTTCGAGAACATTTGTTCTTATTACCATGTTCTTTGAGCAGGATCCATTTTCACATGGGCGCCTAGGGCGCCTATTGGTTCAAAGTAAGGCGTATGCCTGTATTAGTCACGACGCAACCCAGCGACCAGACAAGAGTATAATTGGACTTTAGCGAAGGAAAGAACTCTATGGCACAATTGGTTTCCAGACAGGAGCGCGAGGCGCTCAATAATGAGATTTGGAAGATCGCAGACGATATGCGCGGTAGCGTCGACGGCTGGGATTTTAAGTCCTATGTACTGGGGGCAATGCTTTATCGCTTTCTTTCCGAGCATCTTACGGATTATGTAAACGCGCCGGATCCTGAAATTAACTACGCGTCACGCTCAGAAGAAATACCCGAGGAGATTCGCCGGCAGCTCATTGAAGAAATCGGTTACTTTATCCCGCCGACGTCCCTCTTTGAGAGCGTCTGTAAGAGGTTGAGAGAGCGCAAGATATCGTCATTGGACGAGGAGCTTACGAAGATCTTTCAAGAGATCATTAGCTCCACCGTTGACGCGACGAGTCATGACGTCTTTAAAGGACTCTTTGACGATTTCAACGTCAATAGCAATAAGCTCGGGGGCAATCCGGAGAACCGTCGCAAAAGACTTGAGGCGTTGCTCTTTGGCGTTGAGGCAATGGATCTGCGTGGTTATAAAGACGGCGCGGGCGACGCCTTTGGGGACGCCTATGAGTTCCTCATGAAGATGTACGCCTCCAACGCCGGGAAGAGCGGCGGGGAATTCTATACCCCTGCCGACGTCTCCGAACTACTGGCGCGACTGGCGATTAACGGACGAACCGACGTGCGCGACGTCTATGACCCCGCTTGTGGATCCGGGTCGTTGCTACTGAAGGTTGCGCTGGCGCTTAAGAACGCCGACGGAGTTGTCGATACGTCGAATCTATGCTTTAACGGTCAGGAGATCAATGTTACTACGTATAACCTCTGTCGTATCAATATGATCCTTCACGGGGTGAGTTATACCAATATCCATATCTTTTTGGGCGACACGCTCATTGCCCCGGAGTTTTATGGGGATCCAGAGAAAAAGTTCGACGTTATTGTTTCAAATCCTCCGTACTCGATTAAGTGGAATCAAGACGGGGACGACAACCTTCTCAAAGACCCAAGATACAGCCCCGCCGGGGTTCTCGCCCCCAAGGGCAAGGCCGACCTTGCCTTTGTTTTACACTCCCTCTATAAACTATCGCCACAGGGCGCCGCGGCGATTGTATGTTTTCCCGGCATTATGTATCGCGGGGGAGCGGAGCAGAAGATTCGTAAATACCTCGTCGATAATAACTACGTCGATTGCGTGATTCAACTGCCGAGTAATCTGTTCTTCGGCACCTCCATTGCGACCTGTATTTTGGTCTTGCGCAAAAATAAAAAGGTTGACGATCGTTTCCTCTTTATCGACGCGTCCAATGAATTTATTAAGGTCACGAATAACAATCGTTTAACGCCCGAGAATATCGAGCGGATCTATCAGACCTATCACAAGCGCGAAGAGAGCGAGTATTTCTCCCGTCTTGTGACCATGGAGGAGATCCAAGAGCACGATTATAACCTTTCTGTGAGCTCCTACGTCGAGCAGCGCGATACCAGAGAGAAAGTCGATATTACCGCGCTAAACGCCGAAATTAAAGAGATTGTCGCAAGGGAAGAACGCCTGCGTGAGGCGATAGATCAGATCGTCGCGCAAATCGAGGGACGGCGGTAGAGCGCCGAACCCTAACGTCGCCCTGCTTTGCCGGAGTAAAAGATGACGACTTATAAACAGATTGCTACCTTTCGAACAGGGGACGATACCTTCCCTACCGGCACGCTTGTGTCAGAATATAAACCTAAGGCGGATCGACTCGACGCATATCAGACCGAAGCGCAGTTGGAGCGCCTCTTTATAGACGACCTGCAGAAACTTGGGTATGAGTATATTCACATCCCAAATAAAGACGCGCTGCTGACGAATCTACGTCGGCAGATCCAACGTCTCAACGGTATTGAACTTACCGACGGAGAATGGGAGAGACTGGTTACCTCGGAACTATGCAATCCGACGGCGACAGTCGTTGACTGTACCGCTCGTCTGCAACGTGGCGATACGAGCTTTGCCTTTACGCGTGAAACCGGCGAGACGGTCAATTTACGCCTGCTCGATAAGAAGAATATTCACAATAACGCGCTACAGGTCATGAATCAATATCGCGACGCGGACGGTTCGCAAGTGAATCGTTACGACGTCACCGTTTTGGTTAACGGTCTGCCCCTAGTGCATATCGAGCTCAAAAAGCGCGGCGTTAAGCTCCGCGACGCCTTTAATCAGATCGGACGATATCGCGAGGAGAGCTTCTTAACGGAGGCGAGCCTCTTTAACTATGTGCAACTCTTTGTGATCTCTAATGGTACGCACACGCGCTATTATTCCAATACCACTCGCGCGACCGGCAAGAAGAGCAAGTCCGATCTTGCCAAGAGTTTTAAGTTTACTTCCACCTGGGCGGACGTGCGTAATACCCCGATCGAAGACCTCGTCGGTTTTACCTCGACCTTCTTCGTTAAGAATACCATTCTCAATCTTTTAACGAAATATTGCGTCTTTAATGTCAAAAACGAGCTCATGGTCATGCGACCATATCAGATCGCGGCGACCGAAGCGATTGTTAATCGTGTGAAACGAGGAACTTACGATAAATCCCTACTTTCCTCGGTCGCCGGGGGAGGGTATGTCTGGCATACGACCGGCAGCGGTAAGACCCTCACGTCCTTTAAGGCGGCGCAACTGATTGCCTCGGAAATGCCTGAGGTCGATAAGGTTGTCTTTGTCGTCGACCGCAAAGACCTGGACATTCAGACGATCCAGGAATATGAACGTTTCGAAAAGGGCGCCGCTAACGGTAGTAATAACACCAATACGCTCAAGCGCCAGTTGGAGAATCGCGATCATAACGGCGTCTATCATGACTACCGTATTCTGGTTACGACGATTCAGAAACTGTCGATCTTTGTGAAGAATAACCCGACGCACGACGTCTATCATAAGCGCATGGTTCTGATTTTCGACGAATGCCACCGTTCGCAATTCGGCGAAATGCACCGGCTCATTCAGAAGAGCTTTAAACGTCGGCAGATCTTTGGCTTTACCGGCACGCCGATCTTTGACGTGAACGCCAAGCGCGGCGGTATTGTTCAAACGACCGAATCGACCTTTGGCGAGAAGCTCCACGCCTATACCGTTGTCAATGCGATTCATGACGAAAACGTCTTGCCCTTCTTGGTTGACTTTGTCGATACGATTAAAGTGAAAGAGAACGCGTCAGACCGTAAGGTGGAAGCGATTAATAGCGCCGCGGTGATGCATAGCCCGGAAAGGCGTAAGCTTGTTGTTAGCTATATTCTCGAACACTTTAACCAGAAGACAATGCGTCATATGCGCCTGGAGAACCCCAGCGTCAAGGGACGCTCGGAAAAGGACGAAAGAAAAGGATTTAACTCGATCTTTGCCGTCTCCTCTATTCCTGACGCTAAGGAGTACTATCTCGAGTTCCAGCGTCAGTTGCGCACGACTACTGCCGAACCGCTAAAGGTCGCGATTATCTTTAGCGCCGTGTCGCGCGCTCCGGTCGGATATGGCGCCTTGGAGGCGGAAGGCGCTCTCCAGGAGGAAAACTCCGACGACCCCAGCGCGCTCGCTCCTGAAGATTTCCAATTCCTCGAACGCTCAATGAACGATTACAATCGTGCCTTTGGGTGTAATTTTGAACCTACCCTGGAGAAGTTCGCGGGTTATTATCAGGACGTCTCCTCACGCGTGAAGAACCGCGAGATCGACATTTTAATTGTCGTCAATATGTTCCTTACCGGCTTCGACGCCCCGACGCTCAATACGTTGTGGGTCGATAAGCAGTTGAAATACCACGGCTTAATTCAGGCGTTCTCGCGTACCAATCGCATTCTCGATTCGGTTAAGACCTTTGGCAATATTGTCTGTTTTCAGAATATACTCAAGGAGACCGAGGAGGCCATTGCGCTCTTTGGGGACGAAAATGCAAGCGGTATCGTCCTCATGAAGAGTTTTGAGGACTACTATCAGGGCTATACCGAGACCGACGGTACGCATGTGCCCGGATATTGCGAGCGTGTAAACGACCTCGTATCAGAGTTTCCGCTCGGTCAGCCGATTATCGGCAAGGCGAATGAGAAGAAGTTTATCGCCGACTTCGGCGCGATTCTCAAACTCAATAATATTCTATCGGTCTTTGACGAGTTTGACGAGGAACGTCGCATTCTCAAGCCGATCGACTTTCAAGATTACACCGGTATTTACAACGACCTATACGACAAGTACCGTCCGCCGGAGCGCGTTAAGGAACCGATCAACGACGACGTCGTCTTTGAAATGGAACTTGTCAAGAGTCTCGAGGTCGATATCGACTATATTCTCGTGCTCGTAGAACGATATCGTACCAAGCTACTGAAGAAAGACGAAAAGGCGTTCAAAGCCATACGTACCGCGATTGATTCTTCTCCGCAGCTACGCAGTAAGAGGGAACTGATCGAGCAGTTCGTCAACTCCGTGACCCTACAGAGCGATATTATACAAGATTGGCCGAAATTCGTACGCGAACAATGCGACGCCGACCTTGAAGAAATTATCGTCCAGGAGCGGCTCATAGAAGAGCCCGCCAGAGAGTTTGTTAGAAACGCCTTTCTCGACGGCGAGCTCAAAACCGACGGTACCGCTATTGTTAATATTATTCCGAAAATGTCTATGTTCGATCCCAATCGAGCCAAACGCAAGCAGTCGGTTATTGCCAAACTCCGTGCTTTCTTCGACAAATACTTCGGCGTCTCCGACTCTTTTACGGCGCGCTGATCGCGCCGCTTGACTCCGTATCCGTTCCCGTTGGTCGCTAGCGCTGTGACTGGGTAAAACTTGG
>JAUNMR010000074.1 GCA_030537455.1 Planctomycetia bacterium | reverse complement strand
ATGAATTATGGCGTTTAACCGTTCTATTGGTTCTTTAATTTGACGTCTTCAAAAACCACAAGGAGTTAACCGGACGTCAAGCCAACGTTTTTTGAATTGGACTCGCACAAGCGCGCTTAGTCGTTGGCGTGACCATCGACGTCGAAGGTCGCTTCGTCAGTGGAGCCGTCGATTGTGAGGGTCAGACCGGATTGCATGGAGTCGGCCCAGCTTGCGGGGACTTCACGCGGAATTTCAGCGAGTTTCGCTTGATATTCTTTGTTATATTCGCCGGCTTGACCGGGATCCATCATTGCGCGCTCTTGAGGGGTTTTCCAGTGTTCAAGGAACGGCTCCTTAATGCAGGCGACGCGGAAATCGCCCTTGGGCGCGCCCTTGCTGGTGTAACCTTGCAGGGTCGTGGTTAATTCAGCGACGCCGCTTTTATCGGTGACGCCGGTAATGACGGGGTTTTTATCGTAGGTTAGCAACACCTGCACGCCCTCGATCGGCGTGCTACCGTCGACTACTTTGACTTTGAACGGAACCAAGTCGGGCATATCGGCGGGCTTTTTCTTACCGCAACCGAGGATCGAGCAGGCAATGGTCGCTACAACTAAGAAGGCGATGAGGTTTTTCATTTGTCAGAGCCTACTTTCAGAACTAAAATAACCAGCGACGCACAGGCGTTGACACTGGCACATGGAAAATGTATCGGTCAGAAGGGCGGTTTCAGTTTAGTATAACGTCAAGTTCTTCTGGCAAAAAAGCGTCCCGGGCGCAAGCGCTTATGAACCACAACGCGCGCTAGATTAACACGACGTTACGACAAGATAGACGCCACTGGCGTTAGACGTCAAGGCGAAGGAGACTAGCGCGACGTGAAAACAAACCGGATGAGGTTCGAAGGAAAGACGCGCTAAGAGGTTCGCGGCGACTTAACCGGAGGCGAGCGCGTGCACAAACGACTACCGCTTAAGGACAAGACCGCGCCTTGATTTTTCAGGAGGGAAAGAACAGGAGTTCTTCCTCCCTTATCTGCCCATTTTAACGCGTTGAACCATTTTTGACGTCGCAAGTACTAAACGAGGGTTTCCGGCGACGCTAAGCCGCCCAATCTGATCACAAGAGCAAGAGCCGCTCTCTTGTTTAGACTATTATAAACAGGGTTAGTTCTTCTGTCAAATTAAATTTCTTATTTTCTTACAATTTCATCCAGGCGCTTGGGACTGTGGGGGACGACTCCGACGTTGATCAAACCCACTGGAGGAAACAAACCGCTGGTATTAACCTACAGGCAAAATGAACCAAACGCTTTCACGATCGCTTGTGTTATTTTACGCGCGTTTATCTCCTGCGGGTCAACCGACCATCACGGCTAGCGGTCGCGGTAGCGTTTGATTCATTTTGTTCATTCGTGGCGCCAAAGACATTGCGGATCCTTGATTGAGTCGAGCTGGGAGTGTTGCGACGACGATTTTGTCATGCCTGTCTTGAGGGGCAAGCGCAAAAAATACCAACGACCTCCGTCGCGCAAAAATAACGACTATCCAACGCGCAATTAGCGCTACCAGGATCGCGTCGCTTTGTCTCCCGTCCAAGAAATAATCCAAGAATAAAAAAATACCAACTTGACGAACCGAAAACATGGTATAGAATACTTAATTATCGATAAAAAAATATCGATAAAACAAAAGCGAATACGAACAGATTGTCGACTCGGCGGTTGTTCGCGCGCACGGCTGGCGTAACGAGGCGGCGCTGGGCGGAAGGGTGGACGCCTCTGAAAGTTCGTTGTGATGGAATGGTTGCGAGAACTACTGGTCGGCAGTAGTATGGGGCATGTCTTACTAACCCTGTCGTTTGTGATCGCCTTGGGCTTGGCGCTTGGTCGCGTTAAGTTTCGTGGCGTGGCGCTCGGGACGACCTTTGTGCTACTGGTTGGACTGGCGGTTGGGCATTTTGGTTCTCTGTTTCCGGACTTACTCTATCAGGACGCAAACGGCGTTCGCCATTTTGTGAACCCGACGATCCTTCATTTCGTTAGAGAGTATGGGCTTATCCTCTTTGTTTACGCCATTGGCATGCAGGTCGGTAGCGGTATCTTTGCCGCGTTCAAAAAGGGCGGGCTGAAGTTGAATCTTCTAGCGCTCTGTATTGTGGCGTTTGGCGTGGCGCTGACCGTCGCGATTCATTATATCGCAAAGGTCGACGCCCCTGTTATGGTCGGTATTCTCTCCGGCGCGGTCACGAATACCCCCGGTCTGGGCGCGGCTCAGGCGACTTATTCCGCGTTTGGAGGGAACGAAACGATTCTCTCCAACGCCTACGCCGCCGCCTATCCGCTGGGCGTGCTCGGAATTATCTTCACCATGCTCACGATTCGCTTTGTCTTTAAAGTCGATATCCAGCGGGAAAAGGAACGCTTTCTCGTGGAAGCCGCTCAGGAAGAACCCGCTACCGCCGCGCAGAGTTCAACCCACCTGATTGTGAACTCCTCTAGCGTTGCGAAAGTCTTTATCGGCATGATGCTCGGCGTGATCCTCGGTAGTATTCCGGTTCATATACCCGGCGTGGCGCAACCGTTAAAGCTCGGTCTGGCCGGCGGACCGCTGGTCGTGGCAATTATCATGGGCGCGTTTGCTCCTCAACTGCATATGCATAACTTACTACCGTCCAACTCGTTACTGTCGATGCGCGAGATCGGGATCTGCCTCTTCCTCGCCGCGGTCGGGTTGGGCGCGGGTCCGAGTTTCGTCGCCACGATTAAATCCGGCGGGCTACTCTGGGTCGGGCTGGGCGCGATTATTACCATTGTTCCGCTCATGACAGTTGGGTTTATTGGCTACGGTCTATGCAAAGTCGACTTCTTTACCCTTACCGGCGTGCTCGCCGGCAGTACCACCGACCCGCCGGCGCTATCCTATTCCGTCGACGTCGCCGGTAATAAAAAGCCGCTCATCGGTTACGCAACAGTCTATCCGCTCACAATGTTCATGCGCATTATGACGGCGCAACTACTGATCGTCTTTATGCCTTGACGACCTGGGGCGACGCCGCGAGGAAACGTCCAACCTCATGCTAGATTGTGCGAACCGGCGCGGTCGGGCGGCGTCCAATAGTAACGAGTTGTTCAAACGTCCAGAGTCTCCCCGGCTTGGCTGCGTCGCGTATAAGGGTGAACGCGCGACGCGGTCGCCGGGGAGCGGTCGTTTTTACACGGCAATTTCCCCTTCCAGATACGTCTGGCACATGACGAAGGAGTAAAACGACAACTATTGTCAAGCGACTCAGCGTCGAGGAAATCGTCATTCTTCGACGCCTTACTGAAAAGAAGATCAGAGCGTTTCGACACGATGAGTTGCACTTTAATAATTCATCGTCGCATACTTAGATATACCATCGAATTTAACTCGAGGCGTTACAGCTTGCAGAAGAGCTGTGTCGACCTAAACGCGTTCGTCCACAAACGCCTTTTTTACGCCTATCTGAACCACCGACCAAAACAACCAACCCGCTGTCACGATCGCCCTGCGTTTTTTTACGCCACGGGC
>JAUNMR010000042.1 GCA_030537455.1 Planctomycetia bacterium | reverse complement strand
CCATACCGCCCATGCCGCCCATCATACCGGGCTGAGCAGCGATCGTCGGCACTCCGGCGAACGCCTGAGGCATATCGACCACGATCGTCTTGTCCGTCTTGTTCGTGACGGACAGACTACTTTGCAGGGAATTTTTGGGAACGAGCTTAACTTCGACCATTCCCTGCTCCATGGCAGAAAACAGCTCAACCGCTTGGGACTCGTCTACCGATGCGGTTTGACTGTCGACCGCTTTAGCTTGAGCGACTGTCAACGGTAAAACTACCGCTAGCGCTAATAGTTTCAGGAAAAGTCCCGATTTCATCTCGTGCCTCCGGACGCTTACGCGACTTTCGTCGTCGTTTGTTTCTTGTTTCAATTGCGACTAGCGGAGCGCCTTTCGCTCGCTATGCATTTTTATCCAATGCGTCGCATTATCAATAATAATCGAAGGGGGCGCGCTCGTCTATAAATAATTAACCAAATTCCCAATTTTTTCCTAATTTTGGCGGTTTAGACGTCGATTGGTCTTGTTTTAACAATTTTGGGGAACGTTTTACGCGCTTGGGGGAAGTTGGGTTATTTTTCTTCGACGTCGCGACCGGTTTGCGCCGCGAGTTGTAGCGCCAGATAGCTTTGCGTGATCGGCTCGGCGAGATGCAGTTTTTCCGCAAGTTTGAGAACCGCTTGGCGCGTCTGTTCTAGTTCGCTCTGTTCACAGATCGCCTCTAATTCTGTGAAGTAGCCGAGCGATTCGAGCGAGTCGAGCGTCGCTTCGATCGTCAGCGCGTCCCATTGGAATCGAGCGTGTTGACGCGTCTTGACCACCTCCACGTTCCTTTGAAATCCGAGACGTTCGAAAAAGAGGATCCAATCCTGCCTTTTCTTGCTCGTCTCTTCAGGCGAGGACGGCGTCGGCGTCAGCGGCAGTTCGATCTCCTCGCGTGTCTTTGTGAGCGCGTCGAGTTTCGGCCCCTTGTAGGTCGCCGCTAGATAGACGTCGTCGCGCTGGCGAATTCTTAGCGCTTTGCCCTGGGACGGAAAGCCCTGGAGTTCATTGACAAAAAACAGGTCGCGCTCCACCGTCGGCGCGCTCCATTGCGCGTGAAACTCGCGCTCGATTCGCGCCTGATACTCCTGAGGACGCCTCACGCGAAATTTAACTTCGACTTCTAGCATTTTCCCATCGCTCCTTGAGATTACAAAAAACGCGCGCGTCTAGGGAAACGCGCGCGGCAGTTGTTGTGTAAGTCGGTACGACGTCGTGGATTAGAAGAAGGTCGCGAACTGCTCGTTCACGCGCAGATCGCCCTTGTTGAGGTAACGAATATCGGTGATTCCGTATTTCATCATAGCCAGACGCGTCAGCCCGACGCCGAAGGCGAAACCGCTGTATTCTTTCGGATCGATCCCGCCGTGTCGCAACACTTCGGGGTGAATGAGTCCGCAGGGAATCAGTTCGATCCATCCGTCTCCGCAGGTGGAGCAACCCTTACCGCCGCACAGTAGGCAGTTTAGGTCAAGTTCAAACCCCGGTTCAACGAACGGAAAATAGCCGGGACGCAGACGCACTTTCACTTCGCGTTTGAAGACTTGGCTGAGAATCAGGCGCATAACCGCAATGAGATTTGCCACGGAGACGTCTTTATCGACCACGAGACCTTCGCACTGATAGAAAGTATTTTCGTGGCTTGGGTCGATCGATTCATATCGGAAGCATCTTCCTGGGAAGATCGCGCGAATGGGGGCGCCGAAGCGTTTGAGCGTTCGCACTTGGTTTGCGGAGGTATGCGTTCTTAGAATAAGTTGGTTTTTCAACCAGAAGGTGTCCTGCATATCTCTCGCGGGGTGGTCGTGTGGAATATTGAGCGCTTCGAAGCAGAAGTACTCCGATTCCACTTCCGGACCGTATAACACCGAGAAGCCCATGCCTTGGAAGACGTCTTCTAGTTCCAGTTGCGCCATTGTGATCGGGTGTAGCGCGCCGACGCGACCCCCTTTGCCGGGCGCGGTGAGATCCAGCGCGATTTTGCGTTGTCGCGGAGCGCTCGCGCTCAGCTTGGTCTTTGCTTCTTCAAGACTGGTCGTGGCAAAGTTTTTCAATTCGTTCAGACGTTGACCGAACCCACGCTTCTCTTCCGGCGTCATCTTACTAAAGTCGGCGCTCTTGGAGAACGTCGTGATACTGCCTTTGCGACTGAGAAAATCTACGCGAACCTGTTCGAGCGCCTCGAGCGTCGTCGCCGCGGCGAGAGCCTGGATGAATTCTGCCTTAATCTGTTCCACGATTTATATCCCTCGGAATACTTGTGACGGAAACTTCGCGTCGGTCGCAGTGGACGCCAGCGCGTTTGGGCTATTATAGCGTTTTTTGACGTCGACGTCAGCCCCCGACGCAAAAAAACGCGCTTTCATGCGCGCGCTTGCCCTAGCGACGCGTAGACGTAAAAAATATTATTTTTCGAGTCCTTTTGCTCTTTTGGCGCTCTGTTTGCTAAAAGAGTTGTGTACGTCTGTAAAGACGACCCAAAAGGAGAGTGTTTATGAACTTTTCAAATGACAAACTAACCGTCAAATCGCAAGAAGCGATTGTCGAATCTAATAACTTAGCGATTGCAAAATCGAATCCGGAAATTGTGCCGCTACACCTTCTCGCGGCGTTGCTCGCGGAAAAGGACGGTAATATTACGCCGATCTTGGAGGCGATCGGCGTAGATCACGTGCGACTGACCCAGTCGGTCAATTCCGAAATCGACCGACTCCCGCGCGTGAGCGGCACAACGCCCGGTTACTCCAGTGAACTGCAAAAGGTGTTTTTGACCGCGGCGCAAGAGGCGACGGCGCTCACCGACGAGTTTATCTCCACTGAGCACTTGCTACTTGCGCTCGCCACGGTCGACTCCAAAGCGAAAAACCTCCTAGAGCTCTTCGCGCTCAATCGCACGAAGATCCTTGAAGGCGCGGCGAAGGTACGCGGTCAGAATCGCGTGCTCGACCGCGAGCCGGAGGGTAAGTTGCGCGCGCTAGAACGTTACGGCGTCAACCTTGTCGATCGCGCAAAAAAGGGCAAGCTCGACCCTGTCATCGGTCGTGATAACGAAATCCGACGCGTGATCCAGGTCCTGTCGAGAAGAACTAAAAATAACCCCGCGCTCGTCGGAGAGCCGGGAGTCGGTAAGACCGCCATCGTCGAAGGCCTCGCTATGCGTATCGTCGACGGAGACGTGCCCGAAAGCCTCAAAAATAAAATCGTCGTGGCGCTCGATATGGGCGCGCTCATCGCCGGCGCGAAATTCCGCGGAGAATTTGAAGAGCGACTAAAAGCCGTGCTCAAAGAGGTTGAAGAGTCCAATGGGCGCATTATTCTGTTTATCGACGAATTGCACACCATGATCGGCGCTGGCAATCACGAGGGCGGCGCGGACGCGGCGAACTTGCTTAAACCGGCGTTGGCGCGCGGCGACGTCAAGTGTATTGGCGCCACGACCCTGGACGAATACCGCAAGTACGTGGAAAAGGACGCGGCGCTAGAACGTCGATTCCAGCCGGTTATGGTTAGCGAGCCGACGGTCGACGCTACCCTTGCGATTCTTCGCGGCCTTAAGGGACGTTACGAAACCCACCACAAGGGCGTTAAAATTACCGACTCTGCGCTCGTGGCGGCCGTGGAATTGTCCAATCGTTACATCTCCGAGCGTTTCCTGCCCGATAAGGCGATCGACCTGGTCGACGAGGCCATGAGCCGCTTGGCCATGGAGCTACAGAGCGTGCCGACGGAAATCGACGACGCACAGCGACGATTAGTGCAACTGAAAATTGCCGAAAGCCAATTGGTCGACGAAACCGAGCCGAGCGCGGTGGAACGCCTCAATGAGATCCGCAAAAAGATCGCCGCGACCAATGAGGAACTTGCGGAACTGAATTTGCGCTGGGAGAAGGAAAAGAGCGGCGTGGGCGACGTGCATCAGCTTCGTGAAACGCTCAATGCCAAGCGCTTGGAATATCGCAACTTAGACGCGCAAATTAAGCAGTCGTTCTTCCAAGGCAAGCCGGCGGACAATGCTGAATTCCAAAAGATGTCCGAACTGCACGCTCAGATCCAGCAACTGGAAAAACAGCTCGCGGAACAGGAAACTGAGGAAACGAAGAATTCCGACGCCGCCAAAGACGGCGTGAAATTCGACGCTCCCCCGAAGAGATTACTGCGGCAGGTTGTCGGTCCGGAAGAAATTGCTGAGGTCGTCTCACAATGGACCGGCGTGCCCGTGGCCAGAATGATGGAGACCGAACGCGCCAAGTTGATTGTGCTCGAAGACCGACTACACTTGCGCGTGATCGGGCAGGACGACGCGGTCGAAGCGATCTCCAATGCGGTGCGACGTAGTCGTATCGGCCTACAGGATCCGTCGCGTCCGATCGGCTCCTTCCTGTTCCTTGGTCCCACTGGCGTCGGTAAGACCGAGTTGTGCAAGGCGTTAGCGGAAGCGCTCTTCGACGACGAAAACGCGATTGTTCGTATCGACATGAGCGAGTTTATGGAGAAGCATACCGCCTCGCGGCTTATCGGGGCGCCTCCAGGATACGTCGGTTACGAAGAGGGCGGGGTTCTTACCGAAGCGATTCGGCGTCGACCCTTTGCCGTTGTGCTCTTCGACGAAATTGAAAAAGCGCATCGTGACGTCTTTAATATCCTACTGCAGGTTCTCGACGACGGACGGCTTACCGACAACCAGGGTCACACGGTCGACTTTACCAATACGATTATTGTCATGACGTCGAACCTTGGCAGTCAGGCGATTCGTGAGATCTCCTCGCGCAATGGCTCTTATGCCGAGATCCAAGGCGCGGTGGACGAGATATTGCGCGCGCAGTTCCTGCCGGAATTCCTTAATCGTATTGACGAAACCCTGGTCTTCAAGCCCTTGACGAAGCCGCAAATTCGCAAAATTGTCGAGATTCAAGCGAATAAACTACGCAATACACTCGACCGCCAGGGCGTGAAATTCATTCTCACTCCCAGCGCGTTGGACGGAATCGCCGACCTCGGGTACGACCCGGAATTTGGCGCAAGACCACTCAAACGCGTGATTCAACAGCAGATCCAAAACCCCCTGGCGCTGGAACTGCTCAAGCGTCCGGTCAAACCGAGCGACGGAAGCGTTAAGCACACCCGAACGATTACCGTCGACTTTGACGGGGAGAACTTCAATTTCTCCGACGTTGAAAATAAGTAATGAAAACACGTTAGCGTTGATTCACCGTCGACGCTAACTCAACGGCTAGCCCGCCGTGCGTCTGTCAAGTCAAACGCGCGGCGGTTTTTTTATGCCGGGGTAGGCGTTTGCCAGATCGAACCGCTATGCGCCACGGCGACTCTAGACGCCAAATTGACATGTCATTGTGGCATGACGTTACGTCGCAGTCGTTCCGATGCGACGCGAAATTTATCGAATCAGTCGACGGCAATTTCAGATACATTGCGCTGTGCATAACCAAAAGATTTTTTTGTTATTATCTCTTGGAAATGAAACGCAGTCATTTCGCTCTGATTCACGTGTGCATATGTCGTAAATATACGATTGAAACCTTAATAACGACCACGAATAGTTCTGTAAAGTTATCATGACGTCTTGAAATGTATTGCGAGGTTCTTGGGGACAATATGAGATTGTTACTTAACATCCTGCGATAACGTGCGTCGTCTGGTCGTGTTAGGTATGATATGAAACAAATTTAGGGTTGTGGACGTTTGAAATCAAATGTCTGCGTCTTCTAAGTATGTTACGATTAGGGATTTTCTTTAACTGAGCAAAGAGATCGAACGTTTCGTTCATTTGATCGAACGTTCCTGTAAGTATGGACGGCGAAACTGCCGTGTTGGAAGCAGATTATTATGACTAAAGCTTTTTTGAACGCCAACTGCGTCGCTTTGACCGTGACCGTGTGCAGCCGGTACAACGCCAATATAACGACAGCCTCTGGCTTTGCGCCCCCAATGCAGCGCTTTTTGACGATGACGACGCCGTAGCCGCCTGTGACGTCTTCTTCGAGCTGTGAATCAAGAGTTTGAAAAGATTGTCAATAGCGCGGACATGGACAGCCTTGCCTTTTTGCCCTCCCTTCAGATCGCCGCGGTGGAAAACGACGATCAGTCTAAAATCGGTTTTCTCGCCTATGTGGTCGATCGCATTCTGAATGGATATGAGGTAAAGTCATGAAGCTAGCCAACGTACCGCTTTCGTCGTCTATTATTATGCCATGTTGATAAAATTCGCAATTTTTACTAATAGGAATACAAAGCCACACTTGACATTGAGCGACGTCGTGGTACATTGAGTTAGCCTTATTAGGGATGATTAGGTAGGCAAATTTAAACTTATATACGTTTGGACTCGGTGGTTTCAGCGTTTTCTGAATTTGTTTTACCGTGACGGATTATGTCGCATGAGTCTTGGGCGAACGCCCCCAGAGGTCGAACGTTGCGCTCATTTGTTCGTTCGTTCCTGGAGATAACTGGCGTAATTGTCGTATTGGGAAGAGACGTTATGACGAATCATAAATTGAACAGGAAAACTGTCGCTTTGACACTCATCTGCCTCTGCGCGCTGACCGTGTGCTGTCAGTTTAATGCCATTGAGGCCGCGACCTTGACCTCCGGCAACGCGTTGCCTGCCGATGAAATCTTTGAGGATAACGGCATTGACGCGGTCTCCATCTTCCACGATGGTCTCGAGGAAATTTACGACGACGAAGACGAAGAAGACGAAGCTGTCGAGGACGCCGTCGCTTTCCTCAACGCGATGAAACGTGAGTTTGGGAAGATGATTGACAGTGACGATATGGAATCAGTGTCATTATTACAAATCCTCCTGATTAAGACTGCCGAAGTTGCAGACGGCGACGACTCCTCGTTGAGCGACAGCATTGCCTGTGCGGTTGATCGTATTATCAAAGAGGCGATCAAACGAACCGTTTCACGCGTGCTATTACGCTATGACTGGCAGGAACTTCAGGAAAGTCGTAAGAATGTGCGATTTGTCGCCGAGACTTTGAGCCAAGAGATCGTAAAAGGATTACAAAAGAACTTTGCTGATTATGCTCAGAATAAGCCGCGTTTGGGCGACTCTGACTATAACGCAGCGTTCCTCAAGGGAGCTTGCATAGGTTTGTTCTCCCTCGATTCGAGCGACGACTTAAAGGCGCCCACGCGAAAAGTGAGCATGATTGAACACGAAATGATTATCATGACGTTGACGTTACTTCTTATCGCGGACGGCGCCGATGACGACGATATTGACGTGGAAGATCAGTCTTTGGTGAGCAGTTTGTTGGATCAAGTAGTTCGAAGCGGCGCCTCCGACATTGTTAATGGTATCAAGTGAGTCGTCGCTAACCGCGCATAACAGGCGTCGCCGCGCTGGATTCAATCGCCAGAGAGACAGTAGAGCATGCGCTTATGACGCTAAAAGCGGCGTCGGATTGTCTAACGCCGTCTTTATTCATGTATGAGGCTAAAAGCGACGGCGCTTGAACGCGGCGGTTTTTTATACTAGCGATGTAAACGCTCCAATCCAGCGGCGCGTCGCTATACCGATAGCCGAACATGCGTAAATTTGATATGCCATGACGAGGTCGTGAGTTGCGTCGTGTTTTGTACAAGCGTTCTCTCCTAGCGCCCCCCTTCGTCTCGCTCTTCTCGCCAGTCACGTCGAAAAAGCAGTATTTTTTTGTGACATTCAAGATAACGCTTTCCGCCCAGTTTCCACAAGACGTGAGGCGAAGGCTCGAAGCTTAGCCAAAGTAGCGTTTTTCTTCGTGTGTTATTTTGACATAATGATAAAATTTGTGGTTTTTCCTGAAACAATAGTAAAATATGCTTGACATTTAGCGACGACCTGGTACATTATGTCTACCTTATTAGGGATGATTAGGGAAGCAAATTTTAGGTTACTTGCGTTTGGAATCGATGGTTTCAGCGTCTTCTGAATTTGTTTTACCGTGATGGATTATGTCGCAATGAGTCTTTGGCGCGCGCCCTAAAAGACTGAACGTTGCGTCCATTTGTTCGTTTGTACCTGTTCGTCCGAACGACGAAGCAGCCTATGATGAGGGATTTGTCATGACGAAGAATTATTCAAACGGCGTTACAGTCGCCTTGACTGTCGCTTGCCTGTGCCTTTTGACCGCGTGCTTTCATTCCAGCATTGTAGAGGCGGCGACCACAAACTATGGCTCTACGTCGAATTTCAAAGATCCCGACGAAGCCGCTTATGAGTCCGTCGACGTCTCTAATATCGTTGATCTAGACGACGACGAAGACGACGACCCCGCCGACGTGTTTTTTAAAGTTGCCATGCGCGAGCTTGTGAAGATGGTGGAAAGCGACCAACCTGAATCCTTTTCAACCATCGGCGCCTTGCTGGTTGAGGCCGTGAAAGAAGACGACGCCACGAAAATCAATAATCTCGCCTATGCAATTGACCGTATCGTGAAAGAGGCGATGTATCGCACGATTTCACGAACCCTCGTGCGATATGACCCCGAGGAACTCGTGGAGAGTCGTAAGAACGTGCGCTTTGTAACCAACACGTTGAGCAGCGAGATTCGCAAGGGATTCTCTAACGACTTTGAAGACTATTACGAATCCAGCCCGCGAATTGAAGATTCAAACTATAACGCTCTCCTGCTCAAGGAGTATTTGAAAGAACTCTTCTCCTCCAAGGCGCGTGAGATCCCCGAGAAGTCGACCCAGGTCAGTTTAATTGAACACACCTTGATACTCAAGACCCTCTCCTTCCTCTTGATCGATTGCGCCGACGACGACGATATCGACGTGGAAAACAAAAATGTAGTGGCGTTTTCCTTTGATACCATCGTTAATCACATCATTAACGACGACGATGACGATGACGATAGCAAAGGCGCTGTGATCAACGTCAAGCGTAAATAATAAAAGACGAGCTCAAACCACAACAGAGAAACTATTAACAGAGCTATACTGAAAGACGGCGTTGGACGATCTGACGCCGTCTTGTTTTGTACCTGTTTTTATACCAGACGCGAATAATCACGCGTTGAAAGCGCTCTAGCGCCTGAGCGCGTTAAGTGATTTCGCAGCCAGCCATGCGTATCGATCCGTTCCTTCCCCTCGAGTAGTCCGGATTGATCTTGCCACAGCGAATTGCCGGAACAGCGACGAATACCCGCGCTGAATCTGGCGTTAAGTTAGCATATCGTTGTGACGCCATGGGGTGCGCTAGGTTACGCGTAAGGCGCGACGTCGCCTTTCGCCCGACCGTCTTGTTTGCGTCTGGCGACGGCGAGAAAAAACTTTGCCAATTGAACCACGTCGTCTTTCCCGATGAAAATTTTGTATGTGACGTCAATACATAACTTAGAATACGCTCAGCTGTTCTCGCTTATCATATTAACTTGCCAATTTGCCAATTCTCGAAAAAATTTTAAAAATTTTATACTTTCATCCTTGACGTATGGCGAAATAGTGATAGACTACTAGCAAGATTAGGGATGATTAGGGAAACAAATTGGAGGTTATGGGCGTTTGAAATTTTAGGAATCTTATTTCTGCGTCCATCTGGTTTGTTTTTCGTTTAAGGGATTTTGTTTTAAGGTTTTAGGTTGAATTAACCGTATAAACGGGACGTTGCGTCCTTTGGCGAACGTTCTACATTCAAGAAACGGCAAAAAGCCGTATTGGAAGGGGATTGTTATGAGTAAGAATTATCTGAACGCCAAAACCGTTGCTTTGACCTTCGCTTGCCTTTGCGCGCTGACTGTGTGTTGCCATTACAACGCCGTTGCCCTGGCGAGCACGAACTATGGCTCGACGGTTAGTTTCAAAGATCCCGACGAAGCCGCTGCCGACGCCGCTGTCGCCGTCGACTCTGACGACGAGGATTCCCCTGCGAACGTCTTTATCAACGTATTGCAACGCGAGCTGGACAAAATGGTGCAAAGCGACGACGTCGAGTCCCTTAGTTTCCTTAGTAATTTTCTGGTGGCCGCCGTCAAAGACGACGACGAGGACCGAATTGACGACCTCGCCTATGCGGTTGATCGTATTCTGAAAGACGCTATTAATCGTACGGTTGCGCGAACCCTGGTGCGTTATGACGCCGAGGAACTCATGGAAAGTCGCAAGAACGTGCGCTTTGTGAGCGAAACCTTGAGTCTCGAGATCATGAAAGGGTTCGTCAACAACTTTGAAAACTATTATAACAATGCTCAGCGTATCAACGATTCCAACTACAATGCGCGACTTCTCAAGGCTTTCTGTGTCGAGCTGTTCTCTAGCAAGGCGCGTGAAGTCACAGATAAAGCGGTCAAAGTGAGCATGTTCGAGCACGCCATGGTCGTTAAATCGCTCGGGTTCCTCCTGATCGAATGCGCTGACGACGACGATATTGACGTGGAAAACAAAACCGTTGTGGCGTATACGCTCGATACCATCGTTGAGCATATGGTTTTTGACGACGAGGAAATGCGTGATTCCATAATGAACGTCAGCGGTCGTAAGTAAGCCACGAGTACGCGCTCAACCATACAAACGCATAAAGCGTTTCTAATCAAAGACGGCGTTGGTCAACTAACGCCGTCTCTTTTTCTACTTGAACCCCAACGCGCGCCATTTTACGGCGGTTTGCGGCCAACAGAAACATAGGCGTGGGGTATGATTCAAGAATCTTTGGTTTTGACTCTTACTTCGCGTCGGATCTAAAGCGTTGCAATCGCAGTTGTATCGCGCGCTTGCGATCTAACCGCGCCTGAATGCGACTGCGCCAATCTTGACGCGCTCGCGCTGGCAATGTCGCGCCAAGAGGTTGCGCAAGTGAATCGTTTCTGGGTACAATTAGCGCTAAACGCACAGCCCGGCAAGCGCTGTATTGCGTCGCTGGGCAGTCGGCGTCAGACCGACGCCTTTTTGGACTTCGTACCGTCCTTCGCCACGTTGCTGGCGCGACCGGAGTCTCCTGCGACCTTTGAACGCTATCAGCCTCATGCGACTATTAAGGTTCAACCCGGCTCTGCGACGCGACCGTTTGACGCTACCGGTAATCCGCGCCCGGAGACGATTGATTCTGGCTCCCCGACCTTGCTATCGTTGGAAGATAACGCTAGCGCGCATGAGAGTGAACAAGTTGAGCAGAAGAAATCCAGAATACAGCGCTTCGCTTCGAAGCATGGTGCCGACAAGAGGACGACGCGCATGAAAACAGCGGTTTTTGGAATATTGACGTCGACGGTTTCCGCGACGTGATTGTCACCCCGTGTCAACTGTTTCTGCAAAGGTGCGGCTTCGATCAAACTCGAGGCTCTGAACGTTCAGAGAATGACCGGTTAGAACAACGCCAGAGTCAGCCGCAGAAAGAAACCGACAAAAAGAACGTTAAGAAAACCGACGCGGGGCGCGATTGATCCAAGCGTCCACGCGATATTTTTTTTAACTAACATACGATTAGCCCAGGGTGAATTTGGGGTAAAACTATGTTTGCAGGCACGCGAAAACGTTTGCAAATCGTATGCAATAAGCGCAGTAGCCGTTCGGTGCGCGTCTTTGCGCTCTTAGAGGTCTTTTGCTTTTACGCGAGCGTTGTTTCCTTACTAGCGCTTGCAGCGCAATGCGTTGCGCAGGCGCTTGGCTATTCGCCCGGTGCGATAACTCGTGCGCTGACGCGCGTGTCCCTCTCCGCCGCGGTCGGATACCTTACAAACTCGCTGGCGATTGAGATGCTCTTTAAACCTTATGAGCCGGTGAAATGGCTCAAGGTCTGGCCGCAAGGGCTTGTGCCGCGCAATAAGTCGAAAATCGGACGCCAGCTCGGCTCAAAGGTCGCCTCTGAACTCCTTAAACCCGAAGAGATTGCCAATAAGCTCTGCGCGATGGCGCAGGACTATCTGCACGATGAACACAGTAAACGCGAACTTGTTGAGTATGTTGTTAAACTCCTGAACAACTACAAAAACGATATCGTCGCGACGGTCACGCCGGCGGTGGAGACGATTTGCCGAAAACTCCTCGATATGTACGTGACGCGCGAGAACTTCGAGCGTCTCTGGGAAGAGGCAATCCGTCCGAAATTGCAGCAGAGCGCCACGCGCGAGTTCATGACCCAACGCATTATTGCCGGTCTGAATCAACATGTTCCACAACTGACCGTTGCCCTGAGACGACAACTTGCCGTGACGATTCGCGACTACGTCAATCACTCCCTCCTTGGCCTGGGCGGCGATACAATTGCGCTTGGCGTCGTGGAGTTTATCGACTGGCACGGCGTGGAAAACTTGATTCGTAATAAACTTAACGAGCCTCAGACCGTTACAATCATTAAGGATATTCTCGCGACGCAGGTGAACGATCTGCAGAATTGGCTACATACCGCCGAAGGTCAGGCGAAGGTCGAGGAGGTTCTCAAGACCCTCGAGCGCTACCTTGCCGACGCCATTGATCGGTTTATTAACTTTGACTTGGCTCGTGTCTTTGACTCGATTTTGAATTCCCCTAAGGCGTGGCGCTGGGCGCAAGAGGCGCTAATCCCGAAACTCAAAGGCTTGACCGAACAATTCTTACAGGAAAAGACCGGGGTCTTTCTCGAGAAGATAAATATCGACGAGATGATCGCCGAGTCGGTCGAACGACAAAATACACGAGAATTTCATCAGATGGTCAACGATTTAACCGCGGAACATCTCGGCGCCATTGAAACGCTCGGCTATGTTCTCGGTGGGCTGATTGGTATGCTACAACTACTGCTCGGATAATCATTTACCGCGTGGCGATATTATCTCGACGCCTCGTGCGACGCCGATAAAAGACAAGAACGCCGCCTAATCTTACGGTTAGGCGGCGTTCGATTTATTTTGCAAAGGCTTGAAGCCTACGCGGTTATCGAGAGAAATCAGTGGCGACCATGGCGCTCTTCTCTTGAGATTCGAGCTCGTACTGGAGCTTCTCTTCCTGACTGAGGAAGCCGACCAGATCCTTGGCGCGACCGGACGACTTCAGTTTATTGAGCGCCTTCGCTTCGATCTGTCGCACGCGTTCGCGCGTGATTTGGAAGTAAACGCCAATTTCTTCGAGCGTGTAGACGTGCCCGTTGATCAGACCGTAGCGCATTTTAATGATTTCCCGCTCTCTGGGGGAAAGAGTGCGTAGCGCGCGTGTGAGCGCGTTCGCGAGCATGTTATTACCGGCCTCTTGCTCGGGATGATCGAGCGATTTATCGGCGAGGAAGTCGATGAAATAGGCGTCGTCATAGTCGCTCACGGGACGCTCCAAGCTTGCGAGGCTTGCGCTCGACTGAAGGATCTGGCAAATATCTTCCGGTCGACGCTCGGTGCGACGCGCGATCTCTTCCACCGGCATTTCCCGACCGTTCTGCTGATAATATTCGCGCTGGAGCGTGCGGATGCGATTGAGCAACTCGTTGCCGTTCATAGGGATACGAATTGTACGCGACTGGTCTTGAATCGCGCGATTGATCGCTTGTTTAATCCACCAGATCGCATAGGTGGAGAACTTATTGCCGCGCCGATATTCAAATTTATCGACCGCGCGCATCAGACCGGTATTGCCTTCTTGAATCAGGTCTTGGAACTCTAAGCCACGATTACGATACTGTTTAGCGATGGAGACGACCAGGCGAAGATTGCTCGTCGTGAGCGGATGAGTGGCTTCGGCGTAGGCCTGTGCGTAGCGTTCGATTTTGGCAATGCGACGCGCGAGCGCCTTGGGAGGCTCGTGTGCGAGCGCGCGCAGAGAACGCAACTCCGCTTCGACCTCGTTGCGTTTGCGCTCGGTGTAGCGGGGGTATCGAGGGGAATTTTTGAAATCTAGAAGCTTTTGCCAGCGCTTGAGCGTCTCTTTCATGAGCTCAAGGATCGATTGGGCATTGCCCAGACGCAAGTGGAGATCTTCCACTAGATAGGCGTTGTGTCGACGGATTTGGAAGATACGCGCGTTCACGTTGCGCAATTGCGCCTTAAGTTTGGCGCTTTCCTCTTGCGAGGCGAATAACGTATTGCCTCTGATTCGTTTAGCGTTGCGTTTGACGCTACGCAGCGAATGACGCAAGCGCGCCGCTTGGGCATAGAGGCGTTGCAGTTTGCTTTCTGCAATTTTTAAGGTGCTACGGTGCACTGGAATACACCGTAGCAAGTTGGGCTGAGCCTCTTTGGTCGCGTCGAACGTACGCGTGAATTTCACTTTGCCGACCGCAAAGCTATCGAGTAGTTCATTGATATATTTAATCGCCATGGGCGCGGAGTAGGCGAGGCGACGGTATTGTCGTCGCGCGCTTTCAATTCGCTTGGCGAGTTTGACCTCTTGCTCTTTGGTCAGTAGCGGGACGCTGGCGATCTCGTTGAAATACTGACGAATCGGGTCGGAACTGCTCGCGTCGGCGCCGTCTAGCGCCTCAGCAAGGCAAGATTGACCCGGTTCGACGCCATCGTAATTTAAGTCGTGATTGAACCTCGAGTTTTGAGAATCGTTCGGAAGATCGTCGTCGCTTTCGGAAATGACGAAATCGCAAAATCCACCGGGGCGATCTTCTTCGTAGATAATTTCAACGTCTTCGTCTTCTAATTTGCGAAGCCACTCCTTGGCGACGGTCGTACTGGTCACGCCGGACATGACAATTAATTTTGTGAATTCACGAGACGTGATATAGCCTTGGGATTTTCCGTGTGCTAGTAACCTCAGAAAATCGACGTTATTCTGGTCGGATGACGTCACAAATAACTCCTTTTATTGTCGTCGTGGGACAGCGCCTCACGACGCCTAACGCAATGGCTTGACCACAGACGTTGAAAAGTCGTAATCGCGCGATGAATGCGTCTGCGCGACATAGGACGTGAGAGTCTATTGACAGAGACTCTCAAATTAAAGTACGCACATGTCAAATGACATTTGCGCGTTTTTTTCTTGGTTTCGACACGCGCGTGTTAAAAGGGCGCGGAGTCGTCGTTCTTTTGGGCGTCTTCGTCGTTACCGTTACGGTTTAACTCAAACGCCTGACGCTGACGCTGGATCGCTAAGAGCGCGTTGAGTTTCGATTCCGCGCTCGCGTCCTTTTCTCGCAATTGACTCAACTGCTTCGGCGCTTCGCGTTGCATACGCGCACGCTGGAAACCGGCGATAATCTCGCCGACCAGGCGCGCGCGCTGCGTCTGGTTCTCAAGAGCCTTGCCCAGTTCCATTTTGCTCGCCTGTTCGTCAAGGTTGATCAGGAAGAGCTTCATGTTATCGTCAGTGTATCGCAGTAGTATTCTCTCGAAGGTCGGTTCGAGATCGCGCTCGAAGTAATCTCGCGCGAGTAGGTCGAGCTGTTGCGTCACGGGCGAGCGTAGGTCGTCGGTTTGTATCGACGCGAGTAGCTCCGGCAATACGCTCGGGTCGGTCAGCCACAGTTGCAAATATTCACGCTCCAATAGCGAGGGCATGAGCGACTGATTGTGCCACACATAGGTTTCAAAGGGCGGAAAGCGCTCTTGAAGCTCCTGTTCGCTCTCCTGGCGCGCGCTGGCTATCGGATAGACCCAGTTGGCGCGGTAATTCTCCTGCGGCGCGGACGCGTTCTGGTTCTGGTCGCGACCAATATTCTCGCGCGCCAACTCGCGCTGTGCGTCGCGCTCTTGGTAGTAGCGCGTTTGCTTGCGTTTTTCGTCGAGCTGACGTCGCAGTTCCTGTGGTTCGATGTGAAAGAGGGTTGCGTAACGCTGTAGCGCGCCTATCATTCTCAATCTTGCAGGGTCGTTGCTTTGCCTTTGCTCTTCGGGGAAGAGCGCGAGCACGTCGAGTAGAGAATCTAGCGCTTTTGCGGCGGCAACCACGTCGCGATCGAGGTCGATTCCGCGCGTAGCGACGTTGAACGCGTGGTCAAGCGCGCTAACGGCGTCAGTCTTAAGTAGCTTTTCGAAGGCGTCAGCGCCATGTTCAAGTAGGAACTCGCACGGGTCGGCGTTGTTCGGCAGCGTCAGAACGCTCATGTCGACGCCTTGCTCCACGAAGAATCTCAAGACCTCGCTGGCGCGCTTCTGACCGGCCTGGTCGCCGTCGAGCAAGAGTATCATTTTATCGGCAAAGCGTTTGAGTATGCGCACATGCTGAGCGCCCAGCGCGGTGCCTAAGACCGCGACGACGTTGCCGAATCCGAATTGCGACGTCATGATACAGTCGGTATAGCCCTCGGTTATCATGACCATACCCGACTGGCGGATTGCGTTGCGCGCTAAGTCAAGACCGTAAACCATCTTGGACTTTGTGAAGATGGGCGTTTCGGGTGAATTGACGTATTTCGCCGGACTTTTTAGCGTGGTATTCGGAAGTAATCTCCCGCCGAAAGCCACGACGCGATCCTGCACGTCGCGAATCGGAAAGATTAAGCGCCCGCGAAAGCGATCGTAATATCGCGCTTGCTCTTGATTTGTGAGGGTCGGCGACTTTTCCGGAGCCGGTCGCGGTAGGATTCGACCGCGTTGGTCGTAGTCGTCGCGATAGGCGAGCGTGCCGGTCGTCTCCAGAATGCGCGCGCGTTGGCGATCGAACTTGACCCAGCGCAGTAATTCCGACGCGTTCATTGGCGCGTAGCCGATCATATAGCGTTCGCTCGATTCTTCGGAGATACCGCGCTGTTCGACATATTTCCGCGCTTCCTCCGCTTCCGGGGAATTTAAAAAGGCACGGCGGTACTGTCGAGCCAACCACGCCATCGCGGAATATAACGAGGATTTGGGGATTTCCTCGAGCGGTTGAACTTGCGCCTGCTCCTGCGACGACGCCTGACGATTAAGCGCTTCCAGCGGTATTCCCTCGACGATTGTGCCGTCGGCTTGTTCGTCGTATTCCGGCGGTGGCAGTTGAGGGGTAGGAGGTGGCGAATTGAGGCGTTTGCGACGTTTAACCAGGGTAATACCCGCCATATCGGCGAGGATTTGCATTGCCTCGGGAAACTCCACGTTCTCTATGCGCATGACAAAGGAGAAGACGTCGCCCCCGATATTGCATACCCAGCATTTAAAAGTCTGACGCGTCGCGTTCACCTGTAGACTCGGACGCGAGTCGTCGTGCCAAGGACAACGCCCCACATAGTTCGCGCCTTGACGACGCAACGGCACATAACGCTCCACAAGGTCGACTATGTCGATCGCGTCGCGGATCTGCTCGCGTTGGTCGAAATCGCGCGTGGACAACTAGGACTCCTCAATATGTCAAGGCGAAAACGCTTTCGTCAAAAAAACTTTTAGTAAAAAAAATATCTCTTGACGTCGCACGTTACGATCGTTATTGTCTCGTTATCTTAACAAGGGGCGCGTTACTCGACGTCCTTGAAAACATAGGAAAAACGACAAAGAACTTCGTCGTAGTGTTGTTAGTGAATAACTTACACTACAAAGTTCATAGTATTCGTCTGTGATTATAGGATTTCTATTTTGGCGGGTCAATGTCAATTTCTTGGGAGAATAGCGTCGTACAAATTTGTCGAAAATTAGGTCTTGACAAACTTTAAGAATTATCTAAATTACCCAACTTGTTAATCCTTACACGCAAACTAAATCTTCTGTTATTCCTGTTATAAAGAATAAACCTTTATTAAGTATTATGATTAATAGTCTTAGTACGACTTTAATAATAGGTTAATCAGGAAAAGACGCCTTTGTGTTTGCTGTCTTGTGTAATACGTCTATCTTGCTTAAACATCCTAGATTTATTGTATTAACTTTTTGACAACTCTTTCTAGTTTAGCTGATTTTACTAGCCTATGTTAATATGAGAGGTTTATATAAATGAAAGAAGATTAAATAATTTTGGAGAAAAATTTTTTTTATTTTTTTGCCGGGACGTTAGCGCACAGACTAGTAGCTTCTGTAAAGTCTTATTTTGAGGGATTTCAAGTCCTATGTAAACGCTATCGTCGCGTATAAGGGGACGATTAGCGCTTAAAGCAAACAAAAACGCCCGCGCGGTTGACACGGGCGTTTGTTTGGTCTTTGCTGGCGGCGCGTACCGCGCGCGTTATTTAAAGTTATGTGTTAAGCCTTTGCACAATAGACTTTAGCGCGTTTGCGACTTTGCGATTGATTCCTTGGCAAGTTCCACGACATGTTCGACCGTTATGCCGAAATGTTCCATGAGTTTACCCGCGGGCGCGGAATCGCCAAAGCCCGACATGCCAAGGAATAGTCCGGACTCGCCAAGGTATTTGTCCCAGCCCATTTGCACGCCAAGTTCAACGCCCACGCGCGCTTTGACTTGAGGCGGAAGCACGGCGTCGCGATACTCTTGACTTTGACGTTCGAAGAGCTCAAAACACGGCGCGCTCACAACGCGCGCGGCGATATTCTCTTGCGCAAGCGCCTCTTGTGCCGCCAGACACAGCGAGACTTCGCTACCGGTCGCCATGAGCACGACTTGCGGCGCGCCGTCGGCGTCCTTGAGAACGTAAGCGCCCTTGGCAACGCCAGCCGCCGACGCGTTCTTTTCACGATCAACGGTCGGTAGATTCTGACGAGAGAAGACCAAAACCGAGGGCGCGCTTGTCTCTTGAATCGCGGCGCGGTACGCCTCGGCGACCTCGTTGGCGTCCGCCGGACGGAAGACCAAGAGGTTCGGCATAGCGCGCAGGGACGCGAGGTGTTCGATCGGCTGGTGCGTCGGTCCGTCTTCCCCCACGCCGATAGAGTCGTGCGTGAAGATGAACAGGGTCGGCAGCTGCATGAGCGCCGCCAGACGAATCATCGGTCGCAGGTAGTCGGCGAAGACAAAGAAGGTCGCGCAGTACGCTTTCAGTCCGCTGAGCGTTAGACCGTTGGCTATGGCCCCCATAGCGTTTTCACGCACCCCAAAATGAATATTGCGACCGGCGACGCCTGGTCCGAATTCGCCCATACCGTCCGCTTTCAGCCACGTGTTATTCGACGGCGCTAAGTCTGCGGAACCGCCGACCAGCCAAGGAATGCCTGCGGCTAACGCGTTGAGCGTCTTGCCGCTCGACGCGCGACTGGCCATGCCCTTGGCGTCGGTCGGGAACGTCTCAATGGCGCCGTCCCAGTTTGGAGGAAGCTCGCCTTTAAAGAGTCGGTCGAGTTCCTGCGCAAGTTCCGGATAGGACGCGCGATATTGCTCAAAGAGCTTGTCCCATTGTGCGGATAATTGTGAACCGCGCGCGCCCACCCCTTCGCGGAAGGTCGCGTACACCTCCTCGGTCACGGCGAATTTCTCTTCCGGGTTCATACCGTAAAATTTCTTCGCCCCGGCGATTTCCTCCTCGCCCAGCGGAGCGCCGTGTGCGCCCTCGGTTCCCTCTTTGGTCGGGGCGCCGTAGGCGATGCGACTGGTTACCACGATCAGCGTAGGGCGATCGTTTGTGGCGTCGAACGCGTCAAACGCCTGGCGCAAGGCCGGCAGGTCGTTCACGTCGTCGACTTCAACGACGTTCCAGTTGTACGCGCGGAATCTAGCGGGCACGTCTTCGTCGAACGCCAGCGCCGCGTCCCCTTCGATCGTGATATGATTGCGGTCGTAGATCCAGCAGAGGTTCGAGAGTTTGAGTCGACCGGCCAGGGACGCCGCTTCGGAACTGACGCCTTCCATCATGCACCCGTCGCCGCACAGCGCGTAGACATTACTGGCAAACAGTTCAAAGCCCGGCTTGTTATAACGCGAGGCGAGCCAATTGTTCGCCATGGCCATACCGACGCTGGTCGCCACGCCGGCGCCGAGAGGTCCGGTCGTCATTTCAACGCCGTCTACGCGTCGATACTCCGGATGACCCGCACAGGGGGAGCCGAGTTGGCGAAATTGCTTCAACGCGTCAAGTTCCACTGCAAGACGATCGCTCGGTTGACCATTGTCCGCGAGCGCGCGCACTTCAGCGCAGTGCAAAACAGAATACAGCAGCGTGGAGGCATGACCGATCGAAAGGACAAAACGATCGCGCCCAACCCAGTTCGGTCGCTTCGGATCGTATTTCATTCTTTCGTTATAGAGCAAATAGGTAATCGGCGCCAAAGCCATGGGCGTGCCCGGGTGACCGCTCTTGGCCGCTTGAACTGCGTCCATAGCTAGACAACGCATGGTATCGATCGCCGTTTTTTCGCGTGTGGTTTGAGATAGCATATCTATTTATTATCCTTATGGTTAGTTTATGTCGAGCTCTACGACGAAAGACGTCGGTCGCGCTATTGTTTTGACCGGCGAGTCTCGGGCGCGTCCTGCTTGAGGTCGACGGTGGTTTGACCGCTCTGGGACGCTTGGGGCGCGTGTGACTGACGTTCTGCACGAATACGCTCGACCAGTTCCGACGCGCCTTGTTCCATGATATTATTGGCGGCGTTAACGCCGAGTAGTTGCGCGAGTGAAACTTTGGTCGAAAACGGTAGCGCGTTAGAGTCGTCCACGCGAGGTAGAAATTGAAGAGACTGGGTACTGTGCGATTCCTGACCGTCGAAGGAGAGAATTTGAGCCTGTAAGATCAGGACGTCTAAATCGTTTTCCCCTGGCACGAGTTGCGCGTGTGCGCCGATCGGCATGAGACAACCGCCCTGTAGAGTCGCCAGGAAGGAACGTTCTGCCTGAACGCAGAGGTAGGTCGTCTCGTCGTTGAGCGACGTGACGGCCTGGCGAATATCGTCGCTGGCGTCTTGGCGGATTTCCAGTCCCAACGCGCCTTGTCCGACCGCCGGTAGGAAGTCGGGCGCATTGAGTTTCACGCAGTATTTCGATTGCAAGCCAAGGCGTTTGAGACCGGCGCTCGCGAGAATGAGCGCGTCGTATTCCCCGTCTTGAAGCTTCTTAAGGCGCGTTTCGACATTGCCTCGTGTTGGCATTGCGCGCCATTGCGGCTTTTCCGGGTAAAGTTTTGCGCAATATCTCAGCGCCATACTCACGCGCCTTAGGCTCCCAGTTCCTATCGTGGCGCCGGGCGGTAGTTCTTCTAAGGTAGGGTATTTCGTAGACACAAAGACGTCGTAAGGCTCTTCGCGTTTGGGCGTTGCCGCCAGTGTCAGACCGGGTATTTTTTCTACCGGCAAGTCCTTGAGGCTATGCACCGCCGCGTCGATTTCGCCATTGAGTAGCGCGCGTTGGATCTCCTTCGTAAAGACCCCTTGAGCGCCCAAGTTCGCAATGACGCTACTGCGATCGATATCGCCGCTGGTATGGATCGGAACCACTTCGACCTGGCGTCCCTGCGCGCGTAACGCCTGCGCACACCAGTTGACCTGCCACATCGAAAGTTGACTGGGACGAGCGCCCAAACGAATAACTGCCATAGTTGTCTCTGTGTCGAGTGGGAATGACCACGCGTAAGATTAGCGAAATTAAAGCTTTTTGAGGTAGATATTCTTAATTTCAACCTTCATTCCGCCTTCGCCGACATGCAGTTGCCATCCGAGAATCCCCTTGGAACGACGCACATCGTCGGAATCTTCGTCCACAAAAACACTTGTGACTTTGCCGTTGATCTTATGGACAAAGACATAACCGCGCGCGGAAATTTCATAGTGGTTCCAGTCTTCGATCTTGACGTTTTTACGGATTTCGTCCGCAGTTGCAAAGGAGGAGACCGCCTCAATTTTTCCCTCGGGCGTAACGCGACTGACCGTGCCAAGGTTCGCTAAAATACCACGCAACGCCTCGCCGTACATAATACCGCTGTATTGCGCGGCGCCGTCGAAATCGCCCTGATAGCCGCCCATGCGGAATTTTTCCGGTTCTTCCAGGAACCAACCGCGATAGTACAGCCCGGAGTTGCCCCAGTTGCTAATGCGATAGTCGAAGCGAATCTCGAAGTCGCCGATCTCCATGTCGTCGGCATAATAGAGCGCTTGGTTTACGGTGATCTTCTTATCGGAGTCGTTCGTCTGTCCGACGATCGCGCCGTCCTGCACGGACCACAGATTCGGATCGCCCTTCCAGCCGGTCAGATCCTTGCCATTGAAGATACAGACGAATCCGTCGTCGGTCTCTTGGGCGCAAAGGAAAGACGCCGACGTTAAAACCAGGGATACAAACGCCATAAGTAAGAACGAGAATCGTTTCATAGCAACTCCTCTGTGGGTTGAAAACGCTTGTCTTTTGTCAGTTACGTAGAATAAGCGCGTTAGTTTTCCGGTACCGAAACGACCTGACATTTCGGCAACGCCTTGCGTAAAGCGTCTGCGCCCTCGACCGTGATCTTCGTGCGCGTGACGTGAATCTTTTCCAATTTGGTCAGTTTCGCTAATTCTTCCACCGACGAATCGTCTAGTGACGTTCGACCGACGTGAAGAAACGTAAGATTAGAGAATTTCGATAGTTCCGTCGCCGACGCCACGCTGATCTGAGTTTGATCCAGATTCAACCAGGTCAGTCGCGACTGTAACGGTGCGAGCGCGCGTACCGTCGCGTCGCTAACTTGTGTGTCATATAGATTTAATCGAGTGAGCGCGGCAAATTGATTCGACCAGTCGATTCCCTGGAGGTCGGCGTCGACAATACAGGAACCGCTCAGGTCTAAGTCGGATAATTTCGGCGCTTGCGCCAGCGCGTCTAGTAAGAATTTTGGAAAGCACGCGTCGGAGCCGTTGACTTTAAGACCGGTGAAACGAACCTTTTTAACGCCTGAGCGCGCCAGCGCGGTCGTAAAGGCGGCTGTCGTCTCTTGTCCGAGCTGTTCCGGCGAGGTTATGACAGCGTCTTGCCATAGCAGTTCCACTAGCGCCGGCATATCGGCGAGAGTTTGGAGCGTCTGTTGATCGATAACGCCGCTTGCGCGTAGAACCTTGACGTTCTTTAATTGAGCGCGTTGCGCGTGCGATAGCGCGCTAAAACCGGCGCAATCGCGTAGATCAAGCGCAACGCCCTTGGCGTCGAATCGCGGCACGCCCTGGGGCGCGTCGGTTGGCGTCGGTTGAGCGTGTGAGGCGTCTTCAGGCGCGTTGGTCACTTGTGGCGTCGACGCTTCTTCCCCCTGCGCCTCGGGCACATGAGGCGCCACATCGGTCGCCGGCGTTAAGAAGGACGCGTCGTCGTCGAGCGGCACATAATTACTACCGTTACGCCCACATCCCAGCGCGAGTACGAGCGCGGCGCTCACGGCAATGAGAGAATAACAAATGCGATATTGGGAAGACGTCATGGCAAGACCACCGACATAGAAGTTTAAAAAAGCCTTGTTATTTCTTCGAGTGATAGCGTGACACGCCTACTCTTTCTGTTCCGCGTCCGGC
This sequence comes from Planctomycetia bacterium, assembly GCA_030537455.1. Taxonomy (GTDB): domain Bacteria; phylum Planctomycetota; class Planctomycetia; order Pirellulales; family Thermoguttaceae; genus RUG369. Next base: position 60 of record JAUNMR010000042.1, on the reverse strand, counting down.
TCAGCGGCTTCTTCCTGTGCTTGTTCTGGCTCGGCGACTTCTTCCTGGACTTGCTCCGGC
>JAUNMR010000041.1:3769-23367 GCA_030537455.1 Planctomycetia bacterium | reverse complement strand
GTATGAGGAGTTATAAAACTGCTTCTATTACGGTCGTATTATCTCGGGAAAAAGTTCACATACAGCTTAGGGGCGCTTACATAACTCAAATAATATGTTAAAATGCCCGGTTGATTAGGATAGCGCGCTACCCGTCGCGCTATTGCTGTTGGTACGTTTATATAAGACTTGATTGAATTTATTTTGACTGCGCCTAATATGGAACAGAACGAAAAGACTGCCGCCGCTGATGCGGTCGCTCCCGAAACCCCTGTGACGCCTAATATTTCCGCGTCCCCTGAGCCAACTGCGAACGCTCCTGAACCGTTGCCGGTCTACGACTCGCTCAACGCGAACGCGCCTGTCGTGAATTTGAATGTGATCGCGGAACGCCTTCGCAAAGCGCGCGAAGCGCGTGGCGAAACAGCCGGCTCTTCCGGTCGAGCGGGCGACTCTCGCGGTCGTAAAAACGCACGTTCTGGTCAGCGTACGCAAGGCGAGGGCGGTCAGGACGGCGCTAGCGTCGCCGGCGCTGACTCTTCCGAAGGGGACTCCGGCGAGGTCAAACGCGAATCTCGTCGCAACGATCGTCGTCGTCGCGAACGTAGCGACGCGCCAATGCGTCCTCGTGGACCGGAACGACCCCAGACCAACGCGGTACTGCCGAATCGCCGTGAAGCGCTCTCCGACGACCAAGAGGAAGAATTTAACGCGATCTTCGGCGGCGAAGATATTATCGCGGAAATGGCTTCTGCGCCCGACTCCGTTATCGGTGAAGAACTTGAAGAAGGCGCGAAAGTGACTTGCACAGTGGAATCGATTCAGGGCGAGTCGGTCTTTGTGAACGTCGGCGCGCGCGAGCTTGGTCTGATTCCGCTCAAGCAGTTCCCAGATGATTACGTTCTGGAACGCGGTCAGACGTTCGAAGCGGTCGTCACGCGCTATAATCGCGCGGAAGGCGTCTATGACGTCGCCTTGCCCTTTGCCGCGGCAGACGTCGGCGACTGGATGAGTATTACCAAGGGCGCGGTCGTCGAAGCGCGCGTTACCGGCGCTAATACCGGCGGTCTGGAATGCGCGGTCGGCAATCTTCGCGGCTTTATGCCCTTTAGCCAAATTCACCTTTTCCACGTCGATAACCCCGAACAGTTTGTCGGCGAATCCTGGAAGTGCATTGTCACCGAAGTCAACCCGGAACGACGTAATTTGATCGTGAGTCGTCGTGAACTGCTCAAGCGCGAACGCGAAGAACTGCGCGACAAGACCTGGGCGGAACTGGTCGTAGGCGAAACTCGCGAAGGTCTGGTTCGTAAGATCATTCCCGTTGGCGTCTTTGTCGACCTCGGCGGCGTCGACGGGTTTATTCCGATCAGCGAACTGAGCTGGGGACGCGTGAAAGACCCCAGCGAGGTCGTTAAAGAAGGCGATCGTGTTAAGGTCACCATCAAACGCGTCGACCGCGACCGCGATCGCGTCTCCCTCTCCCTCAAAGATCTCGCGACTGACCCGTGGGACGGCGTTAATGACAACGTAGACCTGCAGGTCGGCTCAATTGTGTCCGGTCGCGTCGTTTCGATTCAGGACTTCGGCGCCTTCGTGGAATTGCAGCCCGGCGTGGAAGGTCTGGTGCACATTAGCGAAATCGCGTATAAACGCGTGGCGCGCGTGAGCGACGCGCTCATGGTCGGCGACGTCGTGAACGTTAAGATTATTGGGGTCGATACGCAAAAACGCAAGATCTCCCTGTCAATTAAGCAGACGGCAGAGGATCCTCGTGAAGTCGCTAAGCGAGAAGCGGCAGAAAAAGCCGACGCCGACGCGGCCGCCGCTAAGGCCGAGGAAGAGAAGAAGAACGCGGACGCGGAACGTCGTACCCGCGAGCGAATTAATCAGCTCAAGAGCAATAAGCCTCTCAAGGGCGGAATCGGCTCTCAAGACGACAATCCCTGGGGATTGCGCCTGTAAGTTTGCGCTCTAAGCCTTTGTCTTGACCAGCATTCGCGTCGTCGACTAATCGTTGGCGACGCATTTTTTTAATAGAAAAGGACAGCGATGCGCCGTGGCGACGTGTATTTAGATTATTCAGCGCTTGAGTCGCGCTGTCGGTTTGAAACGTTGCGTCGTAGCGGACCGGGCGGTCAGAATCGCAATAAGGTCGAGACCGGCGTGCGGTTCTATCACCTTGCGACCGGTCTGGTCGGGGAGGCGACGGAGTTGCGCGCGCAAGGTAAGAATCGTCGCAACGCGTTGGAACGTCTGCGTTTAAAGCTGGCGCTGACGCAACGTGAATCGGTAGAACTGCACGCGTGTGGCGGCGTCGGGGAGGAGGGACTGAGTTCGCGTGAGGATTTTCGCTGGTTCGCGCGTCTGCAGGCCGGGCGTTTGTGCGTGTCGTGCGAGTCCTTTGACTATCCGATCCTCGTTGCGGAGTTCTTCGACGTTTTTTACGCTTGTGGATACGACCTGAAGCGAACCAGCGCGCTACTGGAAACCAGTAGTAGCCAAATCATAAAATTCCTCTCGGCGCGCCCCGTGGCGCTGGAGACCCTCAATCGTTTGCGCGAATCGATCGGCGCGGGACGCTTGCGACCCTGACGCCGCCACGGTATTAAAAAATCACGCGGAACCCACGCGCGCGGTTGATACTCGACTCGTTCCAGTGTATACTAGTAAGCAACGACGACGCGCGTTGAGCTCGCGCGTTCGTTATTCCGGCGGTCTCCGCCGTCCAATAGTCCATTCTTCACGGAGTCGCAACGCGCGCAGACGAAATGTGTGTAAATGAAAAAGTTCGTATCGTTTCGGACGTAGACAGTCAAGTTTGGGACGTCGTTGTGATCGGCGGCGGTCCGGCCGGTCTCGCCGCGTCGATTGCCGCTTATGACCAAGGCGCTGCGAATGTTCTGATTCTCGAACGCGATACGGAACTGGGCGGCGTTTTAAATCAGTGCGTTCACTCCGGATTTGGTCTTCGTCGTTTCCGTGAGGAACTTACCGGACCGGAATATGCGGGTCGTGAAATCGACGAACTCGCGAAGCGTCCGATAGCCGTGGCTCTTGAGGCGACGGCGTTACAAATGTCGCACGATGAGGACGGCACGGTGGTCGTGAGCGTTGTCTCTCCTAGCTTTGGTTTCCGCTACGTTCGGTCGCGCTCTGCGGTTCTTGCGACGGGCTGTCGCGAACGCTCTCGCGGGGCAATAGGCGCGCCAGGCGATCGTCCCAGCGGAGTCTTTACCGCCGGGGCGGCGCAACGTTACGTCAATCGCGAAGGCGAAATGGTCGGTAAACGCGCGGTCATTCTTGGATCCGGCGATATCGGTCTGATTATGGCGCGTCGTCTCACACTCGAGGGCGCTAAGGTTCTGGCGGTGGTCGAGCTCATGCCCTATTCTAACGGTCTGACGCGTAATATCGTTCAGTGTCTCGAGGATTACAATATTCCTCTTTATCTGTCTCACACGGTCACGCGCGTAGTTGGTAAACGCCGTCTGGAAAAGGTGGTCGTCTCTAAGGTCGATGAGAAACGCCAGCCGATCCCTGGCACAGAAATCGAATTCGAGTGCGATACCCTGTTGCTGTCGGTCGGTCTGATTCCGGAAAATGAACTTGCGCGTACTGCAGAGGTTGAAATAGACTTGCGCACGCGCGGTCCGGTCGTGACGCAAACGCGCGAAACGACGGTTGCGAACGTCTTTGCATGTGGCAACTCATTGCACGTGCACGACTTAGTCGACTTTGTATCGGAAGAGGCGCAAGAGGCGGGCTTTCGCGCGGCGCAACGCGCGCTCGGTCAGAGCGTCCCGGCGAAAGAATGGATTAGCGTAACAAACGGTCGCGACGTGAATTACGTTGTTCCTCAAAAGCTCGACCTTACGACGCTTGAAAAGGACGCGACCTTCTTTCTTCGCGTCGCTAATGTCTATCAGGATAAGAAACTCGTAGTTCGCGCCGGCGAACGCGCGCTCAAAGAAATCAAACGCGCGCGCGTAGCGCCCTCGGAAATGGAACGCATAACGTTGCCGCGCGAAGCGCTTGAGAACCTCGAGGTCAAGACGCTCACGATCAGTCTGGAAGACTAGACGTCGGCGCACGGCGCGCGCTTGCGTGAACTTAGCGGAGTCAGCGATGGCAGTGATACGCGAACTATCCACGAGTATGATCAATTTGATCGCCGCGGGCGAGGTGATCGAACGACCGGCGAACGTGGTCAAGGAACTCCTTGAGAATTCTCTCGACGCGGGCGCAACGCGTATCGACGTAGAAATCGTTAATAGCGGTTTCGACGTTATCCGTATAATTGACAACGGTTGCGGTATTGCTTCCGACCAGTTGTACGCGGCGCTGGCGCCGCATTCGACCAGTAAGGTCAGTAGCGCGGACGACTTAGTTAAGATATCCACGCTCGGTTTTCGCGGCGAAGCTCTCGCATCAATCGCGGAGATCACGCAACTTACGCTGACCAGTTGCGCCAGTGACGCCAGCGAAGGCGCACAGGTCGTGTCCTCTTATGGCGAAAAGAGTAAGGTCGTACCGGTCGGTCGTAGCGTCGGTACGACAATCGAGGCGAAGAATATCTTCTATAACGCGCCAGTTCGACGTAAATATATGCGCAGTCCCGCGACGGAATTTGCGCATATCCAAGAGACAGTCGCGCGCATTGCCATTCCCTCGCCACAGGTCGCTATTACCCTAAAACATAACGACCGCGTCGTCTATGACCTTCAGGCGACGGACGATCCGAAGTCTCGTATTCGTGAAATTTACGGCTCACAAGTCTGTGACAATCTCATCGCAGTGAACTCAAGCTACCGCGATATAACCATTAGCGGGTTTGTGAGTCTGCCGCAGTACAGTCGTAAAAGCACGACAATGCAGTATCTTTTTATCAACGGTCGCTATTTCCGTGATAAATCCCTCGCGCGCGCGCTCGGTCAGGCGTATACCGGTCTGCTACTGCAAAACCAGTACCCCGTGGCGTTCCTGTTTATTACCACGCCCTTGGATTTCGTCGACGTCAACGTTCACCCGACTAAGCAAGAGGTTCGCTTTCTCGACGGTCAGGCGATGTACGCCAGTCTACTCAATGCGATTCGCGGTCAGTTCCAAAAGAGCGACCTAGTGCATCGTCCCAGCGGGGAAGCGCTCCAGCACGCGGCGGAGCATTCTCCCCAGCCGCAAGGGAGCGTTGTGACCGCGCCCCGCGCGACCGAATCCGACCAGGTCAGCGACGATTGCGACGGCTCGACCATACGCTTTGTTCCCGACGTGGATCCGCGCGACGTGCAGGCCGCGATCGACCCCGGAACCTTGGAACGCTCGCGACGAAACGCTACCGACTGGATTAATGACGCCGCAAGTAAACGATCAAGCGACCGTGTCGCCGAAAGCGCCGACGCCCCCCAAGATCACGACGATAACCTCGCGCGTCGCATGACCTTCGACCAGTCGAACGCGGAACTAGAAGAAGCGGCTCGTTTGCGCGAATCACAGCAGAACAACGCGCTTAATAAATATCAAGACCGCGCGCCGAACTACCGGTCAGCGCTCGGCGGCGCGCCGGAATTCCAGAAATATCCCCCGATACATAGCGACGCCTCGCGCACGAGCGCGCCAAATGCGCCCCAGTCGCGTCAGGACGAGGAGTCCTCCCAGGAGCCGCGCTCGCGCGTGGGAACCTTCGGCGGTCGACTCGACGCGCAATTGCAAACCCCTCATGCGCCCCTGAACGAAGAAGAGAAACTCCAAGCGCTACGCGAACTTGTGCGCGCTAATAACGCTGAAATCCTGCGCAGTAACGTTCCGACCTCGCGCCAGGTCGCGCGCGATTCGCAGAACCGACCCGTGGTGCAGGTCTGCGCGCGGTATCTGATTATGGAATCGCGCGACGGTCTGGCGATCGTCGACCAGCACGCGTTGCACGAACGTATTCTATTCGAAAAACTCAAGGCAAGTCTGGAGCGCGGATCGGTAGAGTCCCAGACGCTCCTAACGCCAGAGCCAATTGATCTTACGCCGACCGAGCGAGTTTTCGTTCTGGAAAATCGCGAACTCTTCGCTAAGCTAGGCGTTCAAGTCGAGGATTTCGGCGGCTCGACCGTTCTTGTTCGTAGCTACCCGGCGATTCTCAGCGACCAAAGCCCACGCGACGCTTTCGGCGCGGTCTTTCAGGAACTCTCCAAGAAGCGCCCCAATACCGAAATCACCGACGTAATCGACTTTGCGCTCAAGCAGATGGCGTGCAAAGCGGCGATAAAAGCGGGCGACCATTTGCGTCCCGATGAAGTCGTTGAGCTTGTAACCCTAGCAGAAGCGGAACTTAACGCACACCATTGTCCGCACGGTCGTCCCTCCGCGATCGTCCTGTCCTGCCAAGAGATCGATAAACTATTCAAACGCACTTGAGTAACCGACTTTTCGCCAAAGGTTACTCAAGTATCCCATGAAAGAACAACACATGTCCACTTCACGCGTGCGCGAGACAATCAATCTTCTGTTCGTGTGCCACGGTAATATTTGCCGTAGCCCGACCGCAGAGTTCGTTATGAAGTATAAGGTCGTGCAGGCGAACGCGGCGCAGTTCTTTCATATCGAATCGGCGGCGACTAGCTCCGAAGAGCTCGGCAATCCGATCTACCCCGGCGCGCGTAAAGCGCTGATTAAGCACAAGATACCGTTCGACGACGGCAAGCGCGCGCGTCGCGTCGTGCCCGAGGACTACCAGCGCTACGATTTGATTATCGTTATGGACAGCGAAAACCTCTGGAGTCTCAAACGTCGCGCTCAGGTCTTTGCTCAGGATCCCGAGCATAAGATCGCGCGACTGCTCGACTTCACCGCACAGCCCGGCGACGTGGACGACCCGTGGTATCATAACCAGTTCGATCGCACCCTGGAGGAAATCTCACATGGTTGCGACGCGCTCCTGGAACGACTTATTACAACTCATCGCCTTAACGATTGACGTCGCGTTACGTACGTAACGTTAGTCGTCTCCTAACTTAACTCCGTTTAGGTTTCCCCCATGTTTAAAGATAAAGCGCTCTTAATCACCGGCGGCACCGGCTCCTTTGGCAATGCGGTTCTCGACCGCTTTCTTGAATCTGATATCGGCGAAATCCGAATTTTCTCTCGTGATGAGAAGAAGCAAGACGATATGCGCCATTTTTATCAGAGCGCCTTTCCCTCTGCGAGCGATAAGATTAAATTCTATATTGGCGACGTACGGGACCTCGCAAGTATTCGCCCCGCGATGCGTGGGGTTGATTATATTTTCCACGCGGCGGCGCTCAAACAGGTTCCCAGCTGTGAATTCTTCCCTCTGGAAGCGGTTAAGACCAATGTGCTTGGTACGGAAAACGTTCTGACCGCGGCGATCGACGCAGGCGTTCGCGCGGCGATCTGCCTGTCGACCGATAAAGCGGCCTATCCCGTGAACGCAATGGGCACAAGTAAAGCCATGATGGAGAAGGTCATTATCGCTAAGAGTCGCACGGTCGACCCGGAGCAGACGAAGATCTGTTGTACTCGCTACGGCAACGTTATGTGCTCGCGCGGCTCTGTGATTCCGCTATTTATCGACCAGATCCGCAACGGCGTGCCGATCACGATTACCGAGCCGACCATGACGCGCTTTATTATGTCGCTTGAAGAGGCGGTTGAGCTGGTTCTCTACGCATTCAGTAACGCGGAATCGGGCGATATCATGGTGCAAAAGGCCCCTGCGTGCACAATCGGCACGCTCGCTCAGGCGGTTAAGGAACTCTTCAACGCGCCGGACCACGAGACGCGTATGATCGGTATTCGTCATGGCGAAAAGATGTACGAGACGCTCCTGACCAATGAGGAATGCGCCAATGCGATCGATATGGGCAATTTCTATCGCGTACCCTGCGATAAACGCAGTCTGAATTACGACAAGTACTTCAAGCAAGGGGACGTGGAACGCAACGTCTTGACCGAATTTAACTCCAGTAATACGGAACTTCTTTCGGTCGAACAGGTTAAAGCGAAGATGCGCGCTCTGAAGTATATTCAAGAGGAACTCGCGGCGTTCGGTTTGGCGTAAAGCCTTGGTTCACCTCAGTTTCTCTCTTGACGAAAGACATAGCCATGAAAATTTTAATCACAGGCGCCAAAGGATTTGTCGGTCGTAACTTAGTCGCGGAACTGTGCAATATTCGCGACGGTAAAGCGCGTAATTATGATCTCACGTCTGACCTTGAGATCATGCAGTACGACGTCGACAGCGATCCTTCGCAGCTCGACGCCTACTGTCGCGAAGCGGACTTCGTCTTTAATCTAGCCGGAGTGAATCGTCCCAAAGATCCCTCGGAGTTCATGACCGGGAACTTCGGCTTTGCTTCCACACTCCTTGACACGCTTAAAAAGTACGGCTCCCAAGCGCCGGTAATGATTTCCTCCTCCACACAGGCGGCGCTCGATAATCCCTACGGTCAGTCTAAAAAGGCGGGCGAAGAACTACTCTTTAACTACTCGCGCGAAACCGGCGCGCCGGTTCTGGTCTATCGCTTTCCGAATCTGTTCGGAAAATGGTGTCGACCGAATTACAATAGCGTGATCGCAACCTTCTGTCATAACGTCGCCAATGACCTGCCGATTCAGATCAATGACCCGAACGTGGAACTGACCCTCGCGTATATCGACGACGTCGTTGCAGAACTAATCAATGCGCTCCAGGGTCGTGCGACGCGTCAAGGTGAATTTTGCGCCGTGCCGGTTACGCACAAGGTCACGCTCGGGCGCATTGCTGATCTGATTCGTTCCTTTGCGCAAATGCGCGTCGATAAAAGCGTTCCGGATCTTTCCGACCCGTTCGTTAAGAAACTTCACGCGACCTATACCAGCTATCTTCCGGTCGATAAGTTCAGCTATCCCCTAGAGATGCATTGCGACGCGCGCGGCTCCTTTACCGAAATTCTGCGCACCGTCGATCGCGGTCAGTTCTCCGTGAATGTGTCTAAGCCCGGAATTACCAAGGGCGAGCACTGGCATCATACCAAGAACGAGAAGTTCCTCGTGGCGAGTGGTCGCGGCGTGATTCGCTTCCGTAAGTTGAACGACGATAAGATCTACGAGTATTTCGTGAGCGGCGATAAACTGGAAGTGGTCGATATTCCGGTCGGCTATACCCATAATATCGAGAACCTCGGCGATACCGATATGGTCACGTTTATGTGGTGCAGCGAATGCTTTGACACGGCGCGGCCCGATACCTTCTTTTTGCCGGTCAAAGAGCAATAAGACGCGCCCTAAGCGCGCTGTGAAAGTCTAATCCCATGAAAGTTTTAACGATAGTAGGCACGCGCCCCGAGATTATTCGTCTGTCTCGCGTTATGGCGGCGCTCGATAAATATTTCGAACACAAGATCGTTCACACCGGTCAGAATTACGATTACGAACTCAACCAGGTCTTCTTTGACGACCTCGGCGTGAGCAAGCCGGCGTACTTCCTCAATGCGGCGGTCGGTACGGCGGCGGAAACGGTCGGCGCAATTATCGCAAAGGTCGACGAGGTTCTCGCGCAAGAATCTCCCGACGCGATCCTCATTCTCGGCGATACAAATAGCTGTCTGGCGGCTTATCCCGCGAAAAGACGCAAGATTCCGGTTTTCCACATGGAGGCCGGCAATCGTTGCTTTGACGAACGCGTCCCGGAAGAGATCAATCGTCGTATCGTCGACCACATTAGCGACGTCAATATGCCGTATAGCTCGATTTCGCGCGAGTACCTCTTGCGCGAAGGTCTTGCGCCCGATCGCGTGATTAAGACGGGCAGTCCCATGTTCGAGGTTCTCAATTATTACCGCGACCGCATTAACGCGTCGGACGTTCTGGAACGGCTCGGTCTACAGCGTTACGATTACTTTGTGATTAGCTCCCATCGCGAAGAGAACGTAGACGATCCTAAGCAGTTCCAGAAGCTCGTGCTCATGCTCAATAATCTTGGTCAGAAGTACGGCAAGCGCATTATCTTTTCGACGCATCCTCGCACGCGCAAACGTATCGACGCGAGCGGCGCGACGATTCACCCGTTGGTGGAACTCATGAAGCCGCTGGGCTTCCATGACTATAACGCGTTACAAATCAACGCGAAATGCGTTCTGTCTGATTCCGGTACGATCAATGAGGAATCGTCGATTCTGAATTTTCCCGCGATTAATATCCGTCGCGCCCATGAACGTCCCGAGGCGATGGAAGAGGGCACGACCGTAATGACAGGGTACGAGTGGGATCGAATCTCCTCCGCGCTTGAGATTCTCGAAACGCAGAAGCGCGGTGAAGAGCGCGATTTGCGTCGCGTGGCGGACTACTCTATGCCCAACGTTTCGGAAAAGGTCGCGCGTATTATTCTCGGTTATACGGACTATGTGCGTCGGGTCGTTTGGCGCCAGGAATAGTCGGCCGCTTGACGCCGTCGCCACGGCCCACTGGGGCGTTTGTTCCTATTAGAAGTAGAAATTCTAACGACATAGCGCACGCTAAGATTAGCCACAGAGCGAGTTTAGCGTGCGTTTTTGTTTTCTTGGGGCGAAAATTCAGGTCGTCGTCTAGCGCGGATTGTATGGTCTGCTGCACAAAGCTCGGGAAGGCCGGTAGAAAAGCGAGTTCGCCGACGCAGCGCTGCGGTGAGACGGCGCACCAGTAGGCACGGTCGGAGATTTGCGTAAGTATAGGCGCGTTGTGGACTTTATCGCGCAGGATCGGTTGAGCGTTCGCTCCTCGACAGATCCAAGCGCAACGAATCGGCGGGGCGTCGAGTCCGGCGCGCTTGAAATCGGGAAACCGCGCGCGAAAAACCTGCTCTTGTGGCGTAAGCGTCGTTGTGAAATGGACTTGCGACTCTTGCGAGAAATCCAGTCGCGCTATTTCCAGGTCCGGAGCAATGTGGCTTTGCAACCAGTTTTGCCAAGTTTGCGCTTGTAAATCTAGCCCGACCCAAATGAGTATTGCCGCGCCGTTTCTTCTGGCGGCAAGTAGTTTCTGAGAATCGAGTTGCGATAGTCCTGAAGGCTGTGCAAAGAGAATCAGGTCAAAACGCTCTGCGTCGTGCTCGCGCGTGAGCGCCCAGGTCGCGTAATCGACGAGTGTAAAGTCGTTTTCTGCGTTTTGCCATTGTGCCGTCATGGCGCCGGAGTGCGTTCGCGGAAGGTTGATTTGCGGCTGAATTGCGAGCGCGAGGTATTCCGCGACCGTGGGCTCGTTGTGAATCGCGCTGGCGGCGTCGACTATGAGTATGCGTTTGGCACGCGTTGAGACGTACGTGGAGTTCGGTTCGTTTGGCGTCGTCTCGTTATCGGCAAAGGGGTTGAGCCACAGGAGCACAACGGCGACAATGATCGCAGAGCGCGAGCAGGCCAGTAGTACACGGCGTTTGTATATCGTTCTTTTCCTTTGCGCGTTAGCGAGCAATCTCATGGGCGCAAAGTTCATTCTCTGTGGTTTATTTCGCGGCGTGAAATAGCTTAACCACGGCAGAATGGCGAGCAAGAGCGCGAAAAGAGCGTAAGGTCTTGTCATTGTGGCGTGTGTTTGGTTCGCGTGTGACGTACGATTGGAACTATTGTAGAATCTCGCGTAGCTCGACGCAAGCGTTTTGTCGACGGATTGACGGATAAAAAAGAACGCTCTCGACCGACGCGTCAGTCGAAAGCGTTCCTTGTTGGTCACGATAGGCGTTTTGAGCGCATGGCTCAAGCGCGTATATCGTTATTATTTAATACCAGAGGCGGTGGACATAATGTTGAAAATGTCGCTGTTGTAGATGTAATCGCCACTGAATCCCCAGAATTCGCCGGCCTTTTTGTCGTTGCCCTTGATGAAGTCATAAGCACAATCGGCGTTGCAACCCTTGACGTAGACGGGCACGAGCGCGTTGGTGTGACTACTGGAGAGATATTGCACGGCGGGTACTTGACCACGAGGAGATTTAGGAATCTGCTTGAAGCCGTTGAAAGTATCTTCTTTGTCGTACTTACCGTTGTCGTTGTCGTCGTCGTAGGTACCGTCGCCCCACATTTGACCGGTTTCATGGTCCGCGGTGACGATCATAATGGTTTCGTCCCAGGAGGAGTACTTTTCAACCCAGTCGCATGCGGCTTCGATAGCCTTGGCGAATGAAACTTGTTCCAAGCAGCACTTCGCGGCGTTGCGCGCGTGGTTCGCGTGGTCAATATTGCTTCCTTCGACCATGAGGTAGAAACCGTTGGGGTTGGCAGAGAGGATATTGAGGCACCCGAGGGTCATTTCCGCGAGGGAGGGTTCCGCTTCAATGGTTTCTTTTGAGAAGAACTTGAGGAGGTAGTCAGGATCGTCGAGATCGCCGTCGATCGGTTCGACGTCTCCGGTAGTGCGCACGACGCCCAGTACGCGCTTGGGCAGTTCGACGTTTTTATCGGGTGTGGCGTTGGCGAGCTCTTGGAACTTGGAGCGTTCGTCGATGAAGGTCCAACCCTTGTAGTTTTCGTCGTTTTTGACATGTTCCCAGGTTTCACGACCACCGACGAATTGGTAGTTGAGTTCGTCCGCGGGTTTGTCGATCTTCACTCCGTTGCTGTATTCCGGGTGACCGCCGCCCATGAGTACGGTAATGGGCAGGTCGTTGATCTGTTCGGAACCGATTTCCGCGTAGTTATTGCGTCCCATATTGTGCGCGCTTGCGCCCGCGGGTGTAGCGTGAGAGATTTGCGCGGTGGTAGCGATACCGACGGAACGACCGACCTTGTAGTTCTTATCGGCGAAGTTCTCGAGCGGCTTTTCGTTGCAGTCGTAGTTGAGTCGCTGAGAGACGGTCTTATGACCGGTGTTCAAGGCGGTTGCGGAGGAAGCGGAGTCTGTCACGTCGGTATTAGTGTGACGCCAAGTACCTCCCTTGGGGTCCTTCCAGAATTCCTCGGGGACATACCCGAAATCGGTATCGGGGTTCCATTCAGCGACGCCGTTCTGGTGCTTGTGGACATTGAAAGTGGCGGAACCGAGGACGACCGGGAACTTCTGATAGACTTGGGAGTTTAGTTCGCCAAATCGGTAATAAGCGCCGAGATGATCGGAGTTAAAGCCCATACCGTCGCCGATGAACAGAATGACGTTCTTGGCCTTTTGGGGTTCGTCAGCTTGAGCGTTGCAGACGTAGCACGCGCATAACGCGAGCGCCGCAATCGCTAGTAGACTGCGTAACGTGACGTTAAGTCTCATGTATAATACTCCTGGGAGCTGCTAAGTCGTTCTGACGCTTTGCGTAGAGTCGAAACGTTGCTATTTTGTCAAGTCGCTCGAGGGCGAGCGCCTCTTCGACTCAACCACAATAGTATGATAAACATTGTAATTATATCAAATTGGCTGTTTATGTAATAGTTCTTTCTAGCGTATAAGGATGGATTTTCCGCTTATAACTCAGGAACAAGCGTCGTGTAATCAATATATTAGCTGTTTCTAACTTATTAAATTTAAGCGGGTTAGCTAGCTAGCGTTATGTATTTGTGATCAATTGTTTTAGTTAAAAAATTTTGAGAAAATTTGTCATGTTTCTGGCGACGACTGCCCCGTAATGTTGAGCCATTGCCATGACGCGTGGCGCTTGGCACGTGGCGCATTATCTTTTAATCGGTCGTAATTGTCGTTATGACGACGGTTACGTTGCACAGAGATATTCCGCCTGCGTCTAATTCTAACCGCTGGAATGTTTGAGTTTCGTGACGGACGCTTGTATTGCCATCAGTGCGAGTTTAGCGTCAATACGCCCCAGTTTTGTCAGAAAAAAGAACCCCGACGCCTCGGTCTTACGCAAGGCGTCGGGGAGTTCTTTAGGATAGCGCGTTGTGAGAACTAACGCGCGACTTTAGATCGTGCGACTTAGTAATTATTGTGGCCGCGATCGCCGTTGCGCCGTCGTTCTCTTCTTTCAGGTCGCGGGGCGTCGTGGTCGCGCTCACGTTCGCGATTGCGTTCGCGCGGTCGTTCGCGCTCTTGCTCTTCTTCTATTTCGTCACGATCGGTGAGACCTCGCTCTTTGAGCACGGCCACGCGGCTGAGCTTAACGCGGTTCTGGTCGTCAATGGCGATGACCTTGACCTCGAGTTGGTCGCCGACTTTGCAGAAGTTCTGTACGTTTTCGACGTACTTGTCGGACAGTTCGCTGACGTGGCATAGACCGTCGCGTCCGGGCAGGATTTCAATGAAGGCTCCGAAATCACGTACGCTTGAGACGACGCCTTGGTAGGTCTTGCCGACCTCAACGTTCGCGGTGAGCTTGGCGACTTCGTCCATAGCGGCTTGCGCAGCGGCCATGTCGTTTGCGGAGACGACCACGTTTCCGTCGTTGTCGACCTCAATGGAAGCGCCGGTGGATTCTTGGATCCCACGAATGGTCTTTCCTCCCGGACCGATGAGCAGCCCGATCTTCTCCGGGTCGATCGTGACGCGCAGAAGTCTCGGGGCGTATTGTGAGATTTCCTCGGCCGGTCTTGGCGCGGCTTCTAGCATTTTGCGCAGAATGCCGATTCTCGCTTCGCGCGCTTGCTTGAGCGTCTGCATAATGATATCACGTGAAATACCGTCGATTTTCAGGTCGAGCTGAATACCGGTGACGCCGTTTTGGGTACCGGCGACTTTGAAGTCCATGTCGCCGTAGTGGTCTTCGTCTCCCATGATGTCGGTAATGGTGATCCAGCGTCCGTCTTCTTCTTTGACCAGACCAATGGAGATCCCCGCGACAGGATTGACGATCGGCACGCCGGCGGACATGAGACCGAGCGTGGCGCCGCAGACGGTCGCCATAGAGCTAGAGCCGTTCGACTCGAGAATATCGGAGATCACGCGGATCGTGTAGGGGAACTGTTCCGGTTCCGGCAGTACGGACTTGAGGCTTCTTTCCGCGAGCGCGCCGTGACCGTATTCGCGCCTTCCGACGCCACGGTAGGGCTTGCATTCTCCGACGGAATAGGGCGGGAAGTTGTAGTCGAGCATGAAACGCTTGGAGTACTCCTCGAAGAGACCTTCCACGCGCTGCTCGTCCTTCGTGGTTCCCAAGGTGACGGTAATGAGCGCTTGGGTTTCGCCTCTTTGGAAGATCGCGGAGCCGTGTACGCGCGGTAACACGTTGACGCGGCACTCGATGGGTCGCACTTCCTTAACGCCTCGACCGTCGAGACGTTCGCGCGAAAGAATGATATCGCGCACGACGCGTTCGACGAAATCCCCGAAAGCGACTTCGAAATATTCCGCGGTGAAGTAATTCGGCTCGGTATCGCCCTCTTGCGGCTCTTGGACGACTTCCGCACGCGCCTTTTCTTTGACCGCGTCGCATGCTTCAGCGCGCGCAAGTTTGCCGACGGTCTTTTTTGCGGCGCGGAATTCGTCGTAGTAGCGCTCCATGAGCAGGTCGTACATCGGCTGGGTCTTGAGCGGTTCGAAGGTCATTTTTTCGGGATTGACCTTTTCGACCAGCTCCATTTGCAGTTTGCAGATCTCCTGCACGTACTGATGCGCGGTCATGAGCGCTTCGAACATTTTGGGCTCTGGCATTTCTCGCGCGAACCCCTCGATCATGAGTACGGATTCGAGATTGCCAGAGAGGACGAGGTCGAGTTCGCTATTTTCGAGCTGTTCGACGGTGGGGAAGACGACAAATTCGTTGTCAATGTATCCGAGTCTGACGGAAGCGAGCGGACCCTGGAATGGCAACGGGCTGATTTGCAGACACGCGGAGCACCCGTTCATGGCGATGACGTCGGGGTCGATGCGCTGGTCGCTTGCCAGAACGTTGGCAAAGACTTGCACGTCGTTGTAGAACCCTTTGGGGAAGAGCGGACGGATCGGACGGTCGATTAGGCGCGAGGTGAGAATTTCTTTCAGACCCGGACGACCTTCGCGCTTCATGAAACCTCCCGGGAATTTCCCAGCGGCGCTAACGCGTTCGCGATAGTCGCAAGTGAGCGGGAAGAAGTCGGCGCCCGGCTTGCTGGGCGCGGTGGTGGTAGCGCACAAAACGACAGTGTCGTCATAGCCCATAAGACAGCTTCCATGCGCTTGTTTAGCCAATTCGCCGGTTTCAATCCACATCAGACCGGCGCCGATTTGCTTTTCAACTCGAATTTTCAAGATAATCTCTTTCTTTAACTAACAACAGGTGCGGAACCTACTTCGTCCGCACAAAAACCAAGGAGACGTAAGCGCAACTTAACGGTTGATCGTGATCGTCGTTTTCAGAATCATTAATGATAGCAGTACCTGGCGCGTTTGGCACAGGCGATTCGCGAAAGACATTCGCGATGTAACTCACGCGCGGCATGAAATTAGGCATGGGCGAGACGGCACGACAACCGTACGCATGGCGCTAACGCGACATAACGCGCGCAAGTTTAGACTTACGCGCGATCGTGCGACGTGACGAAAAACCAGACGCGCAACGTCGCGGCGCGCGTCTTTGTGTAACGCAATAAAAACAAAAACGCGTCGTAGGCTCCTCGCAAGCGTGGAGAGTACGACGCAACCGGTAAAAACTACTTACGAATGCCAAGGCGCTTAATGACCTCGACGTAACGCGCTTGATCCTTGCGCTTGAGGTAGTTGAGCAGTCGACGACGGCTACTGACCATATTGAGCAGACCACGACGCGTGGAATAGTCGCGCTTGTTGTTCTTCATGTGTTCGGTCAGAGCGTTGATCTTCTTGGTGAGCAGAGCGATTTGGACTTCGGGTGAGCCAGTGTCGCCTTCAGAGCGCGCGAAAGAAGTGATGATCGCCGTTTTTTCTTCTTTGTTCATAATGGTCATGATAAACGCCTTTGTGTTAGGGAGTCGACTAGTCTCTTGACCCAGAACCGGTCGGTTCCTCGGTTAATCTTGCGGTCACAGCCGCGTCAACAAAAAAGTTTTTTTCATTGTAACATAGGCTTTTTAAAGGACAAGCGCCCGCGTGAGATTTTTTCCGATTTTATCGTTTTCTTTATTTGCCGTGGTTCCTTGTGTGGTCAAATACCGAACTTGCGCAATTTTTCTGTGATCGCTACAATAAGCGCGGCGCGGCGTCGAATCGGGATCGGCGCGGCGCGTGTTGACCTGGAACTTGGAGCGCATAGCCATGAAGAGAATCGTAGTCGCGTTGTTCCTTGCTTTTATAGGCGTTTCTTTTGCGTCGTCTTGTCCGAGCGCAGTTTGTGTTTCGCTGGCACAAGATAATACGCTGGCGGTCGAACGTGAGCTTTGCAACGATAGCGAACGCTTTGAAGAGCCCTTTGACGCGTCGACCGGGGCTTTTACTGTTTCTGTTCTTGCGCGCATTATTTCCCAAGGGGACGAGCCGGGCAATGGCGACCAACTTGGTATGATTTGGAACGTCGGATCCGGCTGGAACGACGGCGCTCGCGTCTATTACGATTGGCGCACGCGTCGTTTTACGTTCCAGATCGGTCGTGAGCAGGGCGCCGCTGGCGTTACGACCGGTCGTAGCTACGCGTATGGCGTTTTGCGCGAGATCACCGCGGTTTACGACGATAACGCCAAGGTCGCCTCGCTCTATATTGACGGCGAACTGGCGGTCAGCGGCGAGCTAGATTGCGAGCTGAATTGTCCAGAAAAGCCGTTGAACGTGGGTTTCGGCGGCTTTGGCGTCGGCTCGAATCGCATGTACGTGGAGCGAGTGGAAGTGTGGAATAGCGCCTTGGACGCGACGACGATCGCACAGCGCAACGCGTCGCGTTCAACGTCGGAGCGCGCGCAGGCACACGCTCTCGACCTTTTGGAAAACTCTCCTAATTCGATTCCGGTTTTGGACTCCTTTAAAGACGCGCAGACCCTACTGGCAATGAATCTTCCGGTCGGCGTGCGCGCACGCGCGCAAGAGGCGGCGTTGTGGAACGAGCTGCGCAGCGACGAGGTACAATATAGTCGCACGAATCTTCAGACGAGCGACTACGAAACGGTTGCGACAATTGTGTTTGCGCGAGCGAACGCGCTTTTGGCGCTTGACTCTGAACGCTCCGACGGTCAGGCGACGACGGAGGAACTTGAGGAATACGGTCAGATTCTCTTCTTATTACAGAGTTTGCAGAAACTAACGACGGCGAATTTGGCGTCGGCGAAGAAACTCGGCTCCTCCACGAGTTTTGACGCTCAGCGCAATCGTAAATTTATCGCGAACAATCGCGAGGCGATAACGAAGTTCACCGAGAAGAACGCCGAATGCACAAGATTGATGCGCGAGTTGTCACAGGCGTACCCGCGGCAGGCCGGCACGTTTGCGAAGATCGATAAATTCGACGTGCAACTGGATCGGATCCGACGCATGGAGCGCGACGCTTTGGCGGTCTATACGGAGCTTTGCGCCTCTCATGTGGCTCAGAAGTACACGCGTTTTATCTATGTGAGCGTCGAGGGCTCCGACGAGTCAGGCGCGGGGACGAAGGAGTCGCCCTATGCGTCTTTGGCGCGCGCGTTCGACGACGTCATGACGCGTCGCTCCGGCGGGGATGAGACGAAGGTCGTGATCGAACTGTCTCAGGGGGAATATCAAGTGGAGCGCACCGCGCGACTGGCAGATTGCGGTCGCGTTCAAGTTCGCGCCGCGGAAGGAAGCGCTGTGGTTCTAACCGGCGCTCGTCGCATTAAGAATTTCCAGTCGCTTGCGGATCTGAGCGGCGAGAATCCGAAACTAAAGGCGCATTACGAGCGCCTGTCGCCAGAGGCGCGCGAGCACGTTCTTTTTGCGGATCTGAGCGCGAGCGGCGTAACAGATTTCGGTCGTCTTCAGCGTCGCGGGTACGGCGTGGGCGATAAGGTCGCGCCTATTGCGAGTTTATACCTCAACGGGGTCGCTCAGACATTGTCGCGCTGGCCGAATCGTGACGAGCAGTCGCTGACCTTTGGCGCGTCGGCGGAACCGGTCGGGGAGAAGTCGCAGTCGGGCGACGACCTGGCGTCAGGTTCGACCTTTTTGAGCGATCGTGACCGGATCCAGAGTTGGTCGCTCAATGGGGACGGCTCCGGCGACGATATCTGGGCTTTTGGTCTTTATCAGTGGGAATGGGCGGCGAATTTACGTCGTGTTCTGGCTTTTGACGTTAAAACCGGCGCGACGACCTTCGATTACCCGAATAGTTCCGGGAAATATAGCTATTACTTCGTGAACGTCTTCGAAGAGCTCGACCAGCCCGGGGAGTATTATGTCGACGCGAAAGAGGGGCTGCTCTATTTCTACCCGCCGGAGGAATTTGCTACGCCCGAGGCGCTTAATGACGCGACGGTGGAATACGACCATTTCGATCAGCGTTTTATCGAGCTCCAGGGCGCTACGGACGTGCTACTGCGCGGTCTGACGTTACGCGGCGGTCGCGAGTCCGCGGTGGCAATGCTCAACTGCAAGCGGTGCTTCTTTAGCGACGGTACGATCGAGCAGTTCGGGGGGAACGCGGCGATAATTAACGACGGCTCCTTCTGCGGGGTATTGAATTCACGACTTCGCGAGCTTGGCGCTTGCGGCGTGCGTATTCAAGGCGGCGATCGCGCAACGCTCACGGACTGCCGTCACATTGTTTCGAATAATTATATCAGCCAGTTCAGTCGTATCGATCGCGTATACGCGCCGGCGCTTCACGCGACCGG
>JAUNMR010000041.1:0-3669 GCA_030537455.1 Planctomycetia bacterium | reverse complement strand
GGCGATAGTCAGAACGTCTTTATCGGCAATCACGAGCGGAATTTGTCGCAAGACGATCCAGGGGTAACGGAACGGGACGGCGCCTTCTTAACGGACGTTCACGCGCTCAAGCGCTGGCTGGAAAAGACCAGCGGCCTGTCGTTGCGCGAGATCGGGCTGCGGACGAACTGGGGCGACGCAAACGAGCCGGTCGTGGAGCAGTATGTACGTCAATTCAGTGAATAACATTCGATTAAGCGGTCAGAAAATTATCGATAGCGCTTGACGTTCGTGAAATGAGCGCTATAATGCGCGAAATTGACATTTGTGATTGCGCTTTTGGCGCGGTTGCAGTTTTGGGGCTGTAGCTCAATTGGGAGAGCGATGGCTTTGCAAGCCATAGGTCGCCGGTTCGATCCCGGTCAGCTCCACGTTTTACGCGCGCTTCCTTTTGCGGAGGAGGCGCGCGTTTTCTATATGCTCGCGCGAGGAAATACCGTTTGCTTGCGCGTTTGCGTTGCTTTTGACAGTTGTCAAATTCGGATTATACCGCGATTGATTCTTGATTTTTCCCTCAACGCCCCTTGAGAAGGCTGGCTAGGGTTGACAATATATCGCGTTTAGCGTATACTGTGATATTACTAGTCTCGTACGAAATATTTCGGAACCCTTGACAGGACTTTTGCGTCTAAATCCGGACGACGCGCGCGAGTTGCTAGTTTTATACTCCTTCATCGTTATTCCGCGCGGTTGGTTTGTTCGGAATCGATATAGTTTTAATATTATCCTTTGAGGTTTGACATGACTCATTCTACACGTCGTGGCTTCACACTGGTGGAACTGCTGGTGGTGATTGCTATTATCGGTATTCTGATTGGTTTGCTTCTTCCCGCGGTTCAAGCGGCGCGCGAAGCGGCTCGTCGCATGCAATGCACGAACAACATGAAGCAAATTGGTCTTGCGATCCACAACTTCTCCGACTCCTTGGATCGTGTTCCAAACCAATACTGGGATCCTCTCTTCACAGGCGACTCCTACTCTTCTGCCGACACACGTCTGACGGGTCGTCTTTCCGCCCACGTCGCGTTGCTCCCTTATATGGAACAGGGCGCCATTTATGACCAGATTATCGCGAAGCTCGACGGCTCCTGCGACTATCACCTTCTGACCAGCTCGACCTATCCGGACGGCTTCGGCACGAACCCCGCGGCGGCGCCGCTGAACTGCTTCATCTGTCCGTCCGACGGTAACGCTGACGTTTCCGGTACGGAACACATGGGACGTTGTAACTACGCCTACTGCGGCGGCGATACCACGACCTGTAACGCCAAACGCACCGACTACGTGAATGCGAACAAGGTTCATACGAAGAAACGCGGCGTTTTTGTTTCTGGCGATCAGGGCGGTAAAATCAAGCTCGCGGTCATTAAAGACGGTACGAGCAATACGATGGCTCTTTCTGAAATCGCCGTGACCGACCACACGGACGCCACCGACGACGACGCGAGCACCGGCGTTGCGAAACTTAGCAGTCTGTATAGCAAAGCTCCGATCGAATGCTTGAACACGCGCAATAGCGACCACACTCTCTCCGGAACGACCTTTGCGGTTAAAGGTAGTCGTTGGAGCGACGCGGGCGGCGCGAATACGAACTTCGTCGCTTGCCTTCCCCCGAACGCTCCCAGTTGCGCCGGTACTAACATTGACAGCAATAGCGCTTGCCAAAACGCTATCATGATGATCACCGCCGGTAGCAATCACACCGCTGGCGTAAACGTTCTGATGATGGACGGCTCGGTTCGTTTTGTCTCCGAAACGGTCGACTGCGGCGATACCTCCTACTCCGATTACGCGAATGACCACTACTCCGGCGCCTCGATGCACGGCGTCTGGGGCGCGCTTGCGACTCCTCGCGGCGGCGAAACCGTCTCCCTCTAGTCCTTTGCGATTAAGCAGCTGAGACGTCAACGTTTCAGCGTACTATCTAAAACAAGTAAGCCCGGCGTCGGTTGGCGTCGGGCTTTCTCTTTGAGTTTTTGCGCGTATTTGAGAGACGCGCGTAATTAACTGTCTTGAACTACATTTGCTCTGTGTTGTGCTTTTGCGACTCAATTGCCGGTCGAAGGTAGGTCGTCGGGTTCTTCTGCACGGCCGGATCGATAAAAGTTTCACAGGGTTCGTTTGTTTGCTTGGGACTGGGCTTTCTGCCCCTCTTGGTTTTTCCTTTGAGCTTGTCGACGTATAGATTTTGAATCTCTTGTAGTTCCTGTTTATATTCCAGAATCAGCTCGGGCGGGTCTAGAATTTGCGCATGTACTCCGAAACTCAAGAGCCAACGTATAAACGACTTGCCGCTTTGTACGTTCAAGGTGACGACAATGGCCTCGGAGTTTGGCTCCTGCTTGGCGTCGACAATCGATTTAAGTCTTTCCTCCATGACGATCTTTGCGGCGTAACCGGTGAAACGAATCGTGGCTTGAATGGGGGCGACGCCTGGAATGTAGGGGGTGACGACGTTCTTTAGATACTCGTCGACGTCGAAGCTCGGTCTTTTAAAGAAACGTCCCGGTACGATTTTAGCATCGTAGAAGCGGTCGACCTTCCATAGTTTGATCTTTTTGTCTTTGCAACATAGTCCTAGGAGGTATGCGGAGGACCGCCATGAGACGATATTGTAGGGGCACACCTCATAAGTCTTAACGCGCGTGGATTTTAGGGAGCGATATGAAATTTCAATGACCGCGTTGTACTCCAGTGCGTGCAGAATGACGTCGACGTATTTTCGGGCGTCTTGGGAGTGGCGGTGTTCGGTCGGTTCGAATCGATAGAAAAACGGCGCGACGCGTTCGGCGTATTCGACAGTTTCCGCGCGTAAAATCTGCTTGATCTTCTCCCTTGCGGTCTGCACGTCTTTCCAGAAGTATGCGTCTCTCAAGGGCTCCATGAGGGTTTGCCCGATATAGAGCGCCAGAAGCTCCGCACGATTGAGCGTTAGACCAAAGGAGAAATGATGCTGGTCGTAATAGTATAGTTTTTTTCCACGCGCCTGACGTCGAAAAGACAACTCTCCAAAGACCATCGTGAGGGTCTGTAAGTCGCGCTGGATCGTCTTAATACTGACGTTAAAGCGATCGGACAGATCTTGGATCGACAGCCCACGATTGGTCAAGGCGAGCGCTCTGATAATGTCCCATTGGCGACGAATCGTTGCGTCAAGTTCTGCCATAACGGCGCTCCCGGCGCGTTCCCACAAGGCTGAGAACGCTAGGCTGGTGTTGTTCTAACTATTATAAAATAAAAACTTGCGTCTGTGATAATGCCACAAACGCAAGTTCATTATAAGTTAGCAGATATTACGGTCAAGTTTAGATAGGACGCCATGTGTCCAACCTGAACTTTTTTTGTGGAAAAATTGTCAAGAGCAGTTTCATAACTCCCCCCTGCCTGTTCGAATATTCCATTTCCTTTTTTACGCCGCGGGCAAAGCCCGTGGCGCCCCGCCCAAAGGGCGGGGCAAGCCGGAGGCTTCAGCCTCCGGATAAAACACAAGCCGCTTGAGCGCTCAGACGCCTTTGCTTACGCCAAGCTAAACCACCGACTAAAACAACCAACCCGCTATCACGACCGCCCTGCGTTTTTTTTACGCCACGGGCAAAGCCCGTGGCGCCCCCCCCAAAGGGCGGGGCCAGC
>JAUNMR010000073.1 GCA_030537455.1 Planctomycetia bacterium | reverse complement strand
CACGGGCTTTGCCCGTGGCGTAAAAAAACGCAGGGCGGTCGTGATTGCGGGTTGGTTGTTTTGGTCGGTGGGTCAGATAGGCGTAAATATGGGGCGTTTGAGCGCTCAAGCTGTTTGTTTTTTATCCGGAGGCTGAAGCCTCCGGCTTGCCCCGCCCTTTGGGCGGGGCGCCACGGGCTTTGCCCGTGGCGTAAAAAAACGCAGGGCGGTCGTGATTGCGGGTTGGGGGTTTTGGTTGGTGGTTCAGATAGGCGTAACATAGCGCGTCTGAGCGCTCAAGCGGCTTGTTTTTTATCCGGAGGCTAACGCCTGCGGTAGGGAACCGGCGTTTACTCCCGCTTGTTCTCCCGTTGCGCCTTGAGGTTTTGCACACGCCGTATCAGGTCCTCTTGCGAGCCGCCACGGCGCAGTCTCAGCCCGTGTTCCACCAGGTATTCATTGACCGCGTCGTCTGTCAGTTCGACCCCGGCGCGCAGGAGCATGTGAGCTAGCGCGTCGTCGTAGGCCAGTTCCGTATTACTTCGCGATACAATAACGCCACGATCCTGTTTGCTTGTGCCCTGGCTTGGCGTCAGAAGTTTGAACGCCTTACTGGCACGATACACATAGCTACCGAGGGAATACCTGTTCCATGTGAGATTCTCCACGTATGGGAACGAGGTAAAACTACTGACGTCTTTAAGCGCGATGACGCTGTTTTGCGTAAAGGCGGCGATAATCTCGTCGACGCGCTGAACGACCTGCGGGGAGAATTGTATCATCCACACGGGCGCAAAGAGTTTTTCACTGAGCTTAAAGAGCCATTCGTGTATGTTCGAATCGAAGCGATCTTTTGGAATAGCCATTTCTTCACGGAATGCTTCGAGCGTGTCGACTTCGACCGTCTCCTCAATCTCTTCGCAGTAGCTCTTGACCAGATTGTCGGGTTTAATCTTTGCCCCAGCGTGGAAAATTAGACCGTTGCTCTTGTCATATTCATCTGACAAAAACTTTAAATAAATCGCGTTCTGGGCAATGAGGGGGCCTACCATGTTGAGCTCAGCGGTTCGCTCCGCAATAATGTGACGCACCGACGCCGCCTCATGGTTCTGCAACCACTGCGCCAAATTGCGTCGCGTACGCTCCACCTCGTCCATGTCAAATTGCAAAACGTCGAGCCAGATGTATGTGCCCTTATTGTCCGCGACAACCTTCTGGAAAGTTGAACAGCTCGTTTGAATCGTTAGCTTCGGAATATAGGGCAGGTCAGTCGCGAGCTGGTCGACCTTTTGGTAGGGTTCGTTACTGAAGAGCTCTTCGAGCTTCTCGTGGATCAACTCGCTAACGGTACGCTCCGGGTCGTTTGTCATAAAGCGCTCTTCATAGCGTAACAGCGGGAACTGCTCCCGAATTAACTGAACCATGAGCTCTTGCGTGAGGAAGTTCCACTTGCTCTCGTGCATGAAATGCTTATTAAATAGCGGTACGAAGTAGACTACCCCGCAGAATGCGAAAGCGTCGCGCACCGTCTGGCTGAGTTCCTGGCGCATGTCCTCCGACACGTAGTAATAATAATCGTCGTTATAGACGCAAACCTTGTCCAAAAGGAGCTTAGCGTCGTCTTCGGTGACGCTTTCCCCCGTAAGCTCGGCGTACATGTCCTTAAAGCTCTCAAAGGCGTTGCCAAAGACGCGTAGACCCCCGGTGGAATAGCGGCTGCGCATGACCTCGCGCACTGCGTCGAGCCGACGTTGCGAGTTTACGAACTCTTCCACCGGTACGCCGGAGTCGGTGAGGCGCGACGCTACAGGCGTTGGCGCAACTGTCGGCGCGACGTCGTATTCCGACGCCGTGGCGTCGTTCGACTGCGCGCCCGTTCCCCAATATGTATAGTCAATCGCCACGTTGCCAAAGGGAAGGTTAAAGGCGTCTAGAATATCGCGTAGACGTTCTAACATATTAACGACGGTATAATTAACGTCGAGAGAGTATTCATCGTCGAGGATCAATTGTGGTTTCGGGTAGCGATTCTGCTCGCCCGCGGGCGTCAAGCGAGTGAAGCGTCGCACGATATTGGCGTACTCGTGCAGATCCATAGCGGTCTGTTTCCAGATTTCGTTAATCGCCAAAGCGTACAAGTCGCGCCAATACTTGACTTTAAAGAGGTACCCGAAGAGGAACGCCTGAATCAGCTTCGTTCCGTTGCCAATATTGAGGTTTTTGAAGTCCACGCGCCTTGCGCCCTCGGGCAGGTCGGGCGTCTCGGGGAAGTAGTCGCCGGTGAAGTCTTGCTGTGTAGGCGTTTGCGACGTCGCGGCGTATGTGCCGTTAATACCCGATTCGAGGTATTGTATGAGGTAATTTAGAGCCGCTCTTGGTCGACGATGACATTCGATATTGAATGATTTATATTTCGGTAGCGCCTTAATTTGCTCAACAATCTCTTTGGTGCGCGTTAGGTCGTTGGAAAACAAGTCGGCGGCGAATAGTCCGTTAGCTTCTGCAAAGCCCGCTATACGCGTGAGTTCAGTTTGGCAACGTTCAGCGGTCGATTCCTTTATATCCAAGCTCTGCGTCATCCACTGTATCCAAGCGACTTTATCGAGACGATCTTGCCCCTTGAGCGATGGAACTCGACGACTCGACGGTTCCTCCACGCGTGCAACGCGCGCCTCTTGTGGGGTGTTTCTTTCGGCTCTGGCGTCGTTGGGACGGTACTCGATAACTATATTATCCATAGACCGCGTGGCAAAGACAACGCTTTGAACCTTTTTAAGTATTGCGTTGACATTGTAATTAACATCAATGACATATTCGCCGTCCAAGACAGGCATGCCCCGTCGGATGGAGTTTGACATAGACGTCGGCGCAATATTGACAACGTGCTGGATTTGTGAGGCAAATTGGTTAGCGGACATTCCGGAGTGACGATAGATCGCTTCAATAGTTTCCTTGAGGACGTCGCTCCAGTTTTGTACATAGACCTCCTTACCGAACATGACCGCACGTACCGGTTTACAGAAGATGACGTCATTAGAACCGTAGAAGTTGACGCGCCTGGTTCCCGGCGCCGGTTCCGGGGGCGTCGGGTTGGCGTCCTCGACCTGACGTTGTGGTTGAGGTTCAAGCGTGCGTTCGCTCGCCTGTTCGGCGGCGTTATAATCGACGAACTTATTCTCCGGGACAGGTTTAGGCGCCTCGGGCGTCTTGGCGTCGCTCGAAGGTTCAGCCGTGGCGCTCGACGTGCTGGATTCATTCTTAGCGCTCTTTGCTTCAACGCGTGTTTGCGGCGGCGTAAACTCAATGACCACACGATCATACGGCGTTTTGGTCGCGTCCAGGAGCGCTTTAATACATCTGAGCGCATTGGAAACGGTTAGTTTCTCCAGCTCAATGAGGTAAGCGCCGCCCAGAACCGGTTTGTTATAATTCGGATTGGCTCGGGGATCTTGCGGTTTAAGGGACACAATTGCGCCATATTGCTCGTAGAAGGCGTGCGCCGAAAGCTTGCTATTCTTCCAGAGCATTGTAACGACGTAAAGGTAGACGTCTAGCCAATTTGTTACGGCAACCTTATTGTCGTAAAGATAGAGACAAACCGGTTTGCCGTGTGTTTCATATTTTAGCGCGTTAAAGTTAATGAACTCATTGCCCGGCGCGGGGTTAAGGCGCGTCATAATTCTCTCCTGACGTTGAGCATAGGCGCTGTGGAAATCCTTGACCATACCCAAAACTAACTCGTAATGCCCTTTCCTCTGGTAACATGGCTGCGATTTGATCGCTATTATCGTTTGGACGCTGACAATAGTGTCAAATGTACGAATTTTCTGATAGGGTAAGTTCGCGTTGACGGCTTGTGTCTCGAGAGCGCGAATCAGGTAGATACACCGATCTATCAGTCCTTTACTCGAGATTACTTCGTATTTCGGGGCAGTTTGTAACCATTTGGCCAGTTCGCGATCGAATTGTAGCGCTTCAGAGTTATTGTGCTCGCGTTGCGCTGGCGCGTCTTCCTGTGGCGTCGCATTTGCGGGCGTGACGTCGACCTCTTGCGCGCTCGGCTCTTCT
>JAUNMR010000016.1 GCA_030537455.1 Planctomycetia bacterium | reverse complement strand
AAGGACGCTTTTTTAAAAAGTGGTGCATATACAACTGAAGGACGTAGGGGGCAGGATTGAGAAAAGATGGGCTATGGGAAAGGGATGCAAGATGGGGGAAACTTAACAGAATCCAACAACTATATATGCACCTAGGGGATTTATTTTTAAAATATCGATACGAACGTAGCTCTTGCAACTACGAGCGTACAGATTGTCCACAATGCGCTCTCCTTATGCACGTAGATCGCCAAGGCGAAATGCCAGGAGACAGTGGACGGCTAATTTTTCAAAAAGCAAAATCAAGTTTTACCCGAAACAGGATTTCACTCCCTTCATTTATGTCAGACGCCACAAAGTCGGAAAAGTTCCTTTAAGATAGAACCGAAGTTCCATCTTAAAGGAAACCCTATAACAAGTAAAAGAGGCGTCGACCGGATTCGAACCGGTAAATTGCGGATTTGCAATCCGCTGCCTTAGCCGTTTGGCTACGACGCCAAAAAAGAATCGGAGCACAAAAGGTCAAATCGCAGACCCCAGACTCTTTTCGACTCCCCAACAAGTCAACCATTAGAAAATTCTTTAAAATTTTTTGAATTCCCCTTTGAGTTGCCTCAGAAGTGTGAATAGGTTATACCCGAGTTACGCCGTTAGTCAACCGCTGGTCAATCGTTTTTTCTCAAAATAGTAAAAAAATACACCGGAACGCTTACAAGCGACTCGGTAAAACGCGGGGATAATTGCTCGAGACGTTTGTGAAAAAAATTTTACAATAATCGTCTTTTGATTAAAACTGTGGACGCCACGACGTTGTTTCCAGCCACGCCGTGACGACGTTGTGCGTCTTCCGTGGGTAAAATCTCTTCTTAGCAATAATTACCTCAAGTTAACCAATCGTTCATGCGCTTTTCGCCTTACGGCGTCAATAATCGGCATTGGTAAAAAGGCATTGAGCGCGGCGTCTTCTTCCGCGCAGGCGATTTCCTTGATGAGAGAGCTTGACACGTGCGCTAGCTCGCCGTCGGCGACCAGAAAGAGCGTTTCCACGTCGTGCTCCAGTTGACGATTTGCCATCATGAGCGTTAATTCCGCCGGTAAGTCGGTGAGCGGTCTGACGCCGCGCACCATGACGCGCGCGCCTAGGCGTTTGGCGAAGCGAACGGTCAAACCCTGATAGAGCGTTGCCTCCACGTTCTCTAGCGCTCGCTCCGCTACCGATTGACGTATCATTTCACATCGTTCTTCCGCGGTAAACCAGGGGGATTTTCCGGAGTTGACGCCGACAGCGACGATGAGTTTGTCAAAGAGTCGACTCGCGCGTTCGATGATATTTAAATGTCCGAGTGTGATCGGGTCAAATGTTCCCGGGTAGACTGCCACTTTAACGGAGCTCACGAACTTACTCCTCCTTTTTACGTGTAAAACCAGCGCGCGTTGCGTACCGCGCGCAACTGATATTAGTTTACGCGCCAGAGCTTATAAGTCAAGCGATTTTGCGTCTGAAACGTACCTAGCGCCTGCCGCTGTGCGTGTTGATATGGAAAGAAATATAAGCATTGGAACCGTTTTTGCTGTAGTTTCTCTAAGTCAAATGTGGTATTACACGGTCTTAAATGCGCTATAATCCATTGACAGCTAACGTGGTTGTGGTAGAGTATAGTCGTTGCATATGCGGCGCTATAGGTAAAAACGGTATTGCGCACACGGTTGGCGTAATCCGAATTAAAGAAGCATTCTGCGTCTAAACCGGGATCTCCTACTAAAAAAGAGTCCCTTGGCGCATTGCATTTAGCCGATTAGACCGAAACAGCGAGGTAGAGGCACGCGGCGCGTGGGAGCTCTTCGCGCAATACACCAATAGACGCATTCGCAAAGTTGCGTTTGATAGCGGAAAGAACGAGCAGAAAAAGCATGAGTTCTGAACAACGATACGGTCAAAATGTATTAGAAGAGACGAAGCAACAGATCCGTGGTCTGGTCAGTGAAATCGCGACCCTTTCACGCTCTGAAGTTTCGCCTCAAGAGTTTCAAGAGCAATTTCTCACTCGCGTGGTTCACGCGCTCGGCGCTAATGGCGGCGTGTTGTGGAACGCAGACGACTCCGGTCGTCTTTCGCTTGGTTATCAGATCAACTTAAAGGAAGCGAAACTTCACGAAGACGAGGAAGCGAATAAGACGCACTCTTATCTTCTTTATAAGACGTTACGCTCCGATGAACAGTTTGCGTTAGTCCCGCCTCATTCCGGCGGTGAAAACGAAGAGTCGGGCGGTAATCCGACCGACTACCTCGTGCTTCTTGGCGTGATTCAGACCGGTCTGGAAAAGGTCGGTATTGTCGAGATCTTCCAGCGCAATACCGCGTCTTCGGCCACTCAGACCGGTTATATGCAGTTTTTGCGTCAGACCACGCGCTATGCCTCTGATTATTACCAGCGCCGTCAGTTAATGAATTTCAGCGACCGCCAGTCCCTTTGGACCCAGCTGGAAGACTTTACGCGTAATATCCACAAGTCCCTTAATCTTCGCGAGACGCTCTATACCGTCGCAAACGAGAGTCGACGCCTGATCGAATGCGACCGCGTGTCCCTTGCGATCTGTCACGGTCGTCGCGCTAAGATCGAGGCGGTTAGCGGTCAGGATATGGTCGATAAACGCTCCGAGACGGTCAAGCTCCTTGGCGGTCTTGCCAGCGCGGTGATCGCGGCGAACGAACCGATCGTCTATAACGGCGACTCCTCTAATTTAGCGCCACAAGTAGAAAAAGCGGTCGAGGAGTACGTCGACGCGTCTCACACCAAGACGATCGCAGTCTACCCTCTTATTCCACGCCAAATTGACGAAAACGATTATGACGAGACCGAACGCGATAAGCTCCAGGTCAAGCCGCCCTTTGGCGCGATCGTGGTCGAACTGATCGAAGACGCCAAAATTTCAGAACACATGATGAAGCGCGTGGAAATCGTTGTGGAACACGCGCGCGTGGCGGTCGGCAACGCTCTGGAGCATAATTCGATCTTTCTGGCTCCGTTGTGGCAGGCGATCGGTAAATCGAAGGTTCTCGTCGCCGCAAGAATGCTCCCGAAGACGATTTCGGTGACCCTCGGTATTCTCGCGCTCATTTTGGCGATGGTCTTTCTTCCGTGGAATTTCAATATGCACTGCGACGGTTCCCTTGAGCCGATAGCGCGCCGTAACATCTTCGCACGCGAGGCCGGCAAGGTTGACGTCTTGCACGTTCGCCACGGTTCGGCAGTTCACGAGGGGGACGTGCTCTTGGAGCTGTCCAATAATGAATTGGAAGCGGAATGGCAGAAGAATCAGGGCGAATTGAACGAGACCGTCAAGCAGATCTTAACGCTCAAAGAGGCGAGCTATCAGGCCAAAGACGCCGAACGTATTCGCATAGCCGGTCAATTGGCACAGTTCGAAGAACGTAAAAAGACTCTGGATTTCCAGATGCAGATCCTCAATAAGCGTCGTGACGACCTTGTAATACGCGCGCCAATCGACGGCGTGGTTATGACCTTCGACCTTGAAAATAAACTCAAATCACGTCCGGTTCAGCCGGGTCTGATTCTCATGGAGATCGCTCAGCCCGAGGAAGGTTTGCTCCTGGAACTTAATATGCCCGAGAAGAGAATGGGGCATATCGACGATTATCGCAAGAGTCATCCGGACGACCCGCTGAAGGTTAAGTTTGTTATGACGGTCGACCCCTCGCGCAACTATGACGCCACGGTCATCGAGGAGCACGATCGCGCGGAAAACCGCGGTCAAGAGGAGACGATCGTGCAGATTCGCGCTCAAATCGACAACCCAGAAGAGTTGCCGGAAGGCGCTCGCGCGGGCGCTGGCGTCTCCGCAAAGGTCTACTGCGGTCGACGCGCGTTGGGGTTCGTCTGCTTTAACGAAATGATCGCGTTCTTGCAGCGCACCGTCTTCTTCTGGTTCGAATAACGCGGTAACAACGCACGCCGATTAGCCGCTGTAAACTGAAAAACTGCGTCGTCGCACGGTTCTTTTCTCGCGACGCCACGCTTATGACAACCGATTTGCGTATTGACTAAGATGAAACAGAAAATCGCTTGGATTGCCACCGCGCTTGTCGCAGGTTTTTGTATCGCGCCGTTCGTTTTTTCGCCCGGCGCCGCCGACGACGACTTGGAAAGAGTTCTCATGCAAACGCCGTCCTCGCTCACGTCGGACAATCTTCCACAAGCGTCAGAGGACTTCGCTAACTCCGCTTTTGCCTCTCAGGCTTATGAGCAGTCTTCAGCGTCGGCTCCTTCCTCCCTTGCCTCCTCTGCCTCCAACTCCCTCGGTTTTGCGCTCGGCTCAATGGAGCCGGAGTTCGAAATCCTAGCCGACGGCAGTAAAGTCGTTCATAACGCCAAGGTCGAAATTCCCAAAGGGGAAGGTTACGAAGTGACTATTAGCGCGAACGGTCAAGGTCTGCTTGTTGAACTGGGGCTGTTCGAACTTGACGCCCAGGGCGAAGTTGTTCTTAACGACGACGGTTCCTCCAAACGCCAAATGTTGCGTCGCGGTATGCTCGTGCATCAAGGAGATATTCTCGGTAAGCAACAGGACGACGAACTCACCCAAGAGAAGATCGTTGCGATGCAAGAGCTTTTAGTGGCGCGCAAAGAAGCGGAAAAGACGCTAGAAGTCGAAGTAGCCGAGGCGGCCGCGCGCGTTGCTCAGGCGTCCTACCAACGCGCCAACGCGCTCAATAAGGAAATGCCGGGCTCCGTTTCGCCCGAAGAGGTTCAGGAAAAGTACTATGACTGGTTGCGCGCGACCAAGTCGATCGAAAAGGCAAAGTACGACCTGGAAGTAAACCAAGAGAAGGTGAAGGTTAGCGAGGCGCGCGTGACGGCGACCGACGTGCAAATTCGCAATCGTAAATTTCGCTCCCCAATCGACGGCGTGATCGACGACGTGTATCAGAACGAAGGTCAATGGCTTCGTGAAGGGGACGAGGTTCTGAGAATTTTGCGCCTTGACAAAGTACAGGTGACCGGCTCGGTCAACGCCCAAACGTGTGTTCCTGAAATGATCGACGGCAAAGACGTGCGCGTAACGGTTGAACGACCCGGTTATGAGAAGCAGGAACTGCCCGGCAAGATTATTTATGTGCGTCAGGTCGTCGAGTCAGGACACTATTACTTTTATGCCGAAGTAGCCAACGCCAAGACGACCGATGGATATTGGATTCTCAATCCCGGCGCGCTGGTGACGATTACGATTCTGTAATTGTTCCCACAATGAGCAAGTTGAATTCGCCGACGCGCATATAGATCACGTAAGAATTCTGCAATTGAGTAGCTTTGCGCTTCGACATTTGAATAGAGGTTGTTATGGCGACGTTAGCCGATAGTTTAGTTTCCAGCGCCGCGCGTGTTCTTTCCGTTTACGCACGCACCGACCTGACCGCGAAACGCGCCAACTATCTCGGTCGTGGCTACTGGATTGTCAAAGACCCCATCGGTATGAAGTATTATCGTTTCCAGGACGAAGAGTACTTCATTCTTGAGCAACTTGACGGTACGAAATCACTCGAAACGATCAAAGAAGCCTTTGAAGAAAAATTCCCCCCGCAAAAAATTACGCTGGAGGAAATCCAGAATTTCGTGGGACAATTGCACCAGTGTAGCTTGATCGTCGTCGGCGTCCCTGATCAGGGGCATGAACTACTGAAACGTCGTAATAAACGTC
Source organism: Planctomycetia bacterium (assembly GCA_030537455.1). Lineage (GTDB taxonomy): Bacteria > Planctomycetota > Planctomycetia > Pirellulales > Thermoguttaceae > RUG369. The sequence continues at coordinate 83,170 of JAUNMR010000016.1, read as the reverse complement.
GTCGTCAGGAGGTCATGGCCGCGGCCTCTAATATTCTGGCGATTCGCTTCAAAGGCGTCGACCCTAACCGTTTTTTCGACTGGTTGCTGCCCTATGTGCGATGGTTCTTTCACCCCGTGACGCTTGTGTGCTGTCTGCTGCTTATGCTCTCCGCGCTACTGCTCATCGGGATTGAATTTGACCACTTTCGCTCCAAGTTGCCGGAATTTCGCCAATTCTTCGGCCCCGGCAACTTGATACTCCTCAGTATTACGCTCTTTTTCACCAAGGTCTTACACGAGTTCGGGCACGGTCTGTCTTGTAAGGTTCTCGGCGGCGAGTGTCATGAACTCGGCGTTATGATCCTCGTGCTCACGCCGTGTCTGTATTGCAACGTATCTGACTCGTGGATGCTCCCAAGTAAATGGAAGCGCGCGGCTATTGGGGTCGCCGGCGTCTTTGTGGAATGCACCTTGGCGTCGATCTGTACCTGGATATGGTGGTTCACGCGCGAAAATACGCTCCACTACATCTGCTTGAACATTATGTTCATTTCCTCGGTGAGCACGATTATTTTCAATATTAACCCGTTGTTACGTTACGACGGTTACTATATTCTTTCCGACCTTCTCGAGATTCCGAACCTTCGTCAGAAAGCGACGAAGGTTATGTCGCAAAAGGCGTCTGAATGGTTCCTTGGCATGGAGTCTCCAGAGGATCCGTTTCTACCGAAACGCAATCAGATGTGGTTTGCGCTCTATACGGTCGGCGCGGTCTGCTATCGCTGGGTCGTTATGGCGTCGATCCTTTTCTTTGTGTATCGGTTCTTCGATTCCTACGGTCTGAAGGTTGTCGCTCAGGTCATTGCGGCCATGTCGTTGTATGGTTTGATCGGCATGCCGTTGTGGAAGGTATGTAAATTTTTCTGGGTGCCTGGTCGCATTTATAAAGTGAAAAAGAAACATTTTTATCCCTCTCTCTTGGGGCTGTTCACGCTCCTGGCGCTCTTCTGCTTTTTGAAATTCCCCTATTCGATCTATGCGCCCGCGGTACTAGAGCTTCGTTCCGACGACGCCTCCACCGCGAATATCCTCTCCCCCAAGTCGGGCGGGATTTTGGATTCCTTTAATGTGACCGAAGGTCAAAGAGTCGCCAAAGGAGACGTTATCGCCGTACTGAAGAACCCCGCGCTCGATAGCGAATTGATCGAACTGCAGGGACAATTGCGCGAGGTCGAACAGGATATTAATACCTGCAGACGACTCGGCAATAACCAAGAGGCGGTCGCGCGACTGCAAGAGAGTATGGCGCGATATGAAGGCTTGCGTCAAGCGATTGTAGCTCTTCAAGACGAACGTTCGCGTCTGACCCTCGTGTCCCCTATCGACGGTATTGTGACCTCGCCGTACTGGCGCGTGGATCGTGAAAACAAATATCAAGACGCCTCCTCCGACCTACCTCAATGGAATGGCGTCCCGCTACTGGAACGCAATCTCAATACGACGCTTGAACCCGGCGCTCACGTGTGCAGTATCGGCGATCCGCGCAAGCTTGAGGCGATTATCGTGGTCGATCAGTCGAAGATCAATTTCGTTCAGACCGGTCAGAAGGTCAAGATCAAGCTCACGGAACGTCCTAGCGAGACCTACATAGCGGAAGTTCGTTCCGCGATCGACGTGGAAGGTCATACAATGGAGAATATTCCTTTCCAACTTTCCGCTAAGGGCGGCGGACCGGTAGCGACCGAAACGGTCGAGGGCGGTCAGGAACGACCGCAACTGGGGGCCTATCGCGTTCGCGTCGACCTTGACAACGACGACCTGCTTATGCGCGTCGGTATGACGGCCAAGGTCAAGATTAAGGCGACTCCGCAAACCCTGCTACAACGTCTCATGCGTCTGTGTCGCGAGGTCTTTAACTTCAAACTGTAGCGACGTCGCCACGCGCGGTTACCGCGCGCGAAAATGAAAAACGAGCAAGCGCTCAACTTACGCTTGCTCGTTTTTTTATGACGTCATTCGCCACGATTCACGTCTGACCGTTTTGCGCGCGTGTTAGTCGTGCGACGTCGCGGCGCGTGAGGTCGCGGCGTATTGAAAATCGCCTTACGCCTTAATACGCGCGATTCTTCATTTCCTTTTGTATCATTTCATCGGCGTTCCTCTTGAGGACGCGCCCCCTAAATTCGCAGTGCATTTTACCATCCCACAAGAGGTTCCAAGTAAAACGATTGAAGTCTTTTTGGTAGATGACAAGATTGTTGTCGCTTCCAAAGACTGCGAGCGGAATCTCCTGATTACTTTGCCAGTAATGGTTCAGATCGAGTTTAACCTGCTCTGGCGTCCATCGAGAGTCGTGTCTTATGACGCTTTCGGTCGCGTCGACAAAGATATTTCCGTTCACGACAAAGTCGGTCGTTTGCGCTGTGTTTTTATAGAACATGATGCATCGTCCGTTTTTATCGGGTCGCTGTTCATGTCCCCAACCGTAACCAGCGCGTAGACAGACGTTGTCGATGAATCGGATCTTCTCGGTGCGCGATTTTTCGTCGCGATTCCAATATTCAAATGAATACTCGCAGTTCCAGATGAAATTATTCCGGTAGGTAATGTCGATCTGCTGATTCTCTCCGGAGCCTTGGTTGGTGAGCGCGGCGTCGTAAACCTCCCAAATATGGCAAAATTCGACAATACACGCGTGCGCTTGCGCCCAGAATTCCACGCCGTTGCCAAAGCGTACGCGTCGGTCCTCGCCCCCCTCGGCATATTGGTCGCCTCCGCCAATCCAGGAAATATCGCAATTGCGAATAACCACGCGCTCCACGTTCGAACCGCCGAACCCGTGAGCGGCGCCGTAACGCAACGCAAGATCCGTGAAGATAACGTCATGAGCGCCTGAAATATTGACGATATGACGCATAATCGCCGCCTCAACGCTCGCGTAACGCTTGCCTGGATTCTCCTGGCTGTAGTACCAGACCCGTCCGGTCTTGCGTTCGTACCAGAAGTCGTCTTGCGCGGTTAACTCCTCGCGCGTCCAGCGTTTGAACGCCGCACGACTATGATCCAAGATTATATTGCCAACGTCCGGACCGAATTGCAGCGCGTCGACGTCAATGCTTTCCGCCTTAAAATCCTCAAAAACCATCTTTGCGCCGCTGGGCATTGCGCCAAGGTAGAAGGTTAGGCGCGCGTCTTGCGCGGTCGTCTCTGCTTGGATGATAACCTCATGACGTCGCAAGGTTTCGTCGAGTTCAAGTTCCTCTAGGACAATATTGCCGTAGCTCGTCCAAGGCGCTCCGCTCTTCATGAGCTTGACGTTCGGCTTGCACGGTATGCTTGAACTTGCGTTAAAGCTCAGACGGTACGTCTGCCCGCGCGTGATAGAGAAGGGGTTGTTGATCCACTGAATGTGATTTCCCTGACCCTGACCTTGCTCTACGTCGATCTCAAAGCGTGTCGAGTCGTTCTGTTCGGTCGAACGGTATTGCGCCGAAGCGCCCTGCTCACAATAGATACTCCAGTTGCCGGCAAGGAAATCCGGCGCCTCGCCTAGGACGGTCGTTTTCGCTTCGCGCGTGACCCACAGGTTCCCTCCAACCTCCTGCCAGTCCTCTTGTCGATTCAGATTGAGGGACTGCAGAATAATCGGCGCGTGTCCCTCTCCGTATGCGCTGTACGTTACGGGCTTATTCGGCTCGCCGCTTACCGGTACGAGACCGCCGCGATATTCCAGACCACGACGCAACCGCACGGTATCGCCCGGCGCGATCGCACCGTCTTGGTTAATTCGCGCGAGCGTGCGCCATGCGGTTTGTGGCGTGCGACCGTCTTGCTCGTCGCAACCCTGCTGGGAGTCGATGTAAAAATCCCCGGCACGCGCTGGGGACGTCACGATAAATGTTAATAACGCAAGTAACGTAAGGGTCGGTACGACGCGACGTAGAGACAAAAACAGCATAACGCGCCTCCTTTGGACAAACGGTATAGGATAAACAGTCTCGCAACGATTATACCATTTCACGCGCTTGCATGCAAACGGCGCGAGGCGCCGGTGTAGAAATAGCGCGCGCTAGCCGTGGCGGTCATTGAAAAAAAGTAGGACTAGTTTATACTCTTTTAAGAGTGAAATTGACGCCACGCGCGTATGAGCCAGCGAGTTTTCCACACGTTTTTTTCGCGCACTGAAACGTGAAACCGCCCACGCGCTTGGGTCATGACCGGTATAAAGTAGAAAGCACGAACCTATGGCAAAAGCACTTCTCTCGGGCAACGAAGCGTTGGCTCGCGGAGCTTATGAGGCAGACGTTTCTGTCGCGACAGGCTATCCGGGCACGCCGTCGACCGAAATCCTCGAGAATATCAGTAAATACTACGGGTCAGACGTTTATTGCGAGTGGTCGCCTAATGAAAAGGTCGCGTTTGAAGCGGCGGCCGGGGCGACGACGACCGGGGCGCGCGCGCTCGTCACGATGAAACTCGTCGGGCTTAATGTGGCGGCCGACCCGCTCATGACGCTCTCCTATACCGGGGTCGTCGGCGGTTTTATCGCGATCGTTGCGGACGATCCCGGCATGAACTCCTCGCAGAACGAACAGGATACGCGACTGTTCGCTCATTTCGCGAAAGTTCCTGTCCTGGAACCGTCCGATTCCATGGAGGCGAAGGAATTTCTCAAAGCAGGACTTGAAATCTCCGAAAAATTCGGCGCCCCTCTTATTCTACGTACAACGACGACTATTAGCCACTCCCGCGGCGTCGTTGAACTGGTCGACCGCCAGCCTCTTGGGCGCGTTCACTCCTTTAAAAAAGACCCTCAACGCTTTGTGCCTATTCCCGCTTTCGCTCGCGGTATGCGCGTGAGACTGCAAGAGCGCGTGGAAAATATGTCGGAAGAAGCGTCGAAATCCCCGCTCAATCGCATTGAATGGACGACCAACGGCGACCGACGTCTCGGTATCGTTACCTCCGGCGCGACCTATCAGTACGTTAAGGAAGTCTTTCCCGACGTAAATATTCTCAAGATCGGCTGGGCCTATCCCTTCCCGGATAAGCTCTTTTTGGACTTTGCCAAGAGCGTCGACCAGGTTCTTGTGATCGAAGAGCTGGAAGACTTTATGGAACAGCGTCTCAAGTCTCTGGGCGTTGCGACCATCGGTAAGCGCCTTGGTTCGGCGAAGTTGATTCCCGAATACGGACCGCTCGACGTCGACGTTCTACGCGTTGCGCGCGCTCAGCTAGAGGCCGACCCGGAATATGGCAAGCTCTTGGAACACAGCCAGGGCGATATCGTCGCGGCAAACGCCTCCACGCTGGAGGCTCCGGCGTTGCCCGGTCGTCCGCCAGTGCTATGTCCCGGCTGTCCTCACCGCGGGCTATTCTATGCGCTAAGTAAATTCGACACAGTTGTTTCCGGCGATATCGGGTGCTACTCCCTCGCCGTTGCTCCGCCGTTGAATTGTATGGACACGATCCTGTGTATGGGCGGCGGTATTACGGTCGCTCATGGTATGGAACGCGCGAAAAACGATCGTCCCGTTGTCGGTATCGTTGGCGATTCGACCTTCTTTCATTCCGGTATGACCGGTCTTATGGATATCGTCTATAACAAGGGCGCGGCGACGATTGTTGTTCTTGACAACCGTATTACCGCGATGACGGGTCATCAAGACAATCCCGGCACTGGCAAGACGATACTCGGCGAAGAGACCTTTGCCGCGTCGGTGGAAGAAATCGCGCGCGCTATGGGCGTTAAGAACGTCGTTGAAGTTAATCCGCGCGATCTTACGACGACTTACCAGGCTCTGAAAGTCGCGATTGAGTCTGACGAGCTGTGGCTTATTGTCGCGAAAGAGCCCTGCCCCTTGGCGTATCGCAAAAAGCTCGCGCACGGTATGCGCGTGAATCAAGAGAAATGTAAACGTTGCGGCGCCTGTATTAAGATTGGCTGTCCCGCGTTGGAACGCTCCGCCGATAAGGTCGTGACTGTGAACGATTCGATGTGCGTCGATTGCGGTCTGTGCCAGCAGGTCTGTAAGTTTAACGCGTTGGAGCAGTTTGACCTTCAATCGTCTAAAGGAGGCTTGGTATGACGTCTCAGAACAGTACGAACGAATCGACCAGCGTCGTCCTCGTTGGCGTTGGCGGTCAGGGTATTTTACTCGCCAGTACGATAATCGCTCAGGCGGCTCTGTCCTCGGGTTACGACGTTAAAACGTATGAAGTCCACGGTATGGCGCAACGCGGCGGTTCGGTCATGGCGCAAGTTCGCTATGGTCAGAAGGTCTATAGTCCTCTGATTCCCAAGGGCGCCGCGACGGTTCTTGCGTCGCTGGAGCGTACCGAAGCGCTACGCTATCTTGATTACCTCGCCCCCAATGGTCTGGCGGTTGTTTCCGACCAGGTGATCGTGCCCGTGACGGTCTCCTCTGGCGCTACGACCTATCCGGATATGGGCGAAGAGGAACTGCGCGCCTACTTCCCAAGACTTGCCTATCTTCATGCTGTCGATAAGGCGCTGGAACTTGGCAACGCTCGCGCCGCGAACGTCGTGTTACTCGGCGCTCTGTCCACGCAGTTGAACCTCGACGACCAAGCCTGGGAAGGCGCGATTAAAAAGTGCGTTAAGCCGGCGTTCGTCGAGCTTAATATGCAGGCGTTTGCGATCGGTCGCGACTTGGCAAAAGACGCGTAATTATCGATTCGATTTTATTCACCCCGTTTTAAGAAAGTCTTTACACGATGAAACTAAGCGCCTCTTTGCGTCCTGGTATTGACCAAGTCGGGTACGTCGACTATAACGTGCGCGATTTCCATAGTTACGACACTCGTCTGGGCGCGACCTACAACGCTTATCTTGTACGCGACGAAAAGGTCGCGTTGCTCGATACGGTCAAGGCTCCTTACGCCGCGCAACTACTGCGTAACGTGTCGTCTCTCACGCCGCTCGATAAAGTCGATTACCTCGTCTGTCATCATGCGGAACTTGACCACGCCGGCGCTCTGCCCGCGATGGTTCAGGCTTGTCCTAACGCGACGGTTGTCTGTAACGCTAAATGCAAAGAGGCGCTCGCAGGTTTCTTTGACGTTTCCAACTGGAAGTTCCAAATCGTCGCCTCCGGCGAGTCGCTCAGCCTTGGCAAGCGTTCCCTGACCTTTGTGAACGTCCCCATGGTGCACTGGCCGGAATCGACGATCTCCTATATGCCCGAAGAGAAGATCCTCTTCTCCAACGACGCCTTTGGACAGCACATTGCCACTTCCGAGCGTTTCGACGATCAATACGACCTTCCGAAACTCCTGGAGGAGGCGAAGAGCTATTACGCGAATATCGTCGCTCCTTACGGTAAACAGACGCTTAAAGCTCTCGAAGCGGCCGCGTCCCTTGAGATCGAACTGATCGCGCCGGCGCACGGCGTCATGTGGCGTTCCCATATTCCGCAAATCGTGCAGGAATATCAGAAGTGGGCGAGCGGTCAGTACGCTCCTAAAGTCCTGGTGATTTACGACACGATGTGGCAGAGCACCGAACTCATGGCCGAGGAGATTTACGCCGGCGCGGTGGAGCGCGGTCAGGCGCTCGCGAAAGAGAATCCCTTGGCGGAACGCTTCGACGTACAGCTTATGCACGCGCGTAAAACGACGCTCACACGTCTGGCCGCGGAAGCGCTCGACGCCGCGTCGATCGCCTTTGGCAGCGCGACGCTCAACGCCTGGCTCATGCCGAGTATGGCGTCTGTTATGGCGTACTTCCAGGGTCTGAAGTTCCGCGAAAAGACCGCGTTGGCGTTCGGCTCCTTCGGCTGGGGGCAGGGCGGACCGGAGGCGATCCAAAAGAACTTCGAAGCGCTCAAGTATCACGCGATTACCGAAACGCCGATTAAAGCGAAACAACGCCCCAACGAAGAAGTCCTCGCGCAATGTCGCGCCGCCGGAGCGCAACTCGCACAAGCCGCATGGGAACGCTTTCTTAAAGACCAAGCGTGAGTTTTTTACCATTGTCTCGCTTGAGATTAGCTCAGGTTAACCACAAGCGCGCGTCATGCGTTGCACAGACAAAATGAACATAAAAAAACGTCACAACCGAAATAGGGTCGTGACGTTTTTTTGTGGATACACGTGCGTTCAAATGGACGACGTACTCCGACTTGCAAGCGCACGTTTGCAACTTTGCGCGTCGTTAGCGTTTGACAAAATAGGAACGATAGACCGGCAACTCATTGAGTCTTGTGCGTCGTTCGAAGTGAGTGTGGAAGTCCATATCGTTTGCGGAGGCGCGTTCCACCACGGAGAACGGTCCGGCAAGGTTACTAGAGAGCTTAATGATCTCCACGCCGGAGAGGTAATATTCCTGAACGTCGGTCCAGAAGTGTAATCTCCCCCCCTTTTGTAATTTCTGCTCGATCGTTTTGATCACGTCTGGTCGTACGATTCTTCGTTTGCGATGCGCCTTTTTCCACCACGGGTCGGGAAAATAGATATGCACGTCGCATAGCGCTACGTCGGGAATGAGCTCGCGTACGAGTTTGGCGGCGTCAGCGTTGAACATGACGGCGTTTGTGAGATTGCGTTTTGCAAATTTTGAGCCACACAGTAGCGCGTAACGATAGGCGATTTCAATTCCTAGGAAATTGTGATCCGGTCGCGCAGTCGCGGCGTTTACGAGGAACATTCCTTTGCCACTGCCGATTTCCAATTCCAAGGGCGCGATTCGCCCGAAGAGGCGTTCGTTTAATTGCTCGGCGCTCAGATTGGTCAGTTCCGCGTAGGGCGTTCTTGGATAATCTTCTGTAGCGTCGCAATCGTGGAAGTCCGGCTCCATGGCGATAAAGAACCGCGTGAGGTCAAAGTTTCCGCGAATTTTCGGTAGTGAACGACGAGGCATTTTGAAACCCAGTGATGTAAAGCGCACGTGCGCGACAGTGAAATTGCCAAAGACTATTGAACCTCGACCGGTTCCGCGTCAAATGGCAACGGAACTCCCTTGAGTACGCCTTCGCACACCACGTCGTCGCGTACCAGGCACATAAAGCGCGCGGTAATGAGGATCTTACGCCACTTCAGCATTTCCGACTGGATAATCACACGATCACCGGGTCTTACCATACCGCGGAACTTAACCTCTTCCAGACCGGCAAACCCCATGACCGCGTTATTGAACATATTGTGCTTGGTGGTGAAGTAGCTTGCCATTTGTGCGGCGACTTCACAGAGCACGACGCCAGGGGTGAGCGGAAAGCCGGGCATGTGACCTCGAACCCAGAACTCCTGATCGGTCATGTCCTTGTAGCCGACGCAACGTTTGTTTTCGAAATCGTCGTAAAGAATGCCGGTGAGTTGCTCCATCTCGTAACGCTGACGATTGTACTTGCGAATATCTTCGAGCGTAGCGATCGGCTTGTTCTCATCGTATAAGGACGGATCGACGATCAACGGTTTTTTTACCATAAGCGCCTCCATGCAAAAGTCGCGTTTATTGTCTTGGCGACGTAGAAATAAAAAAAGCGCGAATTGGCGCGTTTAAACGCCACAGTCGCGCAATTGTATGAAGAAAAAGCGTAATGGTCAAGATCAGGTCTTGACGATACGGCGCTTCGCGCGACGCGCTTTCGCGTTCGCGGGTCTCTTGCCGTGGTTCGCCTTCTTAATGGTTCTTCCCGGTTTTGCCATTTGAAACTCCTTTACAAGGTAAGTCGTCGATTAACTCGACGCGTTCGTCTAGCGACGTATCGATCGCCTATGGCGTCTCCGTTGACCAGACGCGAACGACGAGCGTGCGTCGACGGAAAACGACGAATTCATCTGCTCACTAAGCAAGCAAACGTAGCGAAGATTGTATCGCGTAATTTCGAATTGACAAGGGGGCGTTCTACGTAAGCGTCGATTTTTTTGGCAATTTGACGTTCTTTTTTGGTCTTGACGCACTGAAGTTATCGCAGTCCCATTTCCCTCATGAGCAATTGCAGATCTTCCCACGCTTGCTTTTTTGCGCTGGGATTGCGCAGAAGATACGCCGGATGGTAAGTGCATACCACGCGCGCGCCCTGATACTCATGTACGACTCCTCTGAGTTTGCCCAACGCCACGTTCTGTTGCAGTAGATTCGTCGCGGCGATGGCGCCGAGGCAACAGATGAATTTCGGTTGAATGATCCGTAAGGTTGCCTCGAGGAAGGGTCGACATGCATTCGCCTCTTCTGGCAAAGGATTGCGGTTCTGTGGCGGTCGGCATCTTACGACATTACAGATATACACGCTCGCACGCGGAATCTTCATTCCCTTTTCGATCATATCGGTGAGTAGTTGACCGCTGCGCCCGACAAAGGGCTCGCCCCTGAGGTCTTCTTCCGCGCCAGGTCCTTCTCCCAAAAATAACAACGTCGCCTCTGGATTGCCGGAGCCAAAGACCGTTTGCTTACGATTGGCGACCAGTTCCGCACACCTTGCACAGGCTGCGACCTCCTCACGCACGAGATCCAGTCGCGCCTTGCGCTCTTGTCCCTCGGGCGACAGAACCGCATGGTCGACCTGTGGCGCGGCCGGATTGGGGACGCTTCCTGACGGCGTGTGCGAAGCGTTCGTGGGGAGCGACTCGCGAGTGATCTGTATACGTCTGGTCGCGGTCGTGTTATCATTTGTGTCAGGCGTTTGCGCGAGTGCGCCCACTTGGCGACGGTCGCCGCGATAATAATCACGTACGCCGGCGCGTTCGAGATCCGCAAGGTATTCCGAGAGGAGATAATTTGTAGAGTCTTTGGGGAGTCGTGCCATTGCGTCGCCTGTTCCTGTTGGGACGCCGGCGCAAGTGACGCTGGCGTCGTGTGAGACGTTAGGTCATTATACCGTAGCGTAGTCGAGGTCTCAACGGGGGCGGTTTTACGAAAAAAAACACGGCGCCATTGTGGACGCCGTGTTCTAGCGATCGTGTTGTGCGCTTATGCGCATGTTACCTGACGTTAAAATCGAGTTCGTAGTCGGCGTTATTACCTCCACGAGCGCCGCCGGAACGTCTTGGCGACTTTTCCTCGGGTCGACGCGCATTTTCGCGCTGAATGGCCTCGTAGATCTCTTGGCGATGCACCGGTACGTTAGCGGGCGCCTCAATTCCCAAGCGAATACGATCGCCACGAACGTCGACGATTGTTACAATGACGTCATCGCCAATGTAGATGCTTTGATCTTTATACCTAGACAAAACAAGCATAGTAACTGCTCCTTCTTGTACTGCTTTGTTATGCGGGTAAGCGAAGAGAACCTGCGTTTGCCGTTCCGCTACAGGACGTATGGTCGAGAGTAGGCAAAAATCCAATTCGCAGGCAGGTCGTTCGCAAAGTTACGCGTGGTCGTAACGCGCGTTTTCACGCAAGGATGGTCGTTCGTACCAGGGACGTCGCCTCCACGTCGCCGACTAACATTTGTTACGAATAAAGAACGCGCAAATTTACACAACTATGCCAATTTTGTTAAAAAAGAGCATAGTCGCGCCACTGTGACAACGTTTTGTATCTTTTGTAATAAAAATAACGACCACACGTAACGGCTCAGCGTTACATGTGCGCTAATCGGCTAACGCGGGCGACGAACGCTTGTCCAAGTAACACAGACGTAGACAAGAGCACGCAATACCCGACGCACTATCAATCGTCTTAGCTCCCTTTTCGATTTCAGAAAAAAGCGTGTGCGCGTAGGAAATAATCGCGCCGCCGCGTCTGTTATTCGTGAAATGCTTTTAGAGTTGATTGTAACGATTGTGACCGTTTGTGCGAATGAATCGTTCGATACGAGAATGCAAGCGGTATTTCACTATGACTGTTACGGCTAGTTAAAGCTGATAAGAGACGTTAATAATGCGGTCGTGTTTTACTTTGAGAGCAAGGTTAAGTCGTCGTGAAAATTTATATTGTTGTTAAAATCGTTATAACTGATATAATCGTAACACGTGTTTCAGATTTTAAACTTTTTTAAAAGGAAAACGCTTAAGATCTTCTGGAAATAATCCAGGATTTTTGTAAAAATCGGTGTTATAAAGCGTACATGCGTAGTAGTAACATTATGCGGGACTCTTTTGGAGTCCACGATGGGGGCGGCGAGTCAGGCAGATTCGCCCAGTAATTAAATTGGCGTTTGAAATACCAAGCGCCAGTGGAGTATCGCGCGCACGGAACGTTGCGCGTCTTCCGCGACGGAGATAATCCAATGAAATTAACGACGTCATTCAATCCAACTCAACAGCCGCAGAGAAGACAGAGCGTTTTGACCTTCTGTCTTCTGCTTGTGGCAGTGTTTTTGTCGGCTTGCGGTTGTAGCTCGCACCAGTGTCCCTTCAAGAGAAACACTTGCAACGATTGCGATAAGAATAAGCTCGAGGAACTGGAGAGTCGTGCGCAGTCGAACGATTTGACTCCGGACGCGCCGAAGCCTCCTACTAACCTGGATCGGGAGACCGTTTCCCTCTTGGATGGTCGTCAGAATGTTTCTGAACCGACTCCTCAGAACGGCGGGGCGAATTTTGTCGCCAATGCCTCTAATAAGGACGAGAGCGTCTACGATTTCCATAATCATCCGCAACCAGACGTGGTGCCGACGCAACCCGTGACGACTCAATCGTCCGCGCAACCGACCTTTTCGTCGAGCGCGCCGTCCGTGTCTAGCTTTGTGAGCGTTGCCCCTACGCCTGGTCAAACCTTTGCGCCGGGTTCCATTTCCACTACGCAAAGCGACTATACCTCGATGTTGCCCGCGGAGTTGCAGGCGACCATGACGCCCGCGACTACCGAACCCGCCGCGCCTCAGACCACGACCCCGAATGTTACCGATTTGCAACTTCCCCCGGAATTGCGAATCTTGCCCGCCTCGTCGCAAGCTGTGCCGACTTACGATTCGCAGCGCTCATGGCTCGCCCCCGAAACCTCCGCTGGCTCGACTGATCTTACTAGCGCGACCTCCCTGTATCACAGCGCGGTGGCTAGCGACGTTGCGCTCCGCTCCTTGCAAGAGTCTCACACCGTTGCTCGCACTAACCTCACCAGCGCAACTGATTCTGTCGTGGTGAATCGCAACGCCCCGAATAACGGCTATGTCGTGAATTATCCGAGCGTGCCGACCGCGCCGACAACGACGACAACGAAGACAACGACTTCCGCGGCGCCGAACGTTGCGCCAACCGTTACGACCGTGCGCGCCAGTAACAATAGCTCGGCGATTCTGCCCGGTCTGGTTTCCGGTCAGGTCTACGACGCGCGCGCCACCGCAACGCCAATGCATTGATACGCGTGTGTAACGCTCACAACTCAAATAAAAACCGCGCCGAGACAACGTTGCCTCGGCGCGGTTTTGTTGTGTCTAGCGCGTCGTTTGTCCCAGAAGCTCAACGCGCTTCGACGTTATGACCACATAGCCGCGTCGCGGCAGGCTTTGTTCGTAACGACCGTTCTAGTCGCTCGCCTTCGCGCCGACAGAATCGGCAAAGAATTGTGCGTACTGCTCAAATTGATGTCGCCAGTATAACGGCAAGCCGCTGGCGATATTGTCGACGGTTGTAAATTGCGCCAGGAGTATGGGCGAGCGGAAAATCGTCATAAGCGAAGTGAGATTTTCCGTGACGTCGAGGAGATATTCTTCTCTGCCCGAAACAACACAATCGATGAAATTCTCGGCGTGGGTCGCTATGCCGGAATAGCCAAGCGCGGATTTTTGCTCCGCCACGCGATAGAGATAGTTTAGCACGCGATCGGATCGACTGAAGAAGTTACATATCGGCGCTTGCGACGCGGTGGCGGCAAATGGCACGTCGGGATCGTCTGCGTCGATCGCCGCGCCTAGTAGGAATGCCTGACCGACTTGCGCGCTGGATTTACGATTCCACAGTAGCGCGCGTTTTTGCGGCTCGCACGCCAAATGGGCGAGGGTACGCGTGAGGATTCTTGCGCCCAGAGAATGACCAAAGACGGCGACGCTTGTCAGGTCGCTACTGCGTCGTAGAAATTCTTCGAAGTCTTGCGCGACCTCTGCGTCGGCGCTCTGGCGCGCCTGAGACCATGACACGTTCGAGTTCCAGTTGAAAAATTCGAAGTCCGCGCGTGGAAAGACCGGCGCTAAAATCTGTGCAATTTCTTCGCCGGTATCATTGGCGGTCATCCATCCAGGGCATAGTACGACGCGTTTGATTTGGTTAAAATATGGCAAATACGAGGTGAGCGCGCACTTTGTGGCGCTGAGTCTTTCCCACGCGCGGAAAGATTGGATTTCATTTGCCAAACGATTGATTGTCCAGGAGAGTACGAAGGCGTCGTCGATCAGTCCAATCACGGGGATAGCGTCGGGAATCACGTCGATAGGCGAGACGCAGTAGAGCAAAGCTCCTACGAGGGACGCGAGCGTCGTTTTGTCGAGCTGGTACTCGCCGTTGACGGCGGCGTCTAGCATACGAAAGACGGTGGTAAAGCTTTCGTAGGCGTTTGGCATGAATTTAGCGGCGAAACGACCCAGCCAGTTTTTACTCGCATCCAGTGTGGAACGCAAGGCTCCCGGATCGTCAGCGAGTTCCGCGGCGGCCTGGCATTTTTTCTCGAGCATCTGCGTTGCGAGGATTTCCTGGCGCTCGTTCAGTTGCGGCTGCTCGGTGTTCTCTTCCGTGGAAAGATTGAATTTGTCAAAAATACCCATAACCAGATCACAGAATGAGGAAAGTCATTATTGGCTCCATTTGATCGAACCAAATAAAAACCGCGTTGATCCTTGGGAGAGAATCAACGCGGTCAATTATACGACATGCGACAAAGGCGTCAAGAATGCCGATTCTACACGATCATTCGACGGTGATAGCGCCGGCGGGACAGGCGTCAGCGCACGCGCCGCAGCTAACGCAATTGTCATTGACGGTAGCGACGTCGTCGATCAGTTCGATCGCGCCACAGGGGCATTCGCCGGTACAAGCGCCACAACCAACGCAAGAGCCTTTATCAACTTGAGCAGCCATTTTTGTCTCCTAAATACTAAGCGCGCGTTCGAACGCGAATCGCACGCGACGCTTGGTTTCTATGAACGGTTATAAGATCGTTATTCTTTCTTAAACGCTAGCGCGAATGATAATCAATAGTCTCGCGCTCATTGCAAATATCTTATACAATTTTTTTGGAGTCTTGCAAGTATGAATAGATACAAAAGTTCAAAAAAAACAAAAATTTACGGATAGCCTAGACTAACATTTTAGTAAAGGAATAAGTTAAAAAACGCTAATTATAACGTTGAGATTATATCAAATTAACGGTCTGTTCTTTTGTTCTCTTTTAGGTTCAATAGGCGCCTTAATTGCAGTAGGTCTTCCTAATCTGCGGTTATGCAGCGTCATGAAGTTTGACTTCTCTGGCGCCTTTTATATTTGCTTATTATACATACAATGTATCGTAAGTCTGCGCGAGGTTCTTTTATGAACATTTGGCGCATATTTTTCCTGTCACCCCATAGCGAGACGCGCGTTTGCGCGTGTGGTTACAATGCGCACGCCCAGTGATATTTTGCGAATTGAGACGCTTACCCAGTCTCAGATCGACGCGTCGCTCGATCGCAAACTGCGCGCGTATCTTTGCCAGTTGTTTCCGAATTGGGAAACGATTTTTAAAACACGTCGCGCGTGGCACGACGCCGAGCCGATCTTTACCGTTGTGGCGTTCGACGCTCACGATGAAATCGTCGGGCACGTTGCGATCGTCGAGCGTACGATCTCCACGCAATGGAATTGGCGCTACCGCGTCGCGAGCGTTCAGGGCGTTTCGGTGGCGCCGTCGTGGCGAAAGACCGGTTTGTCCTCGAAACTACTGGAGCGCGCGCTTGATCACGCTCGCCGTCAGGGCTATCTTTACGCGATCCTCTTCTGCCGTGAGCCGCTCGTGGAGTTCTATCGTCGCAATAACTGGCGCCTGCCGGACGACGACATGATTATGTGGCGTGATCGCGATCTGCCGATTCATATGCAGTCGAATTGCCCAATGTATCGTGAACTGACCGCACAACCCTTTCCCGAGGGCGCGATCGACGTGCACAATCCTCTCGATCTACCCGTAAAGGAAGAAACTCGCCCGAGAAATTAGTCGTTCCCTTGCTACGACTTAACCGCGCGAAACGGAAACTATAGCAGATTATTGCGTCCATCTTTTTGTTTGACACGCGCCGCGTGCGCACAACCCCTAGGGAGGTCTTCATGCTCCGGTCGTTTCTACTGCAACGTCGCCTCGCGTTGTTCTGTCTGATTGTGTCGTTGTGCGCGTTCCTTTGCAGTTGCGGCGCGTGTCTTGCTCAGAATCCGCCGAGCTATCCAGAAAACGCGTCGCTTGACGACTTGATCGCATTTCAGCAGTCCCTGTCCGACTGGGGTTCGCAAAATAAGCTCAGTTCCGACCTTTTCTGGGATAAGACCGCCGCGCTCTTTTTGCGTTCCACCCAAGAGATCCTCCAACAAGATCTCGACGATGAACGCGTGGAGCTGTATCAAACGCAACTGGCCGGTATTTTGAGCAACTACGCGCTACAAGAGGCGTTGAAGAATTCTTCCCTCGACGGTGAAAAATATCGCGAACTGCTACAAAACGCCGGAAAGGCCGCCTCGAACTACCGTGCCGACCCGAGTGAATTGAATCAGAAAGTCTACCTTGCGTATGCCAAACAGCTCATGTCGTTGCGTCTGCAATTTGCGTTGAATCAACGTGCGGAGGCGCAGGAAGAGCTGTTTGTCTCGCTCATTGGCGACTCGATTACCCTGGCGTTGGGTCTGCCGGCCTTTGGGGAAGACGCCTTTCGTATCGTCATGACAATCCGCGGTAATGAGCCGGAATTGGGCGATGAGGCGCTCGACGCGCTTTGCGAGGCGTTTGAAGCCTCTGGCGAGCCCGCGCTCGTTGCGCTTGTCAGTAAGACCGCGGGCGTTCGTCGTTTCGCGCGTCTGCCCGGCGCTGAACTGTATTTCGAAGCGCTCTTTCCCGATGAAAAGGGCGAATACACGAAGAAAATCGAACTGAAAGATTACCGCGATAAAGTCGTGCTCGTCGAGGTTTGGGCAACCTGGTGTCTGCCCTGCCGTAAAGAAATACCGCGACTGAAGCAGGCCTATGAACGCTATCATGACGCCGGCTTTGAAATCCTCGGGTATAGTATTGACCAGGACGTTTCGAAGTTGCAGCCCTTCTTGACGGAGAATCAGATCCCTTGGCCGGTGGCGTCGCAGCGTCGCTCCGCGGAGTCGGGCTATCATCCTCTCTACGAATATTATTCGATCAACGGCGTGCCGGAAATGATTCTCATTGGTCGCGACGGCAAGGTCATTCAGACCGATTGCCGCGGCTCCAAACTCGCCAAAGCGCTCAAAGAACTCTTCCCGAACGTTGAACCGCTCGATTGGGATCCCTCTCAAGATTTCGGCGCGCGCGCGACTTCGCAGGACGCGCAGACGCAAGATGAGAATAAATAAGCGGGAACGCCTCCGGATTTGTCCTGACGCCTTTATTTCGCCGTGTTTTACCAAACGCTCCCCTTGTGCTGACTCTGTCGGCGCAAGGGGAGTTTTTCAATTTTTTTCGCTTGACTTCTTGTGCAAACGGCATATAATATCTCAGACCGTAAGCTTTTTATTTTTTAATATATGCGTTCGTTCCTTCGATTGCTTTTAGGGGTGTTTTTATGAACGTTACGATGTTAAAGTCTCAAATAGACGCCGTTTCCTCTAATATATCTCGAGTTTTTTTAGGCAAGCCCGAGGTTATTGAGATGACGCTAACCGCTTTTTTTGCACAAGGTCATCTTCTTTTAGACGACGTTCCCGGCGTTGGTAAGACCCTTTTAGGTCAGGCGCTCGCACGCTCGATTAACGCGTCCTTTGCACGTATTCAGTTTACCTCTGATCTACTGCCAGCCGACGTTATAGGGGGCGATTTTTATAATCAAAAAACTCAAGAATTTCAATTTGAACGCGGTCCGATTTTTGCGAATATCGTGCTTGCCGACGAGGTGAATCGCACTCCTCCGCGCACACAGAGCGCTACGCTGGAGGCGATGAGCGAACGCCAGACCTCCGTCGGCGGTAAAACCTACGAGCTACCCAACCCGTTCTTTGTCGTGGCGACGCAAAACCCCGTGGAGTTTCAGGGAGTCTACCCTCTGCCGGAAGCGCAACTCGACCGATTTATTATGCGACTGTCGGTCGGCTATCCCAATCGTCAGGCGGAGCGTATGATTCTTGACGCCCACGCCAGTGGCTCCGCGCTCGGTTCCATTTCGCCTGTGATCGAACTGGCGGATGCGCTCGCGATTCAAAATTGCGTGCCTGAGGTAACGCTCGAATCTTCCGTGACCGATTACCTCCTTGAAATCGTAGAATCGACCCGACGCGTGGACGATTTAGCGCTCGGCGCTAGTCCGCGCGCGTCCCTAGCGTTCGCACGCGCCGTTCGCGCCTATGCTCTGGTTCAGGGGCGCGACTATGTCGTTCCCGACGACGTCAAAGCGCTTGCCGTGCCTGTGCTTGCGCACCGTATTCTGCCTCGCAATGTTCGACGCGAGGAGAGCCAACACGTCGCGGTCAGCTTCTTAGAACGCGCGCTGGCTTCTATTCCAGCGCCCAGGTAACGCGCGACGCGAGTCTTCTTATCGCGTCGTTTTCTCTCTACGTTCGACTTTTTCCATGGTCGTCGCCGACTCCTCTTGAGTCGACGCCGCCGCGTCGACGTCAGCGATAATCTTATCACAAAAAGGCTATTTTTTAGATTTATTTAGCCTTTTGAAGTTTTTTACTTAATGTATGTAATCCCAATAAAACCGTGAGGAGTATTACCATGAGTTCACGTGCAATTCTAGTCCTGTCAGGTAAATTACTTGAAAAAGAATTCGCCCTTGAGGCGCTCGCCACTGTGCATATGGCGATAGAACGCGAACTAATGCAGCGCGATACGATTCTAACGCGCTGTGTTGTAACGCTTTCTAACGAACATTTCGCGGCGGCTCCTTATTTTCTACAGGCTGGTTTTGAAGTTTTGCCAGCCGACGAAGAAGATCTTCAAGCGGCAGTCTTTCTTACCTCCTGTACCGAGGTTCGACAGGACGTCGATCAGGTGGTTTTTGCCCTAGGTCGTTCGTTGCCTCTAAACTTTCTTCGCACTTTAAACGGTCGCGCTAATCGTACGCTCCTTTCCTTTGAGTCGACGTCAGAGACGAACGCTTGGGGCGTGGAGTCGTTAATTTCCGTGCCTGAACTCCTCGCACGCTATGGCGTGGATTATAACGCGTTTCCACGTGTGCCGTGGTCGTCGAGCGGCACGGCGACGCCTCTTCCACAGTTCTCCCCCGACGCAAGGAGCGTCAGCGCGCCGATCGTGGCGCCAAACGCTACGGTTGCCACCGTCGCCTCTGCTTCCGCGTATTCCACAGACTCCGACGCTTCTTTGACTTCGACCGTAGCGCCCCGCCAGGAAGACCCTGCTGGAGACGTCGAGGAGCTGTGTCAGATCGATCCGTTTGCTGATTTCGAGGAGAACGCGAGCATCTGGAACGCCGAACTTGAAGAACTCGTGGTCGCCAGCGGTGGAAAATGTTCCGCGTATAAGGCGGTTGAGCAATTGGACGTTACCTTCGCCGGTCTGGTCGATTTCTATCTGCACGAACGCGATCGTTTCGAGCGACTGCTATCCCCGTCGCTGAAACTGATACGCGCTGAAAACGGCGTCGACGCGGCGACTTATCTCTATCATACCTCGCACGAAGAACTTCAACCGATTGCCTCTGACGACGCGGTGGAACTGCTCACCCTTGGTTCTAGTTTGCCCACAGAGGATTCGGGCGATTCGGAGAACGGTTCCATAGGCGAGTTCGGCGCCGATCGATATGCCTTTAATTCTCTCGAGGAATATATTCCCGCGTTAGAAGACGTCGCGCGTCTGAGCGATCTTTCCTGCGAACAATGTAAGTGGCAAATCGACCGTAAAAAGTTGATGGAACAGAATGTGAATTTCGATCAGTCGATTAAACCGACCGATAACGAAATGACCGAACGCGCCATGGCCATGGGCGTCTATCTTTGGGTGCGCAAATTCAACAACCTGACGGATCAACAACTTCTCGACCTGGCCGAATGCTACAAACTCGTTTCTGAGTCGATCCGGTTCTTTGAAGAGGTGATTCAGGCGAACGCTGAAATCAATGATCGCGTTCATGAACAATACCTTCAGTTTGTCGTCAATGTTCAGTGTTTGCTCAAGACGTTGGTCGCTCAAACCAGTGGCGATTACAACCGCGACCTTGTTCAGAAGAATCTCTTCCTGTGTCTGATAGAATATCGTAAACTTCGTTTCCCCAGAACGATTCTGCATAATCTCAAGCGCGAGTCGATTCTTGACTTCGACCAACTCCTGTGTTTACAACAGGAACTTTACGAGAAGAAGAGCGAGTTTGAAGAACTTTGCGAATACGTCAAGAAACGTCGCGCCTGTGAAAGTCGCTTAAAGTACCATGTGGAACAGTTGCGCAAGGCCGTTAAGATCGAAAAGGCCGTCGAAGACTGGAATAAGGTCGTCGCCGCGGTAACGACCCTCTGCAAAGAATTTCGCGAACGCCCCTCTTCGCTACTGTTTCGTGAACTTCTCGGCGATATAATCGGTAGTTGTCCGGAAACGGTCGAAATAACCGAAGAATACGCACGCGTCGTGCAGACGATCGAAATCGAAGACGCCGAAGAGGAGGCCGCCTTTATTGAAGCCGCCCCCAGAGAGGAGTCCAAGGCGGTGGCGCGTGTCAAAGAAATTTACGAAGGAACGAAGTTTGTCTTCGTTGGCGGCTCCCCACAAGATCACATGCGCGAACGAATCGAAAAAGCCTTTAACGTCGAGCTGATTTGGACTGAGTCCTCGCACGGCGACTCGCTCGATCGCTTCGGCTCGTCCTTGCGCGCGCGTGAAGTCACCGTCTTTCTGGTCTATATCCCGTGGTGTAGTCACAAACACTCCGAAGAACTTGCGCAAATGGTGCGCCAGGCCGGTAAAGAAATTGTTCGACTGCGTAAGGGAACCAACCCCGTGTCGATCGCAGAAGCGATGTGCGAACAGTTGGATCTCTTCGCTTGAACGTCCCAACGCGCCTAAACCCTGGGGTTGGCGCTTATTAACTGCGGTTCACTAAAATGCCTAGGTCGCGCAAATTAACTCCATCTGATTCCAACGCTACGCGTCAATCGACTGCGCCGACAGCGTCGCGGCGCGTCTCGACGCGTCGCGCTAGTTCCTCTACTTCGCGCGCGCGTTCGCAACGTCTGCGCGACCAAACCGTGTCGCTACGCGAGCGTCTTATCCTCGCGGCGATCGACGAAGTGGAAGAGGTCGGTTTCGATCGCTTCTCGGTGCGTCGCGTCGCCGCGTCCTGTGGCGCCTCCTGCGCCGCGCCTTATAAGCATTTCCGTAATAAGCGCGAGTTCTTCGAGGCGATTCTCGACCATATTACCGAAGTCTGGCTGGCGCGTCAGGCTCAGGTTCTGAAGCGTTGCGCCGCTTTGCCTTTGCGCGACCAGCTCGTTGAACTTGGCGTGGAATATATCCGCTTTATGGTTGATAACCCGCGATATCGCGCCATTCTTATGCTCAAAGACGAAACCTTTGACGTGGGCTATCTGCGTGTAAAATCAAAAATTAGCGATCTTTCCAAGGAGATGATCTGGCAATATTGCCAGGAGAACGGCGTAGAGCCGCGCGTGGCGAAGGTTAAGATGTATATCGTGCGTTCGCTCATCTATGGCGCTTCACTGATGTTCGCGAATCGTGAATTGCCCTATACCGACAACATGATGCTTTACGCGCGCGCGGTGATTGATCGTGAGTTCGATCTTCCGACCACCCTTGGTTTCCAGGGTGAATCTCATTTTGACCCGCCTGATCTTTGGAGCGTCTTTCGCGAGCGTCCCGGTGGAGACTTAGACGAATAACCCTCTATTTCTAAATCGTTTAGGTTCTGGTCTTGTTAAAAAAGAAAAATATTCCCCTCGTGGTTGACGTCCTATCGAGTACGGGTTATATTGTTTTAATAAGGTTATCAGTGATAACCACGACGCCGACGCGTCCGACGTTGGCGCTAACTCCAGAAAGCTTGGGCTTTCGGTCATGGTACGGAGAAGAAGTATGGATTATTTCCAATTAGTTACGCAAGGTTTGGCGAAGCATTTGGGAATCGACGCGTCCGAAATTACGCTTGACACCGAACTTATGACGCTCGGAGTCGACTCGCTCGACGCCGCGGAATTGCTCATGAGTTTAGAAGACGCGATCGGCGTTGAGGTTGAAACGAAAAAGAAGATCGCCACGACGCGCGATTTAGTTAACGCTATTGAAGAAGCGATCCAAGCGAATCAGCAGTAGTCGCAGTAAAACGCCGACGTAACGCATTTGCGTGGAAAGGATTGAGATGAATCGACGAGTCGTCATCACTGGTATGGGCGCGGTCTCGCCCGTGGGAATCGGCGTGGACAACTTCTGGAACGCGCTGCTCAATGGCGCCTGTGGCGTCGGTCCGATTACACGGTTCGACCCGAAAGACGTCAAGGCGTCCCTCGCCGCGGAAGTTAAAGACTTCGACCCGACGCGCTATCAAGATCACAAAGAAGCGTTGCATACCGACCGTTGCGCGCAATTTGCGCTCGCCGCGGCGCTTGAGGCGGTGGAAGAATCTCAGGTTCTCGGCACAGTGGAGCCCGAACGCGCGGCGGTCTATTTCGGCACTGGTATCGGCGGGTTCGAAACAACAGAGTCGAACTGTCGCAAACTTGTGGAACGCGGCGCACGTCGCGTGTCTCCCTTCTTCGTTCCGATGATGATCGCGAATATGCCTGCTGGGCTGTTGGCGATTCGGTTCGGATTCTGCGGTCAGGCGATTCCCGCGGTCACCGCCTGCGCGTCCGGCTCGCACGCGATCGGCGAGGCGGTGCGCGCCATTCGTCACGGCTATGCCGACGTGATTATCG
The DNA here is from genome assembly GCA_030537455.1 of Planctomycetia bacterium. Taxonomy (GTDB): domain Bacteria; phylum Planctomycetota; class Planctomycetia; order Pirellulales; family Thermoguttaceae; genus RUG369. Next base: position 60,209 of record JAUNMR010000016.1, on the reverse strand, counting down.
CCGGCGGAGCGGAAGCGCCGATCACCGAAGTCGGAGTCGCCGGGTTCTGCTCGATGAAGGCTCTTTCCTTCGCGACCGACGTCAATCTTGCGTCTCTTCCGTTCGATAATCGTCGCGCCGGTTTTGTTATCGGCGAAGGCGCCGGCGCGCTTGTCCTGGAAGAGTACGACCGTGCGAAAGCGCGTGGCGCGAAGATTTACGCGGAACTGGTCGGCTACGGCACTTCCTGCGACGCTTATCATATGACCGCGCCTAAGCCCGATGGGACCGGCGCGGCGTCGGCTGTGCGCCAAGCGCTCAACGAAGCGCAATACACCGCGGATGATCGCGTCTATATCAACGCGCACGGAACCGGCACACGCCTGAACGACCTCGCGGAAACCCTCGCAATTAAATCGGTTCTCGGCGATAAGGCTTATGACGTCGCGATTAGTTCGACCAAGGCGTCCACCGGTCACATGCTCGGCGCCGCCGGCGCGGTGGAACTGATCGCCTGTGTTTGCGCTCTACGCGATAAGGTCGCGCCCCCGACGATTAATCTGCTGGAACCGGATCCAGAATGCGATTTGAATTACACCCCGGTCTGCAAGCGCGAGGCGGAATTCGACCTGGCGATCTCTAATTCCTTCGGTTTCGGCGGTCATAACGCTTGTGTTGCCGTAAGACTATGTGAATAAAAGACTTTCGAAGACCACGAGATTTGCGCGCGCCATGCTCCTCGCGTACGACGCGCGCTTGCATGAAAGATCCGTATGATTGTCGACGATATCGAACGTTTCTTACCACATCGTAAACCGATGTTATTGCTTGACTCCGCATCTTTAGACGACGGAGTCGCGCGCGGTAAAATGCACGTTAAAGGTGACGAATGGTTTCTTCAAGGTCATTTTCCTGACGATCCGGTCGTCCCGGGCGTTATTCTGTGTGAAGCGCTCGCCCAAACCACCGCGTTTCTTATTGCCGACGGGGTTCCTGAGACGAAAACTCCCTTTCTCGTCGGTTTGGATCAGGTTCGCCTAAAGCGTCCGGTCAAGCCTGGGCAAACTTTCGAGACCGAATGCCGTGTCGAAAGAATCAAAGAACCCTTTTATTTCACCGATTGTAAAGGTTACGTCGCAGGAAAAATCTGCGTGAAAGCGCGATTGTCCTTCGCCTTAATTGACAAAGCTAAATAACCCTAAGCTTTTTCCAACATAAGACGTCTTCGACGTTTGTATACACGCGAGTCTCTCATGAGCGATATTACCTCTCCAGTTGCCGACGCCACGCCGTCGCGTGCGATTCAGGCGCAGTTTGAGCGCGAATTCGATTTTATTCACGTCTTCGAGCGTAACGCTCGTCGTTTCGCCAATAAAATAGCGGCGAGCGATCCGACTATCAATCGCCTGCTGACCTACGCGCAACTCAACGCGCTTGCCAATAAGTTCGCTAACGCGTTGTATAGCGACGGTTTGCGTAAAGGCGACGTTTTCTCCGTCGCGCTCTTTAATACGATCGAATTCATTGTGGCGTACCTTGCGTCCGAAAAACTCGGCGCGGTTTTCTGCCCGTTTAATTACAACTGGTCGCCAAACGATATCGTCTACGCCTTTGCCGATAGTCGCCCGAAAATCTTCCTCTATGACGCGGAGCTGGAAGAACTCGTTAAACGCGCCTATGATATTGCCACACAAGAGCATAGCTACCTCCCAGAACGTCGACTCATCGTCGGCGTCCCGGAGGAGAAACTCAACGTCGACGCCATCGATTGGGAAGAATACTACGCGAACGCCAGCGAAGAGAATCCCGCAACTCCAGACAACGTATCTACTTACGATGAAATCGTGCGTCTGTATACCTCCGGTACGACCGGTCGCTCCAAGGGCGTTCCGCTCAGTCGTATGAACGAGGTCATGGGTTGCCACGAGGTCGCTATGCGCTACCCGATCTTCTCCGACGACGTTACGATTAATACGACCCCATGGTTCCATCGAGGCGGTTTTCACGGCGGAATGACCCCGACGCTCTATCTCGGCGGTGAAGTCGTTGTGTTGCGTCGTTTTAACGCCACTGTCTGTCTCAAAAATATCCAAAAACGTCGCGTGACTATCCTTCTGGGCGTGCCCTCGGCGGCGCTTATGGTCGCCCATAAGCAGGAAAAAGCGCTCCTCGATATTAAGTCCGTCAGACTACTGGTCATGATGGGTAGCGACTTGGAAAAGGCAACCTGTCGCTATCTGCAGAGCATCTTCTTGAACGTCAATTTTATCAATAGTTACGGCACGACCGAAACCTTCTTGAACACGTTCCTCGATTCCAAGAGTCTGCCCGATAAGGCGGGTACCGCTGGTCGCGCCGCGCTTGACGACGACGTGCGCCTCGTAGAGCCGATCGAGGACGGCTGGGGCGACCCCGATAAGCTTGTGCCCAAAGATAAAAAGACACTCGGCGAAGTCATTGTGCGTTGTTCCACTAAGACGACGGCCGGATATTTCAACAAGCCGGAAGAGACCGCGCGTAAGTTCAAGTACGGCTACCTTTACACAGGCGACCTTGCGTACTGGGACGAAGAAGAATTCGTCACGATTGTCGGGCGCAAAGACGACATGATGATCTCCGCCGGTGAGAATATCTACCCACAGCCGATCGAAGAAGCGCTCTGTCGGCATCCTAAAATCTCCGATTGTATAGTTGTGCCGGTTTCGGAAATGACGCGCGGTCAAGCGCTTGTCGCGTATATCAAACGTAGCGACGACTCCCTCGACGTGCGCGAGATTTTGACCTTCTGTATGTCAAGTCCTTACCTCTCGGGATTTACCACGCCTCGATATTATCGTTTCGTGGAAGAACTGCCCTATACTCCGACCGGTAAGAAGCAACGTTATATCCTTCGCGCGCAGGCGCCTCAGGATCTCAAAGACGGTCTGCTGGCGCGAAATTAAGCGTTCGCTCACGATATTCATTACAATGCTATTTTCCAGGCGCTATAATAATAGCGTCGGCGAGTTTAGGCGCGTCGACTCAAACGGTCGACGCGCTTTTTTAACGTCGCAACGCGTTGTTCCACGCGCAATTCGGCACGAGATAACCCGCGCAAATGAAGTGTAAACTATGAAATTACTGAAATTAACCTGTCTTGTCGCGCTGAACCTTGCGCTCGCGCTGTGCGCGTCTGCCCAAGAGGACGCGGCTAATTCGCGTTGGCATATTAACGACCAAGGCGGTATTACCCTTGACGATTTCATCGATAATGCTCAACCGGCGTATTCCGACCACATAGAGGCGAGCGGCGAGCAGGTCTCCACTGTTTTGCGCTATCAGGTCACGGACCAGGGTTCTTTCCAGGCGAGCCGCTCGGTCGTGTGGCCCTTGTTGCGCACGATCCCCAATAATACTCACGCAAGTTTGACTGTGCGCTTCAACGAAGACGTCGCCGGTAAGGCTACTGTCAATGGCGTGTCGCTCGTCGGGGGAGTGACCGAGTCGATCACTCTCGACGGCTTTTTGACCGTTCGCTCGCGCTTCAATCTGCCGGAAAACGTTACGGTGGAAAGAACTCAACGCCTCTTTCCCTCCACGACCGGTCCTTTTATCTGCGAACGCATTAGCTATCAGAACCTGTCGGAAGAACCGATAACCCTACAGGTTCCGGAATACCGCAAGGTCACTGAGACCGACGCAACTAAAGGCGTCAACGGGAGTTACACTCTTGTTGAAAAACTCGCTAACAGCGGCGAATTTCGCCTAGAACCGAATCAGTCGCTCACATGCGACTATACAATCCAAGGCTTTAGCGTTGGGAAAGAGGAATCTGAAATCGAGCCGAATTGCGAACTGGAAGAAGCCGCTCGCGCGCAATTTATCGCTAACGTGTGGAACGCGCTCGTCTTAGAGACGCCGGAGCCGATTCTCAATCGTGCGTTTGCTTTCGCAAAGATACGTGCCAGCGAGAGTATCTATCGCACCGCTGGCGGTCTCATGCACGGACCGGGCGGGGAATCTTACTACGCCGCGATTTGGGCTAATGACCAGGCGGAATACGTCAACCCGTTCTTTCCCTTCCTCGGTTATGCTAATGGCGTCGATAGCGCGTATAACTCATTCCTTCATTTTGCGCGCTTTATGAACGATGAATACAAGCCGATTCCCTCCTCGATTATCGCGGAAGGAATTGATATTTGGAATGGCGCGGGCGACCGCGGCGACGCGGCCATGATCGCTTATGGCGCCTCGCGTTACGCGCTTGAGCGCGCCGACGTCGAACAGGCGCGCGAACTGTGGACGCTGATCGCCTGGTGTTTGGAATACTGCCAGCGTAAACTCAATGCCCAGGGCGTTGTGGAGTCCGACTGCGACGAACTGGAACGACGCTTCCCCGCCGGTAATGCTAATCTTTGTACCTCATGCCTTTACTATGACGCGTTACTGAGCGCCGCCTATCTTGCGGAGGAACTCGAACTCTCCGAGCAGGTCGCCGCCGATTATCGCGCGCGCGCCACGGCGCTCGAGGACGCCATCGAGAATTATTTCGGCGCAACTGTCGATCAATATGACACTTACCAATATTACGAGGGTTGCGACAAACTTCGCTCTTGGATCTGTATGCCTCTTGTCGTTGGGATTAAACGTCGCGCCGCGAATACCATCGACGCGCTCTTTAGCGATAAGTTATGGACAAAGAACGGTTTGCTTACGCAAGAGGGTAGCGAGACCTTCTGGGATCGTTCTACGCTCTACACGCTTCGTGGCGTGATTGCGGTTGGCGCGACGGAGCAAGGTCTAAACTATTTACGTCATTACTCCAAAGAACGCCTCCTTGGCGGTCACGTGCCTTATCCGATCGAGGCGTGGCCGGAAGGTTCGCAACGTCATCTGTCCGCCGAAAGCGGGCTATATTGCCGCGTCTACACCGAAGGACTCTTTGGCATACGCCCGACCGGCTTCCATAGCTTCGATATTACCCCGAGACTGCCAAAAGAGTGGAATACGATGGCGTTAAAGAGTATTCGCGCCTTTGGTTCCGATTTTGATCTGACCGTTACACGCTTGGCGCTCAACCGACTCGCCGTGACCGTGACACAACGCGGCGGAGTTGCCTATACGTACGTATTTAACGACGGCGACACAGTGCGCGTGACTGTCGACGCCCTGTCAAAATAGTTCCACGTACTGTGTGACGTTGGTTCACACGACGTCCTAACCCATGAGTTTAGAAAGGCGCGTCTTCTAAGGACTTACCACAAACTTCGGAAGTCATAGAAGACGCGCTTATATTATAGGAGCGCCGGTTGCTTACTAAGCGCTATGATTAATCAACTTGTGAGAGTCGTTAAAAACCATACGGTTCCAGCGTAAGGTTCAATTGGAACGGGTCGATCTGATATTCGCGAATCTGTCCGTCCTTTTTCGAGCGTACTTGTAGCGTAAACTTTTCATGGGAGCCGACCGCGCGTTTGGCCCAGGCGAAGTTATTGAGCACGTTGGAGTCAAATTGACGCCAGGAGTTCAACGCGACGATACGGTCGCCCACCGATAGTTCCGGCAACGCCTCGGCGGTCTGCGCGGAGAGCTTCTTAATACGTAGTCCACGACTGTCTTTGATCAGTGGAACCGCTTCAAAGACGTCTGCGAGCGATTGAAGAACGCCGAGGTCACCGCGGTCGCTGGCGATATTCTCCATTGTATTATAAGCTTGGAAGAACATAGGTAAATTCTCGCCGATGACGACCTCCGCGAGATCAGCGACTTCGTCGAAATCGGGTTCGACCTTGTCGCGCTCACAGCGCGCCATGAGGGTCAGAAAGCCAAATTGACAAAGAATAGCGCTCTGGAGCATGTGTTCTTCGTAGTCGGCAACTTCGACTAACACATCGTCTTCTTCGTACTTTTCAAGTATTGCTTGAATTTCTTCTGGCGAGAGTTTCTCTTTGGCTTTTTCGAGTTTGTCTTTTAATCCGTCAAGTTGATCTTGCCATTGTGCTGTTATCTCCTTCCATTCTGGCGAGTTAGCGATGGCATAACGATAATACTTCTCTAAGGAGGCTTGAGCGATCTCAAAAGTAGCTAGCGACTCTTCCGGTTTCTGACTGTAAAGCTCGTTAAGTCCTTGCATCCCCAGGAATGTAGCAGGAGTCGACGTCTGTTCGAAAGGTAAATCTTCGAAGAAACGCTTATCTAAGTGTTCGTTTAGTTTCGTAAGATAAGGCTCGACGAGGTCATAGCGGTGTAACGCTTGAAGCCGATCGGTCAAAAGCGCCGTAGGGATAAATAGATCCAAGAGACGACTCGAAGTCACGTCGTCGACGTTACTTACGTCAATCTTATCGGCGAGATTGCGAACCGCGTTCTCGATTCCTTCGATATTCTGACGCTCGCCGTAAACCTCGACTACGCCGTTGGCGATACGTAGAAGTTGAATGACGTCGGGACGCTCCGCTTGATTGACGTATGCGTACGCCTTTAAGTACCCTTTTTCACGATTGTCGAGCGAATTAGACTTTTCCAGATCCGGCAAGACCTTGGCGATTCGGTCGTAGATCTCTTGATCTGTGAGCTTCTCTTGCGCCATGACGCGCGAGAGCGTCGAGGTCACAAGCGCTAGCGCGACTAAAAATACGGAGAGTAAGCGACGTTGCAACATAAAGTTGCGTGAGAGTTTGTCACGATGAAACAGATTTGACATGACGTTTATCTCCTCGTACTGTTTAATTTGAGCTTTAAGATACTATTTATAACTCGTCTATTAATCTACTCAGTTCTTCCTCGTCAACGTCGTTAGACGTTGCGACGGCATATTCTCTAAGTTTATGGCACGCTTTACTTACCGTTTGGTTATCTGGGAACCGACGCTGTAATTCATTGGCGTGATACTGAGCAAAATACACAGCGCTTGGCAGCTCTTGATACAGGTCATAGGGCGCAGTAAGGAGTTGGCTTACAAATTGTTTGGCGAGGCTCAATTGTTCCTCGTTGAAAGATTTAACGACGCCACGCTGTGCCAGAAATTCATCCAGCGCGATTTTTTCAAAGCGTAGTAGCGCCCAAGCGCTGTACGCTTCCGGGTCGTTCGGGTCGCACATGAGTCGTAAGTTATTAAACTCCAATGGATTGCGCGTGTCCTTGTTATGGCGAAGGAACTCTTGAAGCGATTCTTTCGACTCGGGCAAGACAGTTCGCTTTTGTATCGGAGCGTTCAGCCACAGATCGAGCTGACGCCATGTGTTAAGCGCCGGCGAGCTAAGCTCTTGAGGCGTTAGCGACGCAAAAACGGCGTCAAGTTCGGCGCCGGGTTCTGCGACGTACTGCGGCGCGCGCCATTGGTTGAGCGCTCCACCGCCGTACTTTTGACAAAAAGCCGACATTACGCGAGTTAACGTTTGTATTTCCTCATCTGAGTCGGGCTGCGGAGCGCCTAGGATCGGCATAGCGATTACGGCGTTTGAAGTTGTTGAACAGACGAGGTTATTGTGCGTTTCAAAGAAGATTTCATACTCGTGTACCGGCAAAGCGTCACAAACACGGCGCTGCGTCTGAACGTCCCAGACATTGATCTGACAAACGGAACGCGCTGCGTCTTGTGCGTTTACGGAGCCTTGTCCAGAAGAAGTCGCGAGCGTAGCGCGACCCTGTTGATTGCACAGTCGTAGCTGACGCACGTCATAAAGATGCGTCAGTGGCGCGGTAACGGGCAGACCGGAGTCGACGTCGATAACTTGAACGGCGTTAGCGCTAGGACAATACGCGAAGAGGTTACTGTCTTCAGAGAAGGCAGGCGCCGACGCCAACGCGATCGATTTTGCAACTGGTAAGATTTTCATGTCGCCAGTAGAGGGATCGAGCAGTATCGTACTTTTCGAGTTCGTCACGGCAAGTTTGTTTCGTGAAGAGAATCGTACGAAGACGCCGGGTTGCGCCAATGCGCGATATAAATCAAAATCTTGACCGATGTTGAGACGTTCCCATTCACCATGGGATTTGCGCCATATTTGCGTCCCGATCGAACCTGTTATCGCCAAAAGGTTTTCGTCCGCGCTGATCGCAACGTCGGTGCAAGCGCCATTGTATTCGATACTTACGTTAAAACTCTTGGCGTTTAGGTCGTAAATCTGGAGTTTGGGTTTGTAGAAGAAGAGTATCGACTCTTGGGGGGACGCTGACGCTAGTGAGCAATTTTCATCCCAGGGAATGAGGCGTTCTAGTTCCCAAGCGTCGCAACGGTCGAGAGTTGCGCTCGAGGTGCGATACAGCGCGGCATAGGTTTTTTGGTCAAGTTTTACCTTAACGATCATGCGTTGAGACTGTGGCAAGGCAAGGATTTGTTGCTTGGACGTAGCGTTACAGGGGAGGCGCTGACTCTGTAACGACGCCAGGAGTGGACGCCGTGCGCCGAATCGACGCGTTTGCAGATCGTAACTGCATATTTCTAAGTTGTTATCTTGATTAACGCATAGGCAAAGCAAAATGGACGCGCTGGGTACGAGCGCGACGGCGTGTAGCGCGCGATCACTGGCGCTCGCGTGCGAGACGAGCGTCGACTTCTGCAGAACGTAACGTTTTGACGTTTCGTTATTTCCGACAATCACGGCGCGATTGTCTTGTGAGAACGCGACCTTATAGAAGTCGAAGGATTCCATCACACAGGGTTCCGCGGCACGTTGCGCCTGTTCAAGGTCAAAGACCGATAGACGACTGCGCGCTTGTAGAATTGCCATGCGTCTTGAATCGCTACTGAAGGCAATGACAACATCGATCGTTGTTTGTATTGGGATTTCCAGTAGCGTTTGTAGCGACAATGGAGAAAGAACGCACACGCTGTTCTGTTGACCTAAGCGATTAGCGTAAAGTTCGACGACAAGATAGGTTCCGTCAGGACTAAAGCGTAGTTCCTGCGGCGCTTGCGTGGCGAAGTTTCGCGACGCCACAAGCTCTCGTGTCTGAGCATTATAGACGTCGAGGTAATAATCAGAATGCTCGCGTTCATAGAGCGCATAGTAATAATTCGCATTTGGCGCAAAGCAGACGTTGGGTTTGGAAATACATGATAATTCAAGAGTTATGGGATCAGTATTATCGGTAAGATTGTGAATCGCGTCGTTATTAAGCTCTGAACGTGATTCCATGGCGCGCCATTGTTCGGCGTCACGATCATTGGTCTTTTCAAGTTTGGTTAGCTCAAAGAAACGGAAATCACACGTGTTACGTGCGTTTACGTGTGTATTGAGATATGTCGTATCATTCTCTTCGCTGGGGCAGGGTACGAGCCAGGAGCGCTGTAACATGAGGTTATAGAGGCGATTAGCGGCGCAAGGACACAGATTGTCGGTCAAGGCGCCGGTCATACGTATTAAGGCGCCGGGCGTGTCGTGTTCCTGCTCAAGTAGTCGCGCGCTCTCCTGAAAGTCCGACTCCGCCAGCGTTTGCATCGCGACGCGACGCTGTGTCTGCTCGCTCAAGCGTAGGCGGTAGGCGCGGTTCCAATTAACGAGCGCCCACACGCTCAACGCCAAGAAGATCATCGCCAGAAAGGATGCGACTAAGGCGCGACGACGAGCGACTTGGCGTTGTAACTGCTGGAATTCGTCGTAGAGTTTGTCACGATTTACGCGTAGGAGATAGGACGTAGTAAGAACCACGGCGCAGTCCCACGTGTGACGGATGGATTCTCCCGGACTGGCGGCGAGGTTCGGTAGATTCCACAGTCCGATCGGTTTCGGGTCGGGAATATCATTGTCCTGACAGTATTTTAGCCACGGATCCTTTCTCAACGGTCTGGGCAAGCATTCGTCCTCGGGGGCGCTTGCGTCGGGGGAGCCATTGAGAATAACCGGTATAATAAAACGACTTGCCTTGGCGCCGCGCGTCTTGAGGAAATAGTCGACCTCATATTCAATAACCGCTGATTTTGCCGCTTCTTTGGAGCATAATACGATCAAGAAACGCGAGGCGTCGATAACTCTTTCGATCTGACGATAGAAATTATCGTCGGGCTGAAAAACCTCTTTGTCAATCGCGATACTTCTGACGTATTTTGTGTTGTGCGGAGGCAGGTTGACCGGATCGATCAGCGACACAGGGATACGAAAGCGGTGTAGTTTCGAACGTAAGGCGTAGGCTTCTCGGGCGTTAGTGCGACTGTAGCTCAAAAACGCTAGGTATTCAAAGGTCGGACTGGTCGCCATAGGTCTCTCCTTGTGAATTGAAGGATTAGACGCGCTGGTTCAATTTTATCATCAGAGCGGTTAGACCGGTCGTTTTGTGCTAAAAGATTCCTCCGCCATTGTATCCAAACGCTACGGTCTTCATTCCAGGGGCGATTGTTCTTCCGGCGGCGACCATGAGGAGTTCGCGCGTAGTCTCGGCGTCTTCGGTGGTGAAATCCAGACGCACTTGCCCAATTCCGCTTTTTAAGATCTCCTGGAGAATCGGCAGAAGATTAAGCGGCTCTTGGAGGTAGAGCGCGCTACCGGTGAACGAGTCGTTTTTATCGTCGCCGAGGGCATAGAGTCGCTGGCTGTATCGCGCTTGTCGCGGTTCGACATAGAGTCTTTTATCTTCTGCATTGACAAGGGTAACGCGATCTATAGGAAAGAGCGTTTTTGTCGTGGTCATAGCGGGTAGACGACCGTACACGGGCAGCGCGAGAGTGAGCTTACGCTGCCAGAGGTAATCGCCGAGATTGTCCATGAGCGCGCGTATGGCGTCGGCGGAGATTTCCGGCGATAAATAGATTGTGTGCGCTAGGGAGAAACAGTCGGCGAGCAAGCGCGTCGCCTGCGCGTTTGCGACGTTAAAGGTCCAATCGCAAGCGTAGGCACGACCTTGGGTTTGGTAGAGTAACGCCTCTGCCAGAGAGCCCGCTAAAGGCTGGAGAGCTTTTAGCGGCGCGGCGTGCGCGCGTTGATCGAACCAGACCGGCTCGGTCGGCGCGTAGACGACCTTGACGCCGAAATCTTGACATACCTGGAGTTGCTCCGGCGTACGTACGGTCGCCGCGAGGTAGAGGGTCGCGTCGCCACTGAAGGGGTTGAGGGAGCGTTGTGCGCTGGCTTGAACCGCGCGGTAGTTCGGCTCTTGGATATTGTCGTACAAAGGTTTACGACGTCGTCCGGCGAGGATTTTTTCCTCGAGTTTCGCCACGGCGATTTGTCTCAACTGGTTCAGTAGCGACTTTGGCACAAAGACGTCGGGATCGAAATCCAAGTCGACGCGCGCCAGGTAGAAGTCGGTCTGTCCAAAGCGATTGAGGGATTCTTGCAGGCTTTCGCGCGTCACGCGACTCTTTTGCGCCTGTTCGAGCTTCTGATCGCTGGTCTGCTTGACGCGCACACCGTTGGCGACAAGGGTTAATTCCAGAGGACGACCGACTTTAGCGCGTAAAGTCGCGCGCAGCGGTTCGTAACGTCGCGCTTGTTTAAGACGTCGTTCGATAAACTTTTGCAGTCGATGGTCGTAGGTGCGGTAGAGAACAGTCGCTCCGGGTGGAATCGGTTCGTCGAACTGAACCAGATCGTTCGGTTGCGCATGGTCGACGCGACGCGTTCGGCGCGCGTTTGTCGGGTCTATCCAATTGACGCCGCTGACGTTAAAACCAGAGAGTTTGCGCGCGGTCTGGTCGAGAAAGACGACGCCGTCGCCGTTGCACAGCGGCTGTGACAAGCGAACCGCGCCGCGTTGAACGCGTCCGACTTCCACTCCGAAGTTGGACGCATAGAACTCGTTAATGAACTTAGGGTCTTCTTGATAGAAATAACCTTTGTCATACCCGCGGTTAAAGAGCGCGGCGATCTGGTCGCGTCGGCGCTCTTCCACCGGCTCGCGCGCGATATTTTGCCAAGCGAATTGCGTTTGATCCGCAGCGTCTTCGTCGTTGTCGCACAGACGCGCCTGACGTTGCGACGGGTCGATATTCTCGAGCGAGTCAATTAGATCGCGGTAGTATCGGACCACGGCGTAAACGTATCCTGGCGCTTTCATACGTCCTTCGAGCTTAATGGAATCGACGCGTGCGTCAAGGAAGCGCTTGATCTCTTGTCGCGAGAGGAGTTGGTCTTTTGGGGAAAGGAAGTAGCCGTACTCTTCCTGTTCAATCGCGGCGGGACCTTGCGGGGTAAGACTTTTGTAGAACTGCCGGCACGGTTGCGCGCACATGCCGCGATTGCCGCTACGACCGCCGATAAAGCTTGACAAATAACATTTTCCGGAGCAACTGATACACAAGGCGCCAGAGGCAAAGACTTCCAGTTCCATGGAAGTGGCGGCGCGTAGCGCTTTAATCTCCTCAAAAGTCAATTCGCGCGCGAGAACCGCGCGTTTAAATCCTAGGCTTTGCAGGAAGTTAAGCTCTTGCGCGGAGGTAATCGACATTTGAGTGGAGGCGCACAGCGGCAGGTCGGGAAAGTTCGCGCGCAGCCATGCGGCGACTCCGAAATCCTGAACAATGACCTCGTCTAAACCCTCGTTGTATAATTGATTTAGAAAGGGAAAGGACGCGTCGAGCTCTGCGTCGGATAGGAGCGTGTTAAAAGTCAGATGGATCGAAACATTGGCGCGGTGAGCTTTACGTAGCGCTTCACAGAACTGCTCGAGCGTGAAGTTCTTCGCGAACCGACGCGCGCCGTAACCGACGTAGCCCATATAAACCTCGTCGGCTCCGGCGGTAATAGCCGCGTCGAACCGTTCCATATCCCCGGCGGGCGCCATGATTTTCATAAGACAACGCTCCTGGCGCAGTGACGATTAAGCGTCCAATTGTTCGTCGAACCCTAGTTTTTTAGCGGTTTTGCGATCCTTTGCGGCGCCGACGCGATCACCTAGCGATTCCTTTGTCATCGCGCGATAGTAGAAGGCTTCGGCGTTATTAGGATCGAGTTCGAGCGCGCTGTTAAAGTCTTGTAGGGCCTTGTGTTTTTGTTCTAGTTCCAGGAAAGCGGCGCCTCTTGCGACATATCCGTGTACGAATTGCGGGTCGAGTTTAAGCGCGCGCGCATAGTCGTCGACGGCCTTTTGCCAGCGTCCTTCGTTAGCGTAGAGCGCGCCGCGGTCGTAGTATGCGAACGCGAAGTCGGGATTGATAGCGAGGCATTCGCGGAAATCGCGCAACGCGGCGTCGACCTGGTCGAGCATATCGTGTGCAATGGCGCGACCGTATAGCGCAATAAAGGCGCGCGGATTAAGCTGTAGCGCGCGATCATATTCTGCTAACGCGTCCTGGTAACGTTCGGTCAGTCGTAACGCGTGCGCTTTCAACTCATGCGCGTCGGCGTTGGCCTGGTCGATTGCCAGCGCGCGATTGGCGATCTGTAGCGCCTGATGATATTCCTCGTATTCCAGCCAGATCTTACCGAGACCGACCATGGCGGAAACATTGTCCTCTTGGAACTTTAGAGCATTGGAGAACTTATCGAAGGCGTCTTCGAAGAGCTCTTCTTGCATAGCGTTTTGCGCGGCGTCGACCAGCGCGTCGGCAAGTTCTGCACGATTGTGCGAGTCGTGTAGCGAGATCTCGGGAGACGGTAGGGTCTGTGAGGGGCGCTTGGAGGAATGGCGTTGCTTCATTGTGCTAGGAGTCGGCGCCTGTAGTCGTGGAGCATAAGCGACGACCAGAGGCGCAACAGGTCGTCGCATAAGGGCTTAGGCGTCGATATTTTTGGCGTCGAGCGCGAATTTTTCGATGAATTCACGACGCGGTTCGACCTTTTCTCCCATGAGCGTGCGGAAGAGCTCGTCGGCCGCTTCTGCGTCTTCCATTGTGATCTGAACAAGGGTACGATTAGCGGGGTCGAGCGTAGTTTCTCTCAACTCCTCGGGATCCATTTCTCCCAAACCCTTAAATCGAGTGATTTGCCATCCTTTTTCACCGGCCTGACGGATCGAGACCAGTAGCGAGCGCAGGTCGTCGACGCCGACTTCGGAGTCGCCGCGCAGTAGCGCGTATCTTGAGCCTTCCACGCCGGTGCGCTGAATGGTGTAGAGCGAGTCGATTTCGAATCCGAACTTGCGCAGTTCCAGGAGATGCTGGTTCATAGAACGGATTTCATGTAGTTCGACGATACGCAAGGGCGAGACGGCGTCGTCGGCGTCTTCTTCGTTCTCTTGCTTGTTAAATTTAGCGGAGTCGGTCTGATTGAGCGCCGCGCTAATGGAGCCGGTGAGCGCTTCGATTGTCTGACCGGTCTCTTGTTCGATCTGATTGAGGTACTCAGTGAGTTCTCTTCTTTCGAAGAACCAGACGTCCTTTTTCTTCCAAGAGACGTGGAACATCGGCAGTTTAGCGGTGACGGGGTCTTGTAGCGCCGCAAGTTCGCGAAGATTGAACCCGCGACGCTCGAGCGCCAGGATGGAGTCTTCCAAAGCGCTCAGGGTATGGCATAGCGCGGTGATTTCCTCGTCTTTAATGAGTCTACCGTCTCTGGGGTCGAACTGAGCGTTTTGAATACCCGCTTCGAGGAGTTCTTTTTTCATTTCCTCTTCGGTCTGCACGTATCTTGCCGGACCTTTTCCGCCCTTGCGGCGCACGCGGAACAGGGGAGGTTGCGCCGCATAGACGAACCCGCCTTTGATCATATCGTACATCTGACGGTAGAAGAGGGTCAGTAGTAGCGTGCGAATGTGCGAGCCGTCAACGTCGGCGTCGGTCATAATGACGATTTTGCCGTATCGACGTTTGGAGAGATCCATGTCTTTGCCGTAACCGGCGCCGAACGCCACGATCATACTGCGCACTTCTTCGTTGCTTAGCACGCGCGTGTCAGTTGATTTAAAGGCGTTAATGACTTTACCGCGCAGTGGAAGAATCGCTTGGAATTCACGAATACGCCCGCCCTCGGCGGAGCCGCCGGCGGAGTTGCCCTCGACGAGGTAGAGTTCGCATTTATCGACCTCGCGACTGGTACAGTCTCTGAGCTTCCCGGGCATACCGCCGCGATTCATAGCGTTTTTGCGCGCGTGTACCATTTCACGCGCTTTTTTAGCGCTTTCGCGCGCCTCTGCGGCGACGATCGATTTCTGAATGATCGTCTTGCCTGTGGCGGGATGCTCTTCGAGGTATTTGCTAAAGGACGAGCCAAAGATAGACGCGACAATCCCTTCGACCTCAACGTTTCCGAGTTTGGTCTTTGTTTGTCCTTGGAAGAGCGGGTTGGGCACGCGTACGGAGACCACGGCGGTGAGACCCTCGCGGAAGTCTTCGCCGGTAGGGGTGATATTCTTAAAGAGGTTCGAGGATTGACCGTATCGGCTCAGAACATTGGTAAGCGCGCGACGGAACCCGGTGAGGTGCGTTCCCCCTTCGATCGTATTGACGTTATTGACGTAAGATCGTACAGTCTCGTTGTAGTCAGAGGAATATTGCAGCGCGATGGAGACCTTCACGCCGTCGACGTCATTTGACACGTAGATAACGTCCGGGTGGGCGGGGTCGTCGCCACGATTGAGGTTTTTAACGAAATCGATGAGACCGTGCTGATAGTGAAAATCTTCTCCTCGACCGTCTCTTGCGTCGTGGAATCGAATGTGTATTCTCGGGTTCAGGAAGGCGAGATCCTGCAGTCTACGGTAGAGTATGCTGTAATCGAACTTGACGTCCTGGAAGATTTCCGAGTCGGGCTTAAACGTGGTTTTGGTGCCGTGTTTATCGCTTTTATTACCTTGTTCGACCGGACCGGTCGGTTCGCCGCGCTGGTACTCTTGATGAAAGGAATAACCGTCGCGGCAGACTTCCACTTCGCACCATTCCGATAGGAAGTTCACGACGGTAACGCCGACGCCGTGTAGACCTCCCGAGGTTTGATAGGCGCCTTTGGTGAACTTTCCTCCGAACTTGAGCACCGTCATTACGCCTTCTAGGGTAGAGACTTGCAGTTCGGGGTGGACGTCGACGGGAATGCCTCTTCCGTCGTCCTCTACGGTGACGGAGCCGTCAACGTTGATCGTGACGGAGATATTTTGAGCATATCCGGCGAGCGCTTCGTCCAGAGAGTTGTCGACCACTTCATTGACCAGATGATGTAGACCTTGTGATGCGACGTCGCCGATGTACATAGACGGTCGCGCGCGCACGTGTTCACGGTCGTTCAGATGCTGCATGTCTTCCGCGGTGTACGATTCGTTAGCGCGCGGGACGTCGTCGAAGTTGTACTGTTCCATATCTTCGTTGGCGTCGGCGTTGTTCAAGATATCGTCTTGGGGCGCGGTCAGGTCGTTTGATTGGTTTTTCTTTTGGGTCATAGCGTCTACTTTATAAAAACAGCACGTCAGCGCAACATGCGCATGGCGTTATCGCACGACAAACTTCAAGGACTTCAGCGCAACGTCGTGCAATTGGCTCTGTAGTTGCGCTAGTAGCTGGCTTTTCACGAAGAGCAGTTCCTGATATAGCAAGTTGGAGGCGATCTCAATCCTGAGCGCGCCCGCGCGCAGGGTGGTAGCGCGCGTGTTTTCAAGGAAGAGTTCGAGCTTGGCGTTGCCGTCTAATTGGTCTGTCAGCAGCGCGTCCTCTTGACAGAAGACGTTTCGTAAGGCGTTTTGCCACGCCTCTTGCAAGCGTTGGTTCGCCATTTTGCGTCCCAGACCATACTTAGCGACGACGCTCGGCAGAATCGCCTGAAAGCTTACCGCGCGTATGGGACGTTCATCGCTGAGGAACTGGAATCCCAGTGGGTGAGGGGCGCGCGCAAAGGGGTCGGGACGACTGTTCGTTCGCTTGCGTTTCGACTTGGCCATGTGGCGTGCTACTCCGTAGTGTTTTGTCGGCGTCGCGACAAGATTTCAGGCGCTTTTGCGCATGAAGGCGTCACGTATATCGTCGGCGTATTATACCACAAAACTAGTTGCTCGACAAGTCGACGGGGTTTGAAAAAACCGCGCGTTTCGTGTGAACTTGACGTCTTGGCGCGTTTGGGGACAATAGAGTCGCAGTCGAACGCGCGTCAACGTGAGGCGACGGAAATTGAGGCGATAGACAATGGTAGAGCAAGCGAGCGATTGCGCGTTTAGTCGCGCTTTTTTTCTCACCGGCGCCACGGCCAGCGGTAAGACAAGTTTGGGCGTGGCGGCGGCGCAGGCTCTTTGTGCGCAGATCGTCTCGATGGATTCTATGGCGATCTATCGCGGACTAGACGTCGGCTCGGCGAAACCGACGTTGGAGGAGCGCGGCGGGGTATGTCATTACCTTTTGGACGTGGCGTCCCCGAGTGAGAATTTTTCGCTTGTGCGTTATTTACAACTTGCCGAAGAAGCGACGCGTACAATTGAGTCGTCTGGTCATACGGCGCTGTTTGTTGGCGGCACGCCATTGTATCTCAAATCGATCCTTTACGGGGTCTTTGAGGCTCCGAGCGCATCGGAGCAGTTGCGTGAGGAACTTCGCCGGTTTTCGACGGAACATGGCGCGATGGCGCTGTGGGAAGAGTTGCGTAAGGTGGACGCAGTTAGCGCAGAACGCTTACACCCCAACGACGTGAAACGCGTGTCGCGCGCGCTGGAGGTCTATCGCACGACGGGTCAATGCGCTTCGCAGTTACAACAGCAGTTCAACAGTGCGCCGCGCGTGGCGCCACAACGCGTCTTTATTCTTACGTGGGAGCGCGAGAAGTTATACGAGCGGATTAATCGTCGCGTCGACCTCATGCTGGAGCAAGGACTGGTCGAGGAGACGCGCGCGCTTTTTACCGGTACGGAACGACTTGGCAAGACGGCGTCGCAGGCGATCGGTTATCGCGAGATCTGGCAGGCGCTCTGTCATGAACGCACAATGGAAGACGCCGTGGAGACGATCAAGCGTCTAACGCGTAATTTTGCGAAGCGTCAGGAGACGTGGTTCCGTTCTCTGGAAGCGCAGGGCGCGCAGCGCATTGATGCGACCGACCGCGACCTTTCGAGTCTCACGTCGGAGCTACTTGAAAAAATAGCGACGATTCGTACGTGACAAATCGTCGCTAACGTGATAGACCAACGTCATTATGCGGCTTGGTATTGTGTCAGTCGCACTGACGGGTCGCGCTTTAGAGTTCCGCCGTGAATTCCGACTTCACGTTCGTCTCGATATTGACCAACTCCAGGCGATATATGAGCTTATTGGCGGCGCCTTTGGACTTTTCGTCGTCTTCGTCGGAATCTTGTGAGACGCTTTCAACGTATCCCGCGAGGAGATAGTCGATCGGTTCGCCTAAGGCGTCGACCAGTTTTTTCCGTTCCGCCGGAATAAAGACGTTATTTGCACGCACTCCGCTGTCTTTTAGCGCGGCTTGCACGACCGATTTATCGAGTAGACGGAATGCGGAGGAGGCTTCGAGCGCCGTACGCGTGGAGGTGGAGAGACTTTCCGCGCCGTCGCCCGAGACGCCGAGGAAACATAGCGTGGGGGTTCCTTCGCCCGAGAGGGTCGAACGTTGTTGGATTTCACGTATGACCTTACTGGTCGTTTCCTGCGAGGCATGTTCCACGACGTTGAGATCCAATGGTTTAGGGCGGCTCATGAAAGAGCATCCGAACGTCGTGGTGATGACAAAGAGCGTTAGCGCGACGGCTAATCGCGAACAAATCGGCGCGTGGCGGCGGTTTAACATAGTGCGTCCTTCCTGCGTCTTGACGCGGTGTTCCCACCGTGTGAAGCGCGTAGTAACAATAGCGTTTTTCTTTTGTTCCGCCAAGAGAAGATTAACGAAATTTGACCCAATAGAAAGCGTAGACGAGAGTGAAACGTAACAGTCGAATCGACGGAACACGCGACTCGCGTAGCGTACGCCGCGGGGCGCGTTCTGGCATAGCTCCGAACTTTCGCGACGCAGGTCGCAGTCGTACGCGGCGTTTGCGTCGTGGTCGCTCTAGCGCCGTCTCGCCTGAGGGTCAGCGCGGTCGTGGTCGCGCGTCTTCGTCTTGGTCGAGTTTTGCGCGCGGTCTTCGCGGTTCACGTCAGCGCGATTTGATTTCGTTCCTCTTTATGCTCCTACTGCTGTCGGTCACGCTCTTTGTATTGTGGGATCGCTATCACGATGCGGTTTTTAATAGTCCGGAGCATATTATTCATCCGGAGAATATCCGCGTATGGAACGCGCCGCCTTGGGTTCCCAACGACTATGTGCTACAGGCGCTTGATAATTTGCCTGAGGAATTTGCAGGCGCTGAACTGAACGTGAACCGTCCCGGGCTGACCGAGGCGCTCTCTGACGCCTTTTACGCCACGCCTTGGGCGCTGAAGGTTGATAAGGTAAAGTTGGCCTACCCCGGTCAGGTCGACGTTTACTTGGCGTTTCGCGAACCGATGGCGATCGTCGATCCGACCTTGCCAGCCGCGGAGAGCTTTTGTAATAGGACGTTGGAACTTTTTCCGGAACGAACCCTCGCGCTGGAGGAGTCGTCGACCCTGCGTGCGGTGCGGGCGTATCAGGGGTTCCATGATTCCACGTTTGAAATCGTCGACGCCGCCTTACGTACGCCTAAAACCCCCGATGAATTCGTGGAGTATAACTCCCAACAGTATCTCGTCGATAGGACTGGATATCGCCTGCCAGAGGAGTATTTCAGAGAACACCCTGAGGCGAGGGCGGCAAAGCCCCATATCGTGGGGATCTTCTATAAGCCGACCACCGCGTACGGCGACCTTGCGAACGTTTCTTTGCAAGAGTGCATGACCTTTGTCGACTTCTTGAACGACCACCGTCTCTTGGAAACGTTACACATCGACCGCGTTTGTGTTTTTGAGGGACGTCCTGGACAGAAGAACCAGTACTGTTTTAGCACGGAGAACGGCGTTATGGTATTCTGGGGCGATTTCGCAGAACCTCCCATGAGCGAGGGGGACGGCGATATGACCACAGAAGCCGAAGACGGGAAAAATACCTTGGAAACGCGTATGCGCGCGAGGTTTGATTATCAGAGTCAGAAATTGGCGATTTGGAATCAAATGGCGCGTGAGAATCTCGAAGAGGTCAAAACGCTTGCGGCGCGACCGGAGCCGGACGCGGCGCAGAAGGCGCAACGCGCGCGACGCGTGGCGTACGACCTCTCGGACGTTTTGCGACGCTAGCGTTTGCGTCGCGTTGAATCCCAAACGATAGCTGGTGGAAATTGAACGAGTCGCACAGTAACAGCGATTCGCGTGTTTGTGGCTATAAGATAGCGGCGCGATTGTGTTCAAGAAATAGAAAGAGCGCAACGTCAGAATCGAGCGTAACCGGCGAAGGTTCATGACGCCGGTTGTCTCATGTCTGAGCGTTACGCCAAAGGAAGAAAGAGAACTAGGTATTATTCGAAGGATTCGAACATACGCGTGAAAGCGATTTCCAGTTTTTCGTCGGAGTAGTAAGTGCCCGCGGCGATTTCAGCGCGCACGCGATTGACCAGATCCATACGAATTTCAGAGGCGTCGAAGTTAGCGTTAGCAACGCGTTGCGCGCCGCGTTGTGCGGAAATATTCATTTCGTCGCGACCGACGAGGTTCTGCTGCGCAACGGCGCTACGTTTGACCGAAGTTTCCGGACGAATGGCGGTTGTCGGTTGGGCGCTATTGATACCGTGAATATTCATGTTCGTTCTCCTGAATACAACGCTCAGAAGGAATTTTCTTATTGGCGCGTCGCTGTTTGAGCACAGGGACGACGGTAATTCCATCTTTAAAACGACGAACGTCGCGCTTGGCCATTTAAGGTCGTACGAGCGCTCGCGACTGGTTTACGCGTGAAACGTTAACGACCTTGCGGTAGAGTCAACGCACGCGTGGGAGCGCGTCAATCCTTTGTCGCGTCCTTCTAGTGGTTGTATCGACCCGGGACGCGATGAACTTGAGCTTTCTTACGTTGAAATCGCTCTTCGTACGCCTATACAACGCGTCGCTAGGCGGTTGCCAGACTGTGCGTTTTTGGCGTCAACCTTAATTATGAAAAACATTCTGAGTTTCTCCAAGAGCAATTTCGGAGTTTGGCATATTTTTTAAGATTTTTTGCTAGATGTAAAACTAGGTAATTTAAGAAGATAATATAATTGTGTTTTTTGGCGCACGTGGAAAGTGTTAATAAAAATCGGCGCAACGCTTAGTCTAGGCGTTGCGCCGTAATAGGGGCACGATTCATCTGGCAAGTCGAGAAGATTCGCTTGCCGTCCTACTTGGTCTACGCGACTGATTCGATAATAATCCCGACGCCGTTGTCGTCTTCTTCCTCGTCTTCTTCGTTGTTCTGGTCGTCTTCGTCATCCTCATCGTCTTGGGAATTGGAAATGACTTCGATGGTCACAAACGGTTCGTATTCCTCGTCCTCGTCCGCCTCAGCGACGTCGCCAGGTTGAACAGACTCGATAATGATCCCGACGCCATTGTCGTCTTCTTCCTCTTCCTCCACGACGGGTTGTTCGTTATTGTCGTTCTCCTCGTCTTGGGAATCGGGAGTATTTTCTTCGTCAACTACTTGTTCATTACTTTTGTCCGGATTATCCGCGTCTTTTTCATTGATTTCAATTGAGCGGTTGTATTTACCATGTGCGAAATTGAAATCAGTCAGGAGACCGTAGTGGTAGAGAGATAATGTCACATCGTTCTCTCGAATCGTCTTCATGGAATCAGTGACATATTGCACGGTTTCGAAGAAGGACGCTTGACCGTCATGATTGGCGTCGGCGGGACTATTGAGATACTGGAGAGCCTGAATCATTAGCCCGGTAAAGGCGGAGTAGGTTTTTCCATTGAATTGAATAGTATTCTCGACGTCGGAGTTGGAGGAAACCCCGATAGAAGTCCAGATGATCGTTTGACTATTAACGTCATTGGACGCCTTGAAATTCATCGGCACGCAGATCTGTTGGACTTGCGACTTGTTTTTACCCTTGTCCTTGGCTTCTTCGCTTTCGTCGTCTTGGTCGTTCTGAGCGTCCTCGGCGTTTTGGTCGATTTCCAAACAAACGGGAATATCCAGAAGGATGATCACGCGCCTAGCGCCGGTGTTATTGAGCGCGGAGACGATCTCTTGTACTGACACGCTGTAGGTTAGCAGTCGCTCAATTTGCTCTTCACTAGCGTCACAGACGTAGTCGCTAAGAGCGGCGTCGGCGGTGAGCAAGTGCAGATCAGACTGGTCGGAGAAGCTGAACGCTAGACCATTGTAATAGAAGATCGCAATATCCTCGTCGTCGACGGCGTTAACGAAATCACTAAACCGACGCTCGACAATGCGCTTAATAGGCAGCGTTTGGAAGGCGTCGCCGACGGTCAAAGCGACGAGGTTCTTCGGGGCGTCTATTCGTCGCTCGTCACTAAAGGTTTCTGCCATACCATGCGCATTGTCGACCGGCCAATTGTCGACGTTCACGTCAATGAACTGGCTAACCTGCATAATAAAGACTTGAGGTTGGTCGTCTATAACGGCAATTTTCGCCTGACTCGGCGTACATAGCGCTAGGACGTATAACGCCAAGATAGCGCGGAACACTTGTTTTAACGATTTCATCTTGTCATTCCCTCTGGTTTGTGTCGATTAGCGCACAACGTCTCTGTGCATATGAACTGATTATGAGCAGGAAGCTTGTTGTGACGCCGGTACGACGCATTTTATTGTAAATCTTTTCTTAATTTTACTAGGTATAGTTTCAAGGTCAAGGGTTCTATCTTGTCTTTTAGATAAAATAACGGTTTAAACCTCTGTAATTGACGCTTGGATTAATTATAACGCTTTGTCTATCTTCCGGATATCGTTTTATATTATCATGTTTGGAAGATAAAGAACCTTGGTCGAATCTTTGAAGCGGAGCGTTCCTGCGTATGGCGCCGCTCGAGTATGCATAGCATACCGTTCCGGAAGCCAAGAAATAAAAAGGTCGACGTCACATGTTCTGTGGCGTCGACGCTCGAATCGATTAGCGCGTAGATCTTTCGTGGTTCTTGGTTAGTTTCACCACCTGAGGAACTCGTAGATTTCACGCACTTGCATATTGTGCGAGCCGAGGGAGTTGGGGTCGTGTACGCCTCCGTCGGAGATTAGCAATTGCACGCGTACTCCCGCGAGCTTGAGTTTTTCGTACATGAGCGCGCTTTGACTCAGTGGCACGATCGGGTCGTCTGTGCCCTGGAGAATGATCGTGGGCGCGTAGTTGGCGTCGACGTAGGAGATGGGCGAGTACAATTTGGCCTTGTCCATGAGGTTCTTGTATTGCTCCGAGTCCGGACGCGCGTCTTCACGTTTGACGTCGCATGCTTGATAAATGCAATCAATCGCTTGGTTGGCGTAGCGATCGAAGATTGTAACCAAGTCGGCCGGACCGAAGTAGTCGACGACGCATTGAACTTGTCCTGAAACGTCGAGATTGTCTCCGACGTTAAAGGGAGAGAGTTCGTCAGAGATACCTAGGGTGAGCGAGAGGTGTCCTCCGCTGGAGCATCCGCAGACGGCGAATCTTTCCGGGTCATAGCCGTATTCATCGGCGTGTTTTCTGAGGAAACGCACGGCGGCTCTGACGTCTTCCATTGGCGCGGGGAACGGCGATTCGGTCATGGAACGGTGTGCGACGCTCGCGACGGCAAAGCCACGATCGATCGCGCCGAAAGCGCCCCAAATACCGCCCGTACCGGGCTGGTCCGAGTACCAGCATCCGCTGTCGAGATAGATCAAGAGCGGCTCGCCTTTGAGCGTCTTGCCGTCGCGTAGCGGCAGAAAGAGATTAAGTTTGATCTCACGATCGCCGACCGTTTTGTAGACGACGTCGGAAATCTGTTGGAATTTAGGTTCTTCCTGTGCATTGGCGTTGGAGGAGCCGTAGCATAGGCAGGCGAATAGCGCTAGGCAGGCTAAGAGGTTTTTGAGGCAAGCCATTTGTTTGGTTCCTGGAGGGTTGGCTTAACAAACAGTCGCCGACGCGCGATTGCATATGCGTCGGCGACGTCTTGGAGTTGGTTTAGGCGAGGCGCTTAGAGGACAATTCGAGTCTCTTGCTCTTCAACGTTTTCTTTGTCGTCGCTCTTTTCGTCTTTGGCGTCGTCATTTTCCTGGTCGTCTTCGCGTTCCTGCGTCATATCGGAGGTTTTGCGCCAGGGCTTGCGATCCTTATAGGACTGCAGTTCCTCCTGATAGGAGCTGACATTGTCGCGTTCCAGGTCGAGACGTCCGAGTTCAAGCGCTTTTTGAGCCCAGCTCACGGCGCTTTCGAAGTCGCCGTTTTCCGCATAGGCGGCCGCGAGCGTACTGAGAATGTGCGCTTGGTTATATTGCGTGAGTTCCGCGGAACGCTTGCCATATTCCAGGGCGCGTTTAGCGTCTCTGAAATTATCATCCGGGCAAGTGGCGAGTAGCCAGGAATAATTATTGAGCACGCCGGAGTCGTCGTCTTTGATCGCCATGATCTTATCGTAGAATTCGATCGCCTTTTCCCAGTGACCGTAGTTCAGTTCGATATCCGCGCGCGTACGCATGAGATCGAGCGAATCCGGTTCTTTCGCCATGAGTTCGTCAAGAATGGCGATCGACTTCTTATAGAGACCACCCTCGGCGTAAACGAACGCCAGCGCGACCGCGGCGTCTTTCTTTTCCTCGTCGGTCGAGGCTTTGCGCTGAATTTGCTTATAGACGCGCGCGGCTTCGTCGTATTTTTTGAGCTTGAGGTACGCCGTGCCTTTGAGACGTAACGCGCCGGTGAGGTCGGAGTCGAGACGCAACGCCTGGTTGGCGTCGGCGAGCGCTTTTTCAAATTCGCCTTTTTGCGCGTAGACAAGACCGCGGAGGAAATACAGACCCGGTCCGTGGAAACGATTGATGAGTTGGTCAAAGAGCGCAATTGAATCGTCCGCGGCATTGACGCGCGCGAGGAAACGCGCCTTGTCGACCTGCTCCAGAAGATTGTCGTCTTGTCCGAAAGTCGCTTCTTCGTAGAGCGAACGCGCCTGGTCGAATTGATGCAGATCTGCGAGAATTTGCGCCTTGACCTTTTTGTACTCCAATTTATCGGGCGCGATCGCGAGCGCTTTGTCGATCTGTTCCAGCGCGTCGACCGGTCGGTCGAGCATCATGAGCGCTTCGGCGTAGGTTGCGTAGAGCAGCGGCTCGGATTCCGGGTTAAGTTCGATACCCTTTTTGAGAAATTCGATCATTTTATTAGCGTCGGTTTCGCATCCGGCGCGCAAAATGAGCGCAAGTACTCTGATATCAGACCCTTCCATGGTCTGCTCGTCGTTATCGGTCGCCACCGCTAAGTCAAATTCCGCTTTGGCTTTGTCGGTTTTGTCGGCGAGCATATAGAGACGCCCCAGCGCAGTACTGAGGATGGCGCTGGATTCCGCCGCGGTCTTTGCAACTTCCAAGTCGTTGATCGCGAGGTCGCGTAGCTGTTCCCAGCCCTGTGGGAGTTGTTCGACTTTCAGTTCGGGACTCAAAAATAATTGCGCCACCGCCAGCCCGCGATCCAATTGTGCGGAGACGCGAAGTTGCTTGGCGAACTCGAGGTTATCGTCGTCGAGACCAAGTTCGATCGCTTTATTGCAGTATGAGATAACCTTGGTGAGGTCGTTGAAATTCGTAGAAGTAATCTTGAGTTCCGTCGCTAAATTGAGGAGGTCTTCCGCGGAGGTCGCGGTCGTTTCCTCAGCGTCGTCTTCAACGGCGATAGGCTCTGGATTTTCGTCAAATTGAATATCTTCGTCGTTCTCTTGCTCTTGCGCGTACAGTTGGCAGAGTTCGACGTTCGGCGTGAGCGCGACAAAGGCGCAGAACGCTAAAAACGTCGTCGACAGCGTCAGTATTCGTCGAACGTGTGGAAAATGCATACTGGTTTTCATAGCCGTGCCTTATTTTAAATCATGAAAAGCCGCCGTCCCTGTCGCGTCGTGACGCTTGTGGCGGCGTGCGTGGATTAGCACGCGTGAATTATAGTGATTGACCAAAGCAAAAGCAAGAGCGAACGATCCGCGTGCGGAAAAAAGATCATATATATACAGGCGTGCGTTGGGAATTCACGCTACTTGCATTGCCACGAATTTTTGAGTATAATGGCGGTATAACTTGACGTCGCGCGCGTAGCGAACCGCGCGCATGTCGCGCTAGCACAGGAACAGAGAAGTTAAAATGTTTATTGGTCCGGTCTTTACGCGTGAGGCGACCATAGCGCCTCGACGTGATAAAACTTATCTAACACGCGGCGTCTACGGCGCCTTTTTGCTTCTGATTATTAGCGCGGCGTGGCTAGTCGCGAGCGGCTCTCAGCATTTGGTCGACGTTGGCGACTTAGCGCGTTTCGGCTCCTCGCTCTTTGCTCTTTTGGCTCCAGTGCAAATGGCGGTTGCGCTTTTTCTCGGGGCGCTCTTTGCCGCGGCGGCGGTAGGTCAAGAGAAGGATCGCAAGACGCTCTTGCTCCTCTTGCTCACGCGCATGTCCAATAGCGAGCTAGCGCTTGGTAAATTGTGCGCGGCTCTTTTAGAGATTCTTCTGCTCCTGGTGGCGTCGTGTCCGATTTTTCTTGCGCTTGCGATGCTTGGAGGGGTATCCAATAGTCAGGTGGCTCGCGTGGTGTGCACGACGCTACTGGCGACCTTTGCAAGCGGCTCGCTCGGTTCCTGCATAGCGTTGTGGCGCGACAAGACGTTCCAGGCTCTTTCCGCGACGATTCTCGCATTGGCGATTTGGCTGGGATTCTGGGAAGCGGTCGGCTACGGCGCGCTTGGAACCTCGTGGTTCGGCGTTTCCACCGAGACTATCGCGAACGCGTTTAGTCCCTGGCGCGCGATACTCTTGGCTCAAAAGCCGGACGATTTCGGCGCGGTTAGCGGCGCGTTCCTGGCGTTGAAATTGACCTTCGCTCCGATTATGCCATTTATCTGCGTGAGCGCCGCGGCGATTGTGCTCATTAATGGATTCGCCATTATGATGTGCCGCGTGTGGAATCCCAGTCGCGAGACGATTAAGAACGCGACCATGGAGCAAGACACGTGGCGTCAGGAGGCGATTCAAGCGCGTTTGGATCGCGAGGCGGCGGAACGTCGCGCGCAAATTTCCGGTCAACGCGACGACAATCCCTATACGGAACTCGCCGACAATCTCTTTGCGGTGGAAGAAACCCTGGAAGACGTCGAGACGCGCGAAGGCGTTGCCGGCGTGGCCGCTGTGGCGCGAGAGGTTCTCTCTCAAAAATCGGGAATGACGACCGAAGCGTCGATTGAACAGGGCGTCGCGCCGGAAGGAAAGTATGCGATCGACCCGAACGTGTCCTCCGTCGGTAAAGCGAAGGAAGTCTGGGACAATCCGATCTTGTGGCGTGAAGTTCGTACGCGCGCCTATGGTCGCAAGACCTTTATTGTCGGCTTGATTTACTTTGTGCTCTTCGCGCTTGCGATTTACTCGCTCAATCATACCTTGGCGACAATCGCTACCCCGACCTTTGCGCAAATCGCGTTACCGACCGCGCCGCTGTTTTTGCTCTCGATGTTTTTGCTCAACGCTCAGGCGATTGCGTCCATGACGTCGGAACGCGACCTCGGCGCCTTCCCTTTGCTATTGGCGAGCGATCTTTCACCGAAAGAGTTCGTCTTTGGCAAGTTGCTGGGCACGTTCTATAATATGAAAGAGGCGACGATCTTTCCTCTCTTGCTTTGCGGCTACCTCGGTTGGCGCGGCGTTCTGGCGCAGTCAACGGCGTGGTATCTCTTCTTTGGCATGATAACGCTCTACTTCTTTGTCGCGATGATCGGCGTGCATATTGGCTTGCAGTATGAGAACACACGTAATGCGGCGGCGACAAGCTTAGGCGTA
Source organism: Planctomycetia bacterium (assembly GCA_030537455.1). Taxonomy (GTDB): domain Bacteria; phylum Planctomycetota; class Planctomycetia; order Pirellulales; family Thermoguttaceae; genus RUG369. The sequence continues at coordinate 32,517 of JAUNMR010000016.1, read as the reverse complement.
GTTTTCTTCCTGTTTATCGGCGTAGCGGTCTGTATTTGGACGATGGTGGCGTTTAGCGGCTCCTTTGAGGCACAATTGCAGCCTTTCCTTGCCTTTATGCTCGGCGGCGGGGTAGGTCTTTACGTGGCGCTAGGCGCGCGCAATCCATCGAAAGCTCTGGCGTTGGCGTCCTTTGCGTTGCCTCCGGCGACTTTCTATGCCGCGACAAGCTTTATGCTGGGCAAACCCTTCCTGGTCTTTATTTCCGTGGTTGTCGCCTACTTCTTTGCCGGTCTGGCCATGCTGATTCCCGCGATCGATGAGTTCGACGTTGCTACCGGTCGCGCTACGGCGGATTAATACGCCAGAAGAATCATTCGTCGGTCGGACAAGAGCTTGACCTGGTTCGTTTCGTAGATTGTATAATAAGATAGCGCCGTGTCGGAGTATCCTTTTCCGACGCGGCGCTTCAATTATAACGCGCGTGTAGTTTCTTTATTGAGTGTCTCTGACCTGGATAATCGTTATTACGACGCCGTCATAAAGGATCCCATATGACGGCGTATTCAAAGCCGAGCGCACACAGGTGGCGCTGTGGAACACGAACGGTTCGCGACTTTTCAGACCGTCCATTTTCATGGTCGGGGTCGCTCTGTAAAAGTCGTTGCGCTCGGCGGTTGAAACGTATCAGGAAAGTCAGTAGCGCTGTTATTGCGACGAATAATGAACCCCTCGACTGCGTCACGGCAAGCGGCTAGGGTAGCATTGTACGAACTTTACGCGCGACGTCGTCGACGCGGCGTGGGAATTATGTAGCGTGAGTCTTACTTTACACGCGTTCTCATCACGTTGTGACTTCGATTACAGACGTCTGCGTCGTGTATTCTCTCATGAGCTATGCTTTTGCACGGCGACATGCTTGAGAAGCTATGTCTTGCTAACGCTCCTGGCGTTATAGTCGACATTTTGCGAACGCCTCCCTCGGCGTTTCTCCTTGGGACACGACAGCCAGCAGACCGGGCGCGTAGGTTTTAACCGTCTCGCGAACCGACAGGAGTTTCCCCATGATCAGCGGGTACGTCTTTTTTGTTTGTGCCTGAGCGATAGCGTACGGGGAATGTTTGAGTTCGATAGCGCCGTTATAAGGGACATACGTGAACTTCTTGAAGTTTATATCCGCGTTGACAATCTTGAGGAACTCTATAACGCGACATACCGTTGTTAGATTGTTGACGTCGACCAATAACGGAAGCAAACCGAAGATTTGCAAATAGTTTTCGTTGACGCTCATGAAGAACTCGAGATTCGGGATTTCCGTTGTCTGCGTATCGAGAGTAAAACTAAAAATACCGTTTTGATCATCCCTTTCATAGCGATTGCAATTCAGTTCATGTAAAGCCAGCTCGACATTGTTAAGCAAAGTTTGCGAAAGCGCCATCTTATTCCCCAAGACTAAATCGTTGTAATCAATTACATTGCGACGCCGTCCTATGCGCGAATTATTTGTGCATAGCGCGTTCGCTAAGTCGTTGTGTGCGAAACGACCGATTGAAGGTCGGAGTCTAGGAACACAAGTATCGAAATTGACTTGCGTTTACTAAACTCCGCAATTTGTCTAACTTCTCGCCGTGAGGGGCGTGTGAGCGGCGCGCGACTTGTGCGCGTTAGTCGTTCTCTTCACTGCGTTCGTACGCGATCTTGGGCCACTCGCCCTGGTAGATAACGCTTAGTAGTCCTGAGGCGTATCTATTGAAGACCTTCACAGTGGCGAAGAGTACCGCCATGATTTCGTCTTCCTCGGGCGCTTCTCCATCGAAGCAGGAGATTGTGGTAGTGTATACAATCTCCCCGTCGTTCGGGTCGAGATCGAAATGACCGTAGTTCAAGCCATAGTTGACACGACAAATGAATTCCGCGACGGCACGAATGGTTTCCACATCGTTACTGTCGACATGAACCGGAAATCGACCATAGACAGTCAGACGCTTCTCATGGACTATAATGCCAAGAGTGAGGAACTTCACTCTTGGGTCGTCGAGTGCGTTTACAAATCGAACCCAACCGTTTTCGTAGTCGTAGGTGCGATATTTAATGTCAACCTTGTCCAAGATTGAATCGATTGTAGCGAGCATTTGCGAGTGCGTCATTTTCATTTCCTTTTGATAAAGTTTTGTACAGTTTATCTGTTCCGTGGATTTACGTGGTCAAAAAATAACCGTGGATTTTCTCGCGTCACAATTGTGCGCCTTTTTTCGGCATTATTCGCTTGGACGTAGGAGCTCGGAACGTCCAGCGACCATACTATATCGTTCCTGTGCTTCAAAGTTTCCTCCATTGTCGCTTTTTAACAAGGGAGTCAATGCGACTTTTACAAAGTCAGCCGTCTTTTTCACATCTTTCACACGCGTGTTCTGGCGACTCGCCAGCGAAGATTACGCCCTGGAAACCCGGCGCGTATTTCTCGCACATTCCTATTGTGACGCCGAGCGCGCGTTTGACCTGCTCAACAGACGGCGATTCAACGTCGGTGCAGTCGATAGTGGTCTGATATTGGATCTCACCGTCGTTCGGATCGAGGTTGAAATGCCCGAGAACCAAGCCATAATTGGCACGGCAGACGAAATCCGCGAGCGCATGAATCTCTTTTCTGTTGCCGCTGTCGGCGCTAATCGGAAAAATGGCATAGACGCTGTAGTCTGATTTACGGGTGATAATTAACACCTTCACGGTAATAATCGGTCGACCGCAATCAAATGTAAAGTGAATCACGCCCGTTTCATAGTCGGAGGAGCGCTTGATATTCAGTTCGGTTAGCGCCGTGTCAATTATATTGAAGAGCTCGATGGAGTGCGACATTGTTTCGATCCTTTATGATAGACGTCGTACGTGTTTCGTAGATTGACGACTGAATAGTCGCCAAAATAAAGCGTTATAATTCGCGTGACGCCTCCGTACGTGGAAGTACGACATAGCGTTGTTAGGTCGTCGGCGTTTAGGGACGTAACGCGAATTCGATTCAACTTTCTCAATCTCGTCAGAGCGCCAATCGTCGCGTCTGTTGATAGTCGCGACGCCAGTGATTATTCGTCGTCCGCTTCGCAGCGCTCGCAGGCTTCCTTAGCGGATTGACCCGCTAAAATAACGCCATGGAAACCAGGCGCGTACTTCTCGCACATCTGCATTGTGACCCCGAAAGCACGGTTGACCATATAGGTCGACGGCGCTTCGATATCGGTGCAGTCGATGGTGGTTTGGTACTGGATCTCGCCGTCGCGCATGTCGAGGTTGAAGTGACCGAGAACCAGACCATAATTGGCACGACAGACGAATTCCGCGACGTTGTGAATCTCTTCTTCGTCTTCGTGGTTGGCGCTAATAGGAAAGATGGCGTGGATGCAGAAGCCCGAATCACGAACGAAAAAGAACACCTTGTAATTCATTCGTGGACGCCCCCAGTCGATATTAAAAACTATCACGCCATTTTCATAGTTTGTGTCGCGTTTGATATCCACTTCGGTCAAAGCGGCGTCAATGGCGTTGAGAATAGCGGGTGAGTATGACATGACTTGGGTTCCTTAATGCTTGACGTGGTAATTGTTCTTTGTTATGACGATTTACGCGTTCAAGAGTTCGTCTTTTTCCTCGGTATGACGACGGCATGAGAGGCAGCGATCGACCTTCGGCGCTTAGGAACGCGCCGCGAATTCGATTCAACGTTCCTAAGCGCGTCAGATGTAGATTAATAGTCGCGTCTAGTTAGTAGTCGCGGCTATTGCGAATATCAGTCGTCCGCTTCGCAGCGTTCGCAGGCTTCCTTGGCGGACTGACCGGCGAAAATAATACTCTGGAATCCAGGAGCGTACTTCTCGCACATCTTCAAAGTGACGGCCAGCGCGCGGTTGACCATATGTGTCGACGGCGCTTCGATATCGGTGCAGTCGATGGTGGTTTGGTACTGGATCTCGCCGTCGCGCATGTCGAGGTTGAAGTGACCGAGAACCAGACCATAATTGGCACGACAGACGAATTCCGCGACTTTGAGAATCGCTTCTTGGTCCTCGTCGTCGGCGCTAATGGGGAAGACGCCATGGATACTGAAGTTCGATTCGCGAGTGATAATGATCACCTTGATGTTAATTCGCCCCAGGTCCATGCTAAAGTGGACAACGCCCTTTTCGTAGTCGGTCGAACGTTTTAGTTCCGCTTCGGTCAAAGCGGCGTCAATGGCGTTGAGAATAGCGGGTGAGTATGACATGATTTGGGTTCCTTAATGCTTGACGTGGTAATTGTTCTTTGTTATGACGATTTACGCGTTCAAGAGTTCGTCTTTTTCCTCGGTATGACGACGGCATGAGAGGCAGCGATCGACCTTCGGCGCTTAGGAACGCGCCGCGAATTCGATTCAACGTTCCTAAGCGCGTCAGATGTAGATTAATAGTCGCGTCTAGTTAGTAGTCGCGGCTATTGCGAATATCAGTCGTCCGCTTCGCAGCGTTCGCAGGCTTCCTTGGCGGACTGACCGGCGAAAATAATACTCTGGAATCCAGGAGCGTACTTCTCGCACATCTTCAAAGTGACGGCCAGCGCGCGGTTGACCATATGTGTCGACGGCGCTTCGATATCGGTGCAGTCGATGGTGGTTTGGTACTGGATCTCGCCGTCGCGCATGTCGAGGTTGAAGTGACCGAGAACCAGACCATAATTGGCACGACAGACGAATTCCGCGACTTTGAGAATCGCTTCTTGGTCCTCGTCGTCGGCGCTAATGGGGAAGACGCCATGGATACTGAAGTTCGATTCGCGAGTGATAATGATCACCTTGATGTTAATTCGCCCCAGGTCCATGCTAAAGTGGACAACGCCCTTTTCGTAGTCGGTCGAACGTTTTAGTTCCGCTTCGGTCATGGCGGCGTCAATAGCATTGAGAATAGAGGTAGAGTACGACATGAGTTTAATCTCCTACTTTAAAAGTGACGACGTATTAATCGTAATGCCAACATATTGGCAAAATACAACTGTCGCCTAGCTGAGCGATTGGCTCGGTATGACGATGACGTAACGTTTAAATTAGCTAAAGGAACATGGGTTTTGTACTGTTGCGATGATAAAATTCGCCATGAATCGCTCAGATCTGAGCAAAACGCGAATCTTTCTTTCTGAACTAGAGGTCAATGCTAAATGGGTTTTCACGAAGAGCCGCGCTCGTGAGAGCGTCGAGTCAAACGTAATATAGCACAAGAAAAACCCTAGTCCCGTAACCTTACAAATCCAAACTCTTCAGGCAACGTTAAGAACCTATCGTCTTAAACTCACGCAGAAACAATCTATCAATTGAAAGATCACCTGCGTCCCTGAACCATAGTGAGTTCATTATATCCACGTTCTAAGTTTCTTGCAAGCGGGAATTTGGAAAATTCGTGAAAATTTCAGAATAAAATCAGACAGAGTCGGATAGACACGTTGATTTACGAGGTAAAAACCCAAGGGAAATAATTCAGAATTGAGCAAAGACTATATTTAATAACTCTCCTTGCTGGTGGAAATAATCCAGTTGACGACTTCTCAAGGACGCCCTTGCGTTATTTACGCTTGGCTTTAGCCAGCGGGTAGAACGACCAACCCGACGTCACGACCGCTTGCGTTTTTTCGATAATTGTTCAACTGTCGACTCGGTTCCTGTTATGTACGTACGCTTCTTCAAAACGATTCCTCCGAAGGTCGAAGGAATCGTTCAAAAAATCACGTATTATACGGAACAGGAATATACGAACTGTCAGAGGGAGTTATGAAGCCGCTTCTAAAGCAGAATTATCAAAAATAACTTGGTTCGAGGCGAGACTTGACGTCGACGATTTGAATTGCCTTTTTAGGCGTTCAATTGGACGTCGTCGTTCAAGAAGATCGAATGAACCGCCGGCTTCTCGGGGTCAAACGCCTCACAGTCGGTGCGATTGTGACCGCCGCGAGTTTCTCGACGTTCCAGGGCGCCGAGCGCAATGAGTCTTGCAACCAGTAGCATATTCTGGAATTCCCACGCTTCCACCGATTGGAACTGCTTGCTCATAATAATGCGCGCGAGATTGTCGATGAGCGCGAGCGCCTCTTTGAGACCTGCTTCGTTACGCATGACGCCACAAAGACGTTGCATGAGGCTTTTGAGTGAGTTTCGCGCGTCGGTCAGGTCGATAGTCGCCACGTCGCAGGGATAGTCTTCATAGGGCGCGTTCGACAGTGGCAAGGCGCGATATTCGTCCGGCTCTTGGGCGGCCAGTTCACCGGCGAGTCGTCCCGACATTTCGCCGTAGACCAACGCTTCCAGTAAACTATTAGACGCCAAACGGTTAGCGCCGTGCAGACCGGTACTGCTCACTTCGCCTGCGGCCCACAAGCCTTTAATCGAGGTGCGACCGCGCGTGTCAACCAGAATACCGCCCATATGATAGTGCGCGCCAGGTCGCACTGGGATCAGATCCTTGGTGATATCGACGCCAAATTCGGCGCAAATCGCTAAAATGCCCGGGAAGCGTTTGCGAATCCAGTCGGCGTCTTTGTGCCGCAGATCCAAGTATACGTTTGGTGAATTCGTCTTCGCCATCTGCTTAACAATGGAACGACTCACAACGTCGCGTGGCGCTAATTCGCCGCGTTCGTCGTAGTCGGTCATAAATCTCACGCCGTTTTTGTCGACCAGTTTTGCGCCCTCGCCGCGCATGGCTTCGGTAATCAGACTGCGACTACCGCCGGCTATATACAGGACAGTTGGATGGAATTGCACGAATTCCAGGTCGCGACACATCGCGCCGGCACGAAACGCCATCGCCACGCCGTCCCCGGTCGCTATGCTTGGGTTGGTCGTCTCGCGATAGACCTGCCCGATACCGCCGCTGGCGAGAATCGTCTGCTTGGCCCAGACAAGTTCCGTTTCGCTCTCCTTCTCCCAAAAGACGACCGCGCCGCGGCAGAAGCCGTCGCAGGTCAGAAGGTCAACGGTAAATGTGTCTTCCCACACGCGAATGTTGTCGCGACGCTTGACCTCCTCAATTGTCGCGCGCATAATTTCCGCGCCGGTGGAATCGCCATTGGCGTGCAAGATGCGAAAATGATCGTGTCCGCCTTCGCGTCCCAGTAGGATTTTACCAGAGTCGTCACGGTCGAAGTTCGTTCCAATGTCGATGAGCTTTTGCACGCTTTCCGGACCGTGGGAAACGACCTGTTCCACTGCGGAACGTTCACATAACGCCCCGCCGGCGATTAGCGTGTCCTTGATATGATTCGCAAACGCGTCTTCCTTCTGCCAGACCGTCGCCACGCCGCCCTGCGCCTTCATACTATTCGACTGCGACAGACCCGCCTTACACACGACCAAAACGCGTTGCGTCGGGTCGACCGCGAGCGCGGCGGTTAGACCGGCCAGACCGCCTCCAATGACCAGTACGTCAGTGAAGAAGTGAGGACGTCGCTTCGCATGGAAGGGGACGATATATCGTGGCGCTCCGCCCATACGAATGACGCGATTTGTCGTGGGATCGAGCGTTGTGTCCATATTCATTTGATTCTTCCTTCGACCAAATGTGATGCGAGCCGACAAACGTCTGACTCGCGTCTTTTTAGCAACTGTTTTTCCGGCGGGCGTCGTGTTTTTCCGCATATTGTGGACGTCACGGCGCCGCGTCCCTTCTTCTCAGATTACTACTCGAGATGATGTTCGACGGTCTTTTCCGGATGACATTCAGTGCAGTTCATTTTGCCAATCATATCGGCGTTTGTGCCGGATTTATCGTGGCATTCTGCGCATTCTTTAGCGGGCTGTCTTTTCTTAAGCGGACCGATCGGTTCGACCTTTGAGTCGTTGAGCGCCGCTAGGTTCAAATTGAGTAGTTCTACGGTTTTCTGCGCCAAGTCAGCGGAGAGTCTTGAACAGCGTTCGGTACGTTCCGGGGAGCTTGTGCGCACTTTCGCGGCAGCCGCCCATTTCGCGCTGGAAATGTGACAGAGAATCGAATTAGAGATCGTCTGGGTATAGCCTTGTTCCTCGCGCGCTTGCGGCGGCTTGTAGCATGGCAACATGGTCTGTTCGTAGTATAGCGCGAGCTGATCGCAAATCGTTTTTCGCGCATTGGAGTCCGAGACGAAAAGTCCCACCGCGGCCATGGCGCCATTGAGCGAACCGCAAGTCGCTCCCCAGCCGTTTCCGCCGGAGTCGCCGTAACGCATCATGTGGAAGGGGAAAGCGGCAATTTCACGCGCCGCCATCGGATCGCGCGATTCTAACGCCTTCGCGACGTTCGCCACGACCGCGCGGAATGTCGTGTACATACAACGTCCCGCCTTATAGTTGGCATAGGCGGCGTCAGCGACCTCGTCGGGTTCGACTGGTTCATATTTCCACGCCTCAGCGCCGTCGACCAGCGCCGCGTTCCTAATGTCTTTTTCCTCGCCCTTAACCGCGCCGGCTACCGTAGCTAGCGCCGCGCTAGCGCCGAAGACGCGCAACGCCGCGCGTCGATTCATTCGTTGAGTCATACGTAATAGTCTCTCTTTTTTAGTTGCGCGTTGCAAACGCGCGTTTTCTTTGCGCCCATAGCGCTCCGCGTTTAGCGCCGTTGCGACGGTTGTATAACAGCGACGCGCTATACCACCAGATTATAACCGTATAACGCTAATTTAAAAGCGCCTTTGTAAAAGAAGGAATCACGCGCCCAACTCAAGACCGACTTCGAGTTTTACACGATTAATCGTTGTGGAACATGTCGACGCTTTTATCAGATAATATAATACTATTGCGTCTTGAAGTTTTAAAAAGTTATGTTAGAATGACCCCGTCAGTTCGAACAATCGGCGGTAATTGACGTCTTCGTGCGTTAGACGTCGCGCGTGCTTTTTTATATGACGCCAGGCTTGGCGTGGCGGATTTACCTCGCGCGCGGCGGTTATTTACATTCGGACGTAGCGAGCTATGAATACAGAAACCTTCAGAATATTTTGCGACGTCGTATATTATCAGAGTTTTTCTCGCGGCGCGGAAGCGAACAATATAAGTCAATCGGCTGCGACGCAGTCGATCCATCGTCTTGAACGGCAACTTGGCGTTCAGCTAGTGAATCGTTCCAAACGTCCCTTTATGCTCACGCGCGAGGGCAAAATTTGCTACGAAGGTTTTCGTGAAATCCTCGAAACGTTCGATTCGATCATTTCACGCGTTCAGTCCCCGCGAAATGCCGAGGGCAGTATGATACGCGTCGCCGCAATTTACTCCGCTGGTCTCTACGATATGGGCAAGTGCATGCGCGAGTTCATTAAGGAATGCCCTAAAACTAAAGTTCGTCTTGAATTTCTTCATCCTGATAAAGTCTATAACGCGGTTCTCAATGCCGAGACCGACTTCGGTCTGGTCTCCTATCCGGTCGCTACGCCGGAGCTGTCGGTGATTCCGATCCGTTCTGAGGAAATGGTCGTCGTCACTCCGCCAGATCACCCGCTGGCAAAGGAACGCAATCTGTCCATTAGACAGCTCAAAGGCGTCGATTTCGTCGCGTTCGACCGCGACCTGCCGATCCGACGCGAAACCGATAAATTCCTGCGTCAGAATAACGTGCAAGTCAATGTCGTGACCGAATTCGATAATATCGAAACGATCAAACAGGCGGTTGAAGTCGGTCTGGGCGTTAGTATTCTTCCGGAACCGACCGTCGCGGACGACGCACTGCGCGAACGCTTTGCCATCGCGTCCCTAAGCTCGGCTAATTTCACACGACCGATCGGCGTTATCTACAAACGACGTAAGACTTTTTCCGCCGCTATGACGCGCTTTATTGAAATGCTCGGCGGTCAATTCGCCTAACCCACGACGCGTTAGGCGCTCCTTTCCGTATTCCCCCTAAAATACTCTGACGCGTCGTTTCCCCCACGGCGCGTCGGTGAACGTTACGCAAGGATTCAGCTATGATTAAAATCGCATTCAGCGGCGCCGCTGGTAAAATGGGCAAACGTCTCGTAGCGCTTGCTCAGGCCGACTCAGATCTTGAAATCGTCGCGGCGCTCGATCCTCATGAAAATGGCGTCGATGCGGGCGAACTCGCTGGCGTCGGGCGCATCGGCGTGGCTATTACCAGCGAATTGCCCCAGACGTGCCAGCCCGACGTGATCGTCGATTTTTCTTCACCGCTGGCCTTTGACTGCCTGGTGAAGACCTGCCTGGAACGAAATATACCGCTCGTCTACGCCACCACCGGGCTGGAAGAGGAACAGCTCGCTCAACTCGAAGACGCCGCCAAGCATATTGCGATTCTCCGCTCGCCCAGTATGAGTCCGGTGGTCAATTTGACCATGAAGCTGTCGCAAATCGCCGCGCGCGCGCTGAAAGATTCCGACGCCGACGTCGAAATCCTCGAACGTCATCATCGCTATAAGGTTGACGCGCCCAGCGGAACCGCGCTTAAATTCGGCGCGCTTATCGCACAAGAGATGGGTATCGATTCCTTCCGCTCCGGTCGCGAAGGTAAGATCGGCGCTCGTCCTCACAATGAAATCGCATACCACGCTATCCGTACCGGCGATAATCCCGGAGAACATACGATTCTCTTTGGACTACTCGGCGAATCGCTCGAACTGACCGTGCGCTCCTCTAATCGCGACGCCTACGCTACCGGCGCGCTTATGGCCGCAAAGTTCCTCGTGCAGCAGCGTCCCGGAAGAGTCTATGATATGAATGACGTGCTCAATCTTTAGTAATTTATGACGCCCCCTTCCCATAAGTGGAAAGCGCGTTATAATAACACAAACGCGGGTCGAGCTTGGCGCGTCGCCGTGAGGCGCTAGTCGAACCGATACAACCAGACGTATTTATCTTCTGCGAGCCGCGCTTTTCGCGCGTGTTCGCGTCCTATTCGACGCGACGCTCGGCGCTTGGTCTAACGTCTAAAACTCCCTTTAGGTTGTCAAAATGAAAGATAACATCCATCCCAAGTACATGGAGACGAAAGTCACCTGTGGTTGTGGCAATAGCTTCGTAACGCGCAGCACTAAGCCGGAACTGAAGGTCGATACCTGTAGCGCTTGCCACCCGTTCTATACCGGTCGTAAAAAGTCGTTCGTCGACTCCGCTGGACGTATTGAAAAGTTCAAGCGTCGATTCGGCGAAGGTTACGGCAAACGCGCCGAAAAGAAATAGTTTCCTCTGGCCGCTTCCCACGAGCCGCTGCGAAACAAGATTGCGTGGCGCGTGTGACCGCTCGGTCGACGCGCCGCCTTTTTACTCTGTCTCCGTCGCTGTAGCCTTGCGCTCCTCTCTTATTCAGACGGAACTGGCGCGCTCGTGTCTGTCGCGCGCCTCTTGACTCTGTATTCTTTACACGCTATCCCGCTGGCTTCCTCCTCACGACGCTTCCACGTCAGTTTAGGTCTACCGCTATGAGAAAATTACTCGACGAAAAACTCGCGCGCTTCGAAGTACTTGAAAAGAGTATGAACGATCCCGAGGTGCTCGCTGATTCCAGTAAACTCGCCGCCGTTGCGCGCGAACATGGCTCCCTCGCTAAATTGTGCGGAAAATATCGACTCTTTAAAAAGTTGAACGCTGAAATCGAAGAAGCCAAAGAGATGATCGCCGGCTCCGACCCCGAAATGAAAGAACTCGCCGAAGCGGAATTGCCCGACCTGCGTGAGGAAAGGGAAAACGTCTGGAATGAATTGCTCGATTTGACCATCGGCGGCGAAGATTCCAACCGTACCAACTGCATTCTCGAAATTCACGCCGGCACCGGCGGAGACGAAGCCTCGCTCTTCGCTCGCGACCTCTTCGATATGTACAAGCATTACTGCGAAACCAAGGGGTGGAAAGTCGAGATTATGTCGCTTAACGCGACAGAAGTCGGAGGCTTCAAAGAAATTGTCGTCGGCGTCGCCGGAGAAGGATGTTATCGCGAGCTGCAATTCGAAAGCGGCGGTCACCGCGTGCAACGCGTGCCCGAAACGGAAGCCAAAGGTCGTATTCATACCTCCGCCGCTACCGTCGCTGTGATGGCAGAACCGGAAGACGTCGAAGTGGAGCTCAAGCCCGACGATTATCGTATCGACCGCTTCTGCGCCAGCGGTCCGGGCGGTCAGCACGTCAATAAAACCGCGTCCGCCATTCGCCTCACTCACTTCGAAACCGGTCTGGTCGTTAGCTGCCAGGACGAAAAAAGTCAGCATAAGAACCTCGCTAAGGCGTTACGCGTTCTCAAAACGCGTCTGTATGAACTCAAACGTTCGCAAGAGCAGTCGAAACGTTCGCAAGAGCGTATGAGTAAGCTCGGAAGCGGCGATCGTAGCGAACGTATTCGCACGTATAATTTCCCCGAAAACCGCGTTACCGACCATAGAATCGGCTTGACTTTGTATAAATTAGACGCTATTCTTGCCGGTGATTTGACCCCGATCGTGGACGCGTTACTTGACTACGAAAGACAAGAGCTCAGAAGCTCCTTCGGGACTATCGAATAATACTTCATGCCATCTGTATTGCTATGAGCCAAGCCGACGTCTGGACCTTTCGCAAACTCGTCACGTGGACGACCGATTTCCTCGCTCAAAAAGGCGCCGACTCTCCGCGTCTGGACGCGGAAATCCTTATGGCGCATGCCGCCAATTGCTCGCGCGTCGACGTCTATATGCAGTTCGATCAGACCCCCACGGACGAAGTTCGCGCGACCTTTCGTGATTTTGTGCGACGACGTAGCCTCGGAGAGCCTGTCGCGTATTTGGTCGGAAAAAAAGAATTCTACTCGCTCGAATTCCTCGTCGACCCTCGCGTGCTCATTCCTCGCCCGGAGACGGAGCAACTCGTGCTGGAAACCGTCGAGTTCATTAAGAAACAGGAGAATCTCTTCGGGAAAAAGACGTCTGACGCTGACCAAACCGCCGACGCCGCACGTGCGCCGTGGCGTATCTGCGACGTCGGAGTCGGTTCCGGTTGTATTTCCGTTGCGTTGGCGCATAACCTTCGTAACGTCCAGATCGTTGGCGTTGATCTGAGCGACGACGCGCTCGCTCTGGCCGAACAAAACGTTGCCAAACATAATCTTCAGCAGAAGATCGAATTGCGCCACAGCGACTTATTGCAGAACCTTCCCGTGCCCAAGTGCGAAGAGGAAATGTTCGACGTGATCGTCTCCAATCCCCCTTACGTCTCCCAGGTCGAATATGACGCGCTGGAACCGACCGTGAGAAATTTCGAACCGCAAATGGCGCTCTTGGCGGGAACCACCGGCGCTGAATTGGCGCAACGCCTGGTCGTTCAGGTCGCCGATTATCTCAAGACCGGGGGAAAACTCTTCCTGGAACTGAGTCGCGCCACCGCGCCGTTGCTTGCCAATGATCTAAACGCCGCGCCAATCTGGCGTGACGTTCAGATTCTCGACGACCTCGCCCATGTGCCGCGTTACGTCGTCGCCACCAGACAATAATTGTCGCGCCACACTCGAATTAACCACTATGCGTTGCGCCTGCAACGCTCTTGAATTAAGACTCGTTAATATTAGGACTGGATCGTATGCCGGAAAAAAAACCTGAAGTCTTTACGCTAGACGGTATCCGAATGCTCGCTGAGATCATGAAAGCGAACGACGTCTCCAATCTCGACTTGAAACAGGGCGAGGTAAGATTGAAGCTTAGTCGCGACTCGGGTCTGACGCATGTTGTTGCCGTTCCGCAAAACGTTCCGACTCTTCCGTCCCAACCCGTCGCAATAGCTCCTCACGGCGCAGAACCGGTCGCGTTACCGTCCCCCGCCAGCGAGACCAAAGCCTCCGACGCCAAGCTTAAAACAATCTCCTCTCCTATGGTCGGCACCTTCTACGTCGCGCCCAAACCAGACGCGGCGCCCTATGTTAAGGTCGGCGACCGCGTCAGCGCACAAACCACCGTCTGTATTATCGAGGCGATGAAGATCCTCAATGAAATTAACGCAGAATGCTCCGGAACGATCGTCGAAGTCCTAGTGGAAAACGGCTCGCCCGTGGAGTTCGGAACTCCTCTGTTTAAAGTTGACGAAAACTAAATACAAACGACGCTCGCTTGACGTTGGTTACTCACTCCGGGAGACTTGCTCGCTATGTTCAAAAGAATTCTCGTCGCTAATAGAGGAGAAATCGCTCTACGCGTGATCCGCGCCTGTCGTGAACTTGGCGTGGAATCGGTCGTCGTTTATAGCCAAGCCGATCAAGACGCGCGTTATCTAAAGCTAGCAGATCGCGCGATTTGTATCGGACCCGCTCGCTCGGATCAGTCTTATCTGAAAATGAGCAGTATAATTAGCGCGGCGGAACAAGCGGACGTAGACGCGATCCACCCAGGTTACGGCTTTCTTTCTGAAAACTCCAAATTCGCCGAAGTCTGTCACTCCAGCGGGTTTGAGTTCATCGGACCGACGGTCGAGGCTATGGAATGCCTCGGCGATAAAAACAACGCACGACAGGTAGCGAAACGTTGCAATGCTCCGACCGTACCGGGCAGCGACGGCGTTATTGAGTCGCTCAGTCAAGCGCTAAAGGTCGCCCATGAAATAGGTTATCCCGTTCTGGTCAAAGCTACCGCCGGCGGCGGAGGTCGCGGTATCCGTTTGGCTGAAAACGACCAAGCGCTCGAATTAGCGCTGAGCGAAGCGGCCACCGAAGCGCAAAGCGCCTTTGGCAATCCCAACGTCTATATCGAAAAATTCATTGCGAATCCTCGTCACGTGGAAGCGCAAATCCTCGCCGATAAATATGGCAACGTCGTCCACCTGTGGGAACGCGACTGCTCGCTCCAGCGTCGTCGTCAGAAACTCGTGGAAATGACGCCGGCGCCTAATCTTTCGCTGGAACAGAGAAAAGCGCTCTGTGAAACCGCCGCGAGAATTGCAAAGGAATCCGGTTATACCAACGCGGGCACCGTCGAATTTATCGTCGATGAACAGGGTAATTACTACTTCATCGAAATGAACGCGCGCATTCAGGTCGAACACCCCGTCACGGAAATGGCGACCGGCGTCGACCTGATTAAATCGCAAATACAAATAGCCGCCGGAGAAAAGTTACGCCTCAAACAAAAGGACGTCGTTCATCGCGGATATGTGATCGAATGCCGTATCAACGCCGAAGACGTGGAGCATAATTTCCGCCCTTGTCCAGGAAAAATCGAGAGCATGATTGTGCCCGGCGGGTTTGGCGTGAGGTTCGATTCACACGTCTACGCCGGCTATACGGTCAGTCCTTTTTACGACTCGATGATCGGTAAGCTTATTGTGGCGCAAAACACGCGCGAAGACGCTCTCGCTACGATGACGCGCGCGCTACAAGAGTTTGAAATTAAAGGCATTAAAACGTCGATTCCACTCTTGCTAAGAATCTTACAGAGTCGTGAATTCGCGACAATGACGCCCGACGTAGGGTTCATTGAACGGTATTTTATGAACTGAAATAACTACGCGCGTAAGGCTTGCTATTTCTGATGTTGAAATACATGTAGAAAGCGTTAAGAAATAAGGGACGTTAATTTAAATGGCTAACGTCCCTTATTTCTTTCTTGAATATGTAGGAGCGATATCAAATATGCGTGTTTATCCGCATTAATAACAGCGTCTTTATGATAAACGCCGCGTTTGGCTTAAAGACCTACGCGACTTGACCATATACTGGACAATAGTTTTTACATTGGACGTTATTCTTTAACCGTCGGCGCTTTGGACATGATAGGCGTCATGTTACGCAGAGTATGATTCGTCGTGAGTTGCGGCTCGCATTATCGATATGCCGAAATTCTCGAAGGGTTGTCTGAGTCAAGAGGAAGACTCACGCCTTGGAAAGTCATTTCAGATACCTTTCCAGCCAGACGCGCCTGCTGGCGCGGTATGAACGAGTGGTTTGAACAAGATTCTAGGCGTCGCATATGAAAAACTCTCTGGGATGACCAAGGACGAATAAACTGGAAGAAAGCGTCTGCAGAGGGAACCTTCTCTTCAGGAAAAAAGGGACTTCTGAATTGGAAAAACCAAGCGTGGCAAGGGAATATAGTTTATGGCGCTAGCCAATGGCGAAGGGACGCCTATCGTGGATTAAGCGTATCTTACGCGACGTCACACGATGCGAGATTGATCAAATCGACGCTCGATAAGGTCAGTGTCTTTCGTGTTGCAGCGGGTCGCCAAGAGCAGAATACTCTCGACAGATCTATGATCGAGCTACGAATGGCAAAGCGTTTCGGGAACGTTTGAAAAGGGAACGTGGAGTCGCTTTAATTTGCCCCTATCTTGCCAAATGTAATCACAAAAACCAAGACGCGCGGAAACTCAAGCGATATGTTTGCCACTGGAATCGAACCAATGCTTAGGTATAAAACTACCGGTGAGTTGTCATACGATACGATCTCTTACTGTTCTCATATAGCGTCTTTGTACTCCTTGCACGTGCTATGAACTGCATTAGACTATGAAATGACTTACATAATTCAGCCTATCGTTCACACCGACTGGACGTCGTCAATTGTTGGCGACCTATGACCGTATCGACGCCGCCAAGTGTTCAAAAAATGGTCTTTGTGACGCAACTGTTATGAATTGAAAAAGGTCACGGTAACCGCGAGCGACTCCCGAGTATGACGAAGCAATGTCGTTTCAAACGTGACCAGTATGTTTCGGTGACGTCTTTGTCAACTATGACAAGCGAGTATGACGGTGGATTCAATTGAAATCAAGCGTTAGTTATGGTTATTATCAATAAAAATATATTTATAATGATAAATATATTTTATTAACAATAATGGTTGAAGACATACTCTCGTCATGGACGTAGATTGGCGTCATTGGCGCAATGAGGCGCCGATTGCGACCGAAGCAATCACGCGGAGAAGAGTAATTTGAATAATTAGGAGGGACGGAAAAAGACGACGAGTTAGCGTGTTAGATGAAATAAAACGTTTGTGTTGATTGTAAGGAATACATGTTTGTTTACAAAAGTAGCGATTGTGTTTAGTGGTAAAAGATCAGTTTGTCAAGATTGACACGTCATAGGCGTCCCTAACCGTCTCAACTGTGATTCTCGGCGTTATTGTCGAAACTGGTAAAACGTATTTTGGGTCGCTGATTTTCTGGAAAAATACCAAAATCGACAAAAATTTTCTTGCTAAACGCCTTTCGCTAAGTAGAATTTAACAAGAACGCATTTTTATGCGTTGCACGCCTTCCCGGGTCGTGTTTGGCTCTGCGTAGAGCGAGCGGAACGGTCGGTTCGGTCGTACCGTCGTTCGCGCGTCGGTCTGACCGTAGTTTAACTTCGGTCTATATGAACGCGCGCAAGCGCGCCGATATAGTAGCGCAGAGATAACGACCCGGCACACGTGCGACTTCGCCATGCCGCGAGCGTACGCCTAGCGAACGTTACGACGCGTGTGGATTATGATTGGACGAAGCGAAAGCGGAAGCGCGAGGCGCGTGAACGGTTTCGTGTTCGCGTTTGCGACTTCCAATTCAATCGGTTCAATGAGATATTCGGAGAAGAGGATCCTAGTAATGAGAAAGCGCCTTTTCATGATTTTGCCCGTTGCGGTGATCGCGCTGACGTCCATGCTTGGCGCGTCAACGGTTCAAGCGGCGGAGTCTGACGTCTCGGTTGAGACGTACAAATTAAGCGACGGAACAAACTGCTTCCTGATTCCGTTGCAAGCCGACGTGGTGGATTCGACCTCAGACTACGTCGACGTCGCCGCTCTGATCGACTTCTCCGCCTCCCAAGTTGGCTTGGAAACGCGCAATACCACCCAAGAGACGGTCGACGCTCTGATCGCCAGTCTCCCGAAGAACGCGCGCGTCCAATTATTTGCCGTCTCTAACGAAACCGAACCGCTCACCGACGGTTTTCTGCCGGTTAATTCCACAGAACTGCGCGACGTCGTTGCGTCCCTGAAGACGCGCGACACGCTCGGCGCCGCCGACCTGGAAAACTCCTTTAACACCGCGCTTGACGCCTTCGATTACAACGAATCCGCCGACCGCTCGATCGTCTTCATCGGTCGTGGCGTGAGTACAAGCGCCGCGTTCAACGAAGAAGTCTTCGAAGAAACCGTCGCGAAATTGGTCGACGCGCGCGTGCCCGTGAACTCCTACGGCGTGGGCGCTGTCGTCGATATGGAAATGCTCGGCGCTCTTGCTAATCGCACCGGCGGTTACGTCGTGGAAGAGAGCGTCGACGCTAAGACCGCCGGCAAAGAACTTGCCAGCGCGACCACGGCGACCGTCTTCTACCCCGAAGAAAACTCCTTGGATCTGGCCGGCGCGAGCGTCTATCCTAGCCCGTTGCCCCCGATTCGTAGCGACCGCGAAACCTACCTGGTCGGCTCTAGCGACGCCGAACTGACCGAAACAAGCCTCAAGATCCCCGCAATGGTCGCCGACGGCCGTGAAGCGGATATCGAATGGAATTTGGTTCCCAAGCAAGCGGACAAGGGCAATCAGTACATTGCTCAACTGGTTCAAAACGCTTCCGTGAACGACGGCGCCACCCTGGCGATCGCCGGTCGCGATATGCTTACCGACCAGCAAGTCGCGCTCAACGACGTCGTTGACGTTACGCTCGATCTGATCGACGAGGCGGTGGAAGACGGCGACGTTCAAGCCGCGCAACGCCTCGCGCGTTCTATTAACGACAATGCGAAATACGCCGACGCTGAAGATTCCCTCCAGCAAGACGACTCTGACGCCGATCCCTTCGCGAAGACCCGCGAACGTTATAGTCTCGCGACTACCCCAGATAAAACCGATAGCTTCTTAGAAGCGGGGCGCGATAACAAAGCGGTCAAGACCAAGTCGATTCAAACCCAATGCCAAGTGATCGCCTCGAATGCGCGCAAAGCCGCTCGTACCGATCCCGAGGGCGCTTTGGAACAGCTCAAGCTTACGATCAACGCTGTTAAAAACCAGGCCGACCTGGATCCCGCCGACCGCGAAGTCCTCCTGCACGACCTCTATGCCACCGCGCAATTCGTCGAAAATGAACGCGAAAGCTATGCTCTGCGCGAACTGACCGCGCAACGCAATCTCGCGACCGCCGAAAGCGTTCGCAAAGCGCAGTCGGTCTATCAGCAGAATCAGACGAAAGTCGTGGAAATCATGAAGCGCTTCTCCGCGCTCATCGAAGAAAGCAAGTTCGTCCTGGCGGCTCAGGCTGCCAAAGAAGCGGCGAAGATCTCCCCTGACAACGCGCTTCCGACCCAAGCGGCGAACGTTGCTCTCCTGCGCGACGCCTATGAAGAAAATCAGTTCCTCCGCTACGAACGTCGTAAGCGACTCCTTGACGTGCTCATGTCTGTTGAGCGCGCTCATATTCCGGTCTCCGACGAACCGCCGATCACCTATCCCGAAGCAGAAGTTTGGGCTAATCTGACCAAAGAACGCAAGGAGAAGTACGGCACGACCAACTTGACCGGCTCCGAAGAAGAACAACGCATTGCTAAGATTCTTGACTCCGAAAAAGTCAACGTTGACGGCGGTGAAGATTCTGATCTAACGCTCTCCTCCTGGATCGAAGACGTTAAAGCGCAACTGCGTAAAGACGGTAAAGATTTCAACGTCGTCTTCGACGTGACGAATATCGAAGAAGCGGCCGGCGCGCCCTCTTCCTTAGACGTCAACGAGAACCTCTCGAATATCACGTTGCGTAAAGCGCTCAAGATCGTCTTGCGTCCGCACGAATTGGCGTTCTGCATTCTCGACGACTCGCTCTTTATCACAACTCAGGACGAAATTAAAAACAACCCTGACATCTCCACTAGCATTCAGCTCTACTCCGTCGGCGACTTGATTATGCAGCCGAACCAAGGCAGTATGAACGGCGGTATGGGCGGTTATGGCAATAACGGCAATAACCGTGGCGGCGGTATGGGCGGCTTCGGCGGCGGTAACCGCGGCGGCTTTGGCGGCGGTGGCAACTGGGCTGTTCCCTCTACGCGCAACGCTGTGCGCAATCCTAATGGTCAACGCGCCAACGACGCAATCCTTCAGAACTTCCTGGAAGCGCCCGCGGCGGCTGACCCCGGTCTGTTCGCTGTTCCTTCGCGTTCCAAGAAGACGGCTGCTGCCGCCCCGAAACCGACGACCGAAAACGCCGGTTCCCTTGCGCAAGGTTCTGTCGATCTCAAGAGCAAATGGAACTCATGGTTCGTCGCTAATGCGCCGGTGGAAAAGAAAGACGCTAACGAATCTGAACAAGCCGCTTATCAAGCCGCGCGCGATAAATTCGCCGGTAGCCTTCCGGTAGAAGTCGCGAAGCTTATGCAAGCGAAACAGTACGATTCCGCCGCCGCCTTTATTAAGGCAGCGATGCGCAATGGTTACGCCGACGGCTGGATGTACGAAGCGCTCGCCGCCGCGCTCATTGCCGCGAACGCTCCGCAAAAAGAAGTTGAACAAGCGATCCTTTCTGTCGTTGACTTCAACGGCGATCCGATCGTGCTCATGGGCTTGGCCGCCTATCTTGAAAAGGTCGGTTCCCAAGCTCGCGCGCTAAAGATCTATCGTGACGTCGCGCGCGTGTATCCGACGCGTCCGGAACCCTATGTTCGCGGTCTGGAACTGGCGCTGGAACTGCAAGACGAAGACGCCCAGAAGTGGGTCGCCCTTGGTATTGCCTCCCTGGTTTGGGACGGCGCGCTCGTGGAAGCGGTCGAACAAGCCGGTGAAGACCTCGCTAACGACCTGATTGAAAAAATGAGGAACGACGGTCGCGAAGAAGAAGCGCTTGCCTTTGAAGCAGAACTCGCGAAAGCGCGCGAGCGCGACGTGGTTGTCGAAGTCTCTTGGAGCGGCACGGCGGAAATCGACCTAGCTGTACAAGAGCCGACCGGCGCGGTCTGCTGGTTCGCGCAAAAGCGCACGGCTGCGGGCGGCACGCTCAGTGACGTCAGTGTGAATCTCAGTAAGTCGTACGACGCGAATCGTCAAGGATTGCGCACGCGCGTCTACTCTTGCCCGATGGGCTACAGCGGCGATTATCACTTCCTCGTTTCGAAGTCCTGGGGCGACCTGGCGCAAAACAAGGTGACCGTCTCTATTCGAACCAACCTTGGCACGGAACAGGAACAGTCCTACTCTGAAACCCTGGAACTGGTTAATGACGAAGCCGCCTTTGCCGTGCAACTCGCGCAGGGACGTCGTAGCGAAGAGGTCAAAGAGGAACTCCTCACCGCCTCCGCGATGATCAATCGTCTGCAGATTCGTAATTCTCGCGAACTGGCGCAACGTGCGAAAGCCGCTGAGTCTCGTGTCGCTAAGAACGAAGCGATCAATTCCTCCAAGGTTCAAACGAAGGCGCAAGAGTATCAGTCTTCTTACAAAGCCACGGCCGACGCTGTTGCTGACGCTGATATGCCCCAAATCTCCTACGTTACTCCCGATCCTGGTCACATGCCGATTATCGATTACCTCGACCTCGGCGCCGGCTTCTATACCTCCGCGGGTATCTCGGGCGACCGTCGTTACGTCCTCGTTGCGCCTGAACCGGAATTCTCCCAGTTGCTCTATATGTTCACCTATAACTCGGCGGACGGTAGCTCTGGCAGTAGTAACGGCGGGAATAACAACAATAATAACAGACCCACAATCACCGTCACAATACCACCACGAACCATAACAACAATAACCGAGGCGGTAACAACAATTGGTAATCTCGGCTACGACTGTTTGAGTTGACGGTAATAACGGAAGGGGGACGCGTTCATAACGTGTCCCCTTTTTCTATATGTCGACCTCGCAGGAGCGTCTGAGGTTCGTCTGTATATTATGGCATGTTGACGCTAAACAACTTGCGTTTTGTTACAAAAGGCGTCAACGGCGTCTACCGCATAGCGTGCGTGTAAACCGAGGCGCTATCCTGCAGATAAAATACGCCGCCCGCTTTGCTTCCTGCCTTGCGTTTTTTTACGCCACGGGCAAAGCCCGCGGCGTAAAAAAACGCGAGCGATCGTGACAGCGTGTTGTAAATATTATCCGCAGGCTAAAGCCTCCGGCTGGGCTACCCGTTGAGCGTGGCGGCGAGATTGCTTGGCTCTGGAAGAAAACGCGTTGTTTTCGACGTCAAGAAGCGCTCGAGGTTATGTACTTGTGGGCGACCTTTATTCACAATTGTGTTAGCAACGACTTAGCGTTGATTTCATATTCTCATCGTCGCGAATTTGTTTCTTCCTGGGGCATAGTAGTCGTTGTTCCTGTTGATCACGGTTTTCACAAACCAGTCGCTATTGCGCCAGACAAATTCTAGGCGAGCGTATCATTGGGGAGGCATATAAGCTTGGGGACGTTGTGACGTCAATGTATTATAGCGTCTAGTATTTGCGCAGTATCGTCAATAAAGCGTCGCTGTGGACTTGACGCAATGCGCGAGTTTGTTACAATGGAAAGGCAACGGTATGCGCTTGGATTACTGCATATGACGACTAGCGGTTGCGCGCATATCGACGTCAAACGTAAAGGAGCGTAGGGCATGGCGTCAGTACTATTAACAGGCGGGGCGGGCTACATAGGTTCCCACACGGCCTTGGCGTTTCTCGAGCAGGGAATCGACGTGGTTGTTGCGGACAATTTTTGCAATAGTCAGCCGGAAGCTATTAGGCGCGTGGAGCGATTAGCGCAGAAGGAAATCAAGGTTTACGAGGCGGACGTGTGCGATCGCGCGGCAATGCGTCGTATTTTCGAAGAGAACCCGACAATTGACGCGGTTGTGCACTTTGCCGGTCTCAAAGCGGTTGGCGAGTCGGTGAAGATTCCTTTGGAATACTATCGCAATAATATCGACTCGGCCTTGGTCGTTTGCGAGATGACGGAGGCTTTTGGCGTTCACAAGATTGTCTTTAGCTCCTCCGCGACGGTTTATGGCGCTTCGACTGAAGTTCCGCTCACAGAAGATTCGACCACCGGCTGTACAAGTCCTTACGGCTGGACAAAGTACATGATCGAGCAGATTCTGCGTGATTATGCCAATGCGAACAAGCAATTGGAAGCGACCCTTCTGCGCTATTTTAACCCGGTTGGCGCTCATCCTAGCGGGATGATTGGCGAGGATCCCAAGGGTATTCCGAATAATCTCATGCCGTACGTCTGTCAGGTCGCCGTGGGGCGTCTTGCAAAACTAAACGTTTACGGCAACGATTATCCGACCAGCGACGGCACCGGCGTGCGCGATTACATTCATGTGGTCGATTTAGCACAGGGACACGTGGCGGCTTATTTGAAGTCGAAAGTCGGCGTGAACGTCTATAATCTTGGAACTGGTCGTGGCAGTAGCGTTCTGGAAGTGATTCACGCCTTTGAAGAGGCGGCTGGCGTTAAGATTCCTTATGAAATTACCGCGCGTCGACCAGGCGACGTGGCGATTTGCTACGCTGATCCCAAGCGAGCGAACGAGGAGTTGGGCTGGCGCGCTCAATATGACCTTCGGGATATGTGTCGCGACGGGTATAACTGGCAGCGCAAGAACCCGAACGGGTATCTTGACGCACAGAATTAAGACAATCATGAAATTCCGTCCTCGTAGCTCAGTTGGATAGAGCGACGGTTTCCTAAACCGTAGGTCGCCGGTTCGAATCCGGCCGGGGATATCTTCAAATACTTATTTTATTTTGACGCTTGCGGGGTGGTCGCGCTTTCGCAGGCGCTCTTTTTTTAAAATACACGCCAATTGATTAAACTGGTTAAAATGGCGACTGTTTTTTGACGATTGATTAGGTAATGAATCGTCGCTAGCGAGCGCCGAGTAGAGAAGGAGTATGAATTATGGCCGTAGTAAGAACGCGATTCGCGCCAAGTCCGACGGGCTATATGCACGTAGGCAATCTACGCACCGCGTTATACGCCTATTTAACGGCGCGTCATGCCGACGGCGTTTTTGTTTTGCGTATTGAAGACACGGATCAAGGTCGCCTTGTCGAGGGCGCCTCGGACGTTATCTTTGCAACTTTGCGCGAAAACGGCTTGACTTGGGACGAAGGACCTGACGTGGGCGGCGATTTCGGTCCGTATATTCAGAGTCAGCGCTTGGGACTCTATAAGGAATATGCCGAGCGCCTTATCGACTCCGGCGCGGCCTATTACTGTTTCTGTACCGCCGAGCGACTCGAAGAGCTTCATGCTCAGCAGAAGGCGTCGGGCGCAACCGTCGGTAGTTACGACCGACACTGTCGTGAGATTCCGCTGGAAGAGGCGCGCGCTCGCGTTGCCAATGGCGAACCGTACGTGATTCGTCAAAAAATGCCGACCGAAGGGACAACCTATTTCGACGATCTCATCTATGGCCGCATCGAAGTCGATAATAGCGAACTAGAGGATCAGATCCTCATTAAGTCCGACGGTATGCCGACTTACAACTTCGCTAACGTCGTCGACGACCACCTGATGAAGATCACGCACGTTGTGCGCGGAAATGAATATTTGTCCAGTACTCCTAAGTACAATCTCCTGTATCAGGCGTTCGGTTGGGACGTCCCGGTCTATATACACTGTCCTCCTGTGATGAAGGACGCGCACACGAAGTTGTCGAAACGCAACGGCGACGCTAGTTATCAGGATCTGGTTGCGCAAGGTTATCTGAGCGAAGCGATTTTGAATTATCTCTTGCTCCTGGGCTGGAGTCCTAAGGGGGATGAAGAATTCTTCCTAATTGACGATATGATTCGAATTTGGAATCCGGAATGGGTTAATAAGTCGCCGGCGATCTTCGATATCCAAAAATTGCGTTCGATTAACGCACGCCACATCAATCAGATGACGGACGAGCAATTTACCGAAATCGCGCGTCCGTGGGTCGAACGCGCGGTGAAAACGCCGATTGATATGGCGTTGCTGTGCGCTAACCTCAAGCCGCGCTGTGAGATCCTCAGCGACCTTGCCGAACGGATTGCCTTTATTGACAATATGCCGCAGTACGACGTGGCGCTGTACCGCAATAAGAAGTTCAAGACTGATGAACAGACGTCGCTGACCGCATTGGAAGCGCTCTTGCCGGCGTTGGAAGCGAACGAAGACTGGACGCGCGAGGGCGTCTACAATGCTTGCGCGCCCCTGGCACAGTCCATGGGCGTCAAGGGAGGATGGTTACTATATCCTTTGGGGATCGCGCTTTCCGGTATGCAGGCTACTCCGGGCGGAGGGACCGACGTCGCCGCGATTATTGGGAAAGAACTGACTCTTAAACGCGTGCGCGACGCGATTGAAAAGCTACGCGACAATACGCAAACAGCCTAATCGTTAAAATTTAAGCGCGACGCCGACGGTGATGTTGTGCGCCGCGCCTTAATTTTTAGGAGATTCTTATATGCCACTGACAAAAAGAACGTATGGAATCTGGCGTAATATATGGACTCTTTTGTGCGCAACGCTGGTACTAGGCGTTTGTGCGAGCGCGTCGTTTGGTCAATCTTCGGTCGAGGAGTACGATCTTTTTACGTCGATATCGGGCGCACACGGGGCGAAGCTGTCCCGTGTGGCGCAGAACGAGCGTTCGATTTGCAAATTCGATCTGACCGGCGCGCAGCGTGTGCCGGAGCTCAAGTATGCGGAAAGTCGCGTCGCGGCGGTTCGAAGCGCTATTGAAAAGGCAGAAGATCCGCAGGCGCTCGTGGACGCGCTCAACGACGACGGTCAGACGGCTCTTCATTATGCTCTGTATTCCTCGATTGGTCCGGTTCTTGTGGAGCTTTTGCTCGATTCCGGCGCCGATCCGAACGCGCCGCTCTTTAATCAGCCGCCACTGTGGCACGCGTTGTCGTATCATAACGACTTCTCCACGAGCAACTGTTTGGAACTGCTCGACTACGGCGCTGATCCGAACGCGTTAAGCGCTGAAGGGGAGCCCGTGCTCTTTAACGCGGTTAAGTTAGGCAACTTCTGGGTCGCTCAGCGTCTGCTAGAACTCGGCGCCGACCCCGAGGCGACCTATAAGGGGCAAAAGCCGATTGACGTCGCTATCGATAAGAACCTAAAAGCGCTGTTAACCTTCTGGAGTCAGAAGAATTATCCGTATTCTCCCTATATTCCCGGGCGTCCTCTTCTGCATCGCGCCGCGGCTCAGAATAACTACTGGATGTGCAAGCGTCTTTTAGAAAACGGCGCCGACCCCGACGAGTTGTTCAAAGGGAAAAAGGCTAGTTATTTTACAACTAGTTCTAGAGTTAAAGAACTTTTGTTATCCGTCGAAAAGGACGCTGATAGTTCTACTAGATCAAAGAATGTCGCTAACGTCTTTTTTTCGGATTTGCGCGTTATGCACGTCTACTTCGGCGAGTATGAAAAGACGAACCGTCATCGTGGCGGCGCGCATTCTTACGCTTCGTATCTTTACATGAAGCGCGCTAATCTCAAGCCTCAGACTCACGCGCTTTACCAAAACGGCGTGCAGGTTTGCTCCGTGGAGCGTCGTTCTTCTCAGAGAAGCGCGGACGATCCCAATAACCCCAGTCACACCTTCTTCCCCACGACCTGGTCCAAGGGCGATATTATTGAAGCGCTTAATCAGATTGCTTTTAGCGGCGCTAATAAGGCGAAGGAAGCGGAATCGACGCGTTTGGAAGAGAATTACAAGGGCGTGCGCGTGGTGGTGATCTTGCGTGTGAACTCGCGCAAAGAGATCGAAATCGTCACGGGCTATCCGATCTTCAGTCGCCAGCCGACGCGCGACGGTAAGGAACTGGAGCGACTTGACCAGGCACAAGCGAATATCGGCTCGAATTGACAAAGGTTACGACGAAAGACGACAGGAGCGTACAATGACAAAAATGCGAATAAACGCCGTGACGCCGGAACAATTCGACGCGCAGTTTCAAAAGATCGCAACGGAGCTGACGACCGCGCCTTTGGAACAGATCGACCAGGTCTATGCCCGCCTGTTGATGTTACTTTCCCAGTCTGAGGAGGGGTTGATCGCGTTTCTCAAGCGTTGTAATAAGCGTCAGTTACAAACCGCTCTCACAATGCTCGATACTGCTACGACGGTGCAGAACTCGCCGGATGTGATCGACGCGCTCAAGCAGACGCAGGCGCGCTTTCCCGACCTTGACTTAACCGCGAGTCTCGACGCGGCGCGCATTGCCTATGCGCGACTACAACTGCTCGATGAACAACTGTCGCAGGCGCCTGGTAAAAAGGACGATAAAAGCCAGAAAGAGGCGAGGTTTAACGCGCTACTAGCGCAGGCACAGCAGGGCGACGCCCAGGCGCAGTATCGCGTTGCGTTGCACTATTACTTTGGCAACGGCGTGGCGCGCGACTACGCACAAGCGAAGCTTTGGGCGGATAAGGCGCGCGAACAGCAGTACGAACCGGCGTTATTGTTTAACGAGTTACCGACCGCGTAACGTACGACGCCGTGTCGCTAGCGTGGCGTGGAACTTGTAGGATTCAGTCGAGACAGAATCAAGAGGTTTAAGATGAAGACGAATCGACGCGTTATGATACAAACGTCCTTGGGCGCTCTTGCGACGCCGATGATTATTCCTCGTTCGGTTCTAGGCGCGGGCTGGGTTGCGCCTAGTGAGAAGCCGACGGTTCTGGGCGTTGGCGTCGGCGGAATTGGCAATAGTCACATGCGCGAGGCGTCGTCGGCGGGCTTTCAAATCGAGGCTCTTTGCGATATCGACTGGCGTCATGCAGAGAAGACGTTTAAGTTATTCCCTCAAGCGCGACGGTATAAAGATTTCCGCGAGGCGTTGGACCAAGAGGGCGATAGAATCGACTGTCTTTATTGCGGTACGCCCGATCACACTCACACAATTGTGAGTTTAGCGGGTCTTCGCGCCGGCAAACACGTGTGTTGCGTTAAGCCGTTGGCGCGTACGCTTGAGGAGGGACGCGCTTTGGTAGACGCGGCGCGCGAGGCTAAGGTTGCCACGCAGATTACGACCAGTCCCGCCACAGGCGAGACTGGCTGTCGCGTGACGGAACTGATTGCCGCGGGCGCAATTGGCGCGGTGCGTCAGGTTTATTTATGGAGCGAGCGACCGGTGTGGCCACAGGGTTCCCCGACGTTGCCGAACTGGAGCGATCCGATCCCCGAGGGGTTCGATTGGGACGCATGGCTCGGACCGGCCGCAAAGATTCCATTTGCCGATAAATGGCCAGAGAGTTCGCCGATTCCACAAATGTCCCCACAGAATTGGGGCGGCGCCGCGGTCTTTCATCCCTTTAATTTCCGCGGGTGGACGGCCTTTGGCACAGGCGCGCTGGGCGATATGGGGTGCCACTGGGCTAATATTCCGTATCGCGCGTTAAAGCTGGGCGCGCCTACGCGCGTGGTTGCCTCTACGACTAAATTCTACGACGTCGCTTTTCCGCTCGCGAGCCAGGTGACCTACGACTATCCCGCAAGAGACGATATGCCTGAGGTGCGTTTGGTATGGAGCGACGGTGGAATTAAGCCGCCCATGCCGAAAGGGTGGGAGGGGGACGCTTTGCCGAACGAGGGGGTTCTGTACATCGGCGATCAGGGCGTTATGTTCAACGATCAGATCTTGGACAAAGACCGAGCGGCTAAATTTGCCGACGTTCCCAAGAGTCTTCCGCGTCGTGGCAATGTGATGGCCGAATGGTTGGAGGCGTGTCGTGGCGGCGAACCAGCCGGTTCGAACTTTCTTGACGCCGCCCCGCTACTGGAATTCGTACTCTTGGGCGTCGTGGCGATTAGGAGTCGCAAGCCCGTGGAATACGACCGCGACAAGAACGAGGTTGTGAATAATCCGGAGGCAAACCAGTTCCTCAAGGCCAACTATCAAAACGGCTGGTCTTTGTGATTTTCTTGCTAATACCACTTGCATAATCCGCGCGCGATTGAGATAATTAGGATCTCAGCGCTCGCGTGAAGCGCGTGTGCTCCTCTCAGACGTGTAGAACACGCGCTTGTGTTCTACGACTTGGAACATTTGCGCCGTGGCGGAACCGTTGAATGAGCAGAGAGATTGTTGAATTGACGGAACTTTTCTGCGAAATTGCGGTCTTAAGTAGTTGGCGCCTGGCGGCGCTGAACTTATTTGACATGGAGACTTGGTTTAATGCAAAAGAATTATTTAGTCGCAATGGCGCTTGTGTGCGTTCTGTCGTGTGTCGCGTTTGTCGGTTGCGGTAAGGGCGACGGACTTAACCCGGTGACAGGTACGGTCACACTTGACGGCGCTCCTTTGGAGTCCGGAACGATCAATATGGGACCGATGGCTGGTCAGGACGGTACGGCGACCGGCGGTAAGATCGAAAATGGGATCTACAGCATTCGCGCGTCGGAAGGCGAAATGGTTGTCTCGATTCGTTCGAAAAAGACGGTCAAGATTGACAATCCGACCGAAGATGAAATCGCCCATAATGTGACGGAACGCACCGAAGAAATCATTCCTGAAAAATACAATCAGCGCAGTGAGCTGAAGGTAACGATTACCAAGGGTAAAAACACCCACGACTTTGCACTTGAAAGCAAATAGTCGACGCGCGCCTTGCGCCTATGCCACTGCGCTGATTCGATACAATATTTTATAGGCGACGCGTTGTTACGACCTTGAGATTAACGACGTCGCCATAGTTCATTCCTTAACGCGCTTCAATTCAAATGAACTTGCTACTGCGAGCGATTGCTTTGACGCGATGATTTGTTATCAGGGAATCCCTTTATGAAATCCTCTTCTATCTCCAAGCGCGGGTTCACTTTGGTTGAACTCCTGGTGGTCATTGCGATCATCGGTATTCTGATTGGTCTGCTTCTTCCCGCTGTTCAGGCGGCGCGTGAAGCGGCTCGCCGTATGCAGTGTACAAACAACATCAAGCAGCTGACCTTGGCGTTGCAAATGTACGCAGACGGCAACCAAGACAAATTGCCTCTGGCTATCCAAATCGGTTGTGATACCAGACCCGATCTTACCGACACGTTCTCCTGGCACGCTCGCACCCTGCCGTTCATTGAACAAGCGGCGATGTACGACACGCTCGACTTCTCCAAGCAACTTGGCAACGGCAACTTCTATGAATACCGCGTTGCGCTGATTCCCGCGCACCAATGTCCGACGCAACCGGAAGCGATTGGCGAAAAGAACAGTACCGCCTGGTGCATGCGCCGTACGTGTTACTTCGTCAATCTTGGTAGCTCGAACTATCACCAAGACGACGTGAACAACTGGGACGGTCGCGGTTCTTACAAAGCGTACAAGGCGCCGTTCTCCTACAACAAAGTCGTCAAACTTGGCGCGGTGAAAGACGGTCTGTCTAACACGTTGGCGGTTTCCGAACTGCAAATCAACCAGAACGAAGACTCTTACCAGGGCAACTATGGCACGGTCATGTACAGTAACGGCGCTGGTTTCACCGCCTACCTGGGACCGAACTCCACGTATGACGTCGACTTTGGTCGCGCTGCCTGGGATGCGGATGAGTTTTCTCCCCCGATGAACTGCCACGGCAATGGCTACTGGGGTTCTGCGACCTTCCCGGTGCGTAGCGATCACTCCGCTGGCGTGAACGCCTCGATGCTTGACGGTTCCGTTCGTTTCATCTCTGACACGGTCAATCTGACTGCGTGGCGCGCCGCGTCGACGATCAACGGCAAAGAAACGACCACCGAACTCTAATTCGTGCAACGTTACGTATTAGCACGATAGAACCAAGAACGCGCGAACTACAGTTGAACCGTGGTTCGCGCGTTTGATTTTCTTGGCAAGATTGCGCGAGTCAGGGAACACGCCGCGTGGTCGCGTCGTGATCAAAGGAGCGTATTTGGGGGGAGTAAGGCATCCGTTGACGGCGAACTTCCACTCGAGGCGCGTTATTTCGATTTCGCGTGGGTGAGAATGAAATATTTCTTGATATATTCTTCCGTTGTCAAGTGATATTCTACCTTTTTGTCGGGGTCGTCGTCTAGGAAGTGATTTGAGTTGGGGAAGTTAATAAAGGCGTACGGAAGGTTGTATTTTTTGAATTTTTCGATCAAGAGGTCTTTTAGCCTCGGGGGGACAAATTGGTCAGTCGGCGCGTACGCCATAATGGTCGGAGGCGTATTTTCGTTGACCATTGCCACAGGGGAAATAGAGTCGATAGCGTCTTGATATGCTTTTGAGCCGACTTGCTCCGTGGAGATACGCCGACCAGACATGAGTGTAATTAAGGCGGCGCGTGTATCGTCGTCGTCAGCGCCCCAGAGGTCGGGATCGAAAGTGACCGGACCGACTTGCTGGAAGACGAATCGTACCGGGACGGGCAATCTTTCTGGTTCGCGATATGCGAGGAGCATGGCAAGGGTCGCGCCGGCGGAAACGCCTGTGGTCGCCATTTCAACGACATGTAGACCGCGCCGATTGCACTCTTGAACCACGGCGTCGACCGTATGGTAGAGTTCCTCGACCATAGAATTAATGGAGGCGTGGCTCAGTAGCGACGTCATGAGTGTGTAATTGGCAGAGCTTACGATAATGCCTTGAGAGGCATAGCGCGCGCCACGACCTCGACCGTCGTGCTTATCGCCCCCGGTAAAGCTACCGCCGTGGACAAAGAATATGAGCGCGTAATCTTTTCCCATTTCGGCGTTTGCAGGAAGGTAGAGGTCGTATTTAGTCGTAGCTTTGCCGTCGGAATCCAGATCGCGCACAACAGTAAAGGATCTCTCAGGCGTTTGCGCGCGAATAGGCGAGGGAATGTACGACGACGTCACAAAGGTTAGAATGAGCGCGACGCCTAAGGCACGATGTAAAAGTTGTGGCATGACGATTCGATTGACGTGGTTCAATTTCTGACTCCTGAAAAGTCGTCGACACGACGCTCTCGGCGTTTGACGTCATTATTATAAAGGCAGATTCGACCGTCTCAAGCTGGGTTTTTTAACGACGCCTTTTCTTGACTTTACAGCGACTAGACGGCGAGTTTGACATGACGACGCCGCCACGCTGGGACTGCGAACGTATGAGGGCGTATAGGATCAGCCGTGACAATTAACATGGCACGATATGACGTCTATGAATATTGGAAGTATAGAACCAAGCTGGACTGGTATGGTAACATAGATAAAATAAGAAAAATATAATTATCTTTAAGCACGAAGATTCCTATTTGACAAGAGTTTTAGAAATAATTTCCGAAGTTTTTCTCTTTTTTCTTGTGTTTATCTTTGACAGTTTTTACAATAAATAACGTCTAAGGATCTGGCAGAGCGCAATGCTCCCTATCGCTTGGCAGCGCTCGGGACGTTGCGTTTTTGAATTCATTGATAAAACCTGTTGTGCATCATGCACGGCAGAACGTTATTATTTTATAGGGAGTCCTGAAATGCCTAGACATTTTTGTTCTAAGCGTGGATTCACGCTTGTCGAACTCTTAGTAGTTATTGCGATCATCGGTATTCTGATTGGTCTGCTTCTTCCTGCAGTTCAAGCGGCGCGTGAAGCGGCTCGCCGTATGCAATGCACGAACAACCTCAAGCAGCTGACCTTGGCGTTGCAAATGTACGCCGACGGCAACCAAGACAAATTGCCTCTGGCTATGCAAATCGGTTGTGATACCAGACCCGATCTTAGCGACAC
>JAUNMR010000072.1 GCA_030537455.1 Planctomycetia bacterium | reverse complement strand
GTGGGATTGACGTATTCGCTGGAGGATTGCGCGCGATTGTGCGGCTGTGCCAATTCCTCCGCCGCAACGCTGGCATTGCCGTAATGACGCACTTCCACCGTGTCGGAACCGGCGCTGTTGGGCAACGCGGCGGTCAGGCGCATGGCGCCGTCGAAGGGGGCGAGCGCGTCGTCGTCGGCAAGAAGCGCAGGGACGTGCGCGTCGCCTGGGGTCGGCTCAACCAGCTCAGGCAATTTAACGCTTTTAGCCCAGTCGGAGAGTTCCTCGTTGGGCAGCCAAGAGAGTTCCTCGGGATCAAGGATTTCCGCGCCAATAGCGACGTCGAGCGGGTTATAGGCGACGCCAGAGAGGGTAGGGGCGGTTTTTTCGAACTCTTCCGGGTCGAATCGGTCGTTCTTTTCCTGGAAGTCGGGCGAATCTTGCGCGAGGAGTCGCTCACTGGGGTCGAGCGTCACGGGGGGCTCGAGATAAGACGGCGCGTTCACGTCGTAACGACGACATTCACCGGTCAGATAAGTTTGACCTTGGGAGAGACGACCGTGCTTGGCGGTAAAGACCATCGGAGCGTTCGGCTGTAAGGTCGACGCCGCCTGAGCGTCGCGCACGTTCGGCGTGGAAAAGACCGATACGATCTTGCCGGCGCCACAAAAGAGCACGCTCACCGCCAGCGCAACGGCGAGTCGATCGCCGGTCGCTAAGCGAAATGCGCGTGAATTCTCTTGGGACTTGTTCATGATTGCTTCCGTTGGGGCTAGGCGTCAGAGACGCCCATTAGCGTAGTCGACGTCATCCGGCGAAAGGATAAGCGCGCGCATGGAAAGATCGTGGAAAAACGCCAACCACGCGCGCAATCTGTCGCTTATGACGGTTCTAACGTGGCGCTAATCAGGTTAAAGGTAGCGCTTTTCCTAAAAATGGTCAAATCCGATACAGCGCCTTTTATCGGATTTATAACGCTTTTAATGGACTTGTGGTCGGTATAACCAGAATAATCGTCATATTTTAACATTAACTCATGAGTTTATAGGCGCATGAACTTGCGCGACTGAAGCGTCACGCGCGGTCATTGGCGGCGCTCATTTAGTCGCGCGACGCCGTCGACGGTTCTGCGCCTAAGATTCGGCTGGAAAAGAGAGCGTTCGACGTCGCGGGACTTAACAAAAGCGCGCGCGTGGCTATAATCGTAAAGGCGCGCGGCTGTGGCGGTTTACGCGCGCAAAGACCGACCGAGGCGTCGGCGCGGTGCGTCGGCGTCGCATTGTATCGAGGACGGCTCCTGCCATGTCGAACGAAAAACAGACTCAGAGCGAACAGAATCAATCAGAAGTCATTTTAATTCTGGACTTTGGCTCGCAATACACGCAACTCTTGGCGCAACGCACGCGTGAGAACCATACCTTTTGCGAGATTATTCCCTGCCAGAGTAGCGCGGCGGAAATAGCCGCGCGCCGTCCGATCGGCGTGATCCTCTCCGGCGGTCCGTCAAGCGTGTACGAGGAAGGCGCGCCACAAGTTGACCCCGAGATTTTCGAGTTAGGCGTGCCCGTGCTGGGGGTATGCTACGGTATGCAGCTCATATGCCAAAATTTCGGCGGGCGCGTGACTGCGGCCTCGAAGAAAGAATACGGTCGCGCTATGCTAGAATTGACCGAAGAAGGTCAGGTCAGCGCGCTATTTGCCGGCGTCGACGCTTGTTCCCAGGTCTGGATGAGCCATGGCGACAAGGTTGACGTCAGCCCCGGGAACTTTGAGTCCCTCGCCTCCACCTCCTCGTGCCCTTATGCGGCGTTTAAACTCAAGGATCGACCGATTTACGGCATACAGTTTCACCCGGAGGTGACGCATAGTCGTCAGGGTCGCGAGATTATTCGCAACTTTGTCGTGGGGGTGTGCGGGTCGCACCAGTGTTGGACAATGGCGAACTTTATCGCCGAATCGGTGGACAAGCTCCGCGCGCAGATCGGTACGCAGCGCGTGATTTGCGGTCTGTCCGGCGGCGTCGATTCCGCGGTGGTCGCGGCGTTGATTTCACGCGCGGTCGGTTCGCAGTTGACCTGTATTTGCGTCGACAACGGGCTAATGCGTAAGAACGAGATTGAGTCGGTCGCGCGCGTTTTCCGCGAGAATTTCGACGTGAACTTAATCGTAGCAAACGCGCGCGAGCGGTTCCTCACGGCGCTCAAGGGCGTTACCGACCCTCAGGAGAAGCGCAAAATAATCGGCTCGACCTTTATTGACGTCTTTTCGGAGGAGGCGAAAAAGATCGACGGCGCGAAGTTCCTCGCGCAGGGCACGATCTACCCGGACGTGATCGAGAGCGGCGGCGCCAAGGGCGGTCAGGCGGCGACGATTAAATTGCATCACAACGTCGGCGGTCTGCCGGAGGATTTGGAATTTCAACTCGTTGAGCCTCTTCGTGAACTTTTCAAGGGCGACACGCGTCGTCTGGGACTGGAGCTGGGCTTGCCAGAGGAGCTGGTGTGGCGTCATCCGTTCCCCGGTCCGGGACTGGCGGTGCGCTGCCTGGGCGAGGTCACTGAGGAAAACCTCGCGATTCTGCGCGAAGTCGACGCAATTGTCGTGGAGGAAATCACGAAGGCCAATCTGTATCGTGAGACGTCGCAAACCTTTGCGGTTCTACTGCCGATCAATAGCGTCGGGGTCATGGGGGACGGTCGCACCTACGCGAAGGTCGTGGCGGTACGCAGCGTCTCCACCGTCGACTTTATGACAGCCGACTGGAGCCGCTTGCCCTATGACGTTCTCGCGACGATCTCCTCGCGTATTATCAACGAAGTCCCCGCGGTAAATCGCGTGGTTTATGACATTAGCTCCAAGCCGCCCGCAACGATTGAGTGGGAATGACGCCAAATACGCCTGAAACTCAAATCCCCCCCTCGGGGGCTATATGCGCAAAACAGCGTTGGGGCGTCTAAAGCGCTCGTTCCCTTTAGACGTTCCTGGAGAAGCTTAAGGCGTACGACGTCGAAATAGACGGTTTTTTCAAGACCTTTAAACGATGAAGTACGGCTGATTAACGGTAAATGCATAGTATTAAAGAACTGCCGTGTGCCGTTAATCTTGCGCTAAACAATCGGAGAGTTAATTCCGACAGAGAATACAGACAATCACAAAGATCTGTGTCGAATCGCGCATACAAAACGGTTTAAGTCAAGCTTTACCGCAGTGGAGTTTCATAAACAAGCAGTCGCATTCGGCGTGGAAACGCTCGCGCCGCTGACGTCCCTTAGCTATTACCATAGAGGTAAATCATGCAATTCAAGAAGATACTTATCGTGGTCGTTTGTTTTGCCGCGCTACTGGCGGTGGGAATGTTGCGCACCCATTTGGGCATAGCGCAGATGAAGGCGGTGAGCGACAGCCAGGACGCGCGCCAGAACGTAGACGCCAGTTGTAGCGTTGAGCCGAACTTGAGCGACGCAATTGAAGAGAAACTCTTTGAACGTCCGATTTCGGTGGAGCGCAACGGCGAGTTTCGCATTGGCGTGAAGTGCCTGGGCGGTATCTACGCCGTTCTGTCGGTTTACTGCGCCAAAGACGGTCGCTATGAGAAACTCTTTTCTTGTCCGGCGGTGATCGGTCGCAATGGACCGGGCAAGCAGATGGAAGGGGACGCCAAGACCCCGTTGGGCACATGGAAAGTCGGCAAGGCGTATGGTATTAAAGAGGATCCCGGCAGTCAGATCCCTTACACTCAGGTGACCGAAGATATGTACTGGTGCGGAGATAGCACAAGCGCCAATTACAATACCTTGATCTATCACAGCGACAATCCCGACGTGGATCATACCGAAGACGAGCATTTGATTAGTATCGGCATGCGCTATAACTATATTCTCGACATGGGTTACAACGCGGCGTGCTCCCCCTACGTCGGCAGCGCGATCTTCCTACATTGCTGGAAAGACAAGGATTACCCGACTTCCGGTTGTGTCGCGATCAGCGAAGAAGATATGGTCAAAGTTCTACAGACGGTTACGCCGAATACCTCGGTGACGATTTACTAGAAGCTTTTTCATAACTATCCTGACCAGTGACAATAATCCAGCTGACGCCGTCTCAAATTTGCGCTTGTGTTATTT
>JAUNMR010000015.1:80503-91856 GCA_030537455.1 Planctomycetia bacterium | reverse complement strand
CTCAGGGTCAGACTCAGGCTCGGATCCAGACTCAGACGCCGGTTCTGGCGCCTGCTCCGGTTCATGAGTAGGTTCAACTTCAATCGGACGCTCAGGCTCTGATTCGGGCACGACGTCAGGCGTCGGCGGTTCGACCTTGGCGTTTATTTTCTCGTTGATCTTTTCCCGAAGCGCTTTGGCGGCCGTATTTTCCGGATCTACATTCAGAGCTTTCTCAACTTCCACGTTCGCTTTATCCCATTGCCCCTGGTCAAAATACCGCTGAGCAAAGCGCATATGCTTCTGAAATTCAGGAGACTCGCAATAGCAACCACCGGTAAAAGTCGAAAACGCAAGCGCTACGACGAAAAAGGTCAAGAGGAAACCGCGCCGTGGCGTCGAGACGTCCTGCGCGGAAACGCTCCATACAAGCCCCTTAAGTAAATTAGACACACGCTTCAAACACATTGCAAAAACGCCTCTATTCAAATACATGAGAATCGTCGGTATCGATACGACTTCTAGGACTTTCGCCATTCAACACGCCAGCGCTAGTCGCACGGCAAGAAAGCAATTATATACACAAGTCCCTTGTGCCACAAGCTTTCGATCGCGTCGCAGAAAGGACGTGCCGATCATTACACTATTGCTCCATATTCTCGGGCAGTAGCGCCAAGCGCACGCCAATGTATCCGACGCATTCGCCCTGATCGGCGTAACTACGCGCGGCGCTACGACTACGGTGTGGGTAGGAGCCAAAGGCTCCGCCACGAATCACGCGA
Organism: Planctomycetia bacterium; assembly: GCA_030537455.1. Lineage (GTDB taxonomy): Bacteria > Planctomycetota > Planctomycetia > Pirellulales > Thermoguttaceae > RUG369. The sequence goes on along the minus strand of JAUNMR010000015.1, from coordinate 91,095 downwards.
TCTTTCCCCTGCTCCGGTCCGGTGGGGTCGAGCGCGACCTCACAGCTCAGGTCATAACCGCCGAACCAGTCGTTGGTCCATTCCCAGAGATTACCGTGCATATCATAAAGTCCCCAGGCGTTCGGGGCGTAACTGCCAACTTGCGCGACGTGCGCTAAATAGGGTCCCTTTTCCTGAGCGCCATAGGGCGCAGTACCCTGCACGTTCGACTCTTGACCATTGGAGGAGGCGCCGAAGTGAAAGGGCGTCGTGGTTCCAGCGCGACAGGAGTATTCCCACTGCGCCTCGCTCGGTAGCGCGAAGCGATAGCCGGCGGGCGCCGCGTCGCGCGTGGAATTGAGACGATTGACAAAATCACGACACTGGAACCAGCTCACCGACGCGACCGGCAAGCGCGCTTCGTCCGCGGTAAGCTCTTGCTCGCTCTGGTTCACGGCGTTCCACAGCTCGCGCGTTGTTTCGGTTTCCGCGAGCCAGAACCCGTGCGTAAACTCAACGATATGCTCCTCTTCATTCCCCCAGCGACGATCTTCCTCGAGAGGACTGCCCATGGTAAAGCGCCCGGGAGGAATCCAGCGAAAAGCGACGTCGACCCCAGAAAGACGCAGAACCAGCCGCTCGCCAGCGGCGCGTTCGGGTTCCGACGCGCGACCAAACGCGGTCAAAGCAAAACTCTGCGCTAAAACCAATAAGACAAGAAGCTGTTTCATAAATCTCCCTGACAATGTGAATATTACAGTTGACGCCTTCTTAAGGAAACGCTTGCGGTTTTTACAACGCGAGCGACGCCCGCGTCGGGCGCCTGAAGGCGTCCTGTCGCAGACCTTGGGCTACGGATAATACGAACCAAACGCAATGCGGGAGGCATAGCAAATGGTAAATAAAGGAATCATACATAATTTAAGTATCTTGTGGAACTGAAATTATCGAACAGGCAAGGGAATTTTGAAACTGCTTCGAGAAACAACGTACGCCGAAGTACCGGGTAAAATGCGCGCGTCATCTGTCACGTCTTCTACATTAGGTCGCATACCTTGCGTCGATTAGTTCTTACCGTTCTGTTGCGACGACCATTCGCGCGGAATATATCCCAGGAGTTTCGCGGCGTAAATCGCGTTGGGCGTGAGGATACGCTGCCATGCGTTTTGGCTAGGCGCCCAGCGGAACCCGTGTTCTTTAAGACGTTCGCGCACCGCGGGTTCAGGAATACTATCGAATTTCACCTGCAGGCGATTACGCTCTTTATCAACGCGCGCCGTTCCCCCGGGAAAGGTCCAGCCGTCGCCGTAATCGGTCTGATCCCGCTCGGTAAGCTGTTCGATACGACGCTCCACGCGACGAATCTCAGCAAGCGCCGCGCTCACGTTAAAGAGTTCGAAATCGCCGGTCTGAACTAATTTCTCTACACAACTACGTAATTCCCCGGTATAGCCGGTCCAGGAGCCGTGCGCGCGACGATACTTATTCGCACGCTTCATCTGCTCGTGGGTGAGCTTCAGCGCCTGTAGTTTCTCTTTCAGACGCGCGAGCGCGTCGTGCGAGTCGGAGCGGATCACGCCGGTTCCAAGACCGCTGAGCGCGTCGAGAAGCTCCTTAATGCGACGACGTTCCTCCATGAGCGCGTCGAGTTTCGCGACCTTCTGACGCTGTAATTTCGCAGGGATCTCTTGCGCATCGGTCACAAGCGGCGAGGGGCATAGGGAATAGGCGGCGTTGTAATCGTCGTACCACCGCGCGAGTCGTCGCTCATAAGCGTCCAGGGCGGCGTCGACCGCCGCGTGATAGCTCGGGTCGACCTTCTCTTTTTGACTAGCGGCGATTTTTCTGGCGGCGTCGACCGCGGCGCGGTATTCACGCGTCACGGTCAGCGGTTCATAGGGTCTTAGCGAGTTCATCTCCCTTGCGCGCCTGGCGAGTTCTTCATTCACGGGGTAATAACCCTCGACACGCTCCGGCGCGTCCTGGATCGGCTCTGGCTCCTCGTCGAGACCGAGCGCCGCATTGACGTCAATACTCTGGTCGTCGCGCTGGGCGGTATGACTTGGCGCCATGTCGGGCACAGTCGACTCAGGCGCGTGCTCAGTTTCCAACGACGGCTCCTGCGGCGCGCTCGGCGCACGGGGCGTCTCAACGTTCGAGGCGTCGTTTGCCTGGGACGTTAGCGTCTGCGTCTCGGGGGACGCCGCGCGCAAGGTTTTAAGCAACGTTTGATTCAGCTGACGGCAGATCGCCAGCGCCTCCTCGACGTTGTCGCGACCGTAGTCGTCGAGCGCGCACGCGTACTCCTGCAGAAGAAAGGCGGCGTTAAGATCTTCCGCAAAGGCGTTGGCAATATAGGCGCGTCTGTGAGCGTCGCACTTGCCATATTTTGCGGTCACGACAAGTTCGAAGACGAATTTCGAAAAGGACGGGGGCACGAGGGAGTCGAGCTGGCGCGCGCTGAAGAAATTCTCCTCGACCTGCGCGCGACGCTCTTGTGGGGTCAAACCGCTCCACTTCGTTTCAAAGTCATGAAACGCAAGCCATCGAAAACAATCGCTTTCGGAAACCGTGTCGTAAACCTTGCGCAAATATCGGCGCACGCGCGACCACTCCTGTTCGCGCGAATCCACACCGTGCGCCATACTCTCCTGATACTGCTCCACGAACAGCTCGATTTCCTCGCCAAGTTCATAGGCGGGCGGTAGTTCCTCTTGCGCCTGATCCCCTAAAATCGCGACCTGGGCGTCGAGGAAATTCAGGCGACTTTCCACGTGTTGAGCGAAATCGCTGGGAATCGTCGCGAAGTCCAGCGGCGCGGACGTTATGCTTTCTGGGGTTTGAGGGCTGTTTTCGTCGAGGGGGCGGCGTGACGGCGACATGGCAATGCGTTGGTTCTTATAGGGTTAGGCGCGACACAATAGACGCGACTAGGACAAATAAACGCGCAGTTCCAGGCGCGCGCCGGGAACTGTCGCAAACGGTAGCGAGAGGACGACTCCATTATATCCGCTAATGACCGCGTGTATATATACACAATGACCGCGTACGCCCAACTGCACGCGGTCATAAGGTCCGTCGAAAGATCGACAAGACGATCTAACAAGGTCTACATTACCTTGCAGATAAAGGTCACGACGCCAAATTCTTTCGGCGGTAACGGGTCGGTGATTTCCCAGCGCAATACCAGTGAGCCGGACTCGCTAAGTTCCGCGAGAAATTCCGCGGGCAACGAGGACTTCGCCGTGCCTTCGACATAGCGTAGGCGTGTGGAAAGATTATCCAGAAGCGTTATATTGCCGAGCGGTTCGGTTCCGATATTTTCGAAGCGCAGAGTGAACTCCACAAATTCGCCGGGTCGTGCCGCGTCTTTATTAGCGATCTTAATCACGCGCAATTTAGACGATTTCGTATCGTCCCTTACGGAGTAGATCGTCGCGGCGCCTTCGGCGTAGATATTCGAGAACGCGTTGACAAGATCGGTACGAACCTCGACCGCCTCTTCCGCGCTCCAGCCCTGCGCGGCAAGCGCGCTGTCGAGAATGAGGCTAGAGTCCGTATTGGCGAGATCGTCGACCGACGCCGACGTGAGGAATGCGCTAATATTAATGCGCGAATCGCCTTCCAGGACGCCAAGCGCGCCGGTGGCTATATCGGCGCCAGCGGCGGTCTGAGCGCCGGCTACTTGCATGGAGCCGTTAGCGCCAAGCGGTTTGGTCTCTTGCACGCGCACGTCGACCGCGGCGCGTTCGAGCGCTTCGTTCGGCTCCACCGTGGTATTAGCGGAGGCGACGTTTTCACGATAGGTTCCCTCGATCGGACCGAAGACCTGACGAACCGCGCCGAATCTCGGACTGTAGATAAAGACGCGATTGGAGGGTTCGGTGAGAATGCGTCCGTCGAGCGTATCGAAGTGCGCGGCGGCGTCCTCGGGGTCAAGGTTTTCGATACTCCAATCTTCACGGGAGAAGAAGGGCTGTTTGGAATCGCCGCCGGAGACGAGGTATTCGCCTTGTTTTGCGCGCGCGTCGTCGGGACGATTAGGCGCGGAGGGATTAGGCAACGGTCGCGTGACCTTTGCATAGGGCGCGGCGATCGTCGGATCGACGATCAGCGGCATGACCGAACCGCCAATACGCCCGACCTTGACCGAGGCGCCGGAGGCGGTGGGTTTTTCCACGACGTTCTGGCGCGTCACCTTGGCGACGGGCTCCTGCGCGGGTTCATCGGCAGTTTGCGCGGCGGGTTGCGCGGCGGGCGCGTCGACTTTATTCTCTTCGTCTTCTTCGGCGTCCACAACGTCTTCGTCGGCGGGCTGGTCGTCGACGTCAAAGGGGTTGACTTCGTCTTGTTCGTCCTCGCCGAAGGGGTCGTCGTCGGGCTCCTGACCGCGAATGATTATGGTCGAGTTATCGGCATAGTTATTCGGCGCTGGATAGACGTTCTGTGTGGGCGCGTGCGATTCAGCGTTCGGTTCCACGACGGGATAGGCATACGGTGCGGGGCCTTCTGTCACGCTGGGCTGCGGCTGGGGCTGGGGCTGTGGCTGTACGACCTCGACCTCGGGCTGCGTCGGAGCGTAAACCGGCTGTTCGGGCGCGACGACTTGCGGTTGCGCGGGTTGCGTCTGAACGGGGTCAGCGGCGGGCGCGGTCACAGGCGCGACGGACTGTTCAGTCGGCGCGGCGGCGACATATTGCGCTTGCGGGGCGACGTTCGCGGAATACGCGGGGTCGACATACTGCACGTTCGGGGTTTGCGGGGGATTTGGATAGGTCGGTTGAGCGGGCGCGACTTGCGCAGGATAGGCGCTAGCAGGGTAGGCGTTTGCGGGATAAGCGGCGCTGGGGTATTGCGTCGCGCTGGGATATTCGGCGGTCGGCGCTGCAGCGGGCGCGCCGTAACCGGCGGCTGCGGCGTTCTGAGCGTATTGCGGCTGTGGAATAGACGCATAGGGACGCGCGCCGGGCGGGGTTTGCGCCGCGCGACGTTGCGCCGAGTTGCGACGAATATCATCGAGCGTCACTGCGCCGTGGGGCATACTGCGCCAATGTTCCGGCATCGTGAGGGACGCCGACGTCTTACCGATCGACTTGAGACCGTTCAAATCGCCCTGCTCCCAATCGCCGGAATAAACGTCGCGATAATACGCTTCTTCTTCCGGCGTTTGGGGATTATTCTGGGCATAAGGATTCTTGACGTTATGACCGCGTACATCGGATTCCGTGGACTTGCACGAAACCAAAAGGAAAGGAGCGAGCGCAAGCGCAAGAACCGCTAACCGCGCACGACGCGAGGTAGAACGGCGCATTCCTATCGAACGCTCGCTAGTTCTCGAAGGAGTGTTGGGCGACTTCTTCATTTTGCGAACCTTTCAAAAACGACGCCAACCGGCGTCACACATAAATCAAAACGCGCACAAGACCGCTAACGCGACCTAATACCGCTCTGTCATAGTATTAGTATAAACCTGCAACGCGAAACGACCCGCGCTTTCTGGAATTATAAAGCGCAGGACGTGCGTCTATCGGTCTTATCGACGAAACTAACCAATAAATTAATTAAATTCAGAAAAACCAACAAACTTTTTCTATTTTAACTCAAAACAGCTTCCCCCGAGTCGTGCCTCACCCACACGGCGTCACGCGTTACCCCAGAGCGAAGAGCGACTGTAGGATCGCCGCGACGCTCTCTTGTGACGTTGAGCCAAATACCCCGAGATAGCCAAGTCCCAGCCAGATAAAACGGATCGCCACAAGAATCAAAAAGACGCCCAAGATACGATTAATACGCGCAAGCCAAACGCCGTTAAAGTAACGACGCAATTGCCCCGCAAGAAACGCTACCATGAGGTTAAACGCCGTGATCATAACGAAAAAGGTCAAAACGTAGGTCGACGCCACGCCAAAACCGTAATGGATATAAAAATCGTGGATCTGAAACGCGCTAATCGTAAAAGAAAAGATCCACAAGTTTGGGTTCGTTATATTGACCAGCCAGATCGTCCAGAGTTTCACTGGTTTCTTACTATGATTCTCGAACTGCACGGCGGTGGCTCTAAATTGCGAGAGCGCGAAACGAATCAGTAGCGTCGCGCCGAAAAAAGCAATGCACGCCAGCCAGGTCGAGGACGCGCTCGACACGACACAGAGCGCGACAAACAGCGCGATCGGATCGGTAATCGTGGAGATACATGCGGCGCGCCAACTCGAACGCAGACCGTTACTGAGCGTTTCGGAAATAATCACGGTCTGTAACGGACCGGGCGAAACCGCGCCCTGAAACGCAAAGAGCGTTGCAAGACTACCAGCGGCCAAGTACGCCGTCGTCAATGACGTCATCTCTGTTCTCCTCTCATGTCGTCGCCGGCGCACGTTACGCCACGATTCTTCTATTGTATCGCGTCGACCGCGCTTCCAAGGGGGCGCTCTGAACTTGCCTGCAGACGTGCGCCACGATATAATAGCGTCGCAAGCGTTCAAATGCGCAATCCCCATTACTTTAAGAGGAGCTATCATGTCGACTGTCCTTTCACGCCAGACGCTACGCGCAGTCATGGCGATAAGTCTTATTACGGCGTCCTTTCTTATCCACGTCGCGCCTTATGCGCACGCCGACGACGCAACGCCCGCGTCCGTGTGGACGCTGCCAGAAGATCCGCCGACCTGGGCGCGCGATTCTAGCGCGCTACATGTGGAAAGAGTAACGCAAACCGCCGTGGAGAGTCAATCGCCTCGCGTCGGCATTCGACTGCGTCACGAGGCGTCGACCGACTGGGCGGTGCGCATCCCCACGCGCGTGGCAGTTGAGCCGGGTCAGGTCTTTTCCCTCAGCGCTCTGGTGGAGAATCAAGGTCAGACCCAATGCGCGACCGGGGTCATTCTTTACGGCGCGGATAATCATGCGCTCGACTGGAATTTCGGCGGGGTTGAGATCTTCAAGGGCGACGCGGCGCAACGCGTGCAGTCGCGCTTTGTCGTTCCGCGCGGATGCGTGGAGATTGAACCGCGAATTATCGGCTCTGGCAATACCGACGTGACGATTTGGGAACTTACGCTCGCTCAGGAGGACTCCCTCCCACTGCTCGCGCCAACCGAAGAGCGCTACGTTCTGGAAAACGCCTACCTGCGCTGTGAATTCAACCCCAACGACGCCTCCTTCTCCCTTCTCGACAAAACCGCCGCGCGACTGTGGCGTCAAGACGTCACGGCGGCGTCGCAATTTGTCCTCAACTGCCGCGCCGACTCGCGCCGCGTCGACGCGGAGCTCCTCGACGGTCGTACGCTCCTGCGCTACCATGCGTTAATCGACCTAGAGCCGGACGCGCCCGAAATCCTAATAACCCTAACCGCCCCGAAAGACGACGCGCAGACGCAACCGGTCGCCTACCCCTACCCCTTTAAAACTCAGGAAAACGAACGCGTTATTTTGCCCGTGAACGAAGGAGTCGCCTTTGCGACAACCGAAAATAATATCGGCGTGGAAACAATCCACACCTTCGGTGGTCACGGCCTGTGCATGTCATTCTGGGGGGTGGAGCGCAATCTGCCGAACCCCCAAGAGAGCTACGCGTTACTCGGGATTATTGAAACTCCGGACGACTCCGACGTCGTCGTTAAGCGCTACGCAAACGCCAGCGACCGACCCGACGCGCCCCCTACTCTCGCCATTGCACAGCGATGGCACGGCGCCATGCGAAAATTTGCGTACGATAAAAAATTACGACTCGTCCTGTGCCCCAAAGGCGGGTACGTCGCTATGTGCAAAAGATACCGACAATACGCTCAGCAGATTGGTCGACTCGTGACCTTTGAGGAAAAGGCGCGACAAAACCCGGAGCGAGCACAAGCGCTTGACCGTCTCATCGGCGCGGTCAACGTCTGGGCATGGAGCGACCTCGACTACAACCGACGCGACCCCGTCAAGACGATTCAACGACTAAAAGAACTCGGAATCGAACGGATACTCTGGAGCGGAGGCGGTTCGGCCGAACAAATTGACGCCATGAACAAAATCGAAGGCGTACTCACCTGTCGGTACGATATCTACCAGGACGTCATGAATCCCGAGCAGTATGACAAAATATCGTACGTACATGGCGACTGGATCCCAGAAGCATGGCCCGACCAGATCAATTGGGACTCGCCCGACGGTCGCTGGACAAGAGGATGGACCGTCGACCAAAAGGACACGACACAACCGCGAATACCATGCGGCGTCCTTTGCGACGCTTTCGCCTGCCAATACGCGCAAAAGCGCATTGCCGAGGAACTCAAAACCAAGCGCTACCGCGCGCGCTTCCTCGACACGACCGTCGCCTCCCCATGGAGAGAATGCTGGAACCCGGAGCATCCTCTCACGCGTACCGATTCGAAAAACGCTAGAATGGAGCTACTGGCGCTGATTTGCAACCGGTTCAATCTCGTCTGCGGTAGTGAAACCGGTATCGACGTCTCCGTGCCCTACTGTGATTTTTACGAAGGCATGATGAGCTTGGGACCGTATCGAATCGAGGACGCCGGTCATTATCCTGGCAGAATCGTGGACGACCCGCCCGAGCAGGTCAAGCGCGTGCAAGTCGGCTATCAGTACCGCCTACCGCTCTTTGAGCTGGTCTATCACGACTGCGTCGTTTCCTACTGGTACTGGGGAGACAATTCTAATAAATTCCCTAGTCTGTGGCGAGATCGCGACCTGTTCAACGCGCTCTACGGCACGCCCCCAATGTTCTGCTTTACCGAGGATTTCTTCCAGGACAATAGCGAACGCTTTGCTCAGAGCTATCGCGTCGCACAGCCGGTCGCGCGCGCAACCGGTCGCGTGGAAATGACCGAACACGCGTGCCTCACCGAAGATCGTGCCGTACAGCGTACTCGCTTCGCCAATGGTACGACGGTCTACGTCAATTTCGGCGCTCAGCCGGAAACGATCGAAAGCGACAAACTCACCCTGCCCGCGAGAAGCGCGACGGTTCAAGACAAAGACGGAAACGTTAAAACCCTACAATAACCGTTGTCCCTTTCGACTTAAGACAACGCCACAAGGGCGAAGCGTACGCTAATCAAGCGCGCTTCGCCCTTATCTCTTTTAATATCAAGCTAGTAGAATGATACTCTTACTTATATTTATGCCACACAAACCGATTCACATAGTCGGTATAGCTCACAACGATCTGCGCGACCTTCTCCGACACGTGCTCTTCCCGCAGACCATACTGACCGCGCGCATAGGCGCCGCGCTCAATTTTGCGCTTGATAATCCGCAAGGCGTCCTCCACGCGCTGTCGCTCAAGTCCCGTCATGAGCGCGCCGCCCGCGTCGCTGGTCTGACCGCGCTCGCGACTATTGCGAAGATTCAACGCCGGAAAGTTCAAAAAGCCAGACTCCTCGTCGATCGAGCCGCTGTCGCTGAGCGTCGCGTACGATTCGCGCTGCAGCGCGTTGTAGTCGTGAAAACCCAGTGGACGCAGAAGCTGAATCAATGGATGCAACTGTGCGTCGCTCGCCTCCAAGCGCTTGCGCGTGCGAGGATGCACGGAAAAGACGATACGCTTACCCTCGCTTTGCGCCAGGTAGTTCAGCGTCTCCACTAGCTTTTCCAACTGTTGAGGATCGTCCACGTTCTCCTCGCGATGCACGCTCACCACAAAATATTCATATCTCCTTAAACCTAGACGATTAAGTACGTCTGACGCCTCGATCTTACTGCGATTGTGCCAAAAGACCTCCACCGTCGGACTGCCGATCTGAAAGATACGATCGACCGGAAAGCCCTCGCGCATGAGATTCTCGCACGCGATCGTACTGCACGGTAGATTAATATCCGCGAGCGCGTCGACCAGCCGACGATTAATCTCCTCCGGTACGCGTTGGTCGTGCGCGCGCTTGCCCGCGTCGACGTGAAAAATCGGAATCTTCCGACGCTTCGCCGAATAAGACGCCAACGCGCTATTGGAGTCCCCCAAAACCAGCGTGGCGTCCGGCTGTTCCTTCGCGTAGACCTCGTCGATCTTATCGATTATCGCCGCAACGGTGTGCGACGCCGTGGCGCCCGCGGCGTTCAAAAAATAATCCGGCTTGCGTAACTCCAGGTCGTCAAAAAAGATCTGGCTGAGCTCGTAATCGTAATTCTGACCGGTATGAGCCACCACGTGCTCAACGTATTCGTCCAGACGCGACATAATCATCGAAAGACGTATAATCTCCGGACGCGTCCCAATAACCGTCAAAACCTTCATAGTCGCTCATCCTTTTCCAAACGCCGCCGCGCTATTGTAACGCCGTTCCGTGAAATTCTGTCTCGATCCTAGCGCTCGATCGTGTCAACTGCATTTGGCTCCACTGGAATTTATTACGCTGTAGTAGCGACCGCTCCGGAAGATAGAAATACTTCCCGATCTGCCGCAACGCCTCCGCGTCCTGGTCGTCTTGACCCGCGGCAATGGAACCGGAGACGATCAATACGTTAAAGGTTCCCTCCTCGGGCACGTTGACCTCGAACCAGCCGGTAAAATCGACTATTCCCGCATAAATCCCAACCTTATTCAGGCGCTCGATAAATTCTTCGTCTTCTAACGCTTGGCGCTTTTGAGGGGAAACGTCCCCGATGGTCAA
>JAUNMR010000015.1:30115-80403 GCA_030537455.1 Planctomycetia bacterium | reverse complement strand
GGCAATCGCGTGGACTCTTCCGCATACTCCTGCTGAGGAAACTGTGGCGCCTCGGGAAGACGCCAAGGACCCGAGCGAACACTGGGGCGTGACAGCTGAACTGGCGACGGCGACGACGCGCGCGCGCCCTCGCCGCTCAAACGCGCCATGAACTCTTCCTCCGATAGATCCGGCACGACGACAAAGGGATCCCGCTCGCTCGCGCCGCTTAAACCGCCCTGGGGCGACTCCTGCGACGCCGGCGCGTCCCAATTCACCGAAGGAGTATCGCTCACGTAAATGCGACGCGATTTCTCGGGAGAAAGATGAGAATGAACCACCATGCCGGTATCGGAGATACTGACAGAAACAGAGGCAGAGGTCGAAAAAGAATCGCTATTGCCACTGCCATATTCAGTGGGAGAATCGAAAGGTTCTGACGGCATAGAACGGCGCGGTTAGCGCGCTCCACTATAATACTTTACGCCTGAAAGCCGCCGGTAACACAACGCGACGACATGCGCTATAATATGCATAAAATAAACAAAAGGATGCGGCGCGTCCTTTTTTTTTAACCCGACAGACGATTAGCGCCGTATACTACGATAAGGCGCAAAACGCTCTGCGCAGGATTCATGCCGCCGATCCGCTCGCGTGGCAATTTACCCGCGGTTTTAGATTGTAACCAGATGAATATGTCAAGTCAAGTACTACGCGCCAGACTGCTCGCCTGGGCAATAATTACGCCGCTAATGTGTTGCCACGTTATGCTAGCGCACGCGGCACAAACGCGCGTCATTATGAAGGACGGGCAAATCTACGTCGGCTCGATCTATATGACCAAAAGCGTTGTGGAGTCGAACGAAGGTAAAAAGGAACGCGCCTCCTCGCAGGTTCAGACGGAAAAGATCCTCGTAGTCGACGACCAATTGCGACGCATCTACGTCCCGAAAAACAATATCATCGATATCACGCCCGACGAATCCGGCGCCGGTCTGGAGGTCTTTCACATTCCGCAACGCGTCAACGACAGCCCGGTCAAGCGCGTCGCCGCGCTCGGCTCATACCGCGCCAACGGTGACTTCGACCAATTCGGTCGTCGCGTAATCGTCACCGGGGGGGAACAGATCGTCCAGGGAATTACCGAAATTGCCCCGACCTACGTCAGAGTCCAAGGACTAACACACAATATGGACATGAGGCTCTCCCCCCATGCCATTCCACGAAAAACCATTACCGCGCTTATTAAAAGACAGATCCAGGCGGAATCACTCGAGGACAGACTGCGCGTCTACCAGTATTACGTGCAAGCGTCATTGTACGAACAGGCGGTCGAGGAGTTGCAGGAAATCGTCAATGACTTCCAGGACGACGAAGAGAACGCCGCAAGACTGGAAGTCGCGCTCAGACTCATTAAACAGACCGCCGCGCAACGCCTGCTCGACGAACTCGAACTGCGACGCGCCTCCGGTCAGCACAAAAAGGTCAAAGCGCTCTTGACCTCCTTCGAGGAGGATCGCGTCTCGCCCGAAAAAATCCAGGCGATCCGACGAATGAGACGCGAATACCAAGCGCTCGACGAACAACGCGCAAGAATCCTACAACGCATTGACGAACTCCTGGAAACCGTCGAGGAAGAAGAACTCAAAAAGACGTTGCAACCCCTGGTCGCGGAAATTCACAAACAACTCAATTACAACACCTTGGAACGCTTCGTCGCATTTGAACAGGCGGAAAAAGACGGCGCGCTCCAGGATTCACAGCGACTGGCCATTGCGCTAAGCGGTTGGGTCGTCGGTAACGTCGGAACCGACGATCGGATCGAAATCGCCGCCTCGCTCTACCGCACGCGCAAACTTGTGCGACAGTACCTCATGGAAGATCGTCCAAATCGTCGCGAGGAAATCTGGAACCAAATTAAATCAGAAGAAGCCGCAACCGCAAGGTTTATGAGCCTCATTCTCGCCAATATGCAACCCCCTAAGAGCGTGCCAAGATCCAACCCGGAAACGCCCTTCCAGTACGAAATCTCCGTCCCATCCTTCCAAGACGGTAAGAACTTCGTCTATTACGTCCAGCTGCCGCCCGAATACGACCCCAATCGCAAATACCCGACAATCGTCACGCTCCACGGCGAACGTTCGACGCCCTTACAGCAACTCAACTGGTGGTGTGGACCAAGAGTTGAGAAAACAAATGAAAAGGGCGCGACCGTCTACGAACGCTTCGGTCAAGCGACGCGTTATGGATATATCGTCGTCGCGCCCAAGTGGACCGAGCCCGGAAGAACCTACGATTACTACGCCCCCTCGTGCGCCGCGGTTCTCTACACTCTGCGCGACGCCTTGCGTACCTTCTCCATCGATACCGACCGCGTCTACCTCTCCGGGTTCCAGTCCGGCGGTAGTCTCGCGTGGGACATGGCGCTCGCCCACCCCGACCTATGGGCCGGCGTTATGCCGATCTGCGCAGAAGCAAACGCCTTTACACCGTTGCTAAAGAAAAACGGTTCCTTTGTGCCACTGTACGCCATCGGAGGAGAACTCGACGGTGGAAGACTAAACGTCAGTCGCGAAACTCTCGACTGGGGCATGGATCTGTCCATTCCATTCGATATGACTTACGTCCAATTCAAAGGACGAGGCGCGGAACCCTTCCCCGAGGAAACCACAAGACTCTTCGACTGGATGAAAACTCGTGCGCGAACTTTCTTCTCACCCGAGGCAAGAGAGGTCTACTCCATCAGACCGTGGGACAACTTCTTCTGGAGCGTGGAACTCTTCGACTTCCCGCCAGGAAGAATGATTGACCCGCTTTCTGTACAAAAACTTAACTACAATTACAAACCCGTCAAGACTGAGTTCTTTCGCATTACCGGCAATAGTTTAAAGATCCAATCCGGCGCCTCGCGCGCAGTCGTCTTTATTTCGCCGGAACTACTCGACTTCGACCGGAAAATGGAAGTAATGTTCAATAGTAAGAAACTCACGCCCCAAAACGGCATGGTGCCCGCCTCCGCGCGCGTCATGATAGAAGACGCGCGCACGCGATGCGACCGTATTCGACCCTTCTGGGCGTCGCTAAATTCCAGTCTGCCAGGAAAATACAACGAGTGGGACGAACAATAACGTCGATCTGGTCGCCAGGAAATCTAAAAGCCGTTGCATGCCTCAAGTGGTATGCAACGGCTTTTTTTACAACACTTCGTGCGAATTAAGGTCGCTGTTAGCAAGAGTTCGATAGACTCATACGGCGTCAAGGTTTCAAGCGACCTGACTGTTTGACGTCAACAATCGCCGTTACTTTTCAACCTTAATAAACCCGCCGGCAATACACCACGCCAAGCGCGTCGGCTCCTCGCTCGCCAACGACAGTTCGCCTGTCTCTTGGTCGATCGTATAGACGTAAATCGAGCCGCTCATCTTATTGCTCACGACCAGATGACGATTGAGCGGATCGAGCATAAAGAAGCGCGGAAAACGTCCGTAAGAAGGTATGCGCTGCAACAGCGGGAAGTTCGGTTCCTCTTTACCGGCAATCACTTCCGACGCGTCAAAGACAACGATCGAATCCTGACCGCGGTTCGACGCGTAAACCACCGTGCGACCGTTGGCAAGGGTCAGAACCTCAATCGCCGCGGTCTTATTGCCGTAAGTATAGGTTTTACCGTCGACAAGCGATTCTTCGTCGGTGAGTTTATCACGATATTTATCCTGGATCGTGGTCCACGTCCCCAGACGCTCCGCCCCTTCGTTAAAGTCTACGCGAAAAGCCGATAGCGTCGAGTCGAGCTCGTTAATCGAGAAGACGATGAGTTTATCGTTCTTATCGCGCGCAAAGCAAAGATGTCGCGGTCCTGCGCCGGGGGGGGGCGCAAGGTACGGAACCTTCTCGTCTTGCGTCAACGCGCCGGTCTGTACGTCAAGCGTGGCGCAATAGACCTTATCAGCGCCAAGGTCGCTCATAAAGACATGCGTAACCCCATTGTCTTCCACGAAATAAGAACTATGACCATAAGAATGTTCCTGGCGACGCGTCAGCGGTCCGGATCCGTCCCGATGGAACTTAGCGGTGACCTTGCCGACCGAATGGTCAGCATTGATACTCAGAACTGAGAAGATCCCGCTATTGTAATTGGCGGCGCCCAAATAGGTTCCCTCGCTATTAACGCTCACGTGACAGGCGCCGTGACCTTCCGCGTCCACGCCGTTTACAACCGATAGCGCGCCGGTTTTCGGATCGGCGCTAATCGCAAACGCCTTGCTCCAGCCGTCGCGAGGCTCCAGACCGCCGACGACATAGAGCATTGGCGGATTGCTCGTCGTGGCAATATATCCAGCCGCTTGTGCTTTGAGCGCAAGCGTAACGTCGGAAACCTCGCCGGTGAGCGCATTGTACTTCGCGACATAGATCCCTTGGGAGCGTTCCACGCCGTGCTCGCGCATCTCCGGGGTCGTGTCAGACCCCATTGTGCCGAAGTAAATCCAGTATTCCGCGTCTTTAGCGTCCTGGGCGCGAACCGCCGTCGACAAAAGAACCAGCGTCGCGCAAAGCAACGCCGCGATAAATGATAATTTCCTCATGAAGAGTCCTTTAACGATAAAGATGGTTATTGTGTTCGTCTGTCTATATTATCCGTCTGTTTTCGAACGCCGAGCGGCTATTGCGCCGACGCCGTAATGATTCCGTAACGATAGATCGCCGCGCCGTTTTCGGGTAGCTTAACCGTCAGGCCGTCGCGCATGAGCGTCTCGCCCGAGGTCACGACGCTCTTGTGCTCTGGGTCGTCGAGATTCTCTACGCAATACCGCGCAGACGGCGCAAGCCCTTGTAATTTCACCTGTTTGGTTTCTTCGTTCCCGCCAGCGTTACGCACGCAGAGGACACAACCGTACTGATGAATCGACGTCGGCGCCGCGCCGGTTAAATAGCGCGCACACGCGTCTTGAGCGCTCGTGACAGCCACGCCGTCGGCATTACGCTCGCGAGAGTCGTCGAACTGGCGAATAGACCATTCGCCGTGCGCTTGGTTATCGCACAGCGCGTAGTAATCGCCGTCCACCATGAGGTCGCGAATCGCAAAATAACGCTCGATATAATGGCGATTAACGCGGCTGGGATGTGACAGAATCATCGGGCGAATCGTATAAAACGGCGCCATATCGATCGTCGACTTATACATGTCATATTCATTCTTCTGGTAGTCGTAATCGTGCGCGTCGATATTCTTATAGTAGATAAACCATCGGTCGAGCGTGTCGTGCATGTGTTGCTTTTCGAGGAAATCGAAATAGCCCACGTCGCTGTAATGTAGCGGTACGGCGCCGAAACGCAGCATTTCCAAGTCGTTACGTCGACCACCGCTGGCGCATGAGTCATAGACCAGCTCGGGCAATTTCATCTTCAGGCGATTCCAATAGTCATAAAGACCGCGAACATAAAGGTTTTCAGCGTAACCTCGCCGACCGATAAATCGCGGGTCGTTCCGCTCTAAAGACTCCAAAAAGACCTGTGGACCGGCCCCGTTGCTGTCCTGACGATAGATCCCGACTTTATTCGCAACCAAAGAATCGCCTATCGTTTGCGAAAGATACGCGACCGTCTCCGGCTTCGTGAGATCCATACGATAGCTCTCAATCGCCTCGCAATTCGGTACGACGTAATCCTTTAGGTTATTAAGTTGTGAACGATGAATTCGTTCCGGCTCATACCACAGAACAAAATCACCTTGTGGATTGTATTCCTTCAGCTTATCGACCGCAGGCGCGAAGCCGTTAGGGAAACGTTCCGGATCCGGCGTCCAGTCGCCCACGCCAAACCAGCGCCCCACGCACGTGTTCGGAGAATCTGCGCGCAGATACCACCCGGCGTCTACCCAAAGACCATCGCACGTGTAATTGACTCCGTCCTTAGCGCTCATCTGCTGAAGTAGCGCGTTAAGCCCCTCAATTGTGTCAATTTGCTCTTGTGCGGTGAGTTTATCATAGAGTTCGCCCTGGTAAAAAACGTCGAGCACAAATTTAGGTCGAATCGTCTTTTCACCCTGGCGCGGAAGGGTATATCGTCGAATCCAGTCGCGCCAAAGATTGGTCGCGTCGGCCTTTACGGGCAATTCAAAGAGGGTTATCCTCGGGGAACGTATTCTCTCTCCCGGATTGAGAAATAGTTCCACGTTCTCTTGACCCGCCTGAACGCGCACGCCCTCCTCGGTACGAACAAACGTGGCGCGCCATTGACCCGTCCAACCGATCGCAAGGATATAACGACGACTCGTCCCGTCGATTTGAAAATAAGGAAACGCTCCATAACTCGGGTAAGACTCCCGAGGCGTAAAAACATACTCCTGTCCCAGAGGCGTCTGCTCGCTCACAAGGCGATAGTTCTGCTGCGGGTCGGGCGACTCGCCGAATCCGTAGGTCAATCGCGCGCTCTCGCCAACCGGCAACATGATATCGAGCGCCTGAAAATCGGTAATAACAGCGGAACGCTCCTCTCCGGCGTTCTCTAGCCACACTAGGTTCTCCACCACCGGATAAGACTGATAGCGCGTGGTCTCCACGGCGTATTTAATCTTCGTGCTCGGATCAAGCGCCACGCGCCGTTGTGTCGCCACCGGGTCGCGTGGAAATGGATCGTCCGTCGCCGTGGGAAAGGTCAAACGACTTGTAAAGCTTTGCGTCTGCAAGGGTAGCGCGTGCGCGTCGGTCAGACCGCGTCGTACTACTGCGTCAATTGAGACGCGAAAGGCGTCCGGCAAACGTTCCAGCGCCGATTCGCTCGTGGCGTCCTGACCGCGCGCGCCGAACTGAAGCGCCGAATAAACCGTCACGACGTATAAACCAACGCGCAACAATCGTACAAACGCCTTCGACGTGGGAAAAAATGACCTTGGCATGACCGAACCTTTCTAACAGAACATACATACGTCGTGGGGCGCCTTCACAGCGCGACGCGTACCGCCTTCAATATACCAGCTGGCAGGACGATTTTCAAGCGCGCACGTCGATTTCTAATCAGACGTCGTCCACAAACCTTGATCTTTTCAATAAACTGTTGATATCTAACAAACAAGGAGGTAAAATAAAGAAAAACTCGCGCTTGAACGCCTTTATGCGTCTGAACGCGTATCACGCCTTTGTCAGCAAGGAGAAGGAGTCATGACATCGCAGAATAATCTGAATCGACGCGGTTTTTTAGGTCTAGCCGGCGCCGCGGCGCTCACGCCTTATTTCTTCACCGCCAACGCCAAGGGGCAGTCCCCGCAAATCGCCGGGTTCGATCAAACCGACACAGACTACGACCCGTTACAGGAATGGCGCCCCTACACCGACCGCAAGCTCCGCGTCGGTCTGGTCGGTTACGGGTTCTGTAAATTCTCGGCGGAATTCGGGTTCCAGAATCATCCGAACGTTGAAATCGTCGCCGTCTCCGACCTGTTCCCGGATCGTTGCGCGGAACTTGCCAAACGCGTCGAGTGCGAAAAGACCTACCCCTCCCTGGAAGAAATGGTCAAAGACGACACGATCGAAGCGATCTTCTGCGCCACCGACGCGCCCTCTCACGCAAAACACGCCGCTCTGTGTCTAGAGCACGGCAAGCACGTATGTCATGCCGTGCCGGTCTTTTACGGCGATCCAGACGACGGCGAAATGCTACTGGAGACCGTCAAAAAGAACCCCGGTCTGAAGTACGCTATGTTCGAAACCTCGACCTTCCACGACGACGTCTACGCCATGGAGAAGATCTATCGCGCCGGCGGGTTCGGCAAGATCATCTACTCCGAAGGGGAATACAACCACACCAAAGAGCCCGGTCAGCCCTCCTACCCCTCCTATAAAGACTGGCGCAAAAACGGTACCCCGCTGTGGTACCCAACACACGCAACCGCTTATTATGTCGGCGTTACCCACAAACGCTTCACCGACGTCTCCGCGCGCGGTATCATGCCCATGGACAATCCCAACCCGACGCCCAACGGCTCCGGAAACGTCTTTATCGGCGAGGTCGCGCTACTCAACACCGAGGAAGGCGGTCTGTCAAGAATGATGTGCACCTCCTCCTACGGCGTCTACCTCGAAGCGGGTCGTGTGCGCGGTGAAATCGGTGGGTTCGACGCCACCTTCCAGCCGATCGAAAACGCTTACGTCGGAACCGGCGACGGTCGCAATATTGTCAAATCGCTCGGCGACTCCATTAAGAAACCGGCGCTACCGCCTGGAGTCGACGCCGGAGGACACGGCGGTTCACACGGATACCTCTGCTGTGACTTTGTCGACGCCATTCTCAAAGATCAAGACACTCGCGTCGGTATTATCGACGCGCTGAATATGACCATCCCCGGCTACTATGCTCACCTGTCCGCCACGCGCGACGGCGAAACGATTAAGCTGCCGGTCTACGAACTCTAAGGTTCTCATTCGGTCTTAGAACGCTTAACCTCGCGTCCTCACACGCCTCGACTGTGTCAAAACAACGCGGTCGAGGCGTCCTTGCTTTTTCACGCTGAATTAACCCACTACTTACGATTAAACATATTATTACGTCATGACCAATCGTTCCTCTACGTTTCTATCGGTATTCACACGCGTATTCGTCGCAATACTACCGGTAGTCGCTATTTTTCTAACGCAATACGCTTGTGATACTTACGCCCAAGAGTCAAGCGATCAACTCCTCGGAACCGGCGAACCGGCCGACCCCTATCAGCTCGACTCCTTCGATAAGCTCAGCGCGCTGGAAAAATACCCAACCGCCTATTTCGTACTCACGCAAGACCTACGCCAAGGCGACTTACCATTCGCGCCCCTGTGCGCTCAAAACGGTTTCGCCGGAGTTCTCGACGGAAATGGTCACTCCATTGAATTTCACTACGCCGCGCAAAACGACCAAGAAGCGCTCGGACTGTTCACAAAAATAACTCAAGACGGTTACATTAAAAGACTTACTGTCTCCGGCAGCCTCGAGGTCAATGCTCAGACGCGCTACGTCGGCGCTATAGCGGGCGAATCTTACGGAACTCTCTTTAACGTCACAAGTTCCGTCGTCATCGACGTTTCAAAAGCACACGCGCTACTCTACGCCGGCGGTCTGGTCGGTTATTCCCAGGGTATTCTGGTCAGTTGTGCCGCGCAAGGTGGAATCGTCGCCAATGAAAGAGTCGTTAAGTGCGAACAAGAGGCGATTACAAATGGACTTAGACCCGAAAACCGTCCTTTTGGACTCTTTATCGGCGCTTGCGGTCCGGTCGCGTCAAACCGCCTCCCGAAAAACATTACCGCACACGCTGGTTTCGCCGCCCCAGGAGGAGTTAAAGATTCAAGTCAGGACAACACCCTGGAGAATATCGCAAACGCTCTGAAATACAAGCCCGATATGATAGAAATCGACGTGCGTCTCAACGATCAAGGCGAGTTGGTCGTTACGCACAACTATCCGATCCCCAAACACGCGCCGACCTTACAGGCCGTTCTCACACTACTGCTCGGAAAACCCGTCGATGGCGTGGAACTGCCCGAATACGACCCACAGCAGGCGCGCGCGGTGAAGCTACAACTCGACGCCAAACAGAACGGCATCGTTCTACAGGAACTGGAAACCATTGAAAAAGTCGGCTTTCCGCTCAATCGTATTATCATGGCGGGGGACTCGAATTACGACACGGTCTACGAACTGCGCGACGCCATACGCGACGCCACAGAACAAGGCATGGAGTTCTGGATGAACCCCGATCGCCTCGATTCCTACGAGCACATGACCAAACGTGACCCGAAGTTCATCGAACGTATTACCGCATTCGACCTACCCTGCGTGACCGTCAACTCCAGCTATACCGCTATGAACGACGCGATCGTCGCATGGCTACGCGCAAATGACGTACAGATCTCAATTTGGACGCTCAACTCCGACGACGCCATCCGCAATAACCTCACGCTGGGCGTCTACAACGCAACCTCGCGCTCGCCCCAACTCCTCCAAGCGCGCGAAGCGTGCCAACGCAACGGGTTATGGGACGCACGCGTCGGCGACCAGTTACAGACCAACGGCGCAGCGCTTATACCGAACCTCGAGGAAGTCGGCGCGCGTGTGCAAGAGAAACGCCCCGCAGAGTTGGAAAACGCGCTCAACGAATACGCACTGCGTCTACTGAACCTCACGAAAGATTAGAAATATCAAGGGATTAAAAAAACACGCGTCGCTACGCTCTGTCGCCGTGTCGACGCGCGTTAATCCTCACAGAAACGCCGGTTATCGTCGACGTCCTTTTTGTGACAGAGCCGCTAGAGATTCGTCGTCTCGTCCACAACTCCTTGGGTCAGGCGCAACAACGCCTTAACGACCGCCTCGCGCGCCTCGCTCGACGCGCCAAAAACACGGCATATCCGAAAGCTCTTCGCGCTTTGGGCAAAGCTCTTATGAGAACCGATCGGCGCGACCTGCTCAGTCTCCGGATCATACCAGAAGTTCCGCGTCTGCGTCGTTTCCGGCAGGAGGGAATGGCGCGCGATATCAAAACGTAGCTCGGTCTCTTGGAACTGCGTCGGCAATTTCTCGCGCAACGCCGCTTCAAAGAGTCTCGGGGAAGAAAAGATCGAGGATTCTTCGCTCTGCTCCCCGGCGAAGAAAATTGTCTTTTCCGCAAGTAGTTTCCACTTGATCTTACGTTCGAGAAATTCACGCCACGGCGTGGCAAGCGCGCGTTTGCGTGGATCGTCGGAACGATCCCAATTCCGAACGTCGGAAAGCAGTGAAAAGTCAGTAAAGCGCAGGTACTCCTGCAGCGATTCCACCGGGTTGCCATAGGGATAGAGCAAATCGACGCTATCCTTAAACAAGTCGGCTAATTCCACGTCAATCGCGCGTGTCGCACGGTGGTAATAAACGGCGCGAAACAGGTCGGCGCGTATCTGGATAAAGCGCATAACCGTCGCGACGCCCTTGGCGTGAACCGTCAGTCCTTGTGGCGTAAAGAACGTGTAATGGAGTAGACGATCCAAATCGAACGGGTTAGAGCCGAACCCGGTCATGTACGCGTCGCGCATGACGAAATCAATATTATCGACGGTATACAGCCCACAAAAGAGACACCGGAGCGTCTTGAGCCACAAGGGACGGTCCGCCTCCTGGCGACCGACCTGAGGGCGCGTGATTAAATACGCGACCTCATCGGCGCTAATCGACTCGCCCGGACCAAATAGCCCGCTGGGAGAACGACGAAGACCCGATATATACGGCGCCAACTCCGTGCGAATGATATGCGCCCCGAGCGTCTCGTGCGTGAGACGCTCATGCTGCGACGTCTCATAGCGTGAAAAAAAATGCTCGTCGAGAAAATGTCCAAACGGTCCGTGCCCAACGTCGTGCAAAAGCGCCGCTATACGCAGAAGCTCCTCCACGCACGCGCTAGAAGGCGCGTCGGTCTGACCCGCCTCCGACATAGCGCGATAAAAACTCGTACGCCACTGCGCCCACGCGCGACTCGCCGTCCACATCGTGCCGAGGACATGCTGAAAACGAGAGTGCTCCGCCGTCGGGTAGACCAGCCAGGCCGTTTGTAATTGACGGATCTGGCGCAAACGCTGAAGCCACGCTGAGTCGATTAGATCGCGTTCAAAATAGCGTTCCTCCGGATGACAGTCCCCCGTGGCAGACGTGAGCGTCACGTAACCGTGGATCGTATCCTGAACCAGTGTTTCTGAACGATAATCGTCCTGCATAGCGGCGTTCCTCTCAGCGAAAATATGTCAAAATATCAAAATACGCAAAACACGTAAGCTTGTCATAAAATTGGGATTATTTTTTTTCGAAAATATAACCTACCGACTTTAAATAACGCCGAAGTCGTCTAGTCATTTCGCCGCGACTACGGTATAGTTATAATGTATGAACGCGTCGTCGCGCGCTTGCTCGACGACGCATAGGTTCACGCGTTTATACGCGCAGAACCGACGCTCGTCTGTAAGCTTTGCGCGCACGCAAGTTGCGCCTGAGCCGACAATCGTAAAAAAACGCCGTTGCCACGCCTGTGCGCGTTCGCTACGCACGCGCGTGCAAAAAGCCGGTAAAGCAATTCGTATACAAAGATACGTGGCGTCATAATATTCCGAAAGTATGGAGTTTGCAAGTATGAGTAAGCGAAAAATGCGATTTTTTTTAGCGCTTGCCTGGTTCTTTTTAAGTTGCATGAGCGCCGCGCTCGCGCAAAATATTGCAATAGATAGCGTTTTCCCCGATACTACGCAGATTTTCATTTCCGTCTCGAACGTCAAAGATCTTTCCGACCACTGGCAGCAGACCGCGCTCTACGCTACTCTCGCCGCCCCGCAGTATCAGGAATTTCGTGACTCGATCCGACAGCAAATTGAAACCGCATGGCCCAATCGTTTGGGACTCAATCTCCAGGACTTCACCACCCTTCCGTCTGGGGAAATCGCCGGTGGTCTCATTGCACAGCCCGGAAAAAAGCCTGGATTCGCCGTCATGATGAACGTTGACGGCAACGCCGCGGAGGTCAATGAATTCCTCATGAGGCTCATCCGCAAGACGACGGAAAATCAAAGAGGTTCCGCGGCAAAAGAGCGCATTGTCATCGGTCGTCAGTCCGTTGAAGCCACCGCTCTGAGCTTTCCTGACAAAGAAACCGGCGTCGTGCGCACCGCCTATTACGTCGCGCTACCGCAACTACTGATCGCCGCGGATCAAAAATACTTGGTCGAGCTACTCCTGGGGCGTCTCGCCGGCGAAAAACTTAACCCGCTAGCCAATCGTCCGGAATACCAAGCGATTCTCGCACGTTGCGCACAAGACGCCAAATCCACCGCAAGACCGCAAATCAAATTCTTCCTGAACCCCCTAGCCGCGGGCGAAGCGATACGCTCGCTGGTTCCACAGGATCAACTTAAAGGACAATCCCCCTTTATGGTTCTGGCGAAACAGGGCTTTGGCGGCGTCGCCGGCGTCGGCGGTACGATCGATTTCGCTACCGAATCTTACGAATGCGTCTATCGCGTCAAGGTCTATATTCCCCAACCAATGACGCGCGCGCTCAAGACCCTCTCCTTTACTAACGTGGACGCGCTCGTGCACCCGCAATGGATCGGAGCGAACGCCACGCGTTATACACTCCTGAGCTTCAACCCGCTCGTGACTTTTAATAACGTCGGTCCGCTCTTCGACGAATTCGTTGAAACCGAAGGCGCTTGGAACGACGTCATCGATTCCTTCGAAAAAGATAAACTCGGTCCGCAAGTCAATTTACGCGCCGACCTCTTTGCAAACTTCGGAAGACAAATCTCCTCCACCAACGCGTTCGACCCGGAAAAGGTCAGCGACGGTGAAAAGTTCGTGTTCGCGCTCAATATTATCGAAGGCAAAGAACAAGCGACCGCCGAAGCGCTTCGCAAAATGTTCGAGCCCGACCCCGACGTGACTCAGATCACACTCGCCGGCGCCGAATTCTGGCAGTATTCTCCGCAAAAGGGCGGTCGTGCCACGCGTCCCACCGGCGTGAGACCCATTCGCTCCACACGTCCGAGCGCTACGCGTCCCACCGCCGAATCCATTGCCGCGTCTGACGCCCCTGAAGCCGAACTCATTAAAGGTTCCGTCTTCGGCGTTGCCAAAGGCGCGCTCTACGTCTCAAACGACGCGCAGTATCTCCAAAAGAAACTCGCCGAAACCGCCAATCCGAACGACTCTATTCTCAATCAGCCCGAGCACAAGATCGCCATCCAGAGACTCGCCCAAGAGCCCGCTATCGTAAACGGTCTCTTCCTACTAGGATACGCGCGAAATATCGACGGTCTACGCGAAAACTACGAGCTCTTCCGACGAGGTATGATACCGCAAGGCAAGACCCTCTCTGCAAGACTTCTCAACGCCGCGCTCGCCCCGGCCGACCAACAGGGCGCGCGAACCGCTAAATTCGACGGTTCCACCCTGCCCCCGTTCGACGAATCGATCGTGCAAAATATCGGATTCAGCCTCCTCTTCGGCGTCGTGGAAAACGACGGGTTCTTCCTCAAGGGCTTCTCTGTCAACCCCGCTAAATAACCAGGATAGCTCGGTAAGCGACTACGCTTAATACCTTGCAAACGACAAAAGCCGCTACGTCCTAACAAGACGAAGCGGCTTTTTTATTTGGTTTATAAAAATAAACAACGACAAGCTTTACACAAATCAATGATCGTATAAACGAGAAGTTGCCCTTAGAAGAACTCTGTACAAGACGCGCGCAGGAGATTGAAAGCCTCGTTCTTATCGCCAAAATCAACGTCGCCTTGCCACGGTTCCTGCAGCGTCGCAAGGTCGCCGGTCGCGACTCCCTCGCGTAGTTTTTCCGTCTCTAAACGACATTCGCCAGAAGGTTCACGCAAACGCAACAGCTCCGGCGTGGCAACCGCCACAACCGTACCGCCCCCGAGCCGACGCGACATTTGAAGCGCCACGTCTACGGAACCGCCGCGTTTAACCGTCGACGTCGAACCGCTCCAATACGCCAGCAATAGGTCGCAATGCGTGATCAGATAAAGCCCGAGCGACTCGTACTGCGCGACGCGGTCGAGCGGTTCTTGAGTATGGCGTAGGCAAAGTCGCTGATCCGCACGCGACCAAAGCTCTTGAAACTGCTCCAGTTCCGTCTGACCGGAGAAGACGAGCTTGGACGTCGAGAAATCCTCTTCGTAGGCTTGCAACGCCATGGGGGAAATCGCGCAAAGACGTAACTTAGAATCGGGACGCTCTTCGCGCGCCTCCAGAACCAGACGTGCGATCATCGAGTCGACGCCAATCGCCATACCAGTGCAGACGCAAACCTCACTCGCGCGACAACTTTCTAGAGTCGCCAAAATCTCCCGGGTCGTGCGCTCAAGCGCTGGAAGCGCCTGCTCCGGAATGTGACGCCGACCCGTCGCCCCTACCATAAACACAGAGTTCTCTTGACGCGTATTCGACATAAGTCTATCCCCCCGCTAAAAGAAAGTAATCAATCGCACAGTTACACGACCGCGCGCAACTATAATTGACGGCGTACAGACGTTACAAGCAATAACGTAACGTCTGACGCACGCGCAAGTTAAAGGTTAAGTCACACATTCTTCAAAGCGTCGGCGACAATCTCCTGCGCTTCACTGAGAATGCGTTGCAAATGCTCCTGACTACGGAAAGACTCGCCGTAAATCTTATACGCCATTTCCGTACCCGAGGGACGTGCTGTGAACCAGCCGTTTTCGGTCACGACCTTCAGCCCGCCGATCGCCGCGTTATTGCCCGGCGCGCGTGTCAGACGCGCCACGATCGGCTCGCCTGCCAGTTCGCTCGACTGTACCTGTTCCGGCGTCATCGACTTCAGCGCGTCTTTAATCGCCAAAGTGGCAGGCGCTTCAATGCGCTTGTAGTATGACTTTCCGAACTTTTGAGTTAATTCCTGAATCCACTGTCCCGGATCTTTACCGGTCTTCGCGAGTATTTCCGCCGCCAGTAGACACAGAATCGGACCGTCTTTATCGGTCGTCCAGGCAGAACCGTCTTTGCGCAGAAAGCTTGCGCCCGCGCTTTCTTCGCCGCCGAAGCAGATCTGACCTTTGAAAAGACCCGGAACGAACCACTTAAATCCCACCGGAGTCTCAATAAGCGTACGACCGTGAAAACGCGCCACGCGATCGATCAACGAGCTAGAGACCAACGTCTTACCGATCCCCAAATTCGTCGACCATTCCGGTCGATGCGCCAGGAGGTAGTTAATCGCAACGGCGAGGTAATGATTGGGATCCATGAGTCCAATACTGCGCGTCACAATCCCGTGTCGATCCGAATCGGGATCATTAGCAAACGCAATATCAAACTGATCCTTGAGCGCCACAAGAGGACGCATAGCCCAAGGACTAGAGCAGTCCATACGGATCTTACCGTCATGGTCGATCGTCATAAAGGAGAAAGTCGGATCGAGCTTATCGTTCACAACTGTGATATTCAGACCATAACGCTCCGCGATTGGTCGCCAATATCCCAACGCCGCGCCGCCCAAGGGGTTAACGCCGATCTTGAGATTAGCGCGACGAATCGCTTCCATATCGATAACCGAATCCAGATCGGCGACGTAATCTTCGACGTAATCGATCAGTTCGGTCGTATCCGCCGCGAGCGCCTCTTCATACGACACGCGCTTGACCTGGCGATTGCCGTCAGCCAAGTACTCATTGGCGCGCTGTTCAATCCAGGAGGTCGCGTCGACGTCCGCGCCGCCGCCGTCGCACTGATTGTATTTAATACCTCCATCGGTCGGTGGATTGTGCGAAGGGGTAATAATCACGCCGTCGCTATAGAATTCACCGTGCTCACGGTTTGCTACCAGAATCGCACGCGAAACCGCAGGCGTGGGCGTTACGCCGTTATCGCGTTGAAGTTTTACGCGAACATGGTTCGCCGCAAAGACTTCCAGAGCCGTT
Organism: Planctomycetia bacterium; assembly: GCA_030537455.1. GTDB lineage: Bacteria > Planctomycetota > Planctomycetia > Pirellulales > Thermoguttaceae > RUG369. The sequence goes on along the minus strand of JAUNMR010000015.1, from coordinate 63,982 downwards.
TTCTGCGCCGCGTCCGAGAGCGCGTGAGTGTCTTTGCCAAGCCAAAGAACCTTCGGAGCGCCCTGTGGCATACGATTGCGCCAATCGACAATCGCCTGAACAATTGCGAGAATATGCGCCTGATTAAAGGAGCGATTCGACGCCTTGCCACGATGACCTCCGGTGCCAAATCTCACGCGTTCTTCCGCCGTCGCGGGGTTGGGAGACAATTGATAGTAGTCCTGCATTAAAGCGTCGACGTCGATCAAATCGCTCGGTCGCGTCGGTTCGCCGGCTCGTTCGTGAATCATTCTTTAGCCTTTGTTGAATTTAATATCAAACGTTAAGTAGTTGCAACGCTTAAAAAGCGCGCCGCAATGCGCGCGGCGTTGCTCTCGCTCAGCGATCGGTTGAGGACGCGTGAAAATCAAGCGTCGCGTTGTGGAGAATCATTTCTCGAGGACAGAATACTTGGGCGACGCGTTTTGTGGTAGTCAAATTTAAACGCCGCGTCAAGTTCGTGCGCAAGGTCAAAGACGTCGTCGAAGTCCTCGCGACGATCCGACTCCGTCTTCTGCATTAAGCCATGTTCCAGAAGATGATAGACCACGTCGCCAATGTCGCCGGTTTTACGAATGCCTAGTTTCGCAAGTACTGTCTTAGCAAGATAACCATACTGAGCCACGGAATATTCCACGGCGGCATAGCACAGATCTTGACCAGTCACGTGACCGAACGTTTGTTCGTCGTCGGAACGCCACGCGCGTGGAACGGGATTCGCTTGATCCGCCTGTTCGCCAAAGCGTTCCTGAGCATAGGCCAGTATTTCGTTCACGAACAAATAGGTACGACTGGAGAATCGCGGATCGCTCCGTAAGAGCGCTTCATACACTTCGATTGGTTTGTCCATATCGGTTCCTCTGCGTCGCGGGACGCTAGACGCGCCATACTTAGTTACGTTGATTCTTATCGAGCACAATCGTCGTGCCGGAGAGTTTCTTGGTCGCGTACTCATAACGCGCAAAGATCATGCGACCGGCGCTCGTCTGAAGGACGCTCGTGACCGCCACGACCACGCGTTCGGCTATGTGGTTACGACCTTGGTCGACCACCACCATCGTTCCGTCGTCCAAATACGCCACGCCCTGACCGACTTCCTCGCCCGTTTTGACGATATCAACTTCTATCCGTTCCCCGGGAAGGTAGACCGGCTTGAGTGCGTTCGCAAGGTCGTTGAGGTTAATTACCGTTACGCCCTGAAGCTTGGCCACCTTATTGAGGTTGTAGTCGTTGGTGACGAGCTTGCCTTCCAAATGCCGTGCAAGCGCCACGAGCTTCAGATCCACCGGTTGATTCGCAAATTCGGGAAGCTCGGAATCGTCGATCTGAAGGTCAACGCCCGGCATATTTTGAAGACGACTGAGAATATCCAGACCGCGACGACCGCGCGTGCGACGACTGCGATCAGCGCTATCGGCGATGTGCTGCAGCTCAATGATCGCAAATCGCGGCATGAGCAACGGCGAATCTATGATTTTCGTCTCCATGACGTCGGCGATTCGACCGTCTATGACCACCGACGTATCGAGAATCAAAGGCTTAACGCCCTTGACGTTCCGTTGAAATTCCACGTAAGGAATAATAAAACGGAAGTCGTTACGCGTCTGCAAAAGGAAGCTAATGCCAAAGTAGCAGAAGATCAGCAACATCATGGCGGTGACGCTCTGGCGTAACACGTCCACGCGTTGACCCGACTCCCCTACGCTATCGGCAAAAAAAGGCTCCAACGCCAACCCCAGGAGGTAAGTCGTCACCAGACCGATCAAAAGACCAAAATAGACCGCGGAGATCCATTCGATCTTCTTCTTCGGAAACGCTATATCCAAACCAATGAACGCCAGAGACGATAACAACAGCAGGAAGAACGTGGTCAAACTTGCCGCGCTCGAACCCGCCGCGCCATTGCGTACGATCGCTACGCCTACGCCGCTAGTCGCCAGGATGAATATACATCGTAAAATTAAAAGTGGCAATTCTCGCCTCGCTTCAACCTACGCGCTATATCGTGGGTCGACATGTGCTCACACGTCGACTTCCTTTACGATCGCGCTGACCTCTTGCATAATTAACCGTTCTTTTTACTTAATATTTAACCAGAGCTTTATTATACACCATGTGTGGCAGTCGACCAGGGGACAAAACGCAAAACTAACCCTCGAAGCTAATAATTACGCATTATATACAGTGTGACGTTCATAATGACAATGGGGTTCCTATCAATATGTATAGCGGTATAGATTTCAATATTGCCCCCTTGTAAGATCACCTTACACTATATATAATCCCAAAGAGAAATTTTATACAGACCGAGGCGTCGGCAAATCGGCTGTCCGTTTGACGTCACTATTCTCAAAAAGCCAAGGAGCGCCAGATTAAAATGGCAAAACGTTACTTCACAAGCGAAGCGGTCGGCATGGGGCATCCCGACAAACTCGCCGACCGTATATCCGACAGTGTTCTAGACGCATGTCTCGCACAAGACTCGCAAAGTCGCGTCGCGTGTGAAACTCTCGTCACCACCGGTTTGGCGGTCGTTGCCGGCGAAATCACAACCAACGCGCATATCGAATACCAACAGGTCGTGCGTGAAGCGATCAAACGCGTAGGATACACCAACGACGACTTCGGGATTAACGGCTCCACCTGCGCCGTCATGGTCGCGCTCGATCGCCAAAGCCCCGACATCGCCATGGGCGTGAACGCCTCTGACACAAAAGACGTCGGCGCTGGAGACCAGGGGCTCATGTTCGGATATGCATGTAACCAGACCCCGGAACTTATGCCGCTACCGATCGCTTTGGCGCACCGCATTACCAATCGTCTGTGCGACCAACGCTTTAATAAGGTCGTCGATTGGTTGCGTCCCGACGCTAAATCTCAGGTCACTGTCGAATACGACGGCGATAAACCCGTGCGTATCGACACGGTCGTCGTCTCCACACAGCACAATCCCGACGTCGATCAACAAACGATTCATGATTGGATCATTGCCAATACGATTCTCCCCTCCTTGCCGGAGGAACTAATTGACGATAAAATCAAGTACTTCATCAATCCCACGGGCAATTTTGTCGTCGGCGGTCCGCAGGGCGACTGTGGTCTGACCGGTCGCAAGATTATCGTGGACACCTACGGCGGTTGGGCTCGCCACGGCGGCGGCGCTTTCTCCGGAAAGGATCCGACTAAGGTCGACCGTAGCGCCGCGTACATGGCGCGCTACATTGCCAAAAACGTTGTCGCCGCCGAGCTGGCTGACCAGTGCGAAGTACAACTCTCCTACGCCATCGGCGTCTCGGAACCGACCAGTGTACTGCTCGATCTGCACGGTACCGGCAAAGTCGACGAAGACAAACTCTCCGACGCGATCCGCGACCTCTTCCCGCTCACGCCACGAGGATTGGTCGACGCTTTGAATCTGCGTCGTCCGATCTTTGAAAAAACCTCCTTCGGCGGTCACTTCGGGCGTTCCGGCGACCTCTACGCTTGGGAGAAGAACGTTGGCGTCTCTACCGACGACGACGCATACTTCACTTGGGAAAAAACCGACAAAGCGCAAGAGCTCGCAAAGTTGCTCTAAAATCGCTTTCTCGTCACGCGATTATATCGCTATACCGCGCGAGGTCTCGCAACGTTGACACTCGCGTGCTCAAGGGGGCGGCAATAATTTCCTGTTTTTTTTACCAGGTTTGTTGATTTTGCCGGTTCCTTTTCACAAAATCACGGTCTAAATGGCGACTCTATAGAGTCTGTCCATTCTCCAAAGATCCCTGGAGTTCGTTATTGCCTACATTGCGCATTGAGCGCTTCCCCTGTAAAAGGTTCTTACCATGAATATGACACGTAAAGATTTTCTGAAGACTGTCGCCTTCGCCGGTCTAACCACAACGTTCACCTCACTTGACCCGGTCGCTACGATCGCGCAAGCTGGCGAACTAGGCGGCAAGCAAGTCGACTTCGTCGCGTTGCTCGGCGGCGAGCCCGACGTTATGTTCAAGAGAGGCATTGAAGCGCTCGGCGGTATCACTCGCTTCGTTAAGAAGGGCGACCGCGTCACAATTAAACCGAATATCGGTTGGGATAAAACCCCGGAACTGGCCGGCAATACCAACCCGTTGCTGATCTCCACCCTGATTTATGCGTGTAAAGACGCCGGCGCCAAAGAAATCGTTGTCTTCGACAACACCTGTGACTTCTGGCAGGCGTGCTATAAGAACAGCGGTATCGAAGAAGCCGCCAAGAAGGCTGGCGCTGTCGTTGTGCCCGCTAACGAAGAACGTTACTATCGCGAAGTGAGACTTCCTAACGCCAAAGTCCTCAAATCCGCCAAGATCCACGAAGCCTTGCTCGACTGCGACTGCTGGTTCAACGTTCCCGTCCTCAAGAATCACGGCGGCGCCCGCATGACCATCTGCATGAAGAACCTCATGGGCATTGTCTGGGATCGTCGCGCCTTCCATCAGAAGGGGTTGGATCAGTGCATTGCCGATATCGGCACCCTCGAAAAGCCCGCCGCCCTCAATATCGTTGACGCCTATCGTATCATGAAGACCAATGGTCCGCGCGGTCGTGACGATAAAGACGTCTCCCAACCCAAGGGACTCTTCATGTCGACTGACCCGGTCGCCGTCGATACCGCCGCCGTTAAGTTCTTCAACCAGTTCCAACCGATGCCGGTGGAAAACGTTAAGTATCTCCCGCTCGGCGAAGAACTTGGTCTGGGCGTCACCGACGCTAGTAAGCTCACTCAAGCGCGCATTAAGATTTAAGATCACGACTGTCGTTCGTTGGGCTGTCTAATTACAGTAAATCGTCGGAGATAAAGGTTTCCGACGATTTATTTTTATAATACGACAAGTTTGTTACATCTAACTATTACCTTACTTTCACTCACGCTCCGACAATAGCGCCATGAAATACACTGTTTTCCGATATTTACGCATAGTAGCCGCGATTCTCGTTATAACAACGCTCACGGCCTACTTCGTCGATTTCGACAGTAAAGTTCCGATCGAAACCGCTCAACTTGCTAAAATCCAACTACTACCCGCTATCCTCGCCGGCAGCCTCTTAGTGTGCGCCGCATTGATTGTGCTGACGCTACTACTGGGTCGACTCTACTGTTCCGTTATCTGTCCGCTCGGAATTCTCCAGGACGTCATCGCGCGCGTCGCAAGGTTCGGAAAAGCCTTACTGGCGCCCGCTAAGATCAAGCGTCAACTCAAAAAGTCACTGGAAGAAAAGAACGACGAGGAAACGACCGAACTAACTTCCAGCGAGAAACGAACCAAAAAACAACTCGATAAATCCTATCGCACACTCGCGAAAGAGGCGCGCAAACGCGCTAAAAAGCCAAACTATGTCTATCGCAAGAATCCCTTGCCGCTGAGACTGCTCGTCTTACTCCTCACGCTCGGCTCCACGACCTTTGGAGGGTTCTTCTTCGGTCTGCTGGAACCCTATAGCATTTTCGGCCGTATCGCGGTCAACGTCTTTAAGCCGATTCATTCCGCGATCAACGACGTTATCTACCTTGTGGAACAACTCTTTCACGGTCATAATTTCTATTACGTCGACCTGCGTCCGGAAAGCCTCGGCGCGCTTATCGTCGGCGTCCTCTCCTTTGTAATCATTTGCGTCTTTGCCGGCAAGTTCGGACGGCTCTACTGCAACTCTATTTGCCCGATCGGAACCTTGCTGGGATTCCTCTCCAAATACTCGTTCTTCCGCACGCAAATCAACGCCGATAAGTGTGTGAATTGCGGTCTTTGCGTTAAGGCGTGCAAGAGCTCTTGCATCGATATAAAGGAACACAAGGTCGACGCTAGCCGTTGCGTCGTGTGCTTCGACTGCTTCGGCGCTTGCCGTAAAAAGGCCCTGAGCTTTGCACCCGGAAAACATGCTACTCTCGCGCCAAACGACCTGACCAGCGCCGCGTCCAACGCCAGCGAAGCGCTCGCGCTCGATCCGGAAACGCTACAAGAGAAAGAGCGTATCGCGCGTAGTCTCGCCGGGTTCAGTCGTGCCAAGCGCGACTTCATTACCGCGTCCCTCGTTGTCGGCGCCGCCGCGCTCGCGCGCGCCTCCTTCTCCAAAGCGCAAGAGGACGAAGAAGACCTCGTTAAAACGGGTTCCGACGCCGACGCCTTCTCTGCCGCTTCAGAAGAATACCCCACAGAAGAAGCTACCGTCGACGAGAACAAGCCCGCCGACTACGGACAAACTCCGTACAAGCGCCAGTACGTCATCTCCCCCCCGGGCTCGATTTCTCACAAGAACTTCCAGAACCGTTGCGTCGGATGTCACCTGTGCGTCTCGAAGTGCCCCGCGCACGTCCTCAAACCTATGGGATTTGAAACCGGTCTCAAAGGCTTTATGCAACCTCGCGTCGACTTCGCCCACGGGTTCTGTAACTACGACTGTACAATCTGCGGTTCCGTCTGCCCCGCCGGCGCTATTAAGCCCATGAAAAAAGAGGACAAACAGCTCGTGCAAACCGGGCATGTCGTCTTTATCAAGGAGAATTGCATCGTCTACGCGAAGGACGAAAGTTGTGGCGCATGCTCTGAGCACTGCCCAACCCAAGCGATCCACATGGTTCCCTACAAGGGAACGCTCACGATCCCTGAAACCACAGAAGATCTCTGCGTCGGTTGCGGCGGGTGTGAATACATCTGCCCCGCTAGACCTTTCCGCGCGGTATATATCGAGGGAAATCCCGTCCACAAGCAGGCGACCCCGGTTGTCTCGGAAGTCAATGAAGACCCTGAAGAGTTCGACTTCGGGTTCTAACTCCATAAACCATGCCGCTAATTAATCAATGGGATCGTTGCGTTTAGTCGCGGCGATCCTTCTTTTATTCTACCAATCGTCTGCACACAAGCTTTCGTCAAAATGGCGCCGTCTTTGCAATGTAACGTCTCATAGAAGATTACGACATTTGCATAAGCTCCCCTTTACTCCCACAGGCAACGCATGACCGCCCCTCGTCTGACCGATCAAACCAACGCAACGAACCAAGAGACGTTCTACGTGCGCCTAGCCACGGTTCTCGACCAATATCACCCGACGATCACCGTACGCGACCTGTTACAAACTCAATACGCTCGCTACGCCTATCGTCAAGAGCAACTTGCTTTAAACCAACCCCGCTCCGGATTCAACCTCGTCGACCCGGAAACAACGCGTCATATCCTCCAGGGCGAACCGATCTACCGCATTATTCGCGCGGAATCCCCTGACCAAGAAGACGTCGTTACCACAACCGTTAAGGGCTGGGCTGGCGGTCACGCCAACCCCAACGCTAAACGCTACGGAAAGTCACAAATCCCTGACTTCTGGACCGGTGAACGATTCATGTATGAAGTCTCCGATATCCTCCTGGACGCAAACTCAAAGTGGATCCGTCAAGAGACGACTAACAACGAACAGAACCCTACGGACGCCCCGGAGCGATACGTTTGCACCGAAAAGAGATACGGCGTACCGATTCGCGTCGTCGCCGAAAAGGTCGACGGCCAAATGGTATGCGTTACAGCATTCCCCGACTATAAGAAATTCCCCATCGACGACGTCATTAAGTAAGAGAAAAGCCAACAATCACGTCTGTAAATCTTCGATTTAGTCTATCTCGACGTCCAATTAAAAACGCGCCGCTCCTCCAGTGTTGAGACTGGTAAGAACGACGCGGTTTCGTTACGTTCAAAGTCTTAAAGCGTCGTGTGCTCGCCTGGAATCAGACGCGACCGAACCCTACGAGACGCCGAACCTTATCATAGGTCTGAGCCGCGATTTCACGCGCATAATCACGACCGCGATCCAAAACCTCGTCCACCTCGCCGGAGCTCATGACCGCCGCGTACTTCGACTGCAAGTTCGTGAGAAATTCCACCAAAACCTCCGCGACCTCTTTCTTTAAATCGCCGTAACGCGCGCCTTGGAAATGCTCTTGGGTCTGCTCCAGAGTCTGTTGCGAAAAGACAGAGTAGATCGTCAAAAGGTTCGAAACGCCCGGCTTATTCGCTTCGTCGAAGTAAACGCTATCACCGGAGTCCGTGACGGCGCTCATGATCTTTTTGCGGATATCCTTCTCGGTATCATTCAAAAAGATCGACGCCTTCTTGTTTTCCGTACTCTTGCTCATTTTCTTATCGGGACTCTGTAAGTCGCGAATCTTTGCGCCGAGTTTCGGAATCAACGGTTCTGGAACCACAAACGTCTCGCCATAGCGCGCGTTGAAACGTTGCGCAATATTGCGCGCAAGCTCTACGTGCTGTTTCTGATCCGCGCCCGTGGGAACGCAGTCGGCGTTATACAGCAGAATATCTGCCGCCATGAGAATCGGATACGTGAAAAGACCGCAACCGATCTCCTTCTTACCGTCCGACTTCGCTTTGAACTGCGTCATGCGCGAAAGTTCGCCCATGTAGGAATGGCACTCCAGAATCCACGATAAGTTCGCGTGTTCCAGAATTTCAGACTGGATATAAATATGGTTGGCCTCGCCGGAGACGCCACACGCCAGATACATGCCCACGATCTCGCGCACGCGTCGATGCAACGTCTCGGGGTCTTGAGGCACCGTGATTGAGTGCATATCCGGTACGAACAGAAAAACTTCATATTCACGTTGATAGTCGAGAATCTGTTTAATACCGCCACAGAAGTTCCCAATCGTCAATTCGCCACTGGGCTGAAGACCGGTTAATAGTCGTTTGGTCATTAAAATTGCCTTAAAGTCTGGGTGTTGTCTCAAAAAAGACGAGCGCTTCGCCGACTCGAGAGCGCATATACGAGTACTAACGCTAAGTATAGCGCTTTTGACGCGTCCAACAAGCGCGCTAAAGATTTTAGACGACTATCGTCCTTTCAACAGAAAAACCGCGCCTGCAACTAGACGAAAAGGGAAAATCTTTGTAAAATAGAGGGAAATGTAAACCGGTCGCGATCGGTCTATGACGCGATACGCGACGAATGCTGAGTTGTTAAATTTGTAAGAAAGCATATTGCGATGGATTTGCATGAATTGATTCAATCGTTGAAAACCGACGGCGGTAAAATTGTCATGGTCGTTTCCGACGGCATTGGCGGTCTCCCCTTGCAACCGGGCGGACCGACCGAACTGGAAGCGGCTAAGACCCCCAATCTCGACGCGCTTGCGACCAAGGGCGTGTCCGGTATGTCACTGCCGATTCTGCCCGGTATCACGCCGGGCAGCGGTCCAGGTCACCTCGGTCTCTTCGGCTACGATCCGCTCGTCTTCCAAATCGGACGCGGTATTCTCGAAGCCGCGGGTATCGCCTTCCCGGTCGGTCCCAACGACGTCTGCTTGCGATGTAACTTCTGTACCATCGACGCCAATGGTCTGATCACCGACCGTCGCGCCGGTCGTATTCCGACCGAAGAAAGCGCTAAGGTCGTGGAACTGCTCAAAGCCATTAAGATTCCCGGCGTGGAAGTCTTTGTCGAACCGGTTAAAGAACACCGCTTCGTCGTCGTCTTCCGTGGAGAAGGTCTCGGCGGAAACGTCGCTGACACCGACCCGCAAGTCACTGGCGCTAAACCTCTGGATCCCGTCGCTAAGGACAAGGAAAGCGAAAAAACCGCTCAGGTCGCCAAGCAATTCTTCGAACAAGCGCTCGTTATTCTCAAAGACCAGCCCAAAGCAAACTGCCTCACCATGCGCGGCTTCGCCAAAAAACCGGCGTTGCCTAGCTATCAAGAGCTCTATGGTCTCAACGCCGCCGCGATCGCCGTCTACCCCATGTACAAAGGTCTCGCCAGCTTGGTCGGCATGGAGCTGGTCGGCAAGCCGCAAACTCTGCAAGAGGAAGTTGACGTCCTGGAACAAAACTGGGATAAATACGACTTCTTCTTCCTACACTTCAAGTACACCGACAGCCGCGGAGAAGACGGTGATTTCAACGCCAAGGTCAAGATGATCGAAGAACTCGACGCCGTTATGCCGCGCATTGCCGCGTTACTGGGCGAAAACGACTGCCTCGTCGTCACCGGCGACCACAGCACACCCGCGAAGATGGCTTCACACTCCTTCCACCCGGTTCCGACCATGATCGTTTCGAATATTGCGCGCACCGACTCCTGCCAGAAGTTCGGAGAAACCGAAGCGAACAATCTCGGAGGTCTCGGTCACTTCCAAGCGATGCACCTCATGCCGCTGGCCATGGCGCACGCGAATCGCCTCGGCAAATTCGGCGCGTAATTCCCAACCATTCGCGCCGTTGCTATTTCATTTTGCCACGGTTAATGACAAACGCGACGCATGCGCTAATGCGTTGGCGTCGCGTTCATTCAAATGTTTCTCAATAGGAGCGACCTATGACACGTGCTCTCGATTGTCAACCTAAACGTATCATAGCGCTAGGTTTAACTCTCGCCGCCTTAATTGTGCCGATCGGCTGCAACCGCGCCAACGTCGAAAATGACGAAAACTCCGCGGAAATTGAAGCCGAGGACGTTGCGCCTACCCTCGATTATTCCCTAGCTCAACCCATTGAATTAGAAGAACTTACCTCCGAACGTGACTGTAGCGCTTTCATCGAAAATAACGAAATCGCTGTGATCAAGTTCGGTGCAACTTGGTGCCCGCCATGCCGTAAACTTGACCCGGAATTGCAAAAAATCGCCGGATATTTCCAAGTCTCAAATGTCGCCATCGCGCTCGTTGACGTCGACGACCTGCCTGCTCTGGCGCAAAAACTTGCAATCACCAGTATTCCTGACACTCGATTCTTCTATAACGGTCGCGCTTACACACGTATCGTAGGCTACGAACCACAAGCCATCGCTAAGCTCATCGAAAGTATGTGCCAAGGAGAAATCGAAGATCTCGACTCCGAGCCTAACGCTAATGAAGAAGAGAACTTAGAAGAATTCGAAAAGGAAGTGTGGCCCGAGGATGAAGAACAGGTCGCGCCGAATGAGTAGTCGACGTCTGACATATCAGACCGATAAGCGTATCAAACGCAACGCCGAATTCTCACGCGTCTACGCCTTCCGAACTCGCGTCTACAACGATTATATGACTTTGTGCTGCCGACCGCGCTGTCTAGACGGGGTATGTCAGGAAGAGCCTTTATGTGCGCGATTGGGTCTGTCCGTCTCCAAAAAAGTCGGCAAAGCGCATCTGCGTAATCGCTGGAAACGACTAATCCGCGAGGCGTTCCGACTGCAATACGACAGCATACCGCCGGGGTACGACTTCGTCTTTATCCCCCAAAAAAAGACGTGTCCGCCAAAGTTTGAACAAATCAAGCGCGACTTGCTGACCATGGCAAAATCCGGCGCTAGCAAGGCGCAAAAGAAACTTGCAAAAGCGCAAGAGTCCCCGACAATGCAAGACGAACTGGCTCCACAAAACAGACCGGTTCAGGACGATGAGCGATCACGACCGATCCAATAACAACGAAAAGACCATGCCGTGGCGTCCTAACGCATTTGTGCGACGACTCCTAGCCGTCGGCGACTTTCTCCGACGACTCCTCATCGCCTCGCTCGTCTTCCTGGTAAGACTCTACCAGATCTTTATAAGTCCTGTCACTCCCAAGTCTTGTAGATTCAAACCCACCTGTAGTCAATACTGCGTTTTAGCGCTCAAAAAATACGGCGTCATCGTGGGGCTATACAAAACGTTCCGACGACTCATGAGGTGTCATCCGTTTAACGACGGCGGATATGACCCGCCTTGATCGTCGCCGTTCCACCACGAAAGACGCTGCGCTACTTCCCTTATAGGGTTCGCGTATGAAATACCAATTCCTCTGTTCAAATTGCGCGACGATTCTCCATGCGCTCGACGCTCAGGCCAACCGAACCATTCGTTGTCCTAAGTGCAAGGCTGTCATTACAATACCAACGCGGGAACTAGCGCGCGAACAACGCAAAGCTTATCTAAAGGCGCTCAAAAGCAACGCCAAGGAAGAGCCAAGCGACGCTGCCCTCAGCGCGACAGACCAGTGCGTGCAAGAGCCGACCGCGCAGTCCTCGCTGACTTTTGCGCAACCGGCGCAATCACAGGCGTTACAAACTCAAGGAGACCTCAATTCCACGCAATGGCAAGATTATCGTCAACGACAGGACGACAAGCTGGAACTACGCCACGCGTGCGATTTACAAAGCTCTGAACCGCTAACGCCACGCCTGTTACAAGGGTTTCTCCTGCTCCCCGATACTCCAGAACCCGACCCCAACGACCCCATGCTCTCCAGGTTTCCTCAATTCTCTCCCAATCCCTTCGCTACCGACTCTAACCTCGTGCAGTTCGATTTTAGCGAGTTCGACGCCGAGGAACTCCAGTCGGAGCAAAGCGAGCAATACCGTTCAAAAATGCCGAGCGTGGAAGATCTTATCAACTAAAGAACCGCTCGATTATTCACTTAAACCAGAGGTCATGTCATGTCGTCACGCGCGGTCGTTTTACTATCCGGAGGTTTAGACTCCACTACCGTTTGCGCCATTGCTAAGGCGGAAAAACGTGAAATCTATGCGCTTACAATTGATTATCACCAGCGTAACCACTGGGAAATAAACGCCGCGCGTGAAATTGCAAATCGCTTCCAAGTCGCCGAACACATTATCTTCCCACTCGATCTGTCACTGTTCGGCGGAAGCTCGCTAACCGACGATAATATACCGGTCGATAAAACCAAGTCTCTCCAAGAGATCGGCGAACAGATCCCCAGTTCCTACGTGCCCGCGCGCAATACGATCTTTCTATCGCTAGCGCTGGGTTTCGCGGAAACGCGCGCCGCTTCCGAAATTTGGCTCGGCGTCAATAATGTCGACTACAGCGGTTATCCCGACTGTCGACCGTCCTATATCCAGGCATATCAGAATTTAGCAAAACTAGCTACCAAGGCCGGCGTCGAGGGAAAAGAAATGACCATCATGACGCCGCTACTGAATCTAAACAAGGGACAAATCATTCGTCGTGGTCTAGAATTAGGCGTCGATTACTCCATCACGCGCACATGCTACGACCTAGACGACCAGGGTCGCGCATGTGGTCGGTGCGAGTCCTGCTTGCTACGAAAAGAGGGTTTTCGTCAGGCCAACGCGCTCGATCCCACTGTCTACCGCTAACGCGACTCAATCGAAAACACGCTATCGCTCAATTTGACATTAAGGCGTTAGTTCCGCGTCGACGCCTACGTGGAGCGCGCTACGTGGATTCATTACACGCCACGCCAACTCCTTCATAATCCGACGTTCAAGATCCTCGTCGCGACCGATCGTTATCCATCCCTTGGACGCGGAGTACTCCCCAGTCGGCTGAGACAGTTGCGTTAAGTCGTCATTGAAATTTAAGTTATAACCGACACGAGAGCCAATCGGCTTCGGCATGTCTTCCAGTTCATCGTAAACTGTCAAGTACACAAAGAAACCGTTCGCTTCCGGAGTTATGCGCATAACCGCCGTGGATCGAACCGTTTGAAGCGTTGCAAATAAACGATTTCCACAATCCGCTCGATTCTTGCGCCAAAACTCTTGACAGCCGCCCATAATCGAGGGCTTCGTGTCGATACGACCTTCCGTCTGATAAACATACGTCTGACCGTTTTGACCGACACGCTCGTAGGTGCGAATCGGGTTCTCGACCTCGATCTGATAGTAATTATCGAGCACGTCGACCGCCGCGTCCCAGAGCCATTGGGCGTCGCTCGTCTGAACAAAGAGGGGGTTCGGCGTCTGAGGATCGTACGCGCCAACGCTCTTGGCCGGCTTGCCCGTCCAGCCGGATCCGTTGGTCTGCTGAGTGCAACAACACCCGGCGAGCGTTGTGAGAACAAGCAAAACCGTAACTGTGACGGCACAAAACGACGCCAACGGCTGGGCGATAACTCCAGACGTGAGCGCGCTGTGTTCGACTCGTTCTTTTCTACGCAACATTAAAATCATCCTTTGTCGATCCGTCGACGTCTAACTACTATGACAATTTTACGCGACAGATGCAAGCGCATTTTTTTCTCAAAGCAAATCGCAAGGCGCATGTGCGCCAATCGCGTCGTTAAGATAAAAAAAGACAGACCGTGTCGTACCTAAGGGGAAAGCAAACACGGTCCGATAAAAGGCGGGAAAAAGAAAAGAATGGTGTTGAAGGAAAGGAGAGGTAAATAATACTCCCTCAGGCGCGCGCGGTCCTTCATATCGCGCACGCCTCTTGTCTAATTCATTTATAATCGCTAGTTTTACAAAGCGTTGCGCTCAGTCGCGTTTGTTCCTACCGGCTGGGTAAGATTATTTTAGGACCAAGGGCAATTCAATCCGTCGTCCTTCGCGAATTACGTTCAAAATCACGGTTTCGCCCGGGCGATGTTCTTCGATCGCCGTAATGAAATCTTCGCCGGTCTTGACGTCTTGACCATTGACGCCGTAAATCACGTCAAATCCTTCCTCGGGTCGTTGTACTTCACGGGTCTGGTACTGCATGCCGTTACGTCGAGTAATCGAGATAACCAGTCTTCCTCCGCGCAAACCCGCTTCATCCGCGGCGCCGCCAACGTCAATGAGTCCGGGAATGAGACCGTCTTCTGTCTCGGTCACTTGCACCACGCCAGAATCTCCGCGAACGACCTGACCCTCTTCCAGGAGGATCTTCGCAATACGATGAATCGTATTCACGGGAATCGCAAACCCCACGCCGGAGTTCTCCCCTACGCGACTTGCAATTGCGGTATTCATACCGATCATGCGACCTTTGGTGTCAAAGAGCGCGCCGCCGGAGTTGCCTGGGTTAATCGCCGCGTCGATCTGAATCACGCCTTTAATCTGACGATACTGCTGAGGACTGCCTATCGTACGATTGAGATTCGATACAATCCCTTTGGTCATTGTGCGTTCCAGACCGAAAGGATTGCCGATCGCGTAGACCGTCTGACCGACCATAAGATTGGAGGAGTCGCCGAACTCAACTGGAAAGAGGTCTGATTCCGGCGCGTTGATCTTCAGTAGCGCCATATCCGTATTGGGGTCGACGCCAATAACTTTCGCGGTGTACGTTTCGCCGTTAAAAAGCGTCGTTTCAATACGCGAGGTATTTTCCACCACGTGGAAATTCGTGAGAATCACACCGGAACGATTCAGGACGATACCGCTGCCACAACCTTCTGCCGTCTGCTGCATGAGAAGATTCGAACGCGTTTCAACTGTCGATACGTTCACAACGCTCTTATTACGCGTGGCATAAAGCTCTACGGCGACGCGCTCTTCCGGCGTCAGGTCGGCAAGTTTATCCTGCCAGCTGGTCTGTGCCACATTACGTTGCGGAACACTCGGCAACGCCGGAAGCTCAGAGGGCAACGCTACGCTAATACCATTGCGCAATCCCCCGTCGGGAACGAGCGATTGCGCCTGCGTGTGTGCGTTTAAACACTCTAGGGGAACGTCTAGGGACGTGTGATTCTGAAGCGATATGGCGCAACTACCGCCTATGAACGCCGCGACAATATATAAAAAGGTTGATTTATGCATTATTTTCGTCCTTATCTTTCGTAGATGGCGACAGCCGAATAACCGGCGCGTCTGGTTCCTTATAGTTCCTTCAACATGCGCGTGTGTTGTGCAATTCTTTATATTTGGTTGCGTCGCGCACTTTGTCCAGTAACGAACATTAGATATTACGCAAATCACGCCCCAATTTTCTCTCTCTTTAAAAAATTTCTTAAAAAAACTCAAGTTTTTTCTGGCATAAGAGAGGATTCTTACGCCACATCCACTGGAATATTACCGGTAAAATCGACAAAAACCATTCCATAGAAACTTGATGAAATACGACGACGCGCTTATAATAACCGCGTCCAGAACACGTTAATCTTCGTCGTCACCGCCTCGTGGCGTCGCGACGGCGTTCACTTGACGCCTCTATCACCGCGTGCGAGACTGAGCAAATGCACATTATACTTTTTGAAGACTCCAATGTTGTCAATCTTTACCCCATCACAATCGGTCGCGCCGCCTTTTCCATTAGCGTAGGCTCTATGCGTCTACTGAATTTGGCTCGACGCTTAGGAGGCGAGGTCGAACTGGTCGTGCGACCGCACCTGCGTGAAATCCTCAAGCAAGACGTGCCGGACGCTTGGAACCCTAAGAAGGGCGAACGACGTGGTCCTATTCTATTCGTCAACGCCCGAACAGCGCCCAGAGTCAGTTTGCTAGACGCCTGGCGAACCCTCACCGCGGGTCAATATGAACGCGGCGCGATCATCTACTCCGGCTCCTCCATTGCCGCGGCAATTCTCAATTCCTCGGAGCATTTGCCAACCCAAGAGCTCGGATGCGCACAAATTCAGGGCATTCTTCAAGACCTCGACCTGCCAGAGATCGAACCGCCCGCCCCCATTGTGCTCTTGGAGAGACCATCGGACGCCATTCGTCTGCACATGAGCTACTTCAACGAGAACTTGGAAAACAGAATCGCTACCGGCGAATACCAGGAGATCGGCGACGGTCTCTTTGTCCCGAAAGACGAGGCGAAAAGACCACAAATCGGCGACTTTTTCTCTTACGACTCAAAAGCCGGTCCGATTGTCATTAGCGACAACGTCAATATCGGTCCGTTCTGTTACATTCGTGGGCCGGTCTACGTCGGATCCAAGAGCAAAATCATTGAACATGCCGCGATCAAAGACTACGTCGCGGTCAGCTCCACCTGTAAAATTGGCGGAGAGGTCGAAGCCACGACAATCGAGCCCTATTCGAACAAGCAGCATCATGGCTTTTTGGGTCACAGTTACCTTGGCAGTTGGGTCAATCTCGGCGCGGGCACCTGCAATAGCGACCTGAAGAACTCGTACAACGAGGTATTCCAAGAGACCCCCGCGGGCAAATTCCCCTCTAGAATGCAGTTCCTCGGGTGCGTTATTGGCGATTACTCCAAAACCGCAATTAATACGAGTATCTTTACCGGCAAGACTATTGGCGCGTGCAGTATGGTCTACGGTTTCGTGACGACCGCGGCGCCGAGCTTTGTGAATTACGCGCGTACCTTTGGTCAGATCACCGAACTGTCCGTGGAGCTCATGATACTCGCGCAGGAGAGAATGTTCCTCAGACGCAATGTCAAACAACGCCCATGCGACATAAAGCTCATTCGCGATATGTACGAGCTCACAAGGGGGGAACGCCAACTCGCAAACGAACCGCTCTCGCTATAAAGAATACAAAATAACGCTTGCTGTACCGCGTAATTGTCGCTATATTAACGCAACTTCTGGCGCGAACCTGTGGGGTAACTCGCGATTCGCGCTATCATACAAGCTTACCAATTTCAACAGGCGACCGGTTTGCGGCGTCTGCGAGGTTCTTCCGTGAATTTAGACTTCCTAGTTAATCAACCGTCCCCGTGGCTAAGAGACGACGCAAAAGACGCTGACGTCGTTCTCGCCAGTCGTATTAGACTCGCACGCAACCTCTCATCCGTCCCATTTACGCCGCGTGCTAATGACGCCGACTTACAAGAGGTCGCTGTGCAAGTGACAAATGCGTGTAAGAAGCTCTGGGAAAACCAGCGCGCTATCGTCGTCGACGGCGCAAAGCTCAGCGAACTAGACGCGCAGCTACTTCTGGAAAGAAAACTAGCGAGCATTGAATTCGTAGAATCCCAACGCCCCAAGGCCTTGGTCTTCGAATCGACGGAAGAATCCGCCGTTATGGTCAATGACGAAGACCACGTGAGACTACATGCAATCCAAGCGGGTCTGTGCCTCTCTGCTCTCTGGGACAAACTCAACGAAATCGACGACAAACTCAGCGAATCTCTCGACTACGCCTACGACAAGCAGTTCGGATACCTCACCGCCAGTCCCGGAAACGTCGGAACAGGAATGAGAGTCACTGTACTCCTGCATCTGCCCGCGCTCATTGAGACGGGGGAAATGGATAAAACGATTCGTAGTCTCAATAAAATGAACCTCTTAGTCAAGGGACTCTTTGGAGACGGAGAAAAAGCCTTCGGTGAATGTATCATTATTGGCAATAAGGCGACCCTCGGTATGCCAGAGGAAGCGATTGTCGATTTGCTAAACGACGTCGTGCCACACATCGTCGAATACGAAAGAAAGGCGCGTCAGGTCGTCATGCAAGAGAATCGAGAAAAATTTCTCGATCGATGCTTTCGCGCCGTCGGATTGCTCAATACCGCGCGCACAATGACATTTGAAGAGGCCGTTGCACATCTGTCCAGTCTCAGACTCGGCGCTCGACTGAACCTGATCGATAATATACCGATTAAGCTTATCGATACAACGCTTATGCAAATCCAGCCGGCGCACCTCAGAAAGCATGCGGAACTCGACGGAAACGACCAGGACGACGAGGAAATCCTACGCGCAGAATATTTGCGTCGCGTACTGGCTCACACCAAATAACCGCGTGCCAATTTTAGCGAGTCAGCGTTTAAGAAGGACTACGATGCAAAACGAAGCCATACAACGGTTCCGCGCCGCGTTCTATCGCTTTGCCATCGCGCTCACGGGCGGAGGAAGTGAATTTATCGCACACTATCTCACTCTGCCCGGCGCTTCCGCTACCTTTTTAGACGCCGCTATTCCTTACTGCCAACAAGCGACCGACGAATATCTCGGTTTTCATCCGGAAGGTTATTGTACAGAACAAGTTGCGCGCCAACTCGCCGCAAAAGCGTTATGGCGCGCCGCGAAGTTCGACCACACTGACGTTACAGAAGAAACCAACGCGCAACTCACGCTGAAAGAGGACTTACTCGGCGTCGGCGTGACCGCGTCGCTGGCTACGTCTCGACCCAAAAAAGGCGCTCATCGTGTGTACTGCGCTGTACTTAGCTATCGTGGCGCCTTTAGCGCCTCCTTATTCCTAAAAAAGAACGCACGATCACGATTAGAAGAAGAACATATAACAGCCGATTTTATTCTAAACGTCTTAAACTTCGCTATAGAACGGCTTAAACAGCTTGAACACTCCCAAGCTGACCCAGCGCAATACTGGCGCGAGTTCTCAGAGTCCCTGCCGATTCAAGATTATTTCGACGCCTTGCCAGAAGACAGCGCGACTATCTCCTACGCCTTTATCGATCGGCGCAGCGCACAATTCCTTTATGCGCCGGATTTTCGCGACGCAAACGACGCCCAAGTTCAAGCGTTGCTGTGGCGTAGCGGTACGCCCGAGACAGCGCTAGTCGCCAAAAGCAATACAGTTGCGCTCTACCCGTACGTACAATTTTTACAAGAGGATTACGCTCAACCTTTGCCAGATAGCGATTTATCGACTTCACACGCCTTCTTTCCCGGCTCCTTTAATCCGCCACATCAAGGTCATTATAAGATCGTCGCTCTCGCCGACCAGATCCTCAAAACCACCGTGGCGCCAGAAATATCAGCTGTGAACGTTGACAAACCGCCACTCGATCCCATTGAAATCATTAGACGTATGCGCGCGCTCAACTCCGCACTGCCCGAGCGCGACGCCTGGCTCACAAACGCCCCTTTATATCGACAGAAAGCGCAAATTGCGCCAAATGCAACCTTCGTCGTCGGAACAGATACGATTCTGCGTCTAGCCGATCCAAAGTATGAAAATAACGACGTTACGCAACGTGACGCCATGCTACGTTTGCTATCGGAACACAACGCGCGATTCCTGGTCTTCTCGCGTCGTGTTAATGATAAAATCTATAACGTCAATGACTTGCGTGTCTCCCTGCCACAGCCCCTTGCTTCGATGTGTGAATTCGTCGAGCCCGACGTCTTTCTCGACGACTCTTCCTCCAGCGAACTAAGACGTAAAGAACGTAAGCAATTGGACTAACGACTCACTGACCTATTGTCCTGAATAAAATTCCGTGTGAGTGCGATTCGCTTGAATTAAAATCGTACGCTGATGAAAAACCTCCATCAGTCGTTGCGCGAGCGCGTGAGTCTCAGCTTCGGAGACTTCGCTTAAATAAATCGCCAGAGAATCTTCACGAAAGACTGCGCCGTCGACGTCGACCCAGCCGCCTGACGCCTCTTGGATTGTATAGCCGCCAAAGCGTTGCAGGAGAATTTCTTCCAAAACGTCCTTCGCCTCTGACTGCGTCATGACAGGTTCATGGCTATCTTTATCGTTCAAACCGAGATAAAGAACGTACTGAACCTCACACGACGCGTTGCTGTCCTTATCTATCGTCATAAAGAGATTCAAAGAGGAAAGAATCAGCGCCAGAGTCGAAATGACGCCAAAGAGAATCCCAAGTCTTCTAGACATTACAGTTATAACCTTTCTGACTTCAGAGCATGACGTAAAGCAACGCGATTAACGGATAAAATAGGACAATTTCAGAACCAATCGTCATTTGACATGCTACCTCCGTATTCAGTAGTAAAAAGATTAGTGTTCTTCCACACAGACCTGGTAATAGGAGACAATCTGTGACCACTCATGTGTGTCTATCATACGGCGAAGATACAGAAGCATCTGAAAATTCGACTGTGCGCCGACCGGGTCGTCGGAGGAATATATTGAGCTGTATTCCTCCTGAAAAAATGGATGATTAACGTCGCCGATTTCAATACCACAACTGAAGAAATTGCCAGTCGACGCCATGAAGAAGGCGTGATAACTTTCGCTCCTTGACGCATATCTCTGGCACGAATCCTCTTCCGCATGCTTAACCAAAAGAAAGCATGCGCGTTTACGTAAATTACTGGAGTGGCAAAAGTAGATACGCGCGCAAAGTTCATCACGCTCCGGTTCCGGCATACCTAGACGCGTGATATAAATCATGTCTTCGTTCTCTGGATGTAAGACAAAACTCTGCGAGAAGAATTCCTCGCGCTGATAAACAATCTGGGGCGCCTCAAGCTTATCGTGAAGTTTCGACGCAGTACGTGTAAAGATTTGCGTCATGAACTTCCCTACGTTTTGAGAATGAATAGCGCGAAGGAATCGCATAGCGTCCTCTGGATCCTCGCTGTAAAAGAGTTGAGGCAGTACGTCGCGTTCCACCGTAAGGCGCACGCGCGTCGACCGAACCAATCTCTCGTACTCGTCTCTGTGGCTGTTCATCGTCATTCCTCGGAATAAAAAGTCCATGCAGGTGCACTCGCTATATTATACAGTGATAGCGTTAAAAATCGTAAAGAAAATCGCTTTTTTTCCGTTCCGTTCAAATATGAAGTTGTGCTATTTGAAGACCAAGGCGTCATATCTAAGACTGTATTCTTACCGTCAGATACTTATTCATCGCTTGTGAATCTCGCAAAGTACGAAAGCATAGCGTATTTGCTAGAGTTGAATCGAGAATGTTCAGAAGTTCAGCCAGATATTTACATGAGTTACGGCGGGTATACAACTTCGATTCAAGCCGCACATTTTACAAAGAAACTTGGCGCGCGTAATGTCTTCTTCTTATGCAATCATTCTTACAATAACAACACTTTGTTCCAATCCTTTGATTCAATTATAGTTCCCTCTGAATTCACACGTTCCTATTATAGTCGACATTTGAATGTCGATTCAACCGTTATACCTCCCATAATGAAAGAACGTCAGATTGTGGCTCACGATCGTTAACCTAAATACCTAACTATAATTAATCCTTCGCCAGAGAAGGGGTTGCGATTGTTTTCCGTAATACAGAAGACCCTAGCACGATTGCGTCCTGATATCCCGATCTTAATTGTTTTAGGACGGGCGTCTTTGTCAACAGTATGCAATGAGTTGGTAAAGTTTACTAATCAAGAGATACAAATACTCAAAGAGAGTAAATTACCGAAGTCATACTATTCTCAAACGCGATTACTGCTGTTCCCTTCGCTCGTGCCAGAGACGTTTGGTCGAGTTGCGGTTGAGGCGGGATTTAACCACATTCCAACCCTGTGCACAAATCGTGGCGCTTTGCCAGAAACGATCGGGAGCGGTGGCATTCTTTTTGAAGTTTCTGAGGAAGTCGATTGGCATAATCATGGCGTCTGGAATGAATCAGACGTCATGCCATGGGTAGAAACGATTGTCAAATTGTGGGATTCGCCCGAAACATTGACAAAACTAGGTAATTTAGCGTATAACAATGCGCTTCAGTATTCGTATGCAAGGACGTCTCAAAAAGTTGTTTCGTACCTTTCGAGACTCATGAAGAACGCAGTGAACGGGTATTAAAACTAAAACCTCGTCAGAAATATTGGTTGTTCTGGGCATGGTACGAATCTTTTTCACGGTCAGCATTGTGAATATTTGGTATTGTATATGTTGAACTTACGTCAACTTGCCCCAAGGGCTATATACCGGTGATTATGGACATTCATATTATTATATGGGCGACGCTTGACGTCTATATGCGATCCTGTTACAATTCCATACGAAATCAGGTTACAATAGTGTTAGTGTGGTTTAGGCTTGTTTTCAATGCCTGCAGAGAGTCGACCCAGTAAACCTTTCACAAATGGAGTGGCGTATGCCTACACATTTTGGTCTTTTTCAGCGTCTAGGGAGTCTTCTTTCTCGCCTAGGACTTATGTCCTACACGAATGCCTCCCGTGCCGTCGAGGGTCGTGCGCTGAGTACGTTGCACTTATGCACTGAGCGCCTGGAGGAACGACAATTGCTGTCTGCATCGCCGACATGTCCCCAGACGTCTGACTCGTCGGCGGACGTGGCGTGTTATGTGTCTCAAACAACGACTTGCGAAGAAGCTTTATCGGAATCCGTGGTCGCTTACCTTCGTTCCTCGCCCCTCTTCCAAGCGTCATGTGGAGAATCATCCATAACGTCTCAGTCGAACAATACCAGCTCTGTGGAACAGCTGAACTTTGAGAGTGTCGAAGAATTGGTTGCTCAATCGACGTATACGTCCTCAGAGATTGTTTATGAGTACGAGTCGTTCGACGATGACGTCGATCCGGAATTACCGTCAGAGCTTATCGCAGACGCGTCTGACTTTGAGGACTTTGCGGTCGTAATGGCTGAGATTTCAGACGAGTTGTCACTATTCGGGCATGGTTCGATCGCGGGGCTGAACAGTGGCGGCGGCGAAGGTGTGGCTCCTTACTTCACTAGTGGTGGCGCTCAAGCAACCGGTCATGCCGACTACGTCCTTTCGGCCGATTCTGGCACGGTTAACCGTTCAGCAGCATGGTTTATTAATCCCGATCCGTCGAGTAGTTTGACGTATTCAGTACAGTCGAATCTGAGTTTTCTGTCTGTGAGCGTCAACGCCACAACCGGCGCGCTTTCGATGACGCCTACCGGCTCTGTTGGAGTTGGTACGTTTACTGTTACGGCGACGAACGACGTCGGCTCTTGTAGCGTTGACGTAAGCGTTTACTGTGGACGAGTGATCGGATATACGGTCGAAGAGCGCGTGTATGGAGGCGATTGGGGCGCTGTTGACGACAGCGGTACAGACGCTTCCGGCAAACCTTGGAATCTGCTGTGGCGTGAGAACGAGTATCGGTGGACGCCGGTATTTGAAGCTAATCTTGCGCCGCCGTCTTATAAAGTAGCTGGGGTGGATCTATGGTCTCGCACGCTTGGCAGTACTTCTTCCTATGATCATTTTGCCAGTGGGAGTTTTGCGCTTGGTTATTCCGGGGGTAGTATTGAACCTCCCGCGCCTAGTTGGCCTTGTGCAGAAGGCGTTCCATGGCAGTATGGCGAACAGGAAATAACGGTATATGTCACGCTAAATGGCTACTATCCATCTACGTCGACTGACGTATGTCTCGACGCCAATAGTACAACTCTTACTTTGAACCCTGCGCGCGAGCCAAACCAATGCCCTCGGATTGGGGTGAATCAAATCGCCAGTGTGACGTGGACGCCGCCGAACGATTCAACGGTTCTTGAAAACGATCCTCAAAACTCCGGTGGACTTCGTTTCTTCCCCGAACGACCTAGTGAAAACGCGGACGTTCAAAATCAAATGCAGATAACGGTGACGCTCATGGCGGCGCTTCCGACTGGTATGAGTTGCTCTGTGAACGTTCATTATTTTGATCCGGTGAATAAAATAGGAACGCAATCGGGTCTTCCTACAAACGATCTAGGGGAACAGATACAGACGGCAGGAAGACGTGACAATAATGGCAACGCAACGCTATCCGCAATGACGCTAATCTTAACTGGTTCAACGGAAAATACATTAACGTCCGTGCTAACGGTAACACAAGCAAACGCCGGTGATAACTACATTGCAGTAGCGCATCCGAATAATGTGATCGTCGATAGCTATAAGATAGAAGACGACATAACTAGCGAATACTATACGTCTACAATGTATCGTCAGGATTCAAGTTCTGAATCTGGCTATTCATTGCTATCGTCAAACTTACAGTCGTCTGTCTTAACGGTATGGCGTACGCTCTGGGTTGAAAGCGCTCGTGCACTGTTGGAACCCTTGTACATCGTGAGCGCAACCGAGCCTGACCTTGAAGGTATTGTCGCTTCAGAATTTGCGCGGGCATGTATAAAGGTTGAGCAATATCCTTCAGAATCATCAATCACAGTCCATACGCCTGAATACATAGATACGACACACGGAGTCGCCGGTCTCACACAGTACACTGCGTCACGAACTGCGCCAGCGGGAAGTTCAACTTATTGGACGTGTTTTATGTTGGGCGCATTCTTTTCAACAGAGTCATACCGTGGCGTATCCTTTGGAGATTCGAGCATCATCTTTAATAGTGAAATAGAGTCAGAAGTCATCGCCAGCAACGAGGATTTCCCCACTGTTCAGTTGAGCGTCAGTTTAGCTAGACAACGAACATGTCTTCATGAACTCGGACATTTATTTGGTCTAGAGCATGAAGCACAGGGCGTCATGCTAACGGCTGACGAAGAGCTTTATCAGACCATTCCGATAACTTATTTGCTGTACCCAAGCAACATTCAGTTTACAATTGACAACTTACGTCAGATTCAGACCATTGTACAACCTGGAACAGTGTGATTGAAGAGGTAGCGTAATGACGACGAATCAAACGAGGAAAATCCTCTCAAAGCCATTGGCACAAACGTTTATTTTCGTGGCGTGCGTCCTTGTACTTTTCGCCATTGTTGTTCTAGGGGGCGTCTCAGGTTCGGATTGGACGCCCTGTGCTCCCGATACTTCCGACGACGCAGTCGTACTGACGGGGATAGACGAGGATACCCCGTATGACGTCGTGGCGCGTCTGAATTCGACTGACGTGTTGTGGGGCGATACGCTCTATATGACGGTATACGACGAGTATGTGTATTCAAAATGTAACCTCGAGACGTTCGGTGAGTTTTTACAAACCTGTGATTCAGCGCCAGTGGCGACTTGCGACTTCATAGACGGTTCCCTAAGCTACACTTGGGAGAAGTCGGATCTTTCATTACTTCACTCACCCAAAGGCTGTCGGCTTGATCGTCTGAGTCCGTATGCGATTGATTCGAACTCGTGGAAAAGTGTAAAGGTCTTGGATTTTCCACCAAGGTCGGAGCTCCAGAATCCTTTCTGGATTAAGGT
Organism: Planctomycetia bacterium; assembly: GCA_030537455.1. Classification (GTDB taxonomy): domain Bacteria; phylum Planctomycetota; class Planctomycetia; order Pirellulales; family Thermoguttaceae; genus RUG369. Next base: position 38,484 of record JAUNMR010000015.1, on the reverse strand, counting down.
TAGGGAGAAACTTATCGCTGGGGAGGAGCTCACGCTACATTTGACATTCAAAGACTGCGGTCATATGTTCGAACAGGACGTCAGGATTAACGGCTGTAATCTAAGTGATAGCGGCGAGTTAGTTTATTTCAACGAAATTAATAATCGTAGCAACGATTTGGGCGAGACTAATTCGAGTCCTAAGGTTGTTCGAATTGGGTCGCGAAAGTATGACGCGAGATTGCTATTTCGCGACGGTGGAGCGCTCCTTGACTGTCTTTCGATTCCGTCGTCTGGCGTGATTGAATGGAATAGATTGGAGCAGTCTCTTTATCGTGGGTCAATGTACGACGAACTGACATTTGCGCGTTTGCTCTGCGACTACTATCGATCCATCAGTCAAGAGGCGCAGCGACAAGCGCTTGAGAAGACGACTCAGTGGCTTTCACAATTACCGTCCTCGCAACGTTATGCTTTTATGTGGATCGCGATTGACTCGAAGAACTATGCAGTCGACACGAGGATTCAAGAGAAGCAACGGAAACTCATTAACACGCTGAAAGGAATACAGATACAAGAGCCTAGATTGAATAACCTTGAAACGGTCGGTGAACCGCAAGAGAACAAACCAAGCGAATCAAATTAGAAGTCGTTGTGTACCTCCTAACGTATGTTGGAATATACATAACGACGGCAAAGGAGCGTAATCTGAGGACAGAAAGCCAAGCGCTTCGTACAACGCGAAGCGGTTATTCAAACCGTTCGTTCATGTCTTTGAACCAACGCGCCGGAGGTTCTCCACGGCGCGCTGGTTCGTAAAATTCTGACGATTCCTACAAAGCAAGTAAGATCTCTCCGTGGCGTTCTGCAACGTTCACAATCGTTTGACTATGGTAGAGCACGGAAGTTTCTACCTTTGATCCGCTGGCGTCTCTATTTCTGCTAGTACGAACGCCTCCCCACAATTGACGCCTCCATTGAATGGAGAAAACAAAAGAAGACGCGCATTCTAAAAAATAGAACGCGCGTCCAATTATGGGGCGTAATAAAACTATTTCTAATCGACGAAATAAACCGTCGCGCCGATCGGAAGTAGAATATTAAGTTGCGATATTTCTGTATTAGTGAAAATAAAACCGCCGCATTCAGGGGCCTGACCGCCCACGAGTTCTTCACGATTGGTACCCTGAAGACCGTAACCGCCGGAAAGACCGATCCAGTAGGCGCCAAGTGGATTCTCTGGGGAACCGCCGGGAATTGTGACCTTTTGACCCGCGGTATCGACTGCGTCGCACATGGGGTCTTTCATCTTACATTCTACAGTAAACTGACCGCGGAGGTTCTGACCCTGTTGAGGAATACCGTACTTAAAACGTCCGCCATAGAGATTGTTAAAGTTCACCAGAAGTTCGTGTCGGGATTCTGAAAGTTCCGCCGTTACCGGTCCGCGCATGACCTTGAGGGTTGTGCCAGGAGGCAACAGGTCGTCTGGATCAGCACGAAGACCGTTCACAATTGCAAGGGTTTCGGGGGTGACGTCGTATTCCGACGCGATAGAAGCGAGCGTCTCGCCGGAAACGGTGCGACGCAAGGGTTCAAAAACTGCGCGTCTTGGATTATAGAGGACTTCGTACGCCAAGTTATCAAGCGCCGCGTCAAGACGCGTGAGTTCCTCCGCGCTCATCGTAGAAGCATACTGACGACGCAACTGGTTCAGCGTCAAAAAGATCCGACGCAAATCTTCGGTCGTCTCTATATTACGCGCCGCTTGTAGCGTTGGTTCCAGATCCTGCATTGTCACGGCGGGTTGGTTTTGCGCCTCAGCGCCAAGATTCATGCTGGGGATCGCAGCTGCTTCTGCGACGGCGTTAGAGGCGACGCTCGGCTCGGGCGCGCTCGATGCGACAGGGGCGTTGACGCCGCCTGCGGGAATGTTCTGCGTCGTGGGCGCGGCGTTATCGAGCGCGGTCATTTCCGAGACCGGCGCTTGAGTTTCACTATTCTGATAACCATCGGCGTTATTATCAGCGACGTCGTTAGGGGTCAGTAAGGCGTTGGAAACATTGAGCGTGGGATTGCCAGCAGGGTCGAGATTATTCGACGCGAGGCGATCGGTCGCCGCGGCGTCAGTAACAGGCATATCAGGCGCGTTAAATTCCTGGGGAAGATCGAAGGAATCGTTTTGAAACAGGTCGCCAGCGGCGGCGTTAAGTTCAGCGCTCGGGTCGCGCGGGGCGTCGGCGAAGGGGGACGCGGCTGGCGGATCGTTCTGTGTGGTCGGGTCGACTACGGTTTCGGGGGCGGTAACGTCGACCGTCTCCGCGGACGGTTCGGGCATAGTTGCGACGCCGGTAAAATCACTCGTAGCCAGAGGGTCTTGAATCGCTGGAGTTTGGGGCGTATCGACCGTGGCGGGAAAGGCGTCTTCTTGGATCGGATCGACGTACGCGGGGTCGGGACTTACCGGATCGTTAGGGCGCTGGCGAGAGCCGTTATTTTTCCCGATCTGAACACGAGTACGACCAGTTTCGCCCTTGGCGACTTCCTTGCCATGGTTATTAATGGTTTTATCGATTTCTTCATCGCTGGCCAGTCGTTCCTTTTGACGGTCGGAGCGATATTTAATCGGAGCTATACCGTAGTCGGCAAGTTTCGCACGTATGGGCGCGGCGGATTCAGGCACGCGTTCCCACGCGTGATCCGGGACGAAAGTCAGCGCGCCGACAAGCGCTAGAGCGCCAGTGGCGAACCATGCGGTTCCTTTCAACAGATCGCCCAAATCGACCTCCTCATACTACAAAAACGACGCGACGCTTAAATACAACGCTACGTCACAAACCGGACGCTAAAACTACCACAAGCGCACAATGCGCAAGGGCAGCAACGCGAATTCTCGCGCTTTTGTCGTCACTTTAACAACTTTTTAAACGAACGCCTAGAGCATTTTTCTGCGCAATTTTACACGCGGTGTAGAACGCTACGGCGCTTAAACGTGCAAAAGCTCTTGTTGCTTTACCCACGACGGTTATAATGACAGGACTTACTACGCGCGGAGGAACCGCGGGAGTTATGAGTATGTTGAAGAAGAATAGTAAAGAACACGAGAAAACCGAAACACAAGTCGACGCCACGGCGTCGCGTCAAGACGCTAGCGTCGTGAAGGACGAAGAACGCTATTTAATCGAGGGCAAACTCTCCACCGGGCTATGGCGCTTTGCCGTGCCCTATATGATCGCATACCTTCTGCAAGCGCTTTACGGCGCTGTCGACCTTCTCATAGTCGGGCAATTCTGCGACCAGACCGCCATTGCCGCGGTTGGGGTTGGCGCTCAGATTCTCCATTCCGCGCTAGGACTCATACTTGGGCTGTCCGCGGGCGCCACCGTGCTCATTGGATATAACGTTGGCGCGAAGGATTCGCGTGGCGTCGCACACGCGCTAGGTTCCACCGCATTCCTCTTTGCCGTGCTCGCTCTGGTCATTACGCCGTTGGCGGCGTGCCTGACCAATACGATCGTTTCGCTCATGCAGACGCCAGAGGAAGCAGTCGCACATACGCGAGACTATGTCTTCGTCTGTGCCTGCGGCGCCCCGTTTATTATCGGGTATAACGTACTAGGCGCGATCTATCGCGGATTCGGCGACTCCAAGACGCCGACCTATTTCGTCGCGATCGCTTGCGTGATCAACGTCATAGGCGACCTTGCGCTTGTCGCGGGCTGTCGCATGGGACCCTTGGGCGCCGCGCTCGCTACGATTCTCGCGCAAGCGACGAGCTTCCTTTGGGCGCTCTATTACATGCGACGCAAGCGGTTTTCATTCGAGTTCCATCGCGGCGACCTCATACCGCGCCGACACGACCTCAAAGAGATCGTTAAAGTCGGCGCGCCAATGGCGTTGCAGGACGTACTCACGAGCCTGTCCTTTCTGGTCATTCAAGCGATTATCAACCTCATGGGCGTCTCCGCCGCCGCGGGCATGGGCGTCGTGGAGCGCATTATTGGTTTTATGTTCATACCGCCAGTGGCGTTTTCTTTGGCCGTTGCGACTGCCTCAGCGCAAAACTTCGGCGCGCGCCAACCTCAACGCGCGCTACGTGCGGTCGGTCTGGGCGTGTGTTTCTCAATGGTCTTTGCCGCGTGCTTCTTAGTCTTATGCCAAACGTACCCGGAGAAGACAGCGCAAATCTTTGCCAAAGACCTCAACGTCATAGACCAGGCCGCGCAATACTTGCGTTCCTTTTCACTCGACCTACTATGCGTCTGTTTAGTCTTTAATATCAACGGTTTCTTTATTGGCTCCGGACGCGCCCTCGTCGTTATGACGCACAGCTCCCTCGCGGCGATACTGGCGCGCATACCCTTGTCGTATCTATTCAGTCAGGGTCCAAAAGCCTCCATGCGCCAGGTCGGATACGCCGCCCCGCTAGCTTCGGTTTTCTCAATTGTCTTCTGCGTCATATACCTCCTCTGGTTGCATGCGCGTGGGAAACTTGGCGTGGCTACCCTTACCGACGACGAGCACAATCCGAACGCCAATCCCCAGCCACAAATGGAGGGGGAAACGGTCTGAACACGTGGACATATTCCTAACGACGCCGAATCCTAAGGAGCGCTTAAAACGACTCGGCGTACTAGAATATCGACGTCAAAGCCTGTAATGATATCAAGCCGATAAGAGGAAGCATATCGTTTACCTAACTTCTCAAAAACGCCTTGTTTGACTTATATGGTTATTTGAAGATAGTTGTTCTTGACGAAGTCACAGCCACTTCTCAAGAGCCACTGACTCAAATACATTGCCATCGCCACAACTATTCTCGGTTCTCTGAGTTGAATTTATCTTGGACGCGATCCATGCGTTTTTCGGTATCTTTCAAGAATTTCAACAGCTTATCACCTAGCTTTTCATTCTCAGGATCCTCATCCCAGTTAAGGAAAAACGTGTAAACGCCAAGCGATTCGCCATACTGCGTCGGCGACATTTCCCCTTGATAATCACTCTCATCATTCCAACTAATATTTTCATTGGAAGAGTCGACTAGCATGACAGCGCGTGAATTCACGCCGAACAGACTCGCATGGCGTGCGAGTTTATCGTACTCTTGCGATTCAATCCCATCGCGCGCCTTGCATTCTACGAATAGCGTGCGAAACCCTTGCGTGGCAATGCAGTCGAACTCACAGACGCCCTTGTGATCTGGTATACTCGTGACTTTCACGTTGTTCTTAACATATATATCGGCACAAATATCTTTTAATGAATAATAAGTATATAGTTCCAAGGGGTTGCCCGCTTTCTCAAATAGCTCGTAGTACTGACGAGTTATAAAACTAAACTCACGACCAGTTTTATTATGATATATCGCATAACCATTGTCAATTACATAATCAATAATAGCTGAACAGTGAACCTTACACTCCTGGTTTACAATCACTTTAGGTATACCCCACTTCACAGTGCGATAACGTCTCTCATAACCGTTTTGATCCAAGTCAACAGTAACTTCCAAGACGTAGTCGTCCGGATTAACATTATTTCTTACAAACCACAAAAGATTATCTAACTTTTGGATATCTTTTTCGCTAGCTCTCACACTCACTTTAATCGTATTTTGGTTATGTTTCTCTATCGACCAAACATTGAGCATGAGACTCCGCTCGTAGACAAAGTTCAGTATTCTACGAACAACGCGTTCACAAAATGTAGGCATAATCCAGAATTTGCCATCCCAGATTCCCTCTCTATCAAAGGGCCAGCAGTAGTCCTCTGCCATCTCCATTTGAGAGCCGTCTTGCAATGATGCATAATGGCTTGATTTTATACGTGAGATTTTAAGTAATTTAGCGAAATCTTTCATTTCACTGGTATTACTATGAAAAAACTTGTAAAGATCCTCATAATCTTGCAAAAAGTCCAATGGCTCGCCATAGGAGTTATATAACCACAGTGACTGCAACTCACTAACTAATAAAGTCACTGGTTTATTAATATAATACAACCAATCGCTCTGACATTCCGTATTTAATTTATTGTCATACATACTTTCTTGTATAGTAAAGCTTTGATCTTCAGAATCATAGCAATATGAACAGAACTTCGAATACAGTGGTTTCAAAAGTTCGTCAAAAGAATCCGAATAATGTACAAGCTTTTGCGTTTCAGAGAGGTTAGAACATAGCTTGTCTATAACATACGGCATTATCTCTTCGAATTTACCATAAACCTCCATTCTACAAATATTATCCTTGCGAAACTTGACTTTTAATATTTCTGTATCGACCACATCGCTGTTGTTGGCGTCAGAGTCAGAACGAATGACCTCAAGAATGTATATTGGCGTTTGTGGTAGTCTCTTACGCAAAAGAACACAGGACTTTTCAATGGTCGTACATACGTTTTCGGGGCAATCTGAAAGATCCATTGCGTCTGGAAAACTCCTAAGATCCACTACAATAACAATCTGATCCGGCTTGATTGACAACGCCGATGCAAAGTTATCGACAATCGTCTGAATTGGAATCTGGTCGTCATTCTCGGGAGCTGACGGTGAAATAAACTCAAATGGCAGGATTAAGGTAACGTCGCTTGGGCGAGTCAACGCCAGCGGCATAGCGTCCCAGGCGATTGAAATGTCCTTCTTCCAGTTGCGGAATGCGCAACTCCATCGACGAAGATTAAAAAGACGCTCAAAATCGGATATCTCCGTTTTAATCGCTTCTTGGCTCACAGGTGGCAGCTCGTCGAGCATCTCCCAAAACTCATTACGAAGCTGTTTGTATTTGCGTGCATAAAGACTGTCTTCTCGACTATCAATCGAATCGATTGCGTAAAGCCAGTCGTGAAATGCTTCTTCAAGCTGCGTATGACCTGCGATGTGAGACTTGATCGTTTGCGTGAAATCGCCTATAAAATTCAAACGAAAGGCACAAGCCTTTTCGTACTCTGTATTGCAGTATCGATGATAATCTACTGAAATACGCTCTAACTCGTCTAGTTCCGCGAGTTCCTCTGGCGACATAGTTTTCCATTGTTGAGGAGTTTTTCCCTCAAGAGCGGAACCTTTTTCCGTGCGTGCCAAAGCGATATGTTCGCCCATCTTGGGGTCTTTTAGTTTGCCCAAACGTATTGTGTCCTCTGGGGTTCGACGGCGCCAACCCCAGCACAGTCGTTGAATGCTCCAGCGACGATGATCGCGCCACAATATATCGGCTCGTAACGACTCGTCAAAACCAGGAGTTCCTTTTTGTACTGTCTTCTCGTATAAATGCTTAGCTATACGAGCTGTCTTCTGACTATCGCCAAAAAATTGTGAAGAGGAGACGTCATGCGTCACACGCCATGCACAATAACTCGCCAACAAAGCAAAAGAAGTCATATCTTGATATTGATAATGTTCCTCAAACTCTCTACGAAGATCGTCAATAGCTACGTTTTGCTCAAATCGCCAACTCTTGAGAAGATTCATAGCAACGTTCTCAATACAATCGAGCCAATGTCTAAAGTCTTTGTCTTCGTCATAAGAAAACCTCAGGTCAAGAGCTTTGAAGTCTTCTGAGTCAGTATACCTAGTTTTATCGTCCCCATTCACTAGATAACCAACAAAGAATTTCCTGTGAGCAAACATTAAGCGCTGACGAATCTGTTCAAACTGTTGAGCGCTACTTTGGTTCCGTTCATCGGAGGCAGTTCCTACAAAGACGTAGTTCGGCTTATATCTGTTGATATAAGTTTCTGCGATTTTAGAGGTTAATTCGTAGCAGTTTTCTTCCGTGTCGCTATCAAGTTCTACAAATTGAAAATGACCGTAATACTGTTTAGCGGCGTTCTGAGGCTCCCCTTCAATGGTCACGAAGTTCTTTAGCTCAGGGCGTTGATCAAAATATAGCGTCTTATCATGCCATACGCCTTTATCGAGTACCACGATTTTCAAATCAAAAGGAAGAATCTGCGCCATCTCAAGAGCTATGTCCACAAACTCTTGAGTTTCTTTGGCAAAACCAATAACCAGAATCGTATACGGTATGAGTCCGTCGCTCGACGGTTTGTCAGACTTTCGAATATACTTGTAGAGTGGATTCTGATACAAGAAATAACGAATCGGCATGGTGTATTTACTAGTACGAACACAATCCGGAACGTTGCTGTGGTTTGTTTTTGCCATATTCGTTCTCTTTTCGCCGTGACGTCGAAGCGCTCATGGGCGCTTATTGACTCTCTATCGCGTTTATTTGTTATTAAAACAATCGAGTTTCGAAGCAGTCCCCGCTGCATGGTCGCCACGAGGAGCGCTTCATAGTCGTCGCGCCTTATAATGACAAGCCGTCCATAAAGCGCTACGCTGTTAAAGCGTTATTATATCCTGACAAACTGCAGACGTCAAAGAAAAA
>JAUNMR010000015.1:919-30015 GCA_030537455.1 Planctomycetia bacterium | reverse complement strand
CGATAAGTTGACGCAATGACGGAAAAAACGCGTCGATTCCACTCGCATTCAGCTCGCGGGCGATATGGTCGTCGACCGAGCCGCACAACGCAACGACGGGTTTGTTATATTTCCGCGCCAGTTGCGCCACGCCATAGGGCGCTTTTCCACTAAGCGTTTGTGCGTCGAGACGCCCTTCCCCGGTCACGACAAGGTCGGCGTGTGCGATCTTGTCTTCGAGTTTGGTCTCCTCCAGAACGATCTGCACGCCCGACTCCAGGGTCGCGTTCAAAAAGGTCTGTAGCGCAAAGCCCAGACCTCCTGCGGCGCCGGCGCCCCGCGCCTCGGGGTTCGCGCTGGGACGAACTTTACGCGCGACTTGAGCAAAACGCCGTAGCGCGCGATCCAACCGCTCGACGTCACAGACGCTGGCGCCCTTCTGAGGCCCAAAGACCGCGCTGGCGCCACGCTCGCCACACAACGGGTTATCGACGTCACACGCTACGCGAAAATGACACTGTGATAATTCCGGCAATACATTGGCGTCGTCGAGTTCCGCGAGAGACTCCAGTGCGACCGCGTTCGGCTCAAGAGGCTCGCCATTGGCGTCGCGCGCGACATAGCCGAGCGCGCAGAGCATACCCAGTCCGCCGTCGTTGGTCGCGGTTCCGCCAAGTCCTAGAATAAAGCGGTGAAATCCATGAGCAATCGCCTCGCGCAACATAACGCCAAAACCGTAAGTGGAGGCATGTAGAGGGTCGCGTCGCGTCACGAGCGTCAGTCCCGCCGCGGAAGAAGCCGAGATTATCGCGAGTTTCGCGTCGCGTACACCGCCGTAGCGCGCTGTAATGGCGTCGCCCAACGGTCCGAAAGTTGAGACTTCGTAATATTCCCCGCCGAGTCCGTCGACAAGCGCCTCGGTCGTTCCTTCGCCCCCGTCGGCCAATGGCGCTACGACAACGTCCCAATCGCCACGAGCGCGCAAAATTCCAGCGCGTATCGCATGACCCGCGCAAAGGGAGCTAAGAGAACCCTTAAATGAATCGACCGATACGAGAATCCGCATGAATAACTCCAGGAGACTATTCGATTGAGACTCAGTTTTTCACTAGGTCGCACACCGTGGCGTCGACGTATCGCGCCAGATCGCTAGGGGACAGTAAGATCATAAGACCACGTTGACCAGCATTGACGTAGATCTGTTCGAAAAGAATCGACGTTTCGTCTATAAACGTGGGAAATTTCTTCTTCATGCCAATGGGCGAACAGCCGCCGCGAATATAGCCGGTCAGATCCTTGAGCTCCTTCATGGGAATCAGATCGCATTTCTTATCGCCAAATGCTTTCGCGACTTTTTTGAGATCCAATTCGTCGCAAACCGCCAGACAGCAGACGAAGTAACCGTTCTTCTCGCCCTTCATAACGAGGGTTTTAAAGAGTCTTTCCGGCTCGCACTGTAGCTGCTCGACGATATGCATACCGGAAAGATCGTCAGGATCGACCTCATAAGCCTGGACGCTATACGGTATTTGCGCCGCGTCCAGAAGCCGAGTAACATTAGTCTTTTCGCTGGCATGATTCGAAGAAGAATGGGACGACATGGCGATGTTCTCTACTGCAACCTCACGCGACGCCAAAGAGTTGACTATACGCGCTTTATTACCGTTACGATTGTACCAGCGCCACGTGACGCGTCAAGAGAAAACATAAACTTAATAACGCTATTGCAACGCGCCTTAACTGGTTTTATAATGCCCCAAGGAACAGCGCGACCGTCAGCCGCGCAGCGCCAAATTCACGCGCGACCCGAACGCCGACGCATACCTGTGACCTTATGGACGCAAAGACTCTTGTAAGCTAAGGATTAAAATGACTTCGAATTCTAACCTTCCCCCGATCTCCGAAAACACTCCGATCACGGAAATTCTCGCGCGAAACGCTGAACTATACGGCTCAGACGTCTGCCTCGTGGAAATGACCCCCGAGGCGCAAGAGCCAAGAAGAATCACATGGAAGGATTTCGAACTCATCGAACCCCCGACCGAAGCGCTAGGGCAAAGACGCTCGACTACTTGGCAGAAATTCGACGAACTCGCCAATCGCTTTGCCAATCTCCTCCTCAGTCGCGGTCTGAAGAAGGGCGATAAAGTCGCGATCCTACTTATGAACTGCTTGGAATGGTTGCCGATTTATTTCGGAGCGCTCAAAGCTGGCGCGGTCGCCGTTCCCATGAATTTCCGATATTCCGCCGATGAAATCAAATACTGCCTCGACCTGGCCGACGTGGACCATTTGGTCTTCGGACCGGAATTTATCGGGCGAGTTGAATCGATCTGCGACCAGCTCACGCGTGTTAAGAGCCTCTTCTTCGTCGGGGAAAACTGCCCTTCCTTCGCCGAATCTCTCCATAGTTTGACCATCTACGCTTCCGCCGTCGCCCCTGAGATCAAACTCACCGCCGACGACAACGCCGCAATCTACTTCAGCTCTGGAACAACCGGCTTCCCCAAGGCGATCCTTCATGCGCACAGAAGCCTCACGCACTCCTGCTTTACCGAACAGAACCACCATTCTCAAACGCGACGAGACGTCTTCCTGTGCATTCCCCCCTTGTATCATACCGGCGCTAAAATGCACTGGTTCGGGAGCTTCCTCGTCGGCGGAAAGGCCGTGCTACTGCGTGGCGTCAAACCGCAAACGATCCTCCACGCCGTGTCAGAAGAGCGGTGCACTATTGTCTGGCTACTCGTCCCCTGGGCGCAAGACATTTTAGACGCCATTGAGTCGGGACAGGTCAAACTCAACGATTACGTCCTGCAGCAGTGGCGACTCATGCACATTGGCGCTCAGCCGGTGCCACCGAGTCTCATTAAGCGCTGGAAAAAATTCTTCCCACTGCACGAATACGACACTAACTACGGTCTGAGTGAATCGATCGGACCGGGTTGCGTCCACCTCGGCGTGGAAAATATCCACAAAGTCGGCGCCATTGGCAAGCCAGGGTACGGATGGAAGGCAAAGATCGTCGACGAAAAGCGTCAGGAAGTCATCCAGGGCGAGGTCGGAGAACTCGCGGTCTACGGTCCAGGCGTTATGAAGGAATATTATAACGACCCCGAGGCGACAAAGGCAACGCTCGACGCCGGCTGGCTCTTTACCGGCGATATGGCGTGTCAAGACGAAGACGGCTTTATCTACCTGGTCGACCGCAAAAAGGACGTGATTATCACCGGGGGGGAAAACCTCTACCCGGTGCAGATCGAAGACTTCCTGCGCCGTCACGACGATATCAAGGACGTCGCCGTTATTGGTCTGCCGGACGCGCGACTCGGCGAGATCGCCGCCGCTATTGTCGAACTCAAGCCCGACCGTAAGACGACAGAGGAAGACCTTATACAATTCTGCAACGGCCTGCCTCGCTATAAGCGACCGCGTAAATTCATCTTTGCACAAGTGCCACGCAATCCCACCGGCAAGATCGAAAAACCCAAACTACGCGAAATCTACTGCGGCAAGAGTCTCGTGGCGACTCAAATCGAAAGATAACTCTGACAACGTCGTGGGCGTGACACGCCGCGCTCACGACAATTGTCTTTTTTTCGATTTTCTGTCTTGACGAACGCCACGTCCCGTCTATAATTACGTACGTCGCAGGGTGAACGTTAGTTTCGTACGGACGTGCGTCCTGTTGAATGGTGGAAGTAGCTCAGTTTGGTTAGAGCATCGGATTGTGGCTCCGAAGGTCGAGGGTTCGAGTCTCTTCTTCCACCCCTGATTTTTAGCCGGAACGTGCAAGCGTGTCCGGCTTTTTTATTCTTTTCCCCAGCCTTCTCGCTTTATTTATTTTCTCTTTTTTCTCCAGACTTACTTTCCCCTCGCGTCACGGTACGGGTTGTTCTATTACTATTTTACATTTGACGCCGTAGCGTCTTTTTGGCATAATTCTCTCACGCGTAACCGCCGGGTCGCTGGTCGACCGTACGTTGCGAGGCGACGTCCGTCTGATTGCGCGCTGTTTTTGCCGAAAGGAAGCGTCACATGAGTTCAGAAAAGGACGACGCAATCGTACTGCGTTGCGTCGAATATAGCGAATCGAGCCTCATTGTCACGCTCTTTACCTCGAAATTCGGTAAGGTTCAGGGTCTTGCCAAGGGCGCCAGAAGGCTGAAGAATCCATTTGAAACTTCTCTTGACCTACTCTCGGCAATTAAGTTATCATTCATACGCAAGCGTCGAGACTCGCTCGACCTGCTGACGGAAGCGAAACTAGCGCGACGTTTCCGCCCCACGCGTCGAAACTACACTGGACTTGTCGCAGGATATTACCTGATCGAGCTACTCAACGCCGCGGTCGCCGACTACCAACCCTACCCGGAACTGTGGAAGTTCGCCGACCACACACTCGCGCAATTGCAGAGGAGACCGTGCCCAGAAGAGAGGATCGCGCTCTTTGAGACCTACCTTCTCGACGCGCTCGGGATCTTGCCCGCTACGAGATTCTGCGTTACGTGCGGTCGCGAACTACCGCTTGACGCCACAAACAATCTCGCGCGTCAACTATGGGTCGACCTCGACGAAGGCGGCGTCGTTTGTCGCGAATGCCTCAAAAAGCATACGTACTATAGCCTGGTAAAGACCAATATAGGCGCCTTTAAAACGCTCGAGACCGCACTAAAGATCGCCGTGGAAATGCAACTCGCCGCGCGTGTGTATCCACAAGCGCGCGACGCGCTCTACGCCAGAAAAGATCGTCCCTGCGCCAGCGAGTGCGACCGCATACTGGCGCAAGTACAAAACGCGCTTGATACAAGCGACGAGCAAATGCTCCAGCGCTATGCCACGCTCGATCTGGTCGCGCGGCAAGGGTTTCGCGAACTCATGACGCTCTACGTGCCACACGCGCTCAAACGGCGCTTGCGCACCCTCGAGCAGTTCCATGAAATGGTCAAACGCCTGCAGGTCGGCAACGACAACCTCACGCGTGAAAACGCGACGCTCGACCGCGCAAAGGCAGACGCTTCACAGAACGACGCCGACGCCTCGACGCCCACGTCCACGCCACAGAAAGAACAACTCGCGTCGATCTAACGCACAACTTTTCGTCCCGAGCGTTGTTGCGCTTGGGGATACGCGTAATTACGCTTGACGACACGTGAAAACGGTTGATTTATTCGGACAAGGAAGTCCACATGAAAAGTAATACCCAAACGTCGCCGACACAACGTCGCGCACAGTTGCTAAGCGTCTCGCTATTCTTACTCGGCGCGATCACGACGCTACAGTGCGGCTGTAGTCTTTTCATCTACGACGATCCTTACGCGCCGCCACCGCCACAGGCGGTCTACTACGCTCCTGCGCCGCCCGAACCGATCTACTACGAGCCCGTCCCGGCGCCGGGAGTTTATTATTTTGCGCCGGAGCCCGTGCCCACGCCTATGCCGGGAACCGACGTGAGTCTCTTTATTCGTGGACAAGCGCCAACGGGAGAAAACGACGACTTCCCAACCCTCGACGATTTCCCCACAATCGACGAAAGCGCTACTGCTACGTCGAACGCAGTGACCAATAACGACGACTACCCAACCCCGCCTGAAGATTCCGAACTGGCGGATTTCGTCACCCAGGGCGCTAATATCGCAGAACCGTCCGGTGTGTACGACCCCAGCGCGAAGCCGTTTAGACCGGAACCCCAACGTGAATCCATTGCCGACCGAGAAGCGGAAGAAGCTCAGTTGGAAAAGAATTTCCAGACTTGGCTACTGGAGCAGAAAAGAGCAAAAAAAGAACGCGCTAAAACTCCCAGATATCTCCAGCCCATCGACGATAGCGCTTTCGACGATCAAAACGGAATCTATGCTCGACGTGCGCAAGAGCAGGACGACGAGAAGAGCTTTATGCGTCGCGTTACCGCCGATACCTTTGCCATGATGCAGGAATCTGAGCTGTCGAACCGTGAGCTACTCGACTGGGAAAAGGACGAACCCACCCCCATCGACTGGTCGAAGTACGCCATTACGCTCGATCTCATTCGCGCTTGGTTCGGGCTCGGTCCCAATGAACGCGCCGCGCTCGAATACATGCGTCAAGCGTGCGAAAAGCAAAAGGAATACAGTAAAAGCAAGGATAAAAAAGACTTAAAAGAAGCGGCGGTTCTCTACGAAAAGGCCGTCACGCGCTGGCCTGGACCCGCCACGCGCTCCGATTACGCTCGCGACGCTCAGAAAAATCCATTCACCACCAATAAGGGCGGCAATCTCATTGAAGAAGACGGACTCTTCTTTGCCGGGGAATGCTGGTTCTTCTATCAGGACTATTCGCGCGCGCTGGTATGCTATCGTGCGTTAGTGTCCACTTACACTAATACGATTTACAAAGCGACCGCAATGAAGCGCCTATTCCATATCGGAAAATATTGGGTCGATTGTTCCGAAAAGGAAGCGGCGCTGTCGGTTAACCTCACACAGAAGGACAAGCCGACTTTGGCGACCTTCTCACAGGCGAAAAAGGCCTTCGAAGCGATCTTCCTCAACGACGCTACCGACAACGGTCTGGCGCCTGAAGCGCTCTTCGCGTTGGCAAACGCCTACATGAGACGCGGGGTCGCGCAGGGCGACGGCGCCTTCGACGACGCCGCTCGATATTATCGTGAGCTATACGAGTTCTACCCCGCAAGCGCGCACGCGGAAGACGCTTGTCGACTCGCTATGATCGCGCTACATCGCTCATACCAGGGAGTAAAATACGACGCCGCCCCACTCGAAGAGGCAAGACGACTCGCGGAAACCATTCTGCGTAGCGGTCGAGGCAATATGGACGTCGTCTACGAAGAACTCGAGAGCATTAAAGAGGAGCAGGCTAAGCGACTCTTCTACACCGCACAGTATTATGAGCGTCGCGGAAACTACGCGTCTGCACGAAGTTACTACAACCGTCTCGCAAAAGATTTCGCCAATACCAGTTACGCGACACAGGCCGCGCAAGCTTACGGACAAATCGAAGACAAACCCGCGGAAGCCGACCAATTCTCCTGGATTCGTCCGGTTGTCCCCTTCCTGCCGAAGTCGAAAAACCAATACTTCGAAGTCGCGCCAACAAGCAACTTAGAAGAACTCGCTGCACGCGACGACCGACTCGACATGATCGGCAATGCGACCAACGTCGCCGACACTCGCGCGGAAGACGCCGATAACAGACGATAAACTGGTAAGACTGCCCAAACCTCCCAACTGCGCTAATCATCGTAAAAATGAATCAGCAAGTCACGAGAAAAACGAACGTTACCTCACGCCAACGCTACGCGCTGTGGACGATTCTGCTATCTGCAATTCTCCCACTTGTGACCGGATGCTGTTGCGCT
Source organism: Planctomycetia bacterium (assembly GCA_030537455.1). GTDB lineage: Bacteria > Planctomycetota > Planctomycetia > Pirellulales > Thermoguttaceae > RUG369. Next base: position 22,679 of record JAUNMR010000015.1, on the reverse strand, counting down.
GGCTATCACATCGGTCCGGACGGTCTGTATAATCGCGGTATCAAAACCGTTTACGTACCTATGGTTGAAGCGGACACTTACCGCGCCGCCTTCGCTGAAAGACTTACCGAAGCGATCTGCAAAAAGATCACAGAGCAAACTCCGTACCAGCTCGCTTCGCCCGATCGCGCTGACTCCATTCTCTCCGTTAAACTAACCTCCGAAAATCAGACGGTTAGCGCATATAATCGATACGACGACACGCGACAAAAGAACGTCAATCTCGTTGCCGTTGCCGTCTGGAGAGAATTGCAAGGCAATATGCCAGACGACGACCCCAATGCGCTCGCGATCAGCGCCAGAAACGGCGTCACGATCGACGCACAGAGCTTCCTGGTTCCCGAAATGGGACAGTCGACCGCGACCGCTCAACAGGAGGCGATCGATAAACTTGCCACGGAAATCGTCAACCTAATGGAAGTCGCTTGGTAATTGAACTTAAAGAAAAGTCTCGTTTGAAACGCCTTACATATAACGCGCCAGATTACTCGCCCTGCGACGCAATCTGGCGCGTTACGTAATTTAGAAAGTCTGACATGATCGTACTGCTCATAATCTCACTAATCTTAGTAGGCGCCACGGCTAACGCGCAAGACGCCGAAGAACAATCTGACGACTTAGACCATCCGTATTACTATTGTCCACAAGAGTTCCGCGAACTTGACTTCAACTCGAATCTGGATAAATGGTCATGGCGGCGCTCGCGTGAGTCGGAACACTTTATCTGCTTCTGGGAACAAGGGTTCGGAGACGATCCAAATGACCCCTCCGTGGAAGAAGCGTTACGCGTCGACGTCGACGACCTTCTTCGGAAGGCCGAGACCTTCTGGCACACCAACGTTCAGCGCGTTAAGATGGTCGAACTGGGTAATGGGAAATCACAATTAGAACGGTATAAACTCCAGATCTACTTACTTTACACTCACAAATGGGTTGCAACCGGCGCCGGATACGACGACGTCATTGGCGCTTTGTGGGTCAGTCCATCGACCTGTAAACCGGTCGGCTCGGTCATCGCACATGAAATCGGTCATTCCTTCCAATATCAAGTCTATTGCGATCAACGTTTATCACGCAACGCCACGCCGGGAAAAAGCGGCTTCCGGTATGGCTATAAGAACTCACACGGCGGAAACGGTTTCTGGGAACAGTGTGCGCAATGGGTCGCGTTTGAGGATTACCCTATGCAGACCACGCTCGACTGGCAGGCCGCTGACTGGCCAAAAAACTCTAATCTTGCCTTCGAGCACGAACTCACTCGATACCAAAGCTACTGGTTACAACGCTTCTGGACAAAGAAACATGGCGTCGACGTGATCGGGAGAATCTGGCGAGAAAGCGTCTATCCAGAAGGCGCGCTGCAGACCTATGCGAGAATCTTCTGTGACAACGATCCTAACCTCCTCAACGACGAGCTTTATCAATATGCGGTCAGTATGGCGACACGCGACTTACTACCCGAGGGCGCGCCGAATTTTCCAGAGGAGTTCCAGGCGACCTGTTACAACCTCGACGATAATTGGCGTCAAATCGCGTACGCCTCCTGCCCCGGCGCTGGCGGGTTCAATGTCATACCAATCGAAAACGCCGCTGGAAAACGAATTATACTCCAGTTCCAGGGTCTCGACGCCGACGCGAAGTTAGCGCCTGACGACCCGGGGGAATTTCGATTCTTTAACCCCCAAAAAGACGCTATAGAAATGCGCGGTAAACTCGAAACTTATAACCAGCGTCCCGAAGCGCCAGGCTGGCGTTACGGTCTGGTCGCGACCCTTCCAGACGGCAAGACCATCCAAAGTAAGACGCTCGCCGACGTCGCGGGTCAAATCGTATTTGACGTCCCACAAAACGCGAAAGCCGTTTACTTTGTCGTACTCGGCGCGCCCTCAAAAGTTCTCGCCAATCCCTGGGACGACGACGAAAGTACAGACTACCAAGCGCCCTATAAATATCGCGTTACGATTCAATAGCGACGCTGGTTACGTAAATCAACGTCTTATAAACTCGACGCTCTATTCGTCTGTGTCCTTCGCCCCATTCTCTTGGCGGAAACGTTCCAGAACGTGCCGAACGTCTTTAAAATCATAGACTTCCAGTACAGAGACGTCGACGTATGAACCAGAAGAACACAGCCGACAGTAAACTTCGGTCCACGGATTACGCAACGTTAATCTAAATAACGGCTTAACTTCATCAATGAGCGCCAAATCAAGGGACGACAGCCCCGAGGCGCGACGCTGGAGCACATAATAGCCATAACGATCAAGATCTTTGAGCGACTGTTGATCCGATATCGTCGCAAGGTAAGCGTCGTCAAGGACATGCCAGCGACGATAGTAATCGAGCGTCTGAGTCGAAAACGAGCTAAACAGTACCGCGTCGCGCTTTTGCGTCAACTTGTTCCGAGTTCTGAGCGTCTCCAGCGTCCTGACAACGTCGCAATCAAAGGCGTCCCAATAGTAAACCGTCTCCAAGCCAAGTCGCTGAGCGCCGACAACGCCGCCAATAAACTCATTATAAAATGATAAATATACTGGACTTGCGCCTATGAGATCGACTGAATTGAACGTCAAGCAGCACGCCAAAATACACGTGGCGCTAACGCGAGAAAAAACATTATTGCTGGAACTGCCCAACCGCTGGTCACAGCAACGCGTACGATTGCGCCAAAGCGCTTGAAAGACTGCGGTTAGACCATAACCGGCAAGTATCCCTAAAAAAGGTTGCGACGCGATCAACAGACGCACGCCGTCATGCACCGGCACGCCTGGTTGCATACGAGCAAGTGGAAGAGTGAGCGCGTAAAGAATTGCCAGAGCTGGCATTCCGCCATTGCCGAGGTAGAACGCGGTCTGCTCCTCGCGCCGCCAAAAGAGACGACGCGCCAGCAGAATTATCGTAACAAAAGCAAAGCAAAGCGTTAGCGCAGGGGTAGTCGCAACCAGCCAGAAAAAACCGTCCCACCACGGAGTGGGATGAGAAGGACTGTAGAATTGACCGAAAAAGTATATCGGAATATCGAACTGCGGGCGATTAACATTCAAAGTCCAATATGTTAGCAATCCCTGCCAAGGGGCGCGCCACAGCGGCGGGTTCGTTATATAGAAGACCAAACACGCCACACAAATCCCTAACGCGAGTCGTGTCAGTGACTTATACGTCTGACGCGAGCGTGGATAACGCAGTAAGTCGGCGAAGCTAACTACGAGAATTGGAGCTAACACGAGTAAACCGCTAAACTTAGCGCAGAAACTTGCGCCCAGCGCCAGCCCCCAAATACACGCGACAAACAAGCGCCGACGCGCCGCGTCGTAAAATGACCAGACCAGTAGCCAGCTGGAGATCAAAATAGAATCGCCGCCAGCTATCTGCGCGTGTGCAAAGACATGGGGCGACGTCACGATAAAAAAAACCGACAGCGCCCCCGCTAAAAAACCGCGATCGCTAGATACGCGCCACAATACCGCGCCGAGCGCTAACGAAAACCAGAAGATAACCCCAATGCGTAGCGCTAGTTTTTCGTTAATATCAGGAAACAATGAAGTTGCAAGCGCCCGTCCACACGCGATTGTCAGCGAGTACCCGCTCGGATGACCCTCGCGATAGATCACATGCTGCCAGCCGGTCTCAAGCGCCGCGACCGTAAAGAGTTCGCGACGCGTTGGATACTGCGCAAAGTACAAGCGTAGCGCTTGGCTAAAGGAATCGTCAACCGCGCTAGGCGTCGTGGAGAACAGCGTGGTATTCGACTCATGTATCGCGCTAAGTTCCGCACGCGCCGCCCTTTCCGGTCCAAGCGTTACCGCGCGAGTCCACGCTGATATTCGCGCGGCGCGGTAGAACGCGTCCCCCTCGTCCCAGGTGAGCGCCAAATGCCCCGTCGTATGACATAGCGCCATAAAGGCAAGCGCCGAAACGAAAAAGCACGTCAAGATCAACCGCCGCGCGGATAATGATTCTTTCACGACAAGTCTCCCGTAAAACGCGCGCTGACACTATTGCGCCGACGCGTCTTCCTTCAGCGGCGATTCTTTATTAAAGCGAAGAACCACAAACTGTTCATTCTGATAGACTTGGTCGGCGTCACGAAACTCGTTCCAACGACGCAACGCCTCCGGAACCGTCGCTACAGTATAGGGCGGCGCCTCGACGATCGCGTAATCAAAACCATATAACTTACTCTCCGCCTCAACTTGCGCGCGCCCCTTGTTTATAAAGACGACCACAAGAGCCTGGTTCCAGCGCATCGGCGAGTCTTCCGCTGCGCCGGGATTCGCATAAAACTGCTCCATCTTCTCGTGCCACGCCACAATGGAGCGCGCGTCTTGCGGAATCTCCTTCCAACTGCCCGCTTCGGCGCGACGCGCTTCCCACTTAAAGGAATCGCAACCGCGCGGAACCAAAAAGACTGCGTTCGCGTCGGTATGTTCACGAACCCAATGGCACGCGTCCAGCCAACCCTGGGCGATTGAATCCTTGGGGGGGGCGCTACGTGGAGCAACGACCGTTGCGCGAAGATCAATGAACTGAGCAAGACGCCACGCTGGCGCTAGCGTCGTTATGGCAATAAGCCAAACCGTCGTTCCAACGAGCGTTAGGGGCGCGACGTCGCCGCGACTCAACGCGTCGCCGCGTCGCATCAGACGCCACGCAAAACCAAGCGTCAAAAGGAGTAAGAGAACAACCGCCGTCAGCGCAAGCGCCGTCATAAAAGACACAGACTCCGTCGGTCGCGGCATAGGAATAGAACCTTCTACCATCTGTGTTTGAGCAATACGTAACGCTAAGCGACAGAAGTAGAAACGAGCGCACCAATACAGTCCGATCAAACACGCGAACCAGAAGAGCGTAAGATTGTAAAGTTTACACGAAGACTGCGACGTAAAATACGCGCGCATCGACGCAAACGACGCCAGTAACCCACGTGCGCTAACAAAAACCACGCCTAGTGGAACCGCCCAATCGGACAGTCTATACCAGTAGTATCGCAGAGCGCCGGCAACCTGACGATAGTCGCTCAGACGACCGATCGAGGCGAGGTATTTCGCGCCCCAATCGAGCGTAACGCCAATCAGAGCAATGAGAATCGCGCCGAATACAAAGGCGACCAGACGTGCATAGCGCGCATTGACTTTGTGAGTAAGATCCGCGGTGAGAGAACCTTGCGAATCGACGCGCTGCAGAACGCGTAAAACCGAGCCCACGAGCGCTAGGGACAGCACAAAGGTCGTCGTAAGTAGAGCAAAGCGCGTCAGATAGGTCCACGGCAAACTTGACGCAACGAGGTGATGAGCCAAACGGTCGAAGACATAGATTTCACGTGATTGCGCCAACTGTTCCGCAGTCGCGCCCGCGTCCAGACGCAGCGCGGGAATCACTCCCAACAGGGAAAGAGCGCCGCCAAGGAGCAGACCAGGCGCCATCGTTTTGAAAAAATTACGAATCGCACGACCTAAGCGCGCAAATCCTTTGAGTGGGGGCGATTGCGGCACGTCCTGATCTCGAGTCAATCCCAAGAGCGCACACGCGAACCACGCAAAAAGGGACGCCAGAACCGCCCAGCCGCCGACAAGCGCGTGGAACGCAGAACCAATTCCGTACAAAATCCACGCGCGGTTATATTGTCCTTTAACAAAGCACGCAAGTCCCCAGAAGACAAAGGGAAAGCTCAACGCCTTACCCTCGACTCCGCCGAAGATCCACTCCCCGGCCATGTGGTAAGTTTCAAGATAGAAAGCGAAGGCCGCTGCGGTAAGAATCGCAATGCCACGACGCGGGAGCAGCGCGTAACTCAGACCACGCCAGGCAATCGCCATCGAAAGCCACGCGACAAGGCGACCGAACCAGACTAAAACGTTCTGATCAAAGAAGTAAGAGAAGAACCCAAAGCACGCGTAGAAGAGCCAGTGGGAGTCGGGCGTATTTAAAAATGGGTCGTTAGCCAACCATGCGCGATTCCAAAAGTGAATCGCCTTGCCGACGTAATATTGTTCGTTCACGTCAGGGGTCGGCCAGGCGCCGTAAAGCGCGAAGATCAAAAAGATCAGAAGAACTTCGACAAGATAGCCGACAATCTGCCGACAACAAGAATGACCGGCGCGTCCTTCTAACTCCGCGGCTACGGTAGCGCTACTCGACATATCAGCTCGACTCCTTAAATGAGAATACATTAGGCGCGAACGTACCTGGAACCTCAAAGCGACGTTATAACATGAGGTAACCCAGTGCAAAAATACCGGCGTCGATCAACGCATGGCTGAACCAACCACTGTAGATCGAGTCGTAACGACGATAAAGCGTCTGCCACGTCACGCCGCCGATAAAAACGCCAAGGGAACAGAAGATCGTCATTAGAGAGAATCGTCCGAAATACGCCGTAAGTAAGAGGATATGATGCAGTGTAAACGCCGCATTGGTCAGAATCGTCGACACAGCAACGTTTTTTACGGCAAGAGCCACGCGATTATACGCAAACCACCGCCAGTAATACTCTTCCAGACCGGAATGGCAAATCGAGTAGAAGAGAAATAAAACGGTAAAGCGCGCGCGCGTCGCAAGACCAAGAGGCTGAAGACGCGCCATTAATTCCGCCTCGATCCGTGAGAAATAAGACGTCGCGCTATGACTGCGGTACGAAAGATAGCCGAGCAGAAAGATCCCGAAGCCAACGACCAGACCAAAGGCGACGCCGAGAGCAAGACCGCGCGTGGTAAAGCGACGAACCAGAAGGCGCTCTTTGAGAACCAGAGCCACAATCATCGCGGGAAAGGCGAATTGCAAGGTCTTACCCACGCCATAGAGCCACTTAGAAACCTCCGGCGCAAGCCCCTTACCGAGGATAAAATACCCCCAAGTCAGGAGCGTAGGGAAAAGCAAAGTAAAGGCGAGAATCGCGAAGTCGCGCAATCGACTAGACTTATCGCGCGCGAGCGTTTCCAAAGTTCGTTCGGACATGACAACCTCTTTATTCTTGACGGCAAATGAACTTAGAGGTTCTGTAACGCCTTACGCGTCGCCTCTAGGGTCGTGTCGATTACTGCGTCGTCGTGAAGAACGCTGGTAAATAACGTCTCAAATTGACTACAGGGAAGATAAACCCCTTGAGAATGAAGATTCCAGAAGAACTTAGCGAATAGGTCGCGACGGCAACGGTCGGCGCTACGCCAATCGACCACCTGGTCGTCTTGCTCACCGAGGAAGAAGAAGGTCGCCATACCCCCGACACTAGAGGCGCTCAACTTAACGCCAAGTTCGCGCGCCTGGGCGCTCACGCCGTCGGTTAGACGCGTTGTGGCGCGTTCGATCTTAACGTAAAAGGTCGGATCCGACTGAATTGCTTCCAGCGTCGCTATACCCGCGGCGGTAGCAAGAGGATTACCGCTGAGCGTACCAGCCTGATACACCTTGCCACTGGGCGCCACCGAGCGCATAATATCGGCGCGACCGCCGTATGCGCCGACCGGCAGACCGCCGCCGACAATCTTGCCAAGCGTTGTCAAATCGGGCGTTATGCCGTAATAATCCTGAGCGCCTCCACGTGCGACGCGAAAACCCGACATAACCTCGTCGAAGATTAGAATCGAGCCGTAGCGTTTAGTCAGCTCGCGTAGCGCCGTGAGGAACTCTACGCTACCGGGCACGCAGCCCATATTGCCCGCGACAGGCTCCACTATCACCCCGGCGATCTGTTCGCCGTATTGCTCAAAGAGCTCCGTAACAGCCTCCACGTCGTTGTAGTGCGCCAGCAGGGTATCGGCGGCTGTGCCCGCGGTTACCCCGGGGGAGTTCGGTATCGCGAGTGTTGCCGCTGCGCTACCGGCGGCGACAAGCAGAGAATCAACGTGACCGTGGTAGCAACCGATGAATTTTACGATCTTATCGCGACCGGTATAACCGCGTGCAAGACGAATTGCGCTCATTGTCGCTTCCGTCCCGGAGTTCACCAGGCGCGTCATTTCGATCGACGGTACAATATCGATAATCAGTTCAGCGAGACGGTTTTCCGCCGCGGTAGGCGCGCCAAAACTGGTACCGGCGCAGGTCGCTTCCACGAGCGCGGAGGTCACGCGAGGGTCGCAGTGACCCAGAATCATCGGTCCCCACGACAGAACGTAATCGATATAGCGATTACCGTCGACGTCGTAAAGGTAGGCGCCGCGTCCCTTTGCAAAGACCGTCGGCTCGCCTCCGACTCCGCCGAAGGCGCGTGCAGGACTATTAACCCCGCCCGGCATAAGCTCGAGCGCTCGATTAAAGATCTCGTGACTCTTAGCGTTTTGCATTCTCAAACCTTCTGAAAAAGAACACTTAAACCTTTGCGCAATGGCGTTAAAACCCCCGCGCGCTGACCTGATAAGTATAGCAGACCGTAAAAAAATCGCAAGTCGCACACAGACGACCGACTTTTCGCGATATAATATAGGAAAACAAACGCTCGAACGTCATAACTCCGTCTGGGGGAAAACGCCATGAATCATGAGGTAATACACGCTAGCGACGCCAAGGGCGCTCTGGCGCACAATTCGTTACGTCAACGCGCGTTAGAGAGATTGGAGCGCGAAGGCGCCGATCACGAGGCGACCGGCTGTGTCGACCGAGCTCAAGAGTACCTAACCCTCTGCGACGGTCATTCTGACCCCATGAGGGGAATGCATACGTTTTTTCAATTCCCACAAAATCCAGAAAACGCTTTGGACGTCCCCTGGGAGTGCTACGTTGACGGGCAAACGCTCTTCCAAGGCGCGCTGAACGCTACGGTGACCGTCGCGCACAAGAGCTTGCAGCCCGTGGGTAAATGGCGAACGATCTGTCAAGATTTCTGCCGTGATTACGCCTTTTACGAGCGCGCCATTCAGCTACAGCAGGAACGACAGTTATCGCGTCGCATTGTACTGGCACGCAACGAGGCAATCCTTCTGGTCGTCGACGAACTGTCCCGACCGAGGATTATGCGTGAAAATCACCAGAGAGACCTCAAGCTAACAATGACGCTGGAATATCCTCGCGAGCTACGCGCGGAGCAATCGTCAGAATTTCAAGAGGCGCTACTCCTGGCAGGACCGGAGCCGACCGACGCGCTCGCACGAGTGTTTCCACTCATGGCACAGGAGAGACGCGCAGACAACCAGCGAGACGCGCTAACGATAATGCCGCGCAGGAGAATAATACAGATAAACCGAGAGCGACGCGGCGTGACGGCGCTCTCGGTTCTCATGATCGATTTCAATGCGCGGCGGCTCAAACGACCCTACACATGGCGACCGCTTGCCGTCGGACAGGACATGCGACTGGTCAATGAGGAGGAAGCCGTCGCGAGAATTGCGCAACTGGGCGTGGAACAATATGTTCTCTACGCCTCAACCTCCACGCGTGTGGCGACACGCAGCGTACTGGGACTTCACACCGTGTCAGACTTCCTCTTCGGCAAATTCACCGCATCGCGCGCGCTAACCCCAATCGTTGACGTCTCAATTGACTAGACGTTAGCGATCCATGCCGATGCTAACCTTATTTCCAGACGCTCTTTACCGTCCAGACCTGTGCCGCGACGTCGACCTTGCCGCCCTTGGCTTCTACGCTCAGGAGATTGTCAGCGGCGTCGGCGCTCGGAAGGTAACACGTTGCAATTTGAGAGGTTCCGCCGTTCACAAAGACTTCCAGCGAGGTTCGATCGAGAACCAGGCGTAACTTAACGCCGTCCGGTTCACGGAAGATCGGCGCGGTAACGTCGCCGGTGGCAACGGTTTGCGCTTTGAAGTCGACAGTGACCACGCGGTCGCGGAGTTTCACTTGAGCCGATTCGGCGTCTTGCGTCGGGTTCAGGGTCAGTTCCACGTCGAGCAGGTCGGCGGCGACGTTCTCTTTGTCTTCAAAGACTATCGAGGAATCGACCTCTTTCTTTTGGAGCGCAACGGCTTTATCTCTGAGCTCGTTTACTTCCTTTACGGGGTAAATGCACAATCTCACGCCTTGTTCGGTGGTACGTAGGGTCAATTCGCGCGGTACGCTAAACTGTTGATTAAAGGGCATATCCGGGTACTGACCGCCGTTCATCCAGGAGAACTGAACGCGTCGACCGGGCGTATCGCTGTAGCTTTGCGCCGCGTAGTCGTTACCGCCAAATTTGGCGCGTTGCGGCTCGGTGATAGGTTCGAACTTGTGACCGTCGAAATGACCGAGAACGTAACGACCGTCGCCGCCCCAGAAGACCCAAAGTTTATTTGATTCGTCCCCGTCGACCGCAAGTTCAAAGATATCGGGGCATTCGGAGCAACCCATTTTCTCAATACGGCAAAGTTCCTCCCAGCTCTTGAGGTCGTCAGAAGCGAAGAGCGCGTAATCTTCTCCGTCCATATAAAGCGCAACGATCCACTTTTGCGTCGGTTCGTACCAGAAGATCTTCGGGTCGCGATTACCGCCGATAATGTGTGGTAGCGTCGGGTTGCCCTCGTATTTGATCAGGGTCTTGCCATTGTCAAGGGAGTAGGCGAGCGCTTGAGAGGCGCGATTGCCATAGCGCATACTCGGACCATTGTAGGTGTACATAAAGACCAGTGGCGCGGGACCTTGCGGGTCAGTTTGAAAACCGGCGCTATTATTAACGTCAACGGCGCCGCTACCGGAGAAGATTGTGCCGAGTTCATCGGCGTAGAGCGCGTCGCCCTGCTCTGTCCAGTGCAATAAATCCGGGCTGGTCGCATGACCCCAGGTCATATTGCCCCAGTTGATATGAAAGGGATTGTGCTGATAGAACAGATGATACACGCCATTGGCGTAAACCAAGCCATTCGGGTCGTTAGTCCATCCTTCTCTGGGGGAGAAGTGGAACTGCGGACGTAGCGGCTGGTTGTAATCGGGCGCGCTATCGTACAGCGAGTCTGAGAAGCGAAGCGGCTCAAGTTCTAGTTCGTCGTCGGCTTTTTCCACAATAAAAGAGAGCGTCTTACCGACCCAGGGGGACATATCGACGCAAGCGTTGAACCCGCCGGGCTTATGCTCCGTACCCGCCTCGGGCAAGGACGCGGTGAATTCGCGAACGACTTTGCCGTCGACCTCAATACGCACCCAGCGTTGCTCCCCTTCTTTAGCGACATAGAAGATCAAATAGGGCGCGCTGATTTGCGCTTCGCGAAGGTGGAAAAGACCGCTACGGCGTTTATCGCTCTGCATAATTGAGTCGACATTGATATGTCCCCAGCCGCCCGTCTCGTTGTCAACGATACGAAAGACGACCTTTTGACCGATAAAATCGGCGACGTCCCAGGTTTCCCAATCGAGTTTTTCCGATCCGCCGGGGTTGAGATTAGGTCCGCGTGCGAGTCGTTCCCGCTTGCCGTCAACGAGCATTTCGAAATATGTGCCAGGATGAGCGCCGCCGCCAATGAGGAAGTTGACATAGGGCTTAGTGATCTCGATTTCGGGCGACGTCAAAACGCCGACGGAAGCGTCGCCGTGAAAGTAGGAGTTCGCGAGTCGTTCGCCCTGATAACCGCTCACCGTCATTTGGCTCGTGAGCGTACCGCGCGCGGGCTCCGTGCCAAACGCTTCGCCTTCCACGCGCCAAGACCCGTAATCGGAGCCTTCAAAATCTGCTATAATAACGTCTTCCGCGAACGTACGACAGAAGGAACATACCGCCAGGGCAAGCGTCACAGCGCAAATGAAAAACGCTGTGCAAGTTCGGCTCTTACCTAATAGACTCATCTATATCTCCTTGATAGATTGCATAAAGGACGCGCAGGAACGTTTTGTCACAAAAAAGACAAGCGTCCGAACGCTAGCGTTTAAAGTATATAGCGCTCAAAGGGAAATATCAACCGAACTTAGAGCAAGACCGACCGTGAAAAAAGGGGGCAGACTCAAAACGCGCGCTCAAGTACAAGCGCGCGTTCTGGTATGAAAGGAGTAGTCAGACCGATTAGGCGTCGACCGAGACGTAGCCGTCTTTTGCCGCAGATTTCACCGGCGCTACCCGGGGAACGAAAGGACGAAAAAACTTAATAAACCAACCGACGCAAAGCGCCGCAATCACCGTGCCCTCACGTACGCCGACGACATGACGCAGCGCGAAGTAGGACGAAAGAGCCGCGAGCAGAACGAGCGTGACGTCGTTCACAATCTTCATTGTGCTGAAATTGAGCTTAAAGAGCTCATTGAGGCTCTTCACCAGCCCGTCGCCGGGAAGATAGAGAATATCGCCGGAAAGTTCAAAGACAAGCCCCAGCGCGACCAGGGCGCTACCGAGGAGAACCTCCAGGAGTCGTCCCCAATAGGTCGTCACGGGAATGGGGCTAAAGACCCAGCCGGCGAAATCGATAACCGCGCCGAAAAGGAAAGTCGCAGGAATCTGAAGGAACTGTACCTTGGGGAAACGACGACCGGCGATCGCCCACTGGATGAGAAAAAAGACGATATTCATCACCAGAGACGTCACGCCGAGAGAGAGCGTTGGTATGCGCGTTTCCAGCGTGATCTTGTACCATGCGTAGGCAATTGAGGAAATAGGCGAGGTTCCAAGGTCGGAGCGCGCCGTGAGCGCTATACCGAACGCCACAAGCGACATTCCCAGGACAAAACGCGCCCACCTCTTGAAAAGCGTCATAATATTCCGTACTCCATCACGATCCGTTCAGACCAGACAAAACGTCAAAGAAAAAAGCGCTTCTGAATACTATTACTATCACGATTTCGCTTTCTTTTTGCGAGTCGCCTTAACGTCGCCAACCTTGGCGCGACGAGCGCGTACGCTTTTGGTCTTTGACTTTATATAATTGAACGTTTCAGAAACGTCCTTGTCGGTATAGTACTGATAGACAATACGAAAATGTTCTTCCAGCGCGGCAATCCCCTTGTGGAAATCGCGTTCCACCAACGCGTCACAGATCTCGTCGTGAACGATCGCAAGATCTGTGAAAGATTCAAGTGAAAAACGTTTGTACGTTTCGGCAATAAGGCACGAGAAGACCTTGGTCAGACCGTTATAGACCATCATGAGCAAACGATTATGAGTCGCGTTAATAATTGCGCGATGGAAATCGGAATGCAGTTCAGGCGCGTGGGATGATTCGCGACCTTGGGCGAGTTGTTCACGAGCGATTTTAATAGCGCGCAACTCCTTGGGCGTACCGTTCTGGTACGCAAGTTTATAACCGAGAACGTCAAGACCATGTCGAAGTTCGGCAATCTCGGCAAAATCGATCGTACGTGTGAGCAACGCGACTTCAACCGAATGTTCGTAAACGCGTTCAAAGTCGCACACGAGGTAATTTCCGCTACCCTGACGCGGCTCGATTAAACCGGTATTCTCGAGGCTACGCAACGCCTCGCGCACCGTATTGCGACCCAAATGAAGTTTTTCCGCAAGTTCACGTTCCGTAGGAAGACGATCGCCAATTTTCAACTCGCCAGAAGCTAACTTCTTCTTAATATAATCAACTACCACGATGTAGGTTGAGCCACTGAAATTCATAATGCAGCCTCATGTGCTACGACGTCACACGTCGACGCGATGAGCCAAGGGAGCGCTCGTGTTCATATGACTCGCGTCTAGGAAAAGGAAACCGAGGCTACTGTCTAATCGCCTACAGCGCGCGTTCGGCTCAGTTAAAAAAATGACGGATAAGCAAACGTGCAAACGCTGGTAACGGGTAACACTGAAAAACGCTTAGGCTTGCTAATCTGAATGAAGATCGAAGGCGCTAGCATATTGCGCACGCGCCCTAGTCTGGTAAAGGATACACTAGCGTCCAACAATCGTCAACTCACTATCGCCAAAATAATCTCTATTTAATCTCACGAGAGCGCTAATGGTAGCGGTTTAAACCGTAATTTACGGTATCGTCCATGTTATTACCGAGACTAAGTGGAAAAAAAAGCGCCAGAACGCACGTAAGACGCCTACCTGAAATTTCCTCTTTCTCTTGTCGGCGCGCTATTTTCAAGACGGTTCAATTGTATTATAATAGTTTGCAAACCGGACGCGACCGCGCAACGTCGACACGAGGAATCCTCGTGACAACAGGCGCGTTACCTACCTTGATTCCCGCCCTGACTTGGCGTCCATGCGTCCAGACGCTCAGTTATGTGAAAGTCTGCGATATGACGATTCGATTTGTGTATTTTGACCTTGGAAACGTCCTCTTATTCTTTAGCGCGCACCGTATGTTCTCGCAGGTTGCAAAGGCGCTGAACGTCTCGGAGCACGACTTACAGAGCATACTGGTCGATAAAGAGCAATATCGTCAATACGCGCTCGGTCGCATTTCCACGCAGGAGTATTTCCAATTCGTATGTGAAACTCTCGGCGTACAGGGCGACCTCAACGATTTTCTCACCGCCGTCAACGACATATTCTGGTCGAACGATCCGATCTTCCCGATCCTATACAAACTGGCCAAGCATAATTTTCCGCGAGGTGTGCTCTCCAATACGATTGACGTCCACTGGAAGTACATAGAGGAAGCGTATCCGCGAATTTGGGATCTCTTCCCACAGCACAAACTCGCAAGTTGTCAGGTAGGAGCGCTCAAGCCGGATCGGGAAATCTACCAAATCGCCCTAGACGACGCGCGTAAAGAGATACCCGACCTCAAGCCGGAGGAGGTTCTCTTTATTGACGACCTAATCCCGAACGTTGAGGGCGCGCGACAGTTTGGATTCCAGGCGATCCACTACGTCGACTTCGACTCCTTCTTGGAGCAATACAAACAAACCGGGTTGCCCACTCCTTCGCGTTACCTCATGGAACCTAGCGAGAAGACGCAGACCGAAGAGAACAACACACAAAACGACTCGACGAAAGGTGAAAACGCCCAGAAGAAAGAGGAAAGCGAAAAATAGCGCGTAGTCGCAGACACAATCAGCGCGCCTCGACGACTGCCAATTTGACCACAACCGTCCGGGCGACCTGGGCGACTCGGGCGCTTTGTGCGTTCTAGGCAAGTAGACGAGCAATCGACGCATAAAATTCGCGCGATTATTAAGAAAAACCAAAACAATTGCGCCTTATTTTACTTTTGGCGCCTTCTTTGCATCATACATAACGTCGTTCATTACGGACGCGCGCCGAGCTACTTACGCGCGTACTTAGGACGCAACGTTCACTATTAGTAAACGGCGCGCGACTGAAATGAGTCGCGCCAGTACAAATAACGCCTATTAGGAGTTCAAAATGGCTAAGGAGAAACAAACAGCGAAGAAAAAGTGCGACGCCGCCGACAATCAATGCTGCTGCGGTATGAGTCTGCAACCTCTTGGCGACCGCGTTGTCGTGCGACGTGACGAAAGCGACGAGCGCACTGCCGGCGGTCTCTACCTTCCTGATTCGGCGAAGGACAAGCCCGCGCGCGGCGTTGTCGTCAGCGTCGGTGGAGGGCGTTTGCTAGACGACGGAACGCGCAGTAAGTTCACCGTCCAAGAAGGCGATCGCGTACTGTTCCTCTCCTACGCCGGAGAAGATTTCAAATTCGGCGAAAACGAATTTCTACTCATGCGCGAAAGCGATATTCTCGCGATCATCCAGTAGCGCGCTCACGCGCCTGTGCGCGATAAAATCTGCAATCAAACAAGTTTACATAAAGGAAATATCTAATGGCAAAAATGATTGCTTTCAATCAAGAGGCGCGTGAAGCGCTTCGTCGCGGCGTGACTAAATTGGCGCGCGCGGTCAAAGTCACGCTTGGTCCTCGTGGTCGCAACGTTATCATCCAGAAGAGCTTCGGCCTACCGTTGGTCACCAAAGACGGCGTGACCGTTGCCAAAGAAGTCGACCTGGAAGACGCCTACGAAAATATGGGCGCGAAAATGGTGCGCGAGGTCGCCTCGAAGACCAGCGACGTGGTCGGAGACGGTACCACTACCGCGACGATACTTGCCGAAGCGATCTTTAACGAAGGCATGAAAGCCGTCGTCGCCGGCGTCAATCCTTTGCACATGAAGGTCGGAATGGACAAGGCCGTCGCCGACGTCGTCGCGGAACTCCAGAATATGGCGATTCCCGTGAAGGACAGCAAGGAAAGCATCGCCCAAGTCGGCGCCATCTCCGCTAACAACGACAAAGAAATCGGGCAACTACTCGCCGACGCTATGGAAAAGGTCGGAAAAGACGGCGTCATTACCGTCGACGAGGGCAAGTCGCTCAAGACCGAGGTGGAATGGGTCGAAGGCATGCAGTTCGATCGCGGATACCTCTCCCCTTATTTCGTCACTGACCCGCAGAAGATGGAATGCGTCCTGGACAATCCTTACGTCCTGATCTTTGAAAAGAAGATCTCGACGATCAAGGACTTCATTCCGATCCTGGAAGCGGTCATGAACACCGGTCGTCCGCTCTTCATTATCGCGGAAGACGTCGACGGCGAAGCGCTCGCGACACTGGTTATTAACCGCCTGCGTGGCACGATGAAGATCTGCGCCGTCAAGGCGCCTGGCTACGGCGATCGTCGTAAGGCCATGATTGAGGATATCGGTATTCTGACCGGCGGCGAAGTGATCTTCGAAAGCCTCGGCCGCACACCTGCCTCGCTGACGTTGCAAGACCTTGGACAAGCGAAACAGATCGTCGTCTCTAAGGACACGACTACGATCGTCGAGGGCGCCGGCTCCTCCGATGAAATCAAGGCGCGCATTGCACAACTGCGTCGTGAAATCGAGGTCTCCACCAGCGATTACGACAAGGAAAAGATGGAAGAGCGACTTGCGAAGCTCGCCGGAGGCGTTGCCAAATTGAACGTTGGCGCCGCAACCGAAGCGGAAATGAAGGAAAAGAAAGCGCGTGTGGAAGACGCGTTGCACGCCACGCGCGCCGCGGTCGAAGAGGGCGTGCTGCCGGGCGGCGGCGTCGCGCTACTGCGCGCCTCCTCCAAGGTCGAAGCGAGCGCTGACCTCGACGGCGACGAACGCGTTGGGTACAACATTATCATTCGCGCGTGCGCCAATCCGATCATGCAGATCGCGGACAACGCTGGTAAAGACGGCGGCGTCGTGGCGGAAAAGGTACGCGAAGGCGACGGCGCCTTCGGATACAACGCGCTCACCGGCGTCTACGAAGACCTCGTCAAGGCTGGCGTCATTGACCCGGCGAAAGTGACGCGCTCCGCGCTACAAAACGCCGCGAGCGTCGCCTCGATGATGCTCACAAGCGACGCGCTCATCGCCGACCTACCCAAAGAGGAAAAGAGCGCGCCCGCCGCTCCCGATATGGGCGGAATGTACTAATCGGCTGAATCCACACGACAATCGTATAGCGCGCAATAGCGTGCGCTAGATAAACCGAGCGCGGTCGACTCACAAGGGATCGACCGCGCTCTTGTTTTGTAAACAACGTCGCCTCAGATTAACAGCTTGCGCCCAACGGGACGAGCACGCAGACCAACTGGGGCGAATACAAAACGCATCCGTACGGTCAGCGCGCGCTGGAAACCTGAGCTCTACCGCTGATCATCGGGTAGAGACGCCGGCGTTTTGCGCCCAATTAGGAAGACAACCGCAAGCACGGCGATGAGCGACGCGCCGACAGCGCCCCACACGGGGACTCCCATTCCCACGGGCAGGAAGCCGCACACAACGGCAATAGCGGCGAGAATGAGCGCATAGCTTAGCTGAGTGCCGACATGCTCGAGCAGACCGCAGCGTGCGCTGGTAGCGGAGAGGATCGTGGTATCGGAAATCGGGGAGCAGTGGTCGCCGAAGATCGCGCCGGTGAGAACCGCGCTACTGGCGACAACGAGGTACCCGTAGTCGCCGGGAGCAAGTTCATTCGCGAAGGGAATCGCCAGGGGCATAATAATCGCCATAGTGCCGTAGGAAGTGCCGGTGGCAAAGGAGATAATCGCGGCGAAGATAAAGATAATCGCGGGCAGAATCGACGCGGGCGTGGCGTCGGACATGACGCTGACAAGGAATTTCGCCGCGCCGAGACCGTCTTTGCCGATACAGGAGGAGAGCGTCCACGCGCTAATGAGAATCACCAGGGTAAAGACGAGCGACTTAACGCCGTCGAGCCAATATCTTACGCCCTCCGCGGCGGTGAATTTACCGGAGAGCACGCACATAACAAAGGCGACGATCCCAGCGAGGAGCGCCGACTGAAAGATCGCAATCGATGCGTCGGCGTTGGAGAAACACGCGCGCACGGTAGCAAAGGAAAAAGGCTGGAGCGCTTGCATTTTGTCGGGGTAAGCGGCTGCCCACTCGGGGTCGATCGCTTGCTCGGCTACTTTCGCCTGACCGGAGGTATAGAAGAAGAGAAAGGCGGCGAGAATAAGAACCGTCAGGGGCACGAGCGCAAAGAGCGCGTCGAACCGTCCGCGCTTGGTCACATGCGTCGCGGGCGAATCGCCCTGCTCTTGCGCGTTAGCGCCCTGGAGTTCCGACGCGCCTTCCATACCGGAGTACATCGCCTCTTCGATCGTAATCAAATTGGAGTCGAGTTCGCGCAAATACCCGCGACGCGCAAGCAGTTCGGCGCGACGCATCGGTCCGAACTCACGAAGAGTCAGCGCGGTGAGCAACACAAAGAAGAGCGCCACGATATTATAGAACCGATAGGGAATCGAGGAGACGAACAGACCGTAGGGGGAGATCGTATCGATGAGACCGGCGTCGGTCAGACCGCTGCTAATATAGGAAACTTCCGCTCCGATCCAAGTAGAGATCAGCGCAATACCGGCGATCGGCGCGGAGGTGGAGTCGAGAATAAAGGAGAATTTCTCACGCGACACACGGTTAAGGTCGGTGATCGGACGCATAATCGGACCGCGAATCTGAACGTTGGCGTAATCGTCGAAAAAGATAAATATCCCTAGGAACCAGGTGATCACTTGGGCGCTAACAGGTCCGCGCGCGAACTTCGAAAGTCCCTCGGCAACCGCGCGCACTCCCCCGCTGGCGGTTATGAGACCAACCAGACCCGCAATTGCGCCGCATTGTAGCAGCACCCCGGCGTTCCATGGGTCGGCGACCGCGTCGCGCATGCCGCGGGTTGCTATCACAAAGGCGGATCCGACCGAGGCGAGCGCGCCATGATCACACAACGCGAGAAGATACGACGCGCTGAGAATACCGACCATGAGCGACACGACGACATTGCGCGTCACAAACGCCAGGAGAATCGCGACTATCGGCGGAAGAATCGACCACGCGCCGGTCGGCGAAAACAGCGCGCTCAAGCGCCCTGACGACACAAGCGGCGCCTGATAAGCGGCCAGTCCAAGCGCCAAGACAATCAATAAATACAAAACAAAACGCAACTTACGTGCCATAAAACGCCTCTATCTCCAACCGCGTCAAACTGGCAGGGGCGCACGCGCGTCCCTTTGGGTCTAGTATAGCCGAGCGAGGGTAAAAGTCAACGAAAGACATACAATGAGTTGGCGTTTAACCCATTGGGGAAACTATCGGCGCCGAGGAGCAAACACGCGTCGAAACGAACTGATTTAGAAATAAAATACCTATTTTACTTCAAACGCCCATTCTATTTAACCAAAACAACCCGTCCTTTATAAGTTCTATTTTAACCATTTTGGCAGAATATCCGGATAAAACCACAATAAACTTTTATGCGCAGCATTGATACCCGCCGATAAACAGAAGGAAATTGGTATACTCCACGCGCATGGAGATCCGCACGCGGTCGCGTTAGGAGTAAAGACGGCAGCGAGAGAACCGCCAGTGTTCTCGCCGCAATACATGGAAGTTATATAAGGCGTCATGGAATGAAAAAGATACGACATTTCGCGCCCGCGCTGTGTCTTGCGCTCTTTGGAAGCGCCGCGGCGTTTGGAGCCAATCTTGACAGTTTAGACGGCGCGTCGAGCGGCGCGCGTGTGGCGAGCGCACAAGCGGCGCCCAATGGCGTGTACGCCCCTTATGCGAACAACGGTTATAATTACAACCCGTCGTCGCCGTACACAAGTTCTTATCCATATTCTTCTTACGGTCAAGAGGTTATGCCGCAGTACGGCGCTTATCCAGAGGCGACCTACGAAGAGGGCGAAAAGTGGCTCAGCGGTAGTATCGTCGGCTCCTGGTTAGACGGTTACCTTCGCGCGGGCGACGCGGCTCATATGGATCAAGTCTGGCTCACCGCGGAGCGTGTGGCTCACGGCGAACGCGGGTATTTGGACTGGGGCTATCGCGTGGACGCGCTCTTTGGCACGACGTTGGCGCAATCGACCGGCGACGGTGGATTTGACGCGAAATGGGGCGTAAGCGGCGACGGATACGGCGCCTCGATTTATCAGGGATATGCGCAAGTCGGTTACGGCATGCTCTCCGCTAAGATTGGTAAATTCGCGACAATCGTCGGTTACGAGCCGGTCGACAACTCGCTTTGCCCGGTTAATACGCACACTTACATGTTCGGTCACGAGCCGTGCACGCACACCGGCGGGCTGTTCACCTTTGCGCCATCGGAACAACTCTCATTGGACGTCGGGCTAGTCTCCGGAGTCGATTGTAGCTTCGACAATCGTCGCGGCGACACTGGCTTCCTCTTTGGCGCCACGTTACAACTCGCGGAAAACTTTAAGATCGCCTACGCCGGCAACTTGAACCAGGTGCACAGTAAACTGGGCGAAGACCGCGCGTCTTTGAGCTATGGCTATTATGACCTCGGCGGCGTCTCTATTGGCGACCAAAACGAGTATCTGCAATCGGTTACGGTCGAAGCGCAGTTCACCGACAAGCTCGGCTACGCCTTCCAAACGAACTACGGCACGATGGAAGATCGCGCGACCAATACGCATCGCTATACCCAACTTGGCTTTGCGAACTACCTGACCTATCAGGTGACCGACCAACTCATGGCGGTGGCGCGATACGAGTACTTCACACATGAGCTAGACGACGAACAGTTTGGCAGAGCGGGCGACGACAAGATCGAGGGCAAAATCCATGACGTCACCCTCGGGCTGGTCTATCGTCCCACGCCGAACCTCTTTATTCGTCCTGACGTGCGCTACGACTGGGTCGATCAGAACGGTAAAGACGACGGTTTCACCGGCGCTGTCGGTTGTGGTTTGACATTCTAGTTCGACGACGAAACGCAAAAAGATATTTCGCGCGCAACGCCTTCACACGCGCGCGCCCCAAAAGAATAAGACTGCGCAGTCCCTTTGCGGCTTCGCAGTCTTTTTTCATTGACCATGGGAAAAACACGCGGAAACGACGGTTCAAAAGCACGGAGATTTACTCGGAGTGTTGCCGGGTGAAAAAGCCGTGAAAAACAGTTGCATTACACGGCGTGCGTTCGTAGAATGAAGGACAGTCGCGCACGCGTCGCGCTTGGCGAAGCAGAACGCGCAGGACAAACGAGGTGAAAAATGAACAGACGAGAATTTGGCAAAATCAGCGCGTTAAGTGTATTGGCAAGCGCAAGCGCGCTAGCGAACGTCGGCGCGCAGGAGCAAGCGGGGGAAAAACCGCTGCGCATTCTATTGGTCGTAGGCGGACACGGTTACGACAAGGCGAACTTACACGCTATGTTGAAGGATTTCCCGAACGCTACCTTTGAGGAGATTTCGATCCCGGAAAAGCAGGACATGCTCAAGCCGGGTTTGTCCAAAGATTACGACGTTTTGGTCTTCCACGACCAGTCCTTCTTTGAACTGACCGAGGAGCAGAAGAGCAATTTGGAGAAGCTCTGGGGCGAAGAGGGCATTGCGACTGTTTTAACCATTTTGGCAGAATATCCGGATAAAACCACAATAAACTTTTATGCGCA
>JAUNMR010000015.1:0-819 GCA_030537455.1 Planctomycetia bacterium | reverse complement strand
AGGAGCAGAAGAGCAATTTGGAGAAGCTCTGGGGCGAAGAGGGCATTGCGACTGTCATGTTGCATCATTCGCTGATATCTCATCCGGAATTTCCGCTCTTCCGCGAGCTTTACGGCGCGCAGTATCTCCTTAAGGAGACGGAGATTAACGGTCGCAAATACGGTCCGTCGACCTATCTTCACCCGACGGACGTGAATATTTACATTGTGGAGCGTGAACATCCGATCACCGCGGGCATTAGCGACTTTACCATTAACGACGAAGTCTTTAAGAACGTCTACTATAACCCTCACATCGACGTACTCGCGCGTACCGACCATCCGCAGGGGGACGCCCCGGTCGTGTGGACGTGGCGATATAAGAAGACCCCGGTATTTGGCATGATACAGGGAGACGCCGGCGGAGCCTTCAATGACCCGAACTATCGCAAGATCTTCTACCAGGGCGTGCGATATATCGTGGAACAAGCCAAGAAATAACAAGAATTTACTAAAAACTCGCTCGTTACGAAGCGTTACCGATTGAATATAAAACGCCGCGGCTCCTTGGGTTAGAACAGGACGCCGCGGTTTCTATTTACTACGAAGCCACTTTAAAACTCTCACTGCAAGGCTAGTATTTCAGTTGACGCCTCTCAAGGAACTCAGTGCGTTTGTTTACGTCTGGTCGAAGAAGTCAGATAAAACAAACAACCGCTTGAGCGTTCAAACGCCCTATTTCACGCCCAGCTGAACCACCAACCAAAACAACCAACCCGCTGTCTAGACCGCCCTGCGTTTTTTTACGCCACGGGCAATGCCCGTGGCGCCCCGCCCAAAG
>JAUNMR010000014.1:89985-92002 GCA_030537455.1 Planctomycetia bacterium | reverse complement strand
CCCCGAGCGTTTCGTGGGCGCGGTCGTTAGCTAATCGCAAGGGCGAGTAGAACTCCAACGACGCCGCCGACAAGTAGACCGATGATCAAACCTGTTTTAAGTCCTTTGAAATAAAGATCCTTTTCAGACTGTTTGTGCACCGCGCGGTTGAAATAGAGCATAACCTCTTCGTACGCCGTGTGGAACGAGTTGTACTCGGTATTGGCAATGTTGGCGTCTTCATGCACCGCTTTATTACGTAGAGTTGCAATATAACGCAACTTTCTGACTACGGCTTCCGGGATTTTACTCTGAACCGAAGTAATTTTCCCATGCAGACCGCGCCCGACGGCTTTGAAACGCTTTTGCAGTAGCGTTTCTAACTGTTGACTAATTTGGACAATTTCAGTAAGTCTATCCATTTTGGCTACTAAGGCGACTTTCCAGGCGTTAGAATGCGACCGATTGGGTCAGCGTCTTTGAAAAGGACGACGTCAGAAATGTTGTGACGTTACATTCTCGGCACTTCAATGGAACGAATGAGGAAGGCGAGGATTTCATCGACGGAACGACCGGCGATTTCCATTTCAGGGGAGATTCTTACGCGATGTCGCAAGGTCGGCAACGCGATTCTTGCGACGTCGTCTGGCGTGGCGTATGCGCGCCCTTGGAAGAGCGCTAGCGCGCGAATACCCTGAATAAGCGCCAGCGCGGCGCGCGTGGAGGCGCCATAAGCAAGTCGTGGAAATTCGCGCGTGGCGCGTACGAGGTTAATGACGTAATCAAACAGTTGTGGCGCGACGTAAACGTCGTTGATAATTTGACGTAACTCTAAGATTTGCGTCGCGTCGAGAACCGGCGCAACGTTTTGTAGCTTTTGAGCCGACGCGATATTCTTACCGTAATTACGAAGTACGATTAACTCGTCCTCTTTTATAGGATAGGTCGCGACGATTTTAAACATAAATCGGTCGATTTGCGCTTCCGGTAAGTTATAGACTCCCTCCGACTCGATAGGGTTTTGCGTGGCGATCACAAAGAACGGTTCGGGCAACGCATATGTCACGCCGTCGACAGTCGCGGCGTTCTCTTGCATTGCTTCCAGAAGCGCGGCGTGAGTTTTTGCGGGCGAGCGGTTGATTTCGTCGACCAGTAGTATCTGAGTAAAGATCGGACCGCGGTGGAAGGTAAACTCCTGCGTCTTGACGTTAAAGATAGGCGAGCCGATGACGTCGGACGGCATGAGGTCGGGCGTGAACTGCACGCGACCGAACTGGCACCCGAGCGCTTTTCCCAGGGCGGAAGCAAAGAGCGTTTTGCCCAGACCGGGAACGCTTTCCAGTAGTACGTGCCCACTAGAGAAGAGCGCGATGAGCGAGCCGAGCGCTAGTTCGCTCTGACCGACAAAGACCTTGCCAATTTCCTTAGTCAGACGCGCATGGACGTCTGTAAATCTTGCCACGACTTCTGGCGGAAGTTTAGACGAACTCGGAATGTCCGAGGCGGTTGCCACATAGGGCGCGCTCGTCGCATTGACGTTCGTGGCGTCGTTGACGACGCTTTCGGCGCTCTGTTCGTTAGCGACAGACTCTTGGATACTATCGTGGTTAATGGCGTCGTCGTTCACAGTCATATCCTCGTTAATGTGCAATACTTAGGGAATTGTGGCGATGTGTTTTAGTTTTACGTTCCCCGTGGGGCGTGGGACGCTTGCGCGCCTGGTTTAGTCTTTGTAGACGTCGCCAAATTGCGGAACCAGAACCTTTGTTTCAGGAGCAATGTTTCTGATCTTTTCGGCAAGGGTATTAGAGGCATTGGGATCGCCATGTACGACAAAAGTCGTTTTGGGACGTTGCGGGATGGCGTTATACCACGCGAGCAACTCGTTTTGGTCGGCGTGACCGGAAATACCGCGGATTGTAACGATTTCCGCATGAACCGGTCGTTGGATCCCGTGGATTCTTACCGGACTCACGCCGTTGACGATTTGTCGACCGAGCGTGCCTTCGGCTTGGTAGCCAAGGAAGACGACGGAATT
>JAUNMR010000014.1:87929-89885 GCA_030537455.1 Planctomycetia bacterium | reverse complement strand
CGATTTGTCGACCGAGCGTGCCTTCGGCTTGGTAGCCAAGGAAGACGACGGAATTTTTGGCTGAACTAATGTGGTTGGCCAGGTGGTGTTTGATGCGTCCGGCGTTGCACATACCGGCGGACGCCATAATAATCGCGGCTCCGTCGTAGTCGTTGAGCTGTTGCGATTCCTCCTTTGTCCTGAGTAACGAGAGATTGTGGAGGGACTCGCGCGCACTCTGAATCATTTTGAGAGTTTCTTCGTCGAAACAATCCTTGTGGCGTCCGAAGATCTCAGTGGCTTCCACAGCCATAGGAGAGTCTAAAAAGATCGGGGTCTGTGTTGAGATTTGGCCGGAATCGCGCAGTCTTGCCAGTCGGCAGAGCATCTCTTGCGCACGCTCCACGGCAAAGACCGGCATAATGACCTTACCGTGACGCTCGACCGTACGATTGATTACAGCGACCAGTTGGTCGTCGACGGTATCGATGGGGTCTGAGATTCTGTCGCCGTAAGTGGATTCGATAAAGAGCTTATCAACGCGGACGTTTTCTTTGAAGAATTCAGGATCCCTGATAATGGGTCTATTGGCGCGTCCGAGGTCTCCGGAGAAGAGCAACGTTTGAGCGCCTTCTTGGTCGATTTGCGGCGCTGACAGAGTGAACTCGATAAAGGAGGAACCGAGGATATGCCCGGCGTCGTGGAAGGTCGCTTGGACGCCGTTGACGATTTTGGTCGGTTTGCCGTAACGAATCGGCTGGAAGAGTTTACATGTGGCGCCGACGTCGGACTGATTGTATAGCGGTCTAACCGGTCTGGGCGAGCGTCGACCTTCTCGCGCGTGTCGCTTCTGCTTGAAGAGCGCGTCTTCTTCCTGGATATGTGCGGAGTCCATGAGGATCAGACGCGTAAGATCGAGCGTGGCCGGCGTGCCGTAAATGGCGCCGCGGAACCCGTCTTTGAAAAGTTTCGGGATCAGACCGCAATGGTCGAGGTGCGCGTGCGTGAGAAAGACGGCGTTGAGACGGCGTGGACTGTCCAGAAAAGCTTGCCAATTCCGATCGAGGTTATCACGCTCCTGAACCATGCCACAGTCGACGAGGAATTGGAAACTATTACATGTCACAAGGTGCTTAGAGCCCGTTACGGTTCCGGCGGCGCCGCAAAACTTGATTTCCATTGAGAATCTCCATGGTGGTTTTGTCGCTGTCTTCGTAAGAAAACTGACCCGCGCTAGGCGCGTGCGCAGCGCGTCGTAGCCACGGGGCGTCACGCGCGCGCCGGTTGCACGACGCACGCGTGACACATAATCGCATTTTATAGGCACAGACGCTCATTTCAAGTAAAAAAAGCGCTAGCAAACCCATTTGGACGCGCTTTTCTTGTTCGCGCGCTCAGATAGATTCATGGCGCGACGCAAACGCATCGTTATCGCAAGATAGCGCGCTATCATTCCGAAACGCCGATGAGCTGAAGTTTTTGAGACTTCCGTGAAAGAACTCCGGCGCTACGGCGCTTGGGATTGCAACCGAGCCCGAGACAGAGGGAGTCAGCGTTCTTCCAAGTTAAATACTCTTATTAATTCGTCGTCAAGGTAGAATTGTAGTCGCTTATGGCGCTTGACGAGCTTGACGACGTGCCAGCGCCGCGCGACGATCGTGTGAAAACGCCCCCCGAGATCCCAGGCGACCATGAGGCGTTTCTCCTTGGGGAATGGTATCGAGGCGTCCGTCGTCGTCTTGTGACTGTATGAGCGCGTCGGTCGCCGCGTCGACCATTTGTTGGAGCTGTGGCGATTCGGTCATTTGCGTTAATTCCGACGCAGAAAGGAGATCCTTTCCGACAAACTCTCCAACCCATGGAACGTAGTATTCCTCGGCTTACGGCGTACGGTCGTGCAGTTCAAAGACCGATAGTAGCGCCGGATTCGTTTCTGGCGCGCGTAGCGTCCAGTTGTGCACAACGTTCTGAACCTGA
>JAUNMR010000014.1:84453-87829 GCA_030537455.1 Planctomycetia bacterium | reverse complement strand
CGGATTCGTTTCTGGCGCGCGTAGCGTCCAGTTGTGCACAACGTTCTGAACCTGACGACCTAGCGGTCCTTGTAGCGAAAAGCGAAGGTCGGGTAGGGCGCTCTGAGAGTCAACGACGTCGACTTGGTCGCCGGCGTATTGTCATCGGCGCATATCGGCGTTGTGGGCAGGAGCGCTAACGTCATTATGGAACAGAATCGCAGGAGCCTACGAGTCGACATGACCTCGTTATCTCATGGGCAGGTTAGAGCGCTCATGGGGAAAGCCACAGGCGCCAAAGCGCCGTTGACGTTAAGATTGCTTGTAGACGTATTACAGGTCATTAACAATTGTATATCATGAGTTTTCGCGAGTAGAAGCGTTTGTTTACCACGGAGTCTTTCGGAAATTCGCTTGACCTTTCTGGGTTTTGTCATTAGGTTATATAGAAGAACACGTTCGCGATTCAAGCGCGCAGATTTGACGAGCGTCGCTTTTGCGTAGCGTTCCACGCGCATTTCGCGAGCGATATCGTAGATACGATAGAGCGTAAGCGCCATAGGAGTTCTAAGATGAAACAGACGCGAAGATCCCTTTTGTGGCTTGTTTTAATAATAGCCGTCGTTACGTTTGTGTCCAATCGCGGGGAACAGACGCAAACTCAAGCGCAAATGCCGAGCGGTCCTGAGGTTGACGCATTGCGCGAGTCGATCGGTAATTTTTTTGAGAATTTGTCCGACCCTAATAAGGGCGCGTCGAAGGCAATTAACGAGTTTCTGAAGAACTCCGCGCTCAATGAAAGCGAAGACGTTAAGAAACGTATCGTGGACGGTCTGCAAATGATCGATAAGAACTTCGGCGCGTACGTCTCTTACGAACCGATCGGTCAAAAGGCAGTGGGCGAGGATCTTGTGGTTTTTCGTTATCTCTACAAGCGTCAGAATTACCCGATCGTGTGGTATTTCACATATTATCGTCCTCGAGCAAAAACCGTGGACGCGACGTCGACGCCGACGTCGTGGACGCTCATCGGTTTTCGCTACGACGCCAATTTGGACGTTGCGCTACTGGACTCCTCTTTCGATAAGAGCAACTAATCGCGTCGTTTTGACGTTGTGTTCTCGCGCGTGAGTTCGCGCTTAAGCTGAAAGTTACAAGAAAAAGAAGAACGGCAAAGGAATCGTCGACATTTCGGTCGGTTCCTCTGCCGTTTTTAGTTTGCGTTGCGACGCTACTAACGCGCGGTGTGAACTTTAATTGAAGAGCTCCGACGCCGACGCGAGTTTGACGTTTCCTTTTTGGAGCAGTTCCACCGCAAGGTTGGCGTCGCTCACGCTCAGAACGATAGCGGCCACGCCGGTCTTCTTAGAGGTAAAGCCATACATGTACTCGATATTGACGGCGGTATTGGCGAAGAATTTGAGCGCCTTAGCCAACGCGCCGGGCACGTCGTCGGTTTGAATGGCGATCACGTCGGACGTCTTAATGGTGAAGCGATCCTTTAAAGCGTCGTAAGCGGCGTTGACGTCTTTGACTAAGACGCGCAGGATCCCGAAATCACCGGCCTCAACCAGTGACATCGTCTCAACGTTGACGCCCGCGGCGCCAAACGCTTCGCACGCTTCCAGTAGTCGTCCGGGTTTATTTTCAAGAAATAGCGATAGCTGTTGTAATTTCATGATAAGCTCTTTCTATGGTACGACGTCGGAAGATTCTCAGGTTCGATTGAACGTTCCATTCTCGACGTCTAAATGTAACGAAACGTCTCTCTACCGCCGATTATACACATTCTTTTCGAGAATGGAAATGCAAAGGTCTACTTTTCTTATGGTTTTGTGAGGTTGTGAGGCTCAAACGTACTTTTGCGAGGTTTATTAACGACTTAGGGCGGGTCACGCATCGTTTCGCGCCCGCCCTTGTTTTGATTTGTCCTGCTCTGAGGTAGCCAGCGCTAGAATGAGAGTCTGGCGACGACCTCCGTTCTGACGTTTTCGGCGGTTCTCAGTTGCGTAATCACGGGCGTTCCTCCCGAGACGTCCGCCTGCTGATAGCCGGTCTGCCAGTAACTGACTTCCACGCCCGTCATGAAGTTTTTGGACCAGTTGTAGAGCAGGTTGACGAAGTAGATTTCGTTCTTCGTGCGCGCGGTCGTCTTGCCATTGGAGGCGACGGTGACGCCGACGAGGTCGTCCTTTTCCGGCTTGTCGATACCGTAACCGACATTAGTGGCGAGTTTATCGGTCAGGTCGTAATGACAAGCGAGCCATCCTCCCTTGTCGTCGATACCCTCGCGCCGATAGAGGTCGACGCCCTGGTTGATCGCGCCACAGAACGAGCTTAGGTTCGAACCCATATAGCATTCGCCCTGGAACTTGAAGCGTTGTGTAATCGGCACGTCGAGTTCAAAGTTAGTCGACCATGTGCGAATGGCGTTCTTTTGAGCGGCGGAACACATCGGCACGCCGGAGATCGGCGAGAAAGCGTAGTACTGTTCGCCAATGTGCCCGGAGATCGCCACGGTGATGGGCAGACCACAACGCGATTGCTTGAACAGTTCCGTCGCTAAGCGTCCCTCAATGATCGGCCATCCGGATGAGGCAGGGGAAACGCCCGCGGTGGACGTGTAGTCGCCCAGTACGTTATCGCAGATCGCGATTTGTCCGAGCAGGTGAAGATCCGAACTGCAAGTCCAGCCCTGTTCCAGACGAACCTGCGCGCGACGGTATTGAATATTGCCGGCAAATGCGCCCGGGAGGTAGTTGAGCATTTGCGGAGCGCCTGAGGAGATAATTTCCCAGTCTTGCCCGGCGAGGAAACGTCGTTCGTGTTGAGCGTCGACCAATTCGGCATAGGCGCGACGCAATTGTACGCCGCCCTTGTTTTTGGAACCGCTGTAAACGCCTTGGAAGTCGAATTCCGCGGCGCCGCCGAGCGTGGCGTTGAGTCTTTCAATTCGCGGTCCTTCGATTTTAACGCCCAGTCGCGAGGTGCGCGCGTCAACGGCGAAATCGGAGGAGTCGTCGACGTCCGGGGATTGAACATAGAGGATGTACTCCCCTGGCACGGCGCGCTGAGAGTCGCTTGAAACCGCGAGGTTCAGAAAGCCATAAGGGGTGATCTTGAGGTCGCCCTTGGTCCAGGTAAAGCCCTTGGCCTCTTGGCGAAGATTGTCCAGATCGGTTTTCGTGGCAAATTCGTCGATATCAACAGCGACGGTTTTGGCCGCGTCCGCTTCAACGACCTTGGCTTGTTCGGCGGAATTGACCACCTGCACGACGGTCGACCCCTCGGGGTCTAGCGTTTCGATACTTGGGGGATTGGGCGCGTCGAGCTGTCTTGCGACGAGCACGCGCTCTCTTACGCGCTTAAAAGGTCGTAGATTCGGGAAGGACGACGC
>JAUNMR010000014.1:82513-84353 GCA_030537455.1 Planctomycetia bacterium | reverse complement strand
TTTTAGCGCTTTTCGTATGACGCCTCATTACAAGGTCATGACGTCGTACCGCGCCGTCGCATCGGGTCTGACCAAGAAGGTGATCGCTTGTCATTTTAGTTCGTTAAACCATAATGTTGAAAGGTTTAAACGACCGTACGCGCTTAGCGCATCCATGCATACCATAAGCGCACATTCTCGAAGAATGACCCGCGTAAAGTAGTATATGACGGTCGCATACTTGCCTTGCCGCTACCTCGGCGTCATCAGTCGCGTTGCGTCGAATTGGCAAGGTACACACAGGCGCGCTCCATTCCATAGAGAACGCCTTTTCGCTAATCGGAAGGCTTCGCGGTCAAAAATTAGGTTTTTTAAAAGAATCGAACCGAAAAAGGAGAAAAAAGAGCGAAATAGCTGAAAAACGCTTGAATGTCTCTGTGGCGCTGGTTAAACTAACAATAGAGTCTTCAGCGCGTTCTTGTAGCGCCTTGGGCGCG
The DNA here is from genome assembly GCA_030537455.1 of Planctomycetia bacterium. GTDB lineage: Bacteria > Planctomycetota > Planctomycetia > Pirellulales > Thermoguttaceae > RUG369. Next base: position 83,877 of record JAUNMR010000014.1, on the reverse strand, counting down.
TTTGTGACCATGATTCATACGCCGATAAACGTTCGTAACCCTATATTTTAGGAGGAGCACATGGCAAACAGTAAAGGCGGCTTAGGTATGTATATGCGTCTGCAAATAGCATACGCACTAGAATTTGCGATATGGGGCTGTTGGTCCTATATGCTCGGCGGATGGGGCGAGGCGAACCATGTCAACCCTGGTTGGCTCTATTCCGCGTTTGCGTTCGGCGCTCTTTTTGCGCCTGTGTTTGGACCTATTGCCGACAGTAAGTACTCGGCTCAAAAGGTCTTTGCGTTCATGCAGTTCCTCTGCGGCGTCGCGCTTTTGGCATGTAGTTTCCTGGCGAAGAGCGCCGCGAGCGCCGCGGCGGAGAAAATCGCGACCAATCCGGACTATGTGGGCTCTCCTGGGGTTCCGTGGCTTATTGCGATGTTCTTTGCCGGTTTGATGTTCATGCCGTCGATTCCGTTGCTTAACGCAATCGTCTTTAAGCATATCCCCAACGACAAGAAAGCGCCCTTTGTCTTTATCTTCGGTACGCTCGGTTGGATTGCCATCAATCTGATTCTTGGTATAAAAGCGCTCAATGGTCTTGAGACATTCTTCCTTATCGACGGCGCGATTGCAATCGTTCTGGCGATCTATGCGCTGACTCTCCCGGACACTCCCCCGGCAGGTTCCGTCAATAAAGACCCGTTTGGTCTGAAGGCCGTGTCCTTCCTGCTGTCGAAACGCGCGAGCTTCGTCTTCCTGCTGTGCGCGACGATGGTCGGTATTTTCGGTTCGAACTACTACTTCCCGTTAGTCGATCCATGCTTCCCGGGCAAGGGCGTTTTCAACCAGTACAGCGAAATTATCTTCATGGCGGCGTTGGCGTTTGCCGTTGCTAAGATCGGCCTTCGTTGGGTTCTCACCCTCGGTATGCTGACCTGGGGTATTCGTTACTACTTCTTCTCTACTGGCAACGACAGTCTTGCTCTCGCGGGTATTCTCCTGCACGGTATCGCGTATGCGTTCCTCTACACCGCCGCTTACATGTACGGCGACAAGATTGCTCCTAAGGAAATGAAGGCGAGCGTGCAAGCGCTCATCGCGTTCTTGCTCCTTGGCGTAGCTCAAGTTCTCTCCGGCATTGCCGTGTCCGAAGCGAAAGATCGTTACAAGGTTGGCGCCGTCGACGACGCGCCTGCGGTTGAATCGACCGAAAAAGCTTCTGCTGATACCGAAGCGTTCTATTTCTTCAGCACGCCTGCGTTTGCTCAAGACGAACTGACCCTTCCTGAAGTGGAAGAAACGAACGAGCTTGCGCAAGTCGCTCAAGACGTCCAAGAAGCCGCCGCTGACGTTGCCCAGGCCGCTGAAGACGTCGCCGC
>JAUNMR010000014.1:0-82413 GCA_030537455.1 Planctomycetia bacterium | reverse complement strand
CAAGACGTCGAGGAAACCGTTGCCGACACGATTGAAGACGTGAAAGACGCCGCTGAGGAAGCGCTCAATAAGGCGGAAGACGTCGCGGAAGAGGTAGCAGAAACCGCCGAAGACGTTGCTGACGACGTCGTCGACGCCGCCGCTGGCGCCGCTGATAGCGTCAAGGAGAAGGTCGAAAAGCAAACGAAAGGCGTCTGGGATCAGGAAGTCCTGAAGAAGTACGATTGGAAGAAGATCTGGGGTTACCCGGCGTACTTCTGCCTCTTCTGGGCGGTGATCTTCCTGCTTCTTGGCAGTGAACCGAAGTCTCCGGAAGACGCGGAATAATCGGCGTTCTCTTTAACGTTTCCGATTCCTAACCGTTTCCCGCGCCACTCGCGTTGCCCAAGGTTACGCGCGTGGCGAGAGGTTGGTATCTTTTACGCGAGTCTAAGCGAAGTTCGACGCGAACAGTTGAACTTCGCTTTTCGTCTATATGACAACGTTGACCCCATGGCGCTTTCACAAGGCGAGGTCATACGATTGTAACGATAACGCCGGTTATTGGCGACGCTGTTTTTTTAATAAGCAATTCATAGCAATCGGACGATTAGCAGAGATAGCGTAGCGTCTACTTTCAAGCGATACGTCAAAGCATAGCATAGGAGCGAGCGATGAGACGCCTAGAAATGAACGACCTGACCAGCATTGCGTTGTTAGTTGCGTGCGCGCTGTGTCTGACGTTGTCTTCAGCCCGATCAAGCGTGGCGCAAACGGCGACAGATTCCGACGTGGCCCAGAGTATGGGCGTTGGTATGCAGAGTCGTTTTGCCTCCGGCGCGACGCCGATCTCGATCGAACGCACGTCGATTATTCCCGGCACGCCTATGGCGGTCAATTCGACTATGAGTAATATTATGACGACGAACGGCAGAAACGGCTCCTTCGGCGGTATTTTAGCGCGCTATGACACGTCGACTTTTGGTAAATTTTTCGGAACCGGTCAGCTTACACAACGCACTCCCAGTACGCGTATCGATGATCTCGACAATCTGACTCAGGGCGATAACGAGGTGGAAAACGTCGAGATGGAGCGTATGTATCCTCCGCGATTAACGCTCGATTTCGACGCTTTTCCTCGACGCTCCTTGACGTCAGAAAACGCACGTTATGCGATAACCTCGCAAGTGGAAAACGTTATGGCGCGTTTTAACTTTGACAAAAGCGTGGAGACGTTGCAGATCGAGAGCGAGGGGACAACGATTATTCTGCGTGGTCGCGTTAAGACCGCGCGTGAGGCGCGATTGCTGGCAAACGTTGTCGGTATGCAGGCCGGCGTCGATCAAGTGATTAATAATCTGGAAATACTCACGCCGGAAACCGACGAACTCGACGTCTTTGGTCGTCCTCTTCGTACGACGCCTTCCTCCTCCGGTCGTCCCAGCGCGTTGCGTTCGACTCGATAAGCGCAATAGCGCTTGCTACGACGTCGAAACGCTTCACGCGACGCCAATAGAACAAGAAAAAAGGAGAGACCCAGTATAACGGGGTCTCTCCTTTTTCTTTTGTCGCTGCGTCAGTCAAATGCGGTTAGCGTCTTAGCGCATTAGTAATAGGGCGACGGCGACGGCTTTTTGAGATAGACTTCCGTCGTCGGCGCTTCGGCGCTTGGCGTGAAGTCGTTGAGTTTGTCCATTTCCGAATTGGAAGAGAACGGAACTATGGGTTGCTGCGTTGTCGTCGCGGGCGCGTACTCTTTGAGCAGAGGCGTTTCCTCGCTTGGCGTAGCTGACGACTGCGACGTGTTTTCTGCGTCTCTCATAGGCGTTTGCGCCGACTCGCGCGCCGCCCGTTCGCTTATTTGAGCGGCGAAGTTTTCGAATTGAGTCTTCGACTGCCCTTGACGTTGCGCGTAGACGTCGACCATGCCGTTGAAGTCCATTCCGTGCACGGCGTTACGCGTGGGTTGGAACGAGTCGACGCTTGCGTTGCGCTCGGCGACTTCCTCGCGATATTCCTGCGCCATCGCCTTTTTCTTTTCGTGGTAACGTTCCGCGCGCTCTTGGTTTACTTGTGCGACCGCCTCCATAGCGCGTTGACGTCGCGACTCTTGTTCCTGCAAATAGGACGCGCCCACCACCGGACCGGAGGCGTTGATATCTTGAAAACGCGAGTCTGACAGGTCGATTGTTTCTCGCAGACGCGTATTGCCGCGCGCCTCGAGTTCCTCTTGCGCGGCGCGATTACGTATGGAATATCGCGCTTGCAGTTCGGCGATGGGGTTTTCTCCGGCTTGGTCTCCGAGTACTTTCTTTGCGATTTCTTCCGCTTCGCTGAGCGGTTCGTCTTTTACCTTTTTGACCGGCGGGGACGTTCCCATGGCGGTGGTGCGAATCTCTTTCGACAAGGTGGCTTGTCCCGTCTTTGCGTCTTTAAAGACGGAGAGTATTGTAATTTCCTCCTCGGGCTGGTCGTAGACGCCAAGGTCTAGATAGACGTGGTAGGAGTAACCGGTTTTTTTATCAAACTTACGATGTTTTTCGTTGAGTTCTTTGGAGTCGAGGACTAGTTGCAGATCGGGTTCGGTGAGTATGACGCCCTCGTCGACGCTGTAGTAGACGTTGACGGTTAGGTCGCCGTCGACCATAATGGCGCGATTGTAGTTGTCCTTTTTAAAGAATCGAATCACGCCCCCTTTGCCCCTTCGTAGCGGTAAATTGGGGTCGTCTGGCTTAAAGGGAAAGTCGCTCCAGTAATCTTCGAAGATTTCGACCTTTTCCGCTTGTGGCTCGCCAAAGACGACGTACTTTCGCGGTCCAACGCTGGAACAACCGATTGCGACGGTCATAGAAGCGGCGAGTAGTAGCCATGCAATAGTCTTTTCCATATCGACTCTCGAGGTCATGGGCTTAGAACAGGTTAAGAAACGGCGCAGAGCGCACGCGACGTCCTTGTCGCGGCGCGCTCAGCGCCGATAGTCATAGCGCGTATGCAACGCGTCGCAGTTACCAGAAGATGTATTTGACCTTAAATTTTTCTCCATCCACCGAGATTTCCTGCCCACGAATCGTAGCGGAGGTTGTTTGAGCCGGCTCGTTATATTCCTGTTGCGGCGTTTCGACGTTCTGGGTCTGGGCGGAACTAGCGCTGGCGTTGTTGCGATAGTTCGAGATTCCCACGCGACGTTTGGGCTGCGAATTGTCGGCGGCGTTTTCGGGGGCGCCAGCGGCTCTGAGGTCGCTAGCGCGCGAGGCGTTAACCGCGGCGCGCTCTTCATTTAGGAGTCTAGCGGAGTTTGGCGTGGAGTTGCTACTGCGTGGAATGACGTCGAGCGTTTGGTTCCGCGCGGTCTGTCGACTTTGGTCTTCGCGCTGCGCGACGCGTTGTACTTCTCTGGCGCCATTACCGCGCGTGTTAGCGCTATTGCGCGCAAAGTCGTCGTTGAGTAGCAGTTGCTCCTCTTGCTCGTACTGGTCGACGGATCGAGCAGCGGGCGAGGTTGTGAAGGGACCGCGTTCACGCGCGCCTTCTTGCTGAGTCCAGCTATATCGCTGACGCGTGGCGTTTGAGTTGCGCGCGGCGCTATAGTGGTCGGCGGCGGCAACGTCGTCGATAGGTCTAGGCGCGTAATCGTTTGCGGGGGAATATTGAGGCACGTTCCTCAATTCGTCCATTTTATCCGGGTGGACAAGGTCGCGAATCAAACCGCGCTTTTTGCCGCTTTGATAGCCTTGGTCGGTGAGCGGATCATACAGACCCATATTGCCGTTGATTGCCATGGCGTCGCTGAGATTGACGTTCGTACGCTTGGTTTCCAAACGCAACGTCTCTTGGAAATCAGAGGGGTTTCTCATAATTCTCGGCGTCATGACAATGAGGAGTTCTTTTCGCGTTTCAACCTCTTGGTCGTAGCGGAAGAACCATCCGACCACAGGAATGTCGGAGAGGTACGGCACTCCGCGGCTGATCTTCTCCTTATTAGAGGTGAGCAATCCACCGAGCATGACGGTTTCTCCGTCACGCGCGCTAATGGCTGTCATGGCTTGGATCGTATCGATCGATTTTGACTTAATGACTTCTCCGTTTTGTGAATAGATCGGGGTGGCGTCTGAGTCGTTTCCGAGGCTTGACTTTTCTGCGCCGATTTCCATAACGACGCGACCGTCTTTTGTCACACGCGGGGTAACCAGTAGAATGAGCCCGACCGGCGTTTCGGTCGTATTCATTTGCACGCCGTAGTTGGTCGTGGTCGTTCCGCTAATACGCGGGACGCGCTGACCGACCAGAATGAACGCCTGCTGGTTGTCCATTGCGGTAACTTGCGGTCGGCTAAGCACTTGTAGTCTATTCTTTTCACGCAACGCGCGTAGCGTTATGTCGATTGAACGACTACTGGCCGCCAGTACGAACCCGCCGTAACCGAGCGTGGAGTTAGACGTCCCCATGGCAAAGTTATTGAGCACTTGTCCGGCGACGTCGGTGACGCTATTGGAGGCGTTGAGGTTTTTGCCCGGTCCGCCGCCACTGACGATATCGAAGCCCGGCTGACCCGTGGCGCCCGAACTGGTGGAGGTAATCATACTGCGGTCGAAGGACGTCGAGTTCTGGAAGCCCGCCTCGATTCCAAATTCCTCTTGGTTAGAAAGGGTTACTTCCGCAATGAGCACCTGAATCACAACTTGAGGGGGATCCTGGTCAAAGGTCTTGATCATATCAAGAATCTTTGTCATCTGCTCCGGCGCGGCGCTCACAATGATTGAGTTGGAGATCGACTCGGGAATTACAATGACTTGCGATTCCAAGAGTTGATAGTTCGACAAGACCTCGGAAGCGGTTTCCAACGTTTGCTTTTGCGAGAGGTAGTCGTCGATCGCCTCGGCAACGACGAGCGCTTGGATATTGCGCAGTTGTACGACTTCTTCTTCACGCACGGTGGCGTCTTTGACGTCGAGCGCCACGACGAGCGCGTCGATAATGGCGAGTTCACGCGGCGCGGCAGCGGCGATAATGACGTTGGTGCGAGTGTCGAGCGCGAATCTTACGGGCACGAATGTTTCTTCACCTTCGACCTGGGGAATCGTCGGGGTGGCGATATTATCGTCTGAGCTGGCCAGTAGCGAGCGCAAAGTCGTCATGATTTGCGTCGCGTCGCCGTTGCGAACCTGGAAGAAGCGAATTTGAGCTTTTTTCGGCGCGACGTCGAGCAGTTCGACAAGTCGTTCCATAAACTCCATACAGTCTTCCGGCGCGCTGATGATCAGCTGGTTATGATACACGTCGGCCGCGACGTCGACGTCCATCATGACGCCGGACTGTACGAGTCGACGCCCAGTGTCGTCAACAGAGAGTAGTTCAAGGATCGGGAACTTTGCCGCAGAGGTGTCGAGCGTACCCTGTTTCGCAGGTATGAGAATATTGGTGATCGTCGTTCTGATATCTTCCGCCAAGGAATTTTTGAGCGGGAAGATCCTCGTGACGAGTTTGGTATCCGCCTTATTGACGTCCAATTCCATTAGGATTTTTTGAATTTCTTCCCAGTCGTTGGGCGCCGCTTGGACGATGAGGGAGTTGGTTCGAATATCGGCGAAAGCGCGAATTCGTGGCGCAAATCCGCCTGTACCGGTAGTTTGCGGCGTGACAAAAGTTTCCGTGAGCAGCGCCGCAATTTCGTCGACTGAAGCGTACTTGAGTCTCACCACGCGTAGCGTGCCGGCTCCCTCGGTGATCGGTTGGTCGAAGAGCTGAATGAGGTTCTTCATGTCCTCAAAAGCGCGTCCCCAACCGGCGACTAGGATCGCATTGGGATTTTGCAGAGCATAGAAAACCACGCGCCCCTGTTTGGAGGTGAACATTTCCGCGTAAAGCGTGGTGAGCACACCGTGGAGCATGGCGCAATCGACATGCTTGAGATTGTAGATTTCCGTTTCGATTTCCGCTATCTTAGCAAGTTCTTCGATCTGTTCGATCATCTGCTTAATACGCTCGAATTCCGCCGCGGTGGCGTTGTCAACGATGACGACGTCAAGGTCTTGCAGTACGATCGGATTAAAGTCTTGCACCACGCCGACGCCGCCGCGACCACGCTGCATGTCGTCGAAGTCGCTAGCGCCGCCTCCAAGGTCGCTCAGACCGCCGACGTCCTCTTGGTAGCTGACCTGACGTACGCCGAAGGAGGCGAGTTGATCATTACGATTGAGCGCGGCTATGGCCTGATAGACTTCGGTATCGAGCGAACTCAACACGGAACGATTCGCGGCGTTGTCAACGACTTTTTTCACCCAAGGATCGACGAGGCGGTCGAGGAGTTGTTCTGCGCGTTGAGCGCTCGTGGCGGTCGCGAGGTATGCCTCGGGATCGACATATCGGTTGACCAGTAGATCTTTGGCGACCTGTAATCGCGTCAGAGGCGCAGAGTTACGGTAGAGCGCACGCGCGCTACTAGCGGCGTTGTATTCGAAGATCTGCTGTAGCTTTTTGGAATCGCCCTCTCGAATGGGTATAAATCGTCTGATTTTACCATTTGTCAACGGCGGCTGGTCGATCGCGCGCAAGAGCACAAGCATTTGCGCACAGAGGTTCGGGTCGCCGTGGAGAATAATGCGGTTGTTTAGATTGTCAAATTCCAGGTCGCAGGAACGTAAGGTCGTGGCGTCCTGACCTTCGTAATCGGGGCGCTTGAAGAACCGGAAATAATCAACTTGACGTTGTGAGACCGATTGATTCGGATCGACTTGCAGACGTACCAGGCGATTGTCAAATAGCTTGATTAGCGTGTCTTGCACTTCCTTAATGGAACGTTGGGCGGGTCGATACACGTCTTCTAGCGTAGCGCTACGCATATTCGCGAGTGACGCTTGCGCGGGGTTCGCTTCGTTCCTTGGGTCAAAGACTTGTCTTGCGGCTCTTTGTGCGTCAGTTTCGTCAGCGTCGACGCCGTCAATTCGCGTGATATCGCCAGTAGCGATACGCATATCAGGTTCGTAAGCCGACTGTTTGGCGGGGTAGACCTGTAACGAGGCCATAAAGGCGCTAACTTCGCGTTGCAAACGACGATTGGTGTGTACGACAATCGTCCCTAGTCTATCGTTGACATTAAACGCGATTTCGTGGTAGGCGGCGAATTGGCGTTGCGCTAGCTCCGCGACGCGACCACAAAGCGCCGGTGAGCAACGGTAAACGACGACGTCGAGAATGGAATCCTCGAGGGACGCGAGAGGATTCGTATTGGCGCCTTGATTAAGGACGCTTTGTAGCGTCGGTTTCTCTTGTTCTTCCACCACGGTCGCGGTTTGACCCGATTCGGGATCGCCCGCGCCGAATGCGACTGCGTAGGAGTCTCGATTTGGTATGAGCGCGCCGTTGGCTTCGTACGCGACCTTGACCACCTCGTTCTTCTCAGGATCGTAGTAAGACTGACCGGTCGTTTGAGGCTGCACATAGTTCTGACGCGGATTCGATAAGCCTGTGACACTCACGAAACCTTCGGAGTCGGACTCGCCGGAGCCTTCGGTCGCAAGGAACGCTTCAAACAGCGAGTCGCTAAAGGCGGCAAGAAGTTTTTCCGACATATCGAGCGCCTCTTGCGTTCCATAGACGGCAAATTCATTCTTGTTGGCGTCGTAACTCCAAGCAGTACGTTCCTTGAGATGGTTCGGCAACAGGTGCAGTAGCAAAGCGCCGGTGACCGCCGCGCCGTGGTTGGTCGGCGCGTTAAAGGTTTGACGTAAGCAATTAGGATCCTGCGTGATTTCGCGGAAGCGCGGCGAAATGAGCAATTGATATTTCGCCTGCGCCGGCTCCGTCGGCACGGTCGCAAGATCGGCGTTTTGTGCAACGTAGATCGACTGAGGTTGACGTTGACCGTAAGGCTGCGTCGCGACGTTTTGTGCGTAGGCACAATTGACGCTTCCAGTCAACGCGATCGTCACAGCGATCATCACCCCAATCGCCTTTATGGCAAAGGTAACGAGAGCTGAGCTAACGTCGAGCGAATTCGATTTTCTTCGCGGCTTGTGGTACAGCATAATGAATACTCTTGTTGTTTAAACGTTCGCGCGGCTGACGCCGTCCCTGCGCGCATGACGCGCGACGCAAACGAGCAAAACCAGTCGCAAGCGTTTGACACGCTTACGAATTCACGACTCTTGGCATGCTCTAAATACTATCACAACAAAGTTTAACCTTTGCACGATAGGTCGGAGACGAGCATGCGGAGCGTCTGACAACGATATAATCACCGCTATGCTAGATAATTGCCAAAAAAAACTCAATAGCAGTTCTACGTTGAGTTTGAGATTATTTTCACCAGCAAAGTCGCGTCTGGTGAGAATGAAAAGCAGAAATTTTCTTCACATGTACCGTGAAATATCACATATGAGCTGGTATATAACGCAACAAGACGTCGACGCGCGGCTTGTTAAGCAACGACGTCAACGTCTTGTCTTAGAGTGAAGGCGCGGCGGATTAATAGTTAGTTCCCCGTGTTTCTTCTAGGCGCAATGAGCGTAAGATCCGGATCCTTGACTGACAGTTCGACTTGCCCGATCCCAGATAGGAATTCGATTAAGACGACGCGATCAAAAGAGGGACCGGCAATTCTTTTTACGACGCCGACTCCGTAGCGTTTGTGTCTTACTAAGGATTTAACGCGTAGACTCTTGACAAGCTCGACGTGAAGGGGCGTACTGTCGCGCTCATGCGATTGACCCTTTTGCTCTAGGTCGGAACCGGTAGAGAGCGCCGTGGGAGAAATCGGCGCGCGTTTGCGCTTGGGCGCGCGAGGTTGCGCCTGATCTTCGTCGAGGTAATAAACGACTTCGTCGGAGGCTTCGACGTCACAGTTCTCAGCAACGAAACGTATGGTCGAGTCGCCAAAATCTTGTTGTGTTTCGTTCCTCTTCTTTATTGTCTTTTTATTTTCCGGCGGTTCCTGCGAATAATCGTCTTCCGGCTCTGGGTCGATGAAATCATTGATGGAACTTTTGACGTTGCGGCGCGTTGGCGCGGCGTGTGCGTCGGCAAAAGCGTTGAGGTCGTAGGCGTTGTGCTGCTCGCGCCAGATCGCCTGACGTTGTGAAACGCCGCCCTCGCGTGGAATGAGAATCGGCACGTCGTTGGGGGAATCGCAGCGCTCGCGGAGATTGTCGAGCCATTGCTCAACGGAGTCGTAGGACTCGACTCCATTTTTGGGGAATTCGAAGAGGAATCGACTAGACGCCGTAGCGGAGAGACTTCCGCGGAATTCACGGAAACGTACGCGCGACATTCTGAGCTCTTCCTGTGCGCGTGTGATACCGACAAAGAGTAATCGTCGCTCTTCTTCCAACTGACGTTTGTCGTGAGTGGAGCGTTCGTGCGGTAAGACTCCGTCCTCTAACGCAATGACGTACACGACGGGGAACTCAAGTCCCTTGGCGGCATGTAGCGTCATGAGTGACACGCGGTCGTCATTTGCGTCCCATGCGTCGACGTCGCTGACCAGAGCGATCTGCTCCAGGAATTTACCAAGGCGCGAAGTTTTAGGCGCCGCTTCGTTCCAGTTGGCAAATTCCTGCGTCACGCCGAAGTTTTCGTTGTAATCGTGGTCGAACTCTTTGACTTCCGAGAGTAGTTCCTGAATATTGGCCAGACGCTGTTCGTCTTCTTCGGTCTTTTGCGAATTGCGTAAGTAGTTGACGTATTGCGTTTTATCTAATAACAGACTCAGTACGAGTTCGAGGTCGTCCCCGGCGTCGAGCGACTTTCGTAGCGAGTCGAGTAGTTCGGCGAAATCAGTGAGCGCCTTTTGAACGCGTTTGGATAGACCGGGTATTTTAGTCGCGTGTCGCGTCGCCTCTGATAGAGAAATCCCGAGTTCGTTTGCATAGATTTCCAGACGATTGAGCGAGACCTGTCCAATACCACGCGCGGGCAAGTTGACGACGCGTTTAAACGCTATGACGTCGTTGGGGTTATACAGGAGTTGAAAATAGGCGCAGACGTCCTTGATTTCTTTACGATTAAAGAACTCTAGTCCACGAACGAGTTGGTACGGGACGCCGTAACGCTTTAGCGCGTATTCCAAGTTACGCGATAGCGCGTTCATGCGGTAGAAGATCGCGTAGTCTCTCGGTCGTCTTTTGCGATTGGCGATTTCATTTGCGATTTCCGCGGCAATGGCGTCGGCTTCCTCATTCTGATCGAGGCATTGAATGATTCTTGGGACGTCCCCCTCGGGATTGTCGGTGTAGAGATCCTTGTCTTTGCGGAATTCGTTGTTCTTAATGACATGGTCTGCTACGCGAAGAATACTCTTGACGCTACGATAGTTCTGCTCCAAACGAATGACGGTGGCGTTTTCGAAGTCTTCTTCGAAGTTTAGAATATTCTGGATATTAGCGCCACGCCAGCCGTAGATCGACTGATCCGGATCGCCCGTGACTGCCAGGTTGGGGTAGTTGACGCTCAACGCGCGCGCGATTGCGTATTGTACTAAGTTCGTGTCTTGGTATTCGTCGACCAATACGTATCGAAATCGATAGTCGAGATTTTCACGAATTTGCGGTTCCTGTTTCAGTAGAACGGCGACATGAAAGAGTAGGTCGTCGAAGTCGACAGCGTTCGCCTTTCTTAAGGCTTCCTGGTATGCGGGATATGCGGTTTCGACAAATCGCCCGAGCAAGCTTCCAGGTCGTGCAGTGTACTCGCTGGCGGCGACGAGATTGTTTTTCGCCCAGCTAATGGCGTTTGCGATTTTGCCGACGTCGACGCCGTTGGGAAGCGCGCTCTTGGGCACGACTTCCTCAAGGAGTTTCTGACTTTGGGCGGCGTCGTAAATCACATAATTCTCCTGCAGACCGACGTACTGCGCATAGTAGCGTAGAATGTAAGCGCAGAAGCGATGGAAGGTTCCGACCCAAACGTGATTGCCGGGCGCGAGCGTCTGCAGGCGTGATTTCATCTCCTCCGCCGCCTTATTGGTAAAGGTGAGCGCCGCGATATTCCAGTCGTGTACGCCGTTTCGCAAGAGCCATGCGATACGGTGCGTGACAACGCGCGTTTTACCACTTCCAGGACCGGCGAGCACCAGTAGCGGACCTTCCATGTGCTGGACGGCGAGTCGTTGCGACGGATTCAGACCGCGCAATAAGGGATCGTTTTGCTCGGCGTCATTCGACCCGGCGTTGTCATAGGGATTGGGCGTCATGGTCTTGTTTTCTATCGTAACTTGGCGACGTGCGCCTAGCGTGACACAACGGGAATAAAAAACGCGTCTTACGCTCGGTCATCGCTTGAACAGACAGAGGTAAGACGCGTAATTATAGCATAAAGGCTCGGCGTTTGACAAGTCGTCCCACGCTTGCCGCGCTACCGTAGCGTTAGTCGAGGGCATTAGAACCAGGGTCTAACGCTAGGGGCGACGGGGACATAGGGCGCGCGATACTGACCGGCGGAATTGGCATAGGAGACCGGCGCGGGCGTGCGGCGCTCTTCTTTGAGCGTCATTGGAGAGGCGTCACGTTTCTTTTGACCTTTGCTGGAGACGGCAACGCCCATGGGCTTGCTTTCGTCAAACGCGTCGTCGTCGCTCGCCTCTTGTGTGGATTCATTTTCAGCGACTTCGGTCTGCGACTGTTCTTCAGTGAAATTAAAGGGGTGATTGGGATCGGAGACAACCTCGTTTTCGGAGACGTCTTCTTGCTCGCCTTTGTTGTCTTCTTGCTCGCCTTTTTTAGCGAGAGCAAAGTTTCCGGAGGAGATCTGCGTCTGCACAACTAGGACGCGCCCGTCGGTGGTTTCGATTCTTAGTTTTGGCGAAGCGGATTCGTCGCCGAGCGCGGCGGGGTCAAATGTGATCGGTAGGACGCATACTTTGGCAGGACGCACGGAAGATTGCGCGACGTTGCAACGGATCGCCTTGGAGTCGCTACTGACGCGTTTGACTGCAAACTCAGTGGCGCCTGTGACGACGAGGTTTTTGTCGATTTTCTCACCCGACTGCGAAGTGAAGAAAGTCAGCGTCGAGGGGGAGGCGGACAACGGCGCGCGAACCGTTGCGGCGACGTTGAGCGTGAGCGGAGCGGAGCTGTAAGCGCCGTTGGACCAGAGCCTTACAACCGCGTTAATATTGCCGGCAGGGGCGTTGTCCTTGATCGTAACAAACAGGGGCGTGACTGTGCCTGAGTTGGTCGCTTGTGGCTGACCGCGTTTGACTTCAACGTAAGGATTGGAAGATTCCACTCTGGCAATCGTCTCATTATAGGACGGGTAGAGCGCTTGTACTTTCTGGGTGCGTTTGGACGCTTCCGTTTCGTCGATTTCACTATTATTCGCAGAGCGATCTTCCACGAGGAAGTTCAGCTTATCGGGTTGCAACCGTACGTTTTCGAGGATTTGTCCCACGACTTTAAGGGGAATTTCGAAGGTTGTGGCGCCGCTCTGGAAGACGACGGTGACGGTGACGTTACGCGGACCGGTAAAGCGCACCGCGTCGATCATCGCGACGACCTCGCCGCGTTCACCCGGTTTGTAGACGCGTTTTTCCGGAATAAAGACCTTCGTGCACTGGCAACTCACGCGCGCGGAGACCAGACGCAGTTCACTCGAGGTGGTATTGGTGAAGACGAACGAATGACGTGGCGTCGTTCCTCGTGGAATACCTTTGAAGTCGTAACCGGTTTCTGAGAAAACGCCCTGTGCGGCAAACACAGACGCGCTTGACATAACGACCAAAAGTAGTGCAAAAGAAAGCGCGGAACAAAGGTGTTTAGCAAAACGTCGCATTGGAACCTCTCTATCGCAATGCAGAACGACGCGAATTGTTCGATAAGCGCTCTGGGCGCGTCTGGCGCAACGAACGTTATCCTGTGATCGAAGCGCCAGTTCTTACTCGAAACAAATCGTAAGTTGATTATTAATCGGAAATGCGAAAACCTTAAAGTGTCTTCCTAACACGTGGAATTAGAAGGAAACGACAACCATGTCTTCGTACGACGTGATTTTACTAATAATGCCAAAAATGACAATACGAATTTTGGGAAAAATGTATCGATTTATAAGCATAGGTAAAAACTTACGGTAATAGCGACGCCGGGTTCTTTCGCTCTTACCTTGTTCTTACCACACACGATACAACAAACCCTTTGGCAAATCGGAAAGTGAAAAAGTGGAATTTAACGAAAGAGCGCTTTTTTCCACGTAAGTTAGCGACCTATGATTGGGACTTGTTGTTTTGAACGGAATAATTGTCACAAATTAACACTATGGACACGACTCAGATGTGTTACGCTGCGTCGTCATGTACCTGTAAAAGAGTTAGGTGGAAAATAACGCTATATACGTAGTTTATATTTCGATGGGATTATTGACAAAAACCCAATTGATTGACGCCGTTTGCGGTTTCATTTATAATGCGAAGGACGCCTCGCGCGCGTTATGACTTAAGAAAAATAGCGTTTATACACGAGATTTTTGGGAATTATCGCGACGAGAGCGCGTCAGAATTCGAGGCGGGTTATGCACGCGAGCGACGTCGGCGCACGCGCTATAAGCGTTGCGCTGAGTTTTTTCGCTTTAAACGTAGCAACGCATGCAACCGTAACTTTGGTAACAAAGGTTTTTTTTGTAATAAAGCGCGAGCGCTACCTGTGATTGTCCTTGGTTTACCTCTTTTCGTGTTAAGTCGTCTGTGAGGCAAGACGAAAAGTTAAGAGACGTCGTATAGCGCTTAGGTCGCATAGTATAAGTCGTTTTATGCATGGCGTCGGTCGCATGTTCGAGCAGACGCCATGCGAACCGACTGACTCGTCATACAGGCAGACGCGACGACGGCGTTGGTCACGTCTGCTAGATTCCATGAGCGTGACGAAACTTGAATAAGATTGGACATATTGAAATTCAATTTGTCTTTTGCGCTTAGTGACAAGCGCACGAGCGCGCGTTAAAGTATCGCGCGGCGTCGTAGTAAGTCAAAATGAAGGAGAATGGAATGTCGTCTGGTTTTTTGCACTTCTTTAATCTCACAGTTCAACGCGCCAGCAATCGTGCCAATAGTGCGAAGAAGGCGCGTGCTGGACGCGAACGTTCTCCACTGAAACCGCGTCGCCTTCGCGCGGAGTCTCTCGAAGAACGTCAACTGTTGTCTGCGGACGGACTCCTCGCTTCCGCGGCTACCTATGACGCCGCGAGCGCGAATATCATTTCGATCGGCTCCAGCGACCTGTCGATCGACGCGATCAAGCTTGCGATTCAAGAGGCGGCGCGCTCTACGTCAGACGACGTGATCGAAATCTCCGGCGGCTATCTTGATTTCAGCTCCGCCAACGACGAAATCGTGATAGATATCGATTCCTCCTCTTATGGCGCTCTGACGATTATCTCCGTGGACGGGGAGCTTAATATCGACGCTCAGAGTCTCGCTCGCGTCTTTACCATCAAAAACGGCGACGTCACGCTCGAATCGATCAATATTACCAACGGTCTCGCGGACTACGGCGGGGCGATCGCCAACGGCGGTACGCTCACGCTCGTCGACGTGGAACTTACCGGCAACGAAGCGACAGTTTCCGGCGGCGCAATTGCGAATAAGGGCGAGCTTTACGTCCAAGATTCGATTATCCGCGGCAATGTGACCGTGGGCGACGGCGCGGCGATCTTCGAAGGCGATTTCTCCTGGCCGGAAATCGACGCGCCCGAATGGTCCACGATTCCCGATCTCGTTGGCGGCAAGGGCACGACCGTCTCGGTCGATCTGTCCGAATACAGCAACGGCGACTGGAACTATAGTTACTCTATTGCCGAGTCGACCAGCGTTATTCTCGCCGCCGATCCGACCCTCGACTCCAACGGCGTACTCTCCTTTACCTTTATTGGCGACGACGACTACTACGCCGAAGACGACTACTCCGCGCTTACTGTCACTGTGACCGCGTCCAATGGAACCGAAAGCGCCTCGACGTCCTTTAGCGTGAGTCTCAGAGAACAAACCTCCACGACCTTCGCGGCGAAATTGTCCAATATGTCGCTCGACGACGTGGAAGACGAGTACGCGCAGTACGTGCGTGTTGGTCGCGTGAACGTGCTCATGGGGTACGCTGATCTTGACGGTATTCCCGACTTCGAAGTCGTTGATCTCAATCAGGATACCTTCGTACAGGTCTGGTATCGCGACGACGATATCGACGGTCTGGAAGAAAACGTTTGGAACGCCGGCGATTACACGACGATCGGTTTGCAATATATTCTTCACCTCGATAACGCCACCGTTTCGGAAACGTATGGCGTCGGTTCCTTCGTTCGCGACGGTTACTCCTTCAGAGACCTTGGCAACGGCGACTATCGATTCATGATCGCCTATACCGCCGGTATTAACTACGGTTACGGCGAAGGTCTCTTGGCCGATGTGGTTAAAATTACGCCGACCGATCCGTCGAAACCTGTCAGCGCTACGATTAGTCAGCTCAGTACCGACTTCACCAACCCGACCATTACGCGATTCTACACCGGCGCCCCCGTCTCCAAAGACGGTTTGCGCAATCACTTAAACGTCGATCCGTCGCAAACGCTCTTTGTCAGCAGTATTTCCAACTCCACTGAACCGCTCTCCTCTAAGCCCGGCGAGCCTATTACGACCGGTCTGTCCAGCGCTGTCGCCGACGCCGATTTCTCTGCGGCGACCACGAGCGCTCCTACCCTGATAATCTCTAACTCCTTGATTGTTGAAAATACCGCCGGCGACAATGGCGTGGTTTACGTCGAGGACGGCGGCTCTGCTTACCTGATCAATACCACGGTCGCGGAAAACGTAGCCTCCGGCGCGGCAATCTATTACAACGGCTCTTCTGCGACCTCCGTTAATATCGGCAACTCGATTGTCGTGAACGGCGAACTCGCTCCGGCGACCAGCGGCGCGCGCGTGATCTACAGCTTGGTGAACTCCTCCGCATGGTCGAGCGCGACGACCTATGCCGGCGGCGCGCTCTTTGCGAACGCCTCCGCGGGTAATTATGCCCTCGCGACCGGTTCCGAGGCGCTTAATATCGGTAGCGACGAGCTGGCGTTGGACGTCTACGGTGAACAGTTGACCGTTGACCTCAGCGGCGCAAACCGCTTCTCCTCCACCGTCGACGCGGGCGCCTACGAATACCAAGGGAGCGCGCCAACCGCTCCGACGAATCTAACCGTCTCCGATTACAACGCCTCCGATAAACAACCGGTTCTCTCCTGGACCGCTTCCTCTGACGTCGACGGTTACTACGTCTATCTCATCGATTCGTCCTCCACGCTCCTGGCGACCCTCGACGGCGCCGCAACGTCCTACGCAGACTTGGCTACCGTCGTTTCTCTGGAAGACAACTCGAGCTATCGTTTTGGCGTCGCGGCCTTTAACGCCTATGGCGTCTCTTCCGTAACTACGGTGACGCTCGATACGCTCGTGGCGCCCGTGGCGCCCACAAACCTCGCCTTTACGGCATACGCGAATCATTCCTCGACCCTCTCCTGGGACGCCGTCGATAACGCCGCCTCCTATAACGTCGAGCAGTATGTCTCCGGCGAGTGGACCGTTGTTACGCGCACGACCAATACCTATTATCAGGTCTCTGGTCTGTCCGATTTCTCGAGCTATACCTACCGCGTCGTGGCGGTGAACGCCGTTGGCACAGCCGCGTCGGATTCGATTACACTTGATACGACCGTTGCGCCGAGCGCGCCGACTAATCTGGCATGGAGCGCGTCCTACGATGGCAGCGGTTCCGCGACCCTGATTTGGACCGCCGTTGAAAACGCTACCGGTTATTCCGTGCGTCAGAAGGTTGACGGCGAATGGGTCGTTTTGGGATCCGCCTCCGATACGGCCTTTACTTTCAGTGGTCTGCAAGACAATACGACCTATGAATTTAGCGTCGCGGCTTACGCGGAAACCGATTCCGATACGCTCTATTCCGACTACGCCGAAATTAGTCTCAATACCACAGTAGCGCCCGCGGCGCCGACCGATTTGACCTGGAGTTCCGAATACGCCAATGGTCGCGCGACCCTGAGCTGGAGCGCGGTTGAGAACGCAACTGGCTATGCCGTCGCGCGTTACGACAATGGTTCATGGACGATTCTGCGCACGACTACGTCAACCTCCTATACGATCACCGGTCTTTCTGACAACGCCGAATACGTCTTTGGCGTCGCCGCTTATGCCACACGCGACGGTGAACGTCTGTATTCTGACTACGCCTCGATCGACCTGAATACCGTTGTGGCTCCGACCGCGCCTACAAACGTGCGCTTCAGTGACTACGACGGCGGAACCAGCGCGACCCTGACCTGGAGCGCCGTGACCAACGCTACCGGCTATCAGATCGAGCAGAAGACCAGCGACGGCTGGGAAGTCGTCGATACGACGAACGCGACGACTTATACCGCGACGGTCGAAGAGAACTCCTTCTATACCTATCGCGTGAGCGCCTACACGACCGTAGGGGATCAGACGAAATACTCCAGCGCGGTGGAAGCGAGTCTCGATACTCTCGTGGCGCCCACCGGCGAACTGACCCTGACCGTTTCCGATTACAACGCCGACGCCGCGACCGCGACTTTGGCCTGGAACGCGCTGGAAACCGCCGGTTACTACATTGTGGAACAACAGGTCGGCTCCGGCGCTTGGACCGTGCTGGACAATGCCGCGACTGACACGAGCTATGCGCTCACTGGTCTGACGCCCAATACGACCTATACGTTCCGCGTGAGCGCTGGTAATGCCGCCGGCGTCGGTTCGCAAGGCGAAACGACCTATTTCACCGCCGCCGCGCCCGAAGCGCCCGCGCTGAGCTATCGTTACGACAAAGACGCTAATACCGCAACGCTCAGTTACTCCAGCGAGTATGCGACCTCCTATAGCGTCTATCAGCTCCAAGATTCTACCTGGACGCTTGTGTACAGCGGCGCGGAAACCTCCTACACCGCCGAAGATCTGGTCGACAATCAAGAGTACTCCTTCCGCGTTACGGCGTCTAACTCTTACGGAACCTCTTCGGCTACGGAAGTTACCTTCACCGCCTCCGCAGAACCGCAAGCGCCCACGGGACTTACGATTGGCGATTACGCCGACGGCGCCGCGGAATTGTCTTGGAACGCCGTTGATTACGCCTCCGGTTACCGCGTCTATCTACAGACCGAGTCCGGCTGGACGCAGGTCGGTTCCGATTTGGCGGCCAATACGACCAGCTATGCGCTCTCCGGTCTGGAAGATTATTCCGAATACGTCTACACCGTCGTGGCGTTCAATGACGAAGGCGTTTCCGATTACGCAACGCCCGTGACGCTCGACACGACAGTTGCGCCGGACGCCCCGCAAAATATCGCTCTGGTCGATGAATACGACGGCTCCGGTTCCACGCAAATCACCTGGGACGCCGTTGACCATGCCGAAGGATATATCGTTGCGGTACAAGTAGAAGGCGCTTGGACGCAAGTTGGTACGGCGACGACCACGACCGTTACGATTGAAGGTCTCGAGAATTACCAGACCTATGTCGTCGGCGTCGCCGCCTACGCCACGCGCGGCTCCCAGACGCTCGCCTCTGACTACGCGACCTATGATCTGTCGACCGCGTTCGTTCCGACCGAAGAGTTGACCCTGGTTGTCAACGCCTACGACTATACCGCCGGTACGACGCTCCTGGAATGGAACGACGTCGCGGAAGCGACCGGCTATCGCGTGGAACAGCAAGTTTCCTCGACCACGTGGCAAACCGTTGCGACGACTACTGATACCGAATATGCCTTGACGCTCGACCCCAATAGCGCGTATACCTATCGTGTTGTCGCCTTTAACGCTAAGGGCGACGGCTCGAGCGCCTCTTCGACCTTCTTCACGTCGGCTCCGCCCGCGGCGCCGAGCGACGCCGCGTTTGGCGCCTACGACGCCGAAGCGAAAGAAGCGACCTTGACCTGGTCCGCTGTCGAGTTCGCTACTGGTTATACGCTTGAAGTATATGACGCCGATTCCGAATCCTGGGGCGTTGTCTCGCTCGAGGAGGAAACCGCGACCAGCTACACCGTCTCGGGCATGAGCGACTACACGACCTACCGTTATCGCGTCGCCGCGTATAACGAAATCGGTTCCTCCCAATGGGTGGAAGCGTCGATCTATACCTCGCAGGCGCCACAAGCGCCGACTGACTTGGCGATCGAATTCTTCCAAGGTTCGCTTAGCGCGAATCTCTCTTGGAGCCTCAGCGACGGCGCTACCGGATACTACGTGTATCAGGCTGACCAAGACGGCGCGTGGCAACAAATAGCGAATCTGTCCTCGATCTCCAACACGTACACAATCCAGAACCTGGAACTCAATACGGACTATGTCTTCGGCGTAAGCGCGTACAATAGCGACGGCGAATCGAGTATTGCGTCGATTGACCTTGCCACGACGACTGCGCCCGCGACGGTCTCCGACCTGACAGTGACCACCGAGAATTACGCCGGCGACGGCTTGATTACTCTGTCATGGACCGAATCCCAAGGCGCTGAATCCTATCAGATCAAGCTCTATGCCGACGGCGTCGAAGGTCCTTACACGATCATTGGAACCACGACTGACACGACCTTCGATGTGACCGGTCTTGAGAACTACAAAGACTACGTCATTAGCGTGACAGCCGTGAACCAGGCCGGCGCTTCCGAAGAAGCTTTCGTCGAAGTCAGTACAATGTTGGCGCCTTCTGCGACGCTCACCCTGGTCGCTAGCGATTACGACTTTACCACCGGCAGTTTGACGCTCAGTTGGAACGAAGTGGAATACGCCGACGGCTATCGTTTCGAAGTCCTCGGTTCCAGCGGCGACTGGGTCGTCGTCGCCGTGACCGACTCCCTGGGATACGTCTTGTCGCTGGAAGATAATACGACCTACAATTATCGTGTTGTCGCCTTTAATTCGATCGGCGACGGTTCCTCCGACGAGATCGAGTTCTTCACCGCGGCTCCTCCCGCCGCTCCGACCGACGTGACCTTTGGCGAGTACGTCAGCGCCACCGGTAAAGCGACCGCGACCTGGACCGCCGTGCCTTACGCGACCTCCTATAGTATCGAACAACTGGTCGACAGCGAATGGACGACCCTCGTTGAGAATTACGACGACGTCTCCTATACCGTTTCCGGTCTGACCGACAACGCGACCTTTACCTATCGCATCTGGGCGTCCAATGAACTGGGCGACTCCGAGAAGGTCGAGTTCTCCATTACCACAACCACGTCTGAACCTCCGGCAGCGCCGTCCGACTTCACTGTGAGCAGCTACGACGAGCTCACACACAAAGCGACGATGACCTGGACCGACAATGCCACGAATGAGACCGGCTTCCACGTCCAGTACAGCTACGACCAAGAGACTTGGATCGACGCGGCTTTCCTCGACGCCAATGTGACCTCTCGCGTCGCCAATGGTCTCACGCCGGGTCGCACCTATTACTTCCGTCTGGCCGCCTTCAACGATATCGGATACTCCGACTGGGTGGAGACGTCCTTCGATACTCCGGCGGAAATCCCGAGCGCGCCGAGCGACGTCGCTTTCAGCGAGTACGACGCCGACGCAAAAGAAGCGACCATGACTTGGGTCGATAACTCCAATAACGAGCTGGGATTCAAGATTCAGTGCAGTTTCGATCAGACCGAATGGTTCTCCGTGGAGACGGTCGGCGCGAACGTGACCTCGCGCGTCGCCACCGGTCTGGTGGAAGGTCGTACCTATTACTTCCGCGTGGCGTCCTACAATCTTTACGGCGTCTCTGACTGGGCGACCGGTCAGTTTACCGTGCCGACCTCCGGTACGACCGCGCCCGCCGCGCCGTCGAATATCGTCTTCTCCGACTACGAGGCGACTGCTTCCGGCGTGGAAGTCACCATGTCCTGGACCGATAACTCCGACGACGAAGAACGCTTTGTCGTGCAGTTCAGTTACGATAACGAGAACTGGTACGGCGCCGGTACTACCGACGCAGACGTCACTTCGCGTCGCGCCACCGGTCTGGTCGAGGGACGTACCTATTACTTCCGCGTTGCCGCCTATAATTCCGCCGGTTACTCCGACTGGGCGACCGCGACCTATGTCGTGCCTTACTCCACGATCAACGCGCCGAGCGATATCGTCTTTGGCGAGTACTCCAACGGCGAATTGCCGATGTCCTGGACCGATAATTCCGAGGACGAGACCGGCTTTGTCGTGCAGTATAGCTATGACGGGGAAAACTGGCATGGCGCTGGTCGTACCGAGGCGAACGTGACCTCGCGTGTAGCGACCAAGATGACGCCGGGTCGTACGTACTACTTCCGCGTGGCGGCCTACAACGGTTCGGTCTACTCCGATTGGGCCACCGGCGTCTACACCACGCCGTCTGGCGCTCCGAACGCGCCGGGCGAAATCGTATTCTCCGATTACGCCAATAACACCGTTAAAATGTCGTGGACCGACGCCTCTAACGATGAAATCGGCTTCAATGTCGAGTACAGCATCGACGGCGGCGACAACTGGTATACCTCCGGCAATACTTCTGCTGACATTGCGTACCGTACCGCCACCGGTCTGCGTCCGAACGTTACGTACCAATTCCGCGTGCGTTCCTACAACGCCTTCGGTCGTTCCGGTTGGACTTACGGTCAGTTCACGGTTCCCGCCGCCAGCGACGCGCCAGCGGCTCCGACCGACTTCCTCTTCGGCGATTACGATGCAGACGCGCGCACCTTGGCTATGTCTTGGACTGATAACGCGACGAATGAAACCGGTTATAAGGTTCAATATAGCGTCGACGGCGGTGAGACCTGGTATGCCGCGGGTAATTACGGCGCGAACGTGACCTCGCGCGTGGCGACGAGCGTTTCGGCCAGCCGTACGTACCTCTTCCGCGTTGCCGCTTACAACGCCAGTGGCGCGTCCGATTGGCTCGTGAGCGACGCCTACGAGGTCTCCTCCAGTAGTAATATTCCTTCGGCTCCGACGGATCTGGTCTTCTCCGATTACGACGCACAATCCAATACCGTCGTTATGAGCTGGACCGACACGTCGTCCAACGAGAAGGGCTTTAAGGTCGAGTACAGCGTCAACGACGGCGAGACCTGGAACGACTCGGCGTACCTTCAAGCGGACGCGACCTCGCGCGTCGCGTCCGGGCTAGTAGCCGGTCGCGTCTACTACTTCCGCGTCGCCGCCTTCAATAACTATGGTTATTCCGATTGGCTCGTCGATTCCTACTCGGTTGTTTCCACCGAAAACATTGAAGATCCTACGATTACCGGTTACGCTTACTCTAGCAAGAAGCGTCAAATTACCGTGGCTTGGAACGACGTGGCGACTAGCTACGCCGCGCAGTATCGCCAGGCCGAGACGACCGATTGGTACACGTTGTCAACCAGCGGTAACTCCGCGACGCTCAATAATGCGATTTACGGTCTGACCTACGAATTCCGCGTACAGGCCATTAGCGAGGATAATACCGCGTCCAACTGGGTCTATGGCTCCTACAACACCGCCACCGGCGAATCGACCGCGATTTTCGACGAACTCTTCGATGGCGATGAACTTGAAGAGTCGCTCGATTCACTAGCGCTTAACCTCGTCGACAGCCAGTCGGTCGCAAAGGACAGCGTCTCCAAGGACGTTTTCCGCAAGGTCTTCGAAGATCTCTTCTAAGTAGCGTAAATCAGTCGGTTAACGACGTTATAGGTTGATGATATAAAAGGACGCCCAATTCTCCTGAGCGTCCTTTTTCATTGGTTTGTAAATAAAAACAACGCGCCGCCATTGCAGTTGGGTATGACGACGCGTTGTTTTAACTTTTATATATCTATAAGACGAACGTCTTACCGACAACGTTGTGCTTGTAAACGATTAAACCTCTAGACTTCAAAGCTTCCGTCCCAACGTACAAACGCTTCCACCGCATAGTATTCAGGCAAGCCGATACGATTGTAAGAGTCAGCGGTGGCGATATTTCTGTCTTCGGCTCTTTGCCAGAACTCGCGATTGTCTGAACCGAGGAAGAGCGCTCCGTCCTTTTGTGAGGCGTGGCGGAAAATCGCCTCGCGCTTCTTTTCCGAATCTCTCGGCGACAGCGGCACGGCTATTTCAATCTGATCCAAGGGCCACTCTTGCCATGCGCCACGATAGAGCAGGACTTCTGGCAATTCGTAACCTTCTTGTACCATCTCCTTGAGTACAGAGAAGACGACCAGAGCGCATACGCGGTGCGTACCGTGTGGATCTGTCAGATCGCCCGCGACAAAAATGTGTTCCGGCTGTAAGGTTTCAATGAGTTCTCTGACGATCTTGCGATCGGATTCGGTGGGCGGCAATTTTTCGACTGTGCCGGTGTCGTAGAAGGGCAGGTTCAGGAAGTGCACGCGTTCCACCGGTATTCCGCAGACCTGGTCGGCGGCGCGCGCTTCACTCCAGCGAATAAGTCTTTTAACGCGCAAAACTTCCTGCGTGTCACGGTCGCCCGGCTTCTTCTCGCGCAACGGTTCTTCAACCTTTTCACTAAAGATCTCGGTGATCTTCGATTCGCAGTCGAACTGCTTATGAATTTCAGCAAGTAGGTCGGCGATACGATAAGCGTCGTGGTCGTTGACCGCGATATTGCCGCTGGTCATATAGGCGACGTGGAACTCGTGATTGTCGTTGACCAGACGAATCATTGTTCCTCCCATGCTAATGACGTCGTCGTCCGGGTGAGGACTGAACGCCAGAATGCGTTTGCGCGTTGTGCCACAGGGATGCTGTGCGATGGTGTCGAGCATTTGATTGAAGACGGTTTCGCAGATCACCGCCGCAGGTCCCTTTTCTCTGAGAAGGGAGTGTAGTCCAAAGGCGCGGAAATCTGTGTCGGAGAGTTTTAGTAGCGCCTTATTACAACGCTCGCATAACCAGAGCACGGCACGCTTGGTCATTTGCGGATCCCATTCGACTTGTCGCGTACGCCAGGGCGTGGCAACGTCTTGCAAAGCGGCGGCGGCGTTGCGGTCGAGAATGAAGGACACGTCCGGATGTGCGCGCAACCATCCCGCGGGCGTGGCGTCGCAGAGCGGTTCCTCCAGCGCGCGTTGAATGACCGACGCCTTGCTGTCGCCAAACGCCAAGACTACAATTTTACGCGCCTCCATAATGGTGCCGAAGCCAATTGTCAGTCCGTGGGTCGGGACGTTCGACTCGCTGAAGAAAAGACCTGCCGCGTTCAGACGCGTCTGAGGGTCTAGTTGTACTAACCGCGTACGACTCTTGCGAGACGTGTAAGGCTCATTGAATCCGACCGAACCGTTCGGCGCCACGCCAAGGAGTAGTACGTCCAAACCGCCCGCTCCGGCAATCTCCTCTTCGTAACGCCGACAACTCGCGTCGATCTTATTCACGGGCAAAGTTGCGTCAAGAAAGTGAACGTTTTCCGGGCGCACATTCGTCTTCTTAACGAAGTTGTCCATCAACCAACGTCGCAAACTCTGCAAACGATCCGGATCTAACCCGTAATATTCATTGACGATGAAGATCGAAACACGCGAGAAATCCAGACCCTCCTCCTCATGAATGCGCACTAGTTCCTGATACACGCCCGTCGGACTGGAGCCGGAGACCAGTCCCAGTGTGGCGCTACGACCCAATGAATTGCGCTCACGGATGATACCCGCTATTTGCCACGCAACATGATTGCTTGCGTCTACGCCTGAGTCAAACACGTAGGTGGGCGCTTCTACGTTCCGAGCCGGTAAGGCGACATGAGGAAGCGACGCTAATTTGTTCATTTTAACAAAACTTTCTATTTTTTTATCTGACGCCCTCGAGGAACGTCGTACGACAAAACGCAACGCGTCGACTCGGTAATTTGGGAGTCGTTCAATGTAAAACTACTGTCTATTTGTAGCGATTGAAACGAGGTTAGACAAGCTTGATTCCTACAAACTAGAGGAAATAAACGGTTTTTGACGTCTTTCCCCTCGAAAAATCTCTACGCGTTATTATAATAGCAATGAGCAGTAGTGTCAGAACGCTACGGTCGTGTGCTTTCCTATGCTTTTTGCGAGGAATCAGACTAATTTAGCGCCTATGTACGGCGTGTGTTCGCCATGGTTTTTCAGGACGTCTTCGTCGGTTTGTGTCGATAAGCAGTCCGATATAAATTAGGATGTGAAATGAACAAGCGATTTAGTTTTGGTCGTTCGCTCAGTTACTTTGTAGCTTTGAGCTTGATTTGTGGCTTAGGAACGCTCGGTTGCAATCCATCGCGCGAGATTCAAATCGACGACGACGACGCTGTCGAAATTCAGGACGATAAGGACGCTTACGCCGATACAGTGAAACGTTTTAACGAACGCCTCAAGCTCAATCAGTCTCGAACTGGCGTCGTTATGTCCGGCGCTCCTGCGATGGCAGGCACGACCGGAGCGACTGCGTCCTTCAACTTTGTCGGCTCGGGCACGACCGGCGCAGCTCCGTCCTTTAATTTCAACGCTGCGGCGACCACTGGCGACGCCCCGGTCTTTAATTTTAATTCCGCCGCCGCGGCAACCACCGGCGCGGCGCCGAGCTTTGCGTTCTCCACCCCTGCCAAGAAAGTTGAGACCCCCTCGTCTTTTAGTCCCAACGCCACTGCCGCGGGCGCAGTGGCGTTAAATCCTTCTTCTTTCGATTTTGGCGATTTCGTTAAGGAGCAAGCGGCTCTGAAAGCGGCGGCTGAACAGGCGTCCGCTGCAGCCGACGCCGCGCTTCTTGCGCTAAAAGCCGCCGCCGAAAAGGTTACGACCCTTACCAAAGAGAACGAAGCCGCGCGCGCGAACGTCCAAAATTTGACGCAAATCGTACAGGAGCGCCAGAGCGCCACGAATGACGCCCAGCAGAAGTATGAAGCGCAGGATAAAGAAGTCCAAGCTCGCGCGCAAGCCGTTGCCGCTAATACCGAGACCGAAAAGAACGCCAAGGACGCTGTTGCTAAGCAGACCGACGCGAAAAACGTCGCGAACGCTAATCTGACCTCCGCGACCGAACAGCGCGACGCCGTGCAAGAACAAGCGCAAGTTGCCGCCGCCGCGCTCGCTAAGGCGCAAGACGGCGCCGCCGCCGCGCAGCAAGCGTTAACGGCTTGCGCCACGAAACTCGCCGACGCTCAAAAGGTTTACGACGCCGCTAAGAACGCCGCCGACGCCGCCGCGGCGACCGTACAACAAGCTCAAGCCGCCGTTGAAGAAGCGACCAGAGTCGCCGCCGACGCTGACGCCGCGCTAGCCGCCGCGCGTGAAAAACTCGCCGCCGCTGAAGCCGATGAAAACCTCGACGATGAAGCCAAAGACGCCGCGCGTCAAGACGTTGCGAAAGCTGAAGAAGCGAAAAATGCCGCGGATGAACGTATCGCTACCGCTCAAACGAGCCTAGCGCAAGCGAAAGACGCTCAAGGGAACGCCGACGCTAAGGTCGCGCAGCTCAAGACCGCGCTTGACGCCGCTAATACCGCTCAAACCAATGCGCAAACTGCCGACGCAGACGCTAAGAAGGCAGTTGAGACCGCGCAAGCGGAAGTGAAACGCCTGGAAGGCGAGGTTGCCGCTAAGGTTGACGCCGTCGCTAAGGCTGACGCAGCTGCTCAAGCCGCAGGCGCTGAACTCGACAAGCAGGTCGCCGCGCTCGCTCAGACCTCCAGCGCTCTTGAAGATTCCCAAAACGCTTTGGCGCAAGCCAAGCAATTGGCGACTGAATTGAAGAAGGCATGGGACGATACCAAGCCTCTACTGGTCGAAGCGCAAGAGCAACTGACGAATGCTCAAAAGAATGCCGAAACCCTCAGTGAAGCGCTGACAGACGCGCAAGCGGCTCTTACGAAAGCGAACGACGCCGCACAACAAGCACGCGTTCAAGCGGACGAAGCGGCCAAGAAGGTCTTTCCGCGCGTTTCCTCGACCGAAAAGCATAATTTTTTTTTTGCTGAGCTAGAGAACGTATATTCCGCTCAGGCACAAGAAGAGCGTTTGCCTAGCGCGGAGAACCTCGTGAGCGCAATTGATTCTCTTTGTGAGGCGCTCAAGCGTGACGTCGACGATATGAAGATGATCCCCAGTTTCGACGATGGGGCGGTCGCGGTGCGTCGTGACGCCAATGCTCTGGCGGTCGTTGCGCTTGCTCTTGGCGTTAGTAAAGAGGACGCGCCACTCAAGAGTGTTGCGAAGGAATTGGTTGAAATCGCCAGTACAATCGCCTCGGCTGGAAACGCAGAGGAGATAGAGGCGGCGGTGAAAGCGTTGGACGCGCTCAAGCCCGGCGCTAAGGTCGACGATCAGCTTCAGTGGCATGAGGTCGCGTCGTTGCAACCGCTAATGAAATATGCCGTGCCGTCGCTGTCGACTGATATCAAGCGACTTGGTCGTAACGAAAAGACCTTCCTTCGTGGAAACAACGCTAAGAAAGTCGTCGACGCCTCTACGATCTTGGTTGCGATTGCGTTGGGGTGTCGTGAAAACGTCGACCAGACCCTTGCGCCGAAGGAGGATGCGCTCTGGCGTGAATATTGCGAACGTCTCGCTACCGCCGCGCTGGATTTCAACGCGTGCGCTAATGACGTCGCCGCCGGTAAGGGCGATTTCGACGCCATGAAGGACGCCTTTAAAGTCGTGGAAAGCACGTGTAATTCCACCTGCCACGAGAAATTTGGCGGTAAAACCTCTGATTAATGCCGTTACGGTTAGACGAACTTTCCTTTGTGAACGATTTGCGCTTTAAACCGACGCCGTCGCTACTCCATACGAGAGCGACGGCGCTCTTTATTTAAATCAACGACTTAACAATACCTTAGTTTTCCCTCGCCGAACTGACATTTATGACGAACGAACCGCAAGACTCAAAGAAATTACGACGGATTAAATTAGAACTTTGCTACGACGGAACCGATTACTCCGGCTGGCAAATTCAGCCGAAACAGCCTAATGTCAAGACGATTCAGGGAGAATTACAAGAGGCGATCTTTCGCGTCGTGGGCGAACGCGTGGAGGCGCTCGGTAGCGGTCGTACCGATTCCGGCGTGCACGCGATGTGTCAAGTAGCGGCCTTTACGACAAGTTCGAAGTTGCCGACCGACGTCTTTACCCGCGCGATTAACTCCTTTTTGCCGCGTGATATTCGCATATGGCGTACAACGGAAGTTCCGTTGGATTTTCATCCGATCCACGACGTGGTACGCAAACGCTACCGCTACCTGGCGAGCGATACGCGTCCAGGTTATCCGTTCTTTCGTAAATATGCATGGATGCTTTTACAACGCGTCGACTTAGAGCGCATGCGCGCGGCGGCACAGTTCCTTTTGGGTCAGCATGACTTTAGCGCTTTTCAGACACAAGGTTCTCCGCGTAAAACAACGGTGCGCACAGTTTATGACGTCAAACTATCGCGCATGAGTCTCAGCGACGCATGGAACTTTCCTAAATTGCAAGAGCAACAGTCGCGCGAAAGGTCAAACAGTTCTGCGAGCGTGCACAGCGAGGCGCCGCCCCCTTTCGGCGAACCCGAGCTGATTTGCTTTGAAATTGAGGCGAATGGGTTCTTATATAATATGGTGCGCGCGATCATGGGCACGCTCTATCTTTTCGGCGAGAATCATCGTGGTTATGAACGCCCTGAAATCATGTGCAAGATTCTCAACAGTTGCAATCGACGCTTTGCCGGTCCCACAGCGCCGGCACACGGTCTGTATATGATCAATGTGGTTTATCCGAGCGATTTACAAGAGCAAAGTTAAGCCACAATGCAACATGCGTCATGAGGAAACGCCTCACGACGCGCGCTCTTTATCGTCTCATTGATATCGTCATTTAAGTCCTGAATTGACGATAACTATCCATGGATGTATAATGGAAGAAACTGTACATGGTCTTGGTCGCCTTGCGCGTTGGCGTCTACATGTCAATGTTCAACGCGGCGCCTATTTGACCGCAAACGTGAGCAGCAGTAAGACGAGCGATTGTGATATGTATAATAAAGAGGGGATTTAGTGGATAAACTTATAATTAGCGGCCCTGAAAGTTCGTCGGTTCAGACCTATGCGCTGGAAAAGGACTCCATTCTCATCGGTCGACAGCCCTACTGCGACCTTGTTTTGAGCAATAACACGGTGAGTCGTGAACACGCGCGTCTAACCAAACTCAATGAGTTTTGGCAGATCGAAGACCAGCAGAGCCGTAACGGGGTTAAGGTGAATAGCAAGCGTATCGGGTACGACCCGGTAACGTTGCACGACGGCGATGAAATTAGCATTGGCGAGTA
The DNA here is from genome assembly GCA_030537455.1 of Planctomycetia bacterium. Classification (GTDB taxonomy): domain Bacteria; phylum Planctomycetota; class Planctomycetia; order Pirellulales; family Thermoguttaceae; genus RUG369. Next base: position 53,183 of record JAUNMR010000014.1, on the reverse strand, counting down.
TACGATCTATCTTGCGCTGGACGAACCAAGTCGCATTCTTGACGCTAAGGACGATTCGAGTCTTTCTAAGACGATATTGTGGCACGACGACCTTGTCATGCCTCGAATTAACTCCCAAGTCGCTGTCGCTCCTGAAATTCGAAGTTCTAAACCAGGTGAAAAGTCGCGCAAACGTAGCGTCGATTATCAGCGCGAAATTAATCTGCTCGAAGAACGTCTGCGCGTTCTGCTCGACTTTGCACGTAACCTAGGTAAAGCAGAGGACTTAGACGACCTTGCTCCACGATTCTTGAAGTCGATTCTGCGACTGTTTCCACAGGCGGATTCCGCTTGTGTTATGACGCCGAACGACGCTCTCGACAAGCAAGGCGAGTCACTTTGGCGACTTTCAAATTACATGCGACGCGATAACCGCGTGACAGAGAACGTGCGTGTGAGTCGTTCGATTCTTCGCCACGTTATCGAGACGCGTTCCGCTGCGCTCTATGACGCGGAAGTAAACGGCTCGACCTTTCTAGAGACGCGTGCGCGCCGTTCGAGTAGTCCTAAGAATTCGGTTATGGCCGCTCCAATCTATGACGTGACCAATGACGTCATTGTTGGAGTAATCCAGGTTGACGCACGTGAGTCGAACGGCAGTTTCGATCAGAAAGAGCTTAATATGCTCGTGGCGGTCGCGAATCAGGCGGCCGTATACTGGGAGAACCAGCGCTATCGCGACCAGGCAATTGAGTCGAAACTTGCCACGCGCGAGTTACAATTTGCGTATCAGATCCAGCGCGACTTCTTACCGCTGGAACCTCCTAAAATAGACGGTTACGAGTTTTGCGATTACTATCGTCCCGCTAAAATAATCGGCGGGGATTACTTTGATTATCTCCAACTTCCCGACGGTCAGCTGGCAATTGCGCTCGGCGACGTTTCCGGTAAGGGCGCCGCCGCCGCGTTGCTTATGGTGAGACTCTCCGCGGAGGTGAAGTATAGTTTGGCGTTGGAATCGTCCTGCGTCGCGGCGACCACACGATTGAATAAGGCCTTTTGCGAAAACCATTGGGGCGATCGTTTTGTCACCTTTGTCCTACTGATTTTGGATCCCAAGACGGGGGTAGTGCGCCTTTGTAACGCCGGTCATCTGTATCCGTTATTGTCTAAATGTAACGGCGAAGTCGAACAAATTGGCGTGGATCGCCAGGGTTGTCCCTTAGGCGTGACACAGGAAATTGTTTATCAAGAGATAACGTTCGAACTTCAACCTGGCGAGACGATCGCGCTGATGAGCGACGGTTTTTCCGACGCGCTCAGTCCTGCCTACGAAGCCTTTGGCGAGAAGCGTATTATCGAAACGTTACGCAATCGCGACGGTCAGGACGTCGCGACGGTACGCGAGCGACTCGTGTCGAAAGTACGCGCCTTTTCCGAAGGTCAGGCTCAGACGGACGATCAGTGTCTCACGCTGATTAGACGCCTGCCTGATTGACGGCGTATTGTGTTATATGCTCCTGACGTCGTCTCAGCGCGCTAAGCGCCGATTCATTGACAAAAAGCACAACTGGGATACAATTGGACGAAACGGAGCGTCGATTCTCGTAACGGCTTGAACACAAAGGCGCCGCTACGCTGATAAGGTCGACGTTAGTATGAAAGGTTTGGAATGACAGACGCTTCTCGAAATTTCTTTTATCAGTTAATCACTACGCCTAGTCCCTCTGGTTACGAGGAAAAGATCCAACGTGTCGTACGCGACTACGTCAAAGATTTTGCCGACGAGATTCGCACCGACGTTCATGGCAATGTGGTAGCGGCGCTCAATCCCTCGGCGCCTTTTCGCGTTATGTTCGCCGGTCACTGCGACCAAATCGCGCTTGAAGTTAATTACATCGACGCGGAAGGTTTCGTTTTTGTTCTTCCTCTCGGCGGTTGGGATCCTCAAACGCTTGTGGGCGTTAATGTGACGATCTGGTCAAAGAATGGTCCGGTCGAGGGCGTGATCGGTCGTAAAGCGATTCACTTGCTCAACGAAGAAGAGCGTAAACGCGTTCCGAAAGTCACCGACCTTTGGGTCGATATCGGGGCGGATAACAAAGAAGAAGCGCAGGCGCTTGTGCGCGTGGGCGACTGTGCGACAATTCCGTTGCAATATCACGAACTACTTAATGAACGCATAGCCGCGCCGTCCACCGACGACAAAGCCGGCGTCTGGGTCGTTATGGAAGCGTTGCGACGTATTGACACGTCTAAACTGAAGGTCGGCGTCTTTGCGGTCTCCACTGTTCAAGAGGAGGTTGGTCTGCGCGGCGCGCGCACGAGCGCTTTCGGTATCGATCCGAACGTCGGTATTGCCGTGGACGTTACGCACGCGACCGACTGTCCTACAATCGACAAGAAGATCAGCGGCGAAGTTTTCCTAGGCAAAGGTCCGGTGGTCGGCAAGGGACCGAATATGACCATGCGTCTTGTCGACGCGCTCCTGGACGTTGCGGAAACGAATTCCATTCCTTATCAGCTTTGTGCGGAAAACCGTATTACAGGCACCGACGCCTCGCCGATTCAAGTTACGCGCTCGGGCGTGGCTACTGCGCTGATTTCAATTCCCAACCGCTATATGCACACGCCGGTTGAGGTCGTCTCCTGGAAAGACATGGACGCCGCCGCGGAACTTTTGGCGCGATACTGCGAGTCCATTACTCCTGATACTTCGTATATTCCCGAGTAGAATTGCCGAGGGTTCCCTCAGCGCCGTATTTTTGCTTGGGTTGAATTTGACGTTTTGTAAGATTTTGTCAAAAATTGGGAACGCTTTGACGATAAGGAGGAAAGCGCCTATTGTATAGGCGTCAGACGCGCTCCTTTTGTGGCGTGGTTCTGACGACGCGGAGCGTTCTGCGTTGTCGCGTAACGTCGTCTTTTTATGGACTAATTGGTTAAAGCATGACTTGGAAAACTTGGGCTTCGTTGTGCCTGGCGCTGGCGCTGGGGACTGCCATGTCTATTCTTGTGAAGGACGCATTCTTCGGAGAACGTCCCGAAGTCGAGGATATGACGGCAGACTCGGCGATTACCGAACCGTTGCTTGTGGCCAATGGTTTCCTTCCAGCCGGTACGGAACTGACGGCATTGAACGTGCGTCTTACACGCACGCCCGAGGCGGATCTGCCTCGCGACGGGATTTTTTCCTTCAACGGCGTTCCGGGTCGTATTATAACCCGTGATCTTGTCGACGGCGAACCAATCTCCCTTTATGATCTCGATACCAATGACGAGGCTCCCTCGGAAAGCGCCGCTTTCATTCCCCCGGGGTATGTCGTTGTGCCGATTGAAATCGCGACGGTCACCAAGGAGAAGGGAAGTCGTAACTATCTCAAGACAACCAAACTCGACCGTATTATTAAGCCGGGCGACTTGGTGGACGTCGTTGTTTTGCGCGAAGACGATTCTGTTTCTCGTCAGAGCGGTCGTCTGCGTCTGATTAGCGAACCGGTTGTCGAGGGCGTCTCCGTCTATGCGGTTAGCGACGAGAGCGTTTTTAGCGTCGACGGTGCGCAGCGTATTTCAACTGTGTCTACGCTCATGTCGAGCGAACAACTCGACGCGGTTAAAAAGTCTGCCGAGCATGGTAAATTAAAGTTAATTGCACACAACGGCGACGCGGAACAAATTGAATTGCCACAAGAGGCGAGCTTCGATTTTTCCTCCGCCAATAGCGTTCCCAACGCCACGGCGCAACCTTATGCCGACCGGACGCTGACCGAATCGAACGTCGTCGACTCTCAGTCGTACCCGTTTGAAATCAATTCCAATTTTATGATTTCGCCTGACGCCGTTCAGAACGCCGAAGAGAACGGCGAACGCAGCGCGGAAAAAAATTTGCGCGCTTCTGATAGCGACGATTTCACTCTGTATAACGGAGTTTTCCGCGCCCCAGTAGACGATTCCGCTCATGTAACTATGGAACCCACAGGGTATCAGACTCCGTACCGCTCCGGTCAGCTTTCAGCCCCACTGGTTACGCAAGACGTTGAGGAGGCGCGCGTGGCGGTCTATGACGATTTGCCCAAAATTCCCGAGAACGACGCAATTGAAAGCGGCTTTCTCAATATGGAACCGAGCGAATCGAAGCAAGTGAAGTGGGGCGCCGTTGAACAATCTGAGGAAATCGTCGGAGAGTTAAGCGTCGCCGACCCCGATTGGTTGAGCGTTGGCTCTTTTCGCGCGCGTGTGCCGCTAGGTCTCTCACGCGAGGGCTATAGCCAAGTCGCTCAGGAACTAGCCGCTTCGTCCGAGTCTGATCATTCGCAGCTGAACCTATTGCTTGAACCTGAGTTGACGCTTGAATCAGAAACTCCGGCAGAACCCCCCGACGCCGTGGTTGAAGCTACACAGAACGCAACGGCGACGCTACCCCCGGAGCTGGACGTCGTTAGTCAAGAGTCTATAACCCCGGTGACCAGCGCGGTCAACGCCACGACGGATCAATCGGTCGAGAAAGTTAAACCCGCGGAGTCTAAACCGTTTAAATATCATTCCCCCTTTGTGACGGTTAAGTCGAAGAGTCGACGCTGACCGTACGCATGAGTTGCGTTGTGCTAGCGCACGGCGCTTCATGAAACGACAATAAAGAAGAGAATTATGTCTCACGATATATTGTGGGCGCCTTGGCGTATGGCGTATATTAAATCTGAGCAGGACGACGTGCTTGAACCGGTGGAGACTCTCCCTGGCGGCGACCCGTCCTGTTTTATTTGTCAGGCCGTGGTCGATACTGCTAATGATCAGAAACGACTGGTCATTGGTCGTACCGATACGACGATTACGCTCCTGAATAAATACCCTTATAACAACGGTCACCTTCTGGTCGCGCCGCGTCGACATGTTAATCGCTTGGAAGCGCTTACGCCGGAAGAGACCGCTACGATTATGTCCGAGTTGACATACTGGACTAATCGTCTCGAGAGCAAGATGAATGCGGAAGGGTTTAATATCGGCTTAAATCTCGGACGCGTTGCCGGCGCTGGTCTGCCTGGTCATCTGCACTGGCACATTGTGCCGCGCTGGAGTGGCGACGCTAACTTTATTACGACCATTGGTTCTGCAAAGTCGATTCCTCAAGCGCTTGAGGCCGCTTGGGAGTTATTGACGCGCTAAGAACAAATCCGCCTGATTCAACGTGGCAAGCATGTGCTCTCGCGTTGTGTCTGAGACGTTTCCTCCCTTCGCGTTCACGTCTGTAGTAAAGTATTTTGAATGCATAATTACCAATATATATCCATGTCGTCGCAGTATTTAGCTTTTCTAGAGGAACTTTCTGACGTTTCCTGGATTGCGTACGACACGGAGTTTATCTCCGAGGGACGTTACCAGCCCGACTTGTGTCTGGTGCAAGTTGCTACGGCTAAGGGACTCTATTTGATCGACGCGCTGAGAATTGAAGATCTTAGCGAGTTCTGGCGTTTACTGTGTCGTGACAGCGTTCTGCCTATCGCACATTCTTGTCGTAGTGAATTGGAATTCTGCTTTCGTTCAATTTCGCGCATTCCCTCGCGAATGTTTGACGTACAGTTAGCCGCCGCCTTTGTTGGACTTGGCTATCCACTGAATTTTAAATCACTTGTACAAGAGGTCGTCAATATAGACATACCGAAAACCGAGACGCGATCTGATTGGACGCGTCGACCGTTGCTCACTTCCCAGCTCGATTACGCCATTGAAGACGTGATCTATCTGCGTGAAATAGCCGACGTTCTGGGGGAAAGACTCAATAAACGTAAACGCCAGGATTGGTTTGAGGAGGAAATGCGCAGTTACTGTCAGGAAATGGAGAGCTCCTTTTCTGACGGTCAGTGGCATAAACTTGTCGGCAAGCGTAATTTATCGAGTAATGAACTGGCGATTGTGCGCGAATTGTGGCGTTGGCGTCGTCAGCGTGCGATTACGCGCAACTGTACGCCCAATCGGATTTTGCGCGACGACGTCATTATAGAATTGGCGCGTCGTGGCTCCTGGGATCCCAACCGTATAGCGGTGGTTCGCAGTCTCAACTCGACCGCGACGTCGACGCTCGTTCAACAGCTCAGCGAGTGCATTAAACGCGCGGTAAGTCTCGACGACGCCGAGAAACCACACGATGAACAACATAGTTCCTATCCACAATACGCCATGGCGACTCAATTTCTGAACGTGCTCATGGCGCAGTATTGTCAGCATCGCGGCGTGGCGCCGAAATTGTGCTTTACCGCCGAAGAACTGCGCAAGGCGATCGCTAGTCATGAAGGTTTATTGCCGGAAAATGAGATCTCTCGATTGAATCAGGGTTGGCGACGCGAATTTATCGGCGATTACCTCAAAAAGATCCTCGAAGGTCGTTACGTTATGCAATTCTCCAACGACCTGGAACACAATCCGCTACGCTTGGTGGAACATGCCATGTCGTCGAAGACAATAGAGAAGGAGTCAAAGCCCCAATCCTAACAGCCGGTTGACAACGAAGTTAACGGCGGTAGTTTCGGTAGATAAAAAGAGCGCGTTAAGTCAAATTGAAACTTAACGCGCTCTTTTTGTATGTGAAGATTAACCCAACGACAAGCTCACACGAGGTTTAGGCTTCGACGGAGGGCGCTGCGCTCTGGTTCGTTGATTTCTCGGACAGTACAAAGTAGCCAATGACCAGCGGGAGAATTGCCGTGATAGTCGCCAGGAGGAAAGCGGTTCGAAAGCCGAAAACGCTAATGACACGACCGCCGATAAGCGCGCCGACGCCAAAGCTCATATTGAGCGAGAGATAGAACATCGAATTGGCGACGCCTCCACGATTATGTGGCGAACGCTTAACCGCCACAGACGACAGGAGCGGCGTGACGACCCCAAAGCCCAAACCAAAGGGAATGCCCGCTAGACTAAAGACCAGCGGGGTCTGTGCATAAGCGAGCATGAGAAATGCAATCATCAACGCTCCGAGCGTCGGGACGAGTATCACAAAGGGGGAATAACGATCCATGAATAGACCGGAGCTGAAACGAGAACCGATCATTGCAAGCGCGGTGAACACAAAAAACGCCGTTGCTGAGGAGAAACCGCGTGTTTGAGCGTAAAGACCAGAAAATACTATCGTTGCGCTCACGCCTATGACCGTAAGAAAGATCAAAAGCGACGCCCAAGTAGCGCCTGGTTCAAAGAACAGGAGAAAGAATTCTCGTACTTTATGACCGCTCTCTACGCGTTTGACGCAGGCGTGTTCTTTTTGTGGCGTTATATTTGCCAGATTGGGACGATCGCAGAAGCAGAAGAAACTTGCGATCGATACGAGCAGGAGAATGCCTGAGAGGGTTAGCCACATCATTCGCGGATCACCGTGAGAATGATTGATCAGTCCCAGACCAATTGTCGGTCCCAACGCCAGCGCCAGGGATTGACCCAAACCGTAATATCCAATTCCTTCTCCGAGTCTTTCTCGTGGGAGAATGTACGACGCGGCCGCGGCGCTCGCGACGTTCACGACGGCAAATCCGCAACCCTGAATCACGCGCGCCAGGAGTAACGCTCGAATACTTGTCAAGAGTAGCGGCATGGCGACGCCGATAAAAAACAGAACCGCGCCACAGAACATAATCACGCGCCGACCGAAACGATCGACCAACGGACCAGAGGCTAGAAAGAGCGGAATAGACGCGCCGGCAAAGATTGTCACGAGCAACCCGCTGAGCGTGGCGCCACGCCCGAGAGAATCAATGTAAATCGGCAACGCCGCCTGTAATGCGTCGACTATCGAGGTCGAGGCGAGTGAAATAAAGATGAGATTGCAAAAGGTTAGCGTCCAGATGCGTGGTCGTGGCGCTCCTGTCGGTTTGTTCATTGTTTATTCCTATAGTTTGCCTTAGGGCTAACGCAATAAAAAAAGCGTAAGCCCCGTAATTAATCCGGACTTACGCTCCTTTGAGCCGCTCGATCAGTTCATCGGTCTATGCGCGGTTTATCATAACGCGCCCTAACTTTTCCCGTATGGTTGTACTACAAATTGTTCCAAGGTCAATGGGCGGCTAGAATTTGTTAAACGCGCGCATTTTATAGGACTTGTACGCGAAAGACTCTTTGACTTTTTCCTATAGAACGTTATACTATACTCGGTCGCCCTCGCGCTTGTTTATCGCGCGTTTGCGGCAGAAAGAGGAACTGCTCAATGAACTCCGAAGAATGGGTAAGCGCACTGTCGCGTGAACGTGTTACGATTGCCCCGTCGCTACTGGCGTCGGATTTTGCTAATCTTGAGAACGAAATAAGACGCCTAGAACGCGCCGACGTTAAGGTTCTGCACATTGACGTGATGGACGGTCTGCTCGTTCCCAATATAACGATCGGACCGCCAGTCGTGGCGGCGTTGCGTAAAAAGACGAGTCTTAAACTTGACGTTCACCTTATGATTGTCAAGCCGGAGCGTTATTTAGAGGCGTTTCGTCGCGCAGGCGCAGATTCCCTCTCGATTCATATCGAAGCGGTAGAGGAGCCGACGCCAGTTCTTCGTCACATTCGTGAACTTGGCGCCGCGCCCGGGCTTGTGCTCAATTATGGCACGCCGGTGGAGAAGATTCTGCCTTATGCACAAGAGGCTGATATCCTCCTGACAATGAGCGTACCAGCTGGATTCGGCGGTCAGAAGTTTCACGCCGACGCACTGGACTCGGTTCGTGCGTTGCGTCGTGCGGCGCGTGAGGACGCGCTCATTGAGATCGACGGCGGTATCGACGTGGAGACGATCGGCGCGGCGGCGGTCGCGGGCGTTAATCTTTTTGTCGCCGGCACTGGCGTGTTTCGCGCGGATGATTACCGCGCTCAGATCGACGCTCTCGCTTCAACGGCTTATCAAGCGCTTAGCGGCGCCACAGGCAACTAACGAACGTAATCTCTTGGCGAGATTCGATATATTACGGACGAAAATTCATGAGTTTGCAGGATTTGACAGATACCAAGCGTAGACGCGGCGTGCCCGAGGGATTGTGGGTGAGATGTCCTGGATGCCAGGCGACGATCTTTCGCAAAGAGGCGCAACGTCAACTCGGAACCTGTCCAGAATGTAACTATCACTGGTCGATAACCGCACAAGAGCGGATTCAGCAGACCCTTGACGAAGGCACTTTCGAAGAATGGGACGCCGATTTAATCGCGTCTGATCCACTGAATTTCCGCGATAGTCGCACCTACCCGGAAAGACTTGCCGCTGATAGACGCGCCACCGGTATGCGCGATGCCGCAATTACCGGTTGTGGACGCGTGCGCGCGCGTAAAGTCGCCTTTGGCGTGACCGACTCGCGCTTTATTATGGGTTCAATGGGTTCGGTTGTCGGCGAGAAGCTCACGCGTGCGATTGAACGCGCTCAAGAGCTCGATTTACCTCTGATTATTTTTTCCGGTTCCGGCGGTGGCGCGCGTATGCAAGAGGGTATTCATTCTCTCATGCAGATGGCAAAGACGTCTGCGGCGCTTGCTCGTTTTCATAAAGCCGGCGGACTCTTTATTTCTGTTCTCACGAATCCGACCATGGGCGGCGTTGCGGCGAGTTTTGCGTCCCTCGGCGACGTTGTCTTTGCTGAACCGAAAGCGCTTATTGGCTTTGCCGGTCCACGTACAATTAAAGCGACGATTCGTATCGAATTGCCCCCGGGCTTTCAAACGAGCGAATTCCTACTGGAGCACGGCTTTATCGATCGTATTGTCAAACGTCAAGACATGAAGAGCGAATTAGCGCGCGCGATCGACTATTGTAAAAAATAACTCGACGCCTTTCCCCTTCGGCAAATGATTTACTAGACGTCTAACGTTCGAATTGGTATCCAGATGAATGCGAAACGCAAGTCCCGAGGTGGAAGTCAAAAGATTCGCGTGGAATTTAAACGCAATCGCGCCGATCGAGCGCGCGTGATCGACTGGACTCGACAGTACCACGAAAGCATAGAGAATCAGCAAGACGAAGACAACGATTTGTCGCTTGTCGCGCGAGATTCCAAGGCGAAGGACGCTACGCAGGATCAGTTGGAGGACGTTCGCGAGGCACAGGCACAGCGCGGTGAAAATAGACGTCGCGTTCGCGGTCGACGTATTCTCTCTAGCGACGTGAACGACGTAGTGAGCGGCGAACGTCTCAATGCCAAGGGTGACTTAGCGCGTAAACGTACTGTCGTTGGCGTTTATATCGGTCAGGAGAATCTCTCTGGCGAGAGCGGAGATTTCGAAGTTCTGCCCGACGTTGATCTTACCGTTTGCCAAAAGGGGCGTGTCTTGAGCGTTCACGGCGTTAATTCTTACGTCGAAGACGAGTCGGGTCGCGTTTTTACCTGTGCGACGCGACGTGTTCTCAAGACCTTGTCGACGAATCAACGCCAAGTCGTTGTCGCAGGCGATCGCGTCTATTTTCGCGATACCCGCCAGCCCGACGGTCGATGCGAAGGGGTGATCGAACGCGTGGAGCCACGTTTCGGCACGCTCAGTCGTACCAGTCGCAATCGCAAACATATTGTCGTCGCTAATGTCGAGCAGGCGCTCATAATCACCAGCGCCGCGGAACCGCGACTCAAGCCGAATCTCATTGATCGTCTCCTTGTGACTTGTGAACGCTCCGGTATTCGCCCGATCGTATGTGTGAATAAAATCGACTTAGTCGACCCGGCGTCGTTACAGCCGCTTGTGGGCGTCTATGCCAAAATGGGGTATCAAACGGTTCTTTTTAGCGCCAAGACCGGTTTTAATTTAGGACGTTTGCGTCGAATTCTTGTGGGACACGAAAGCGTTGTGGTTGGTCAGAGCGGCGTCGGTAAGTCCTCTGCTCTTAATGCGATCGATAGTAGTTTGAACCTTCGCGTCGGCGCGGTGAGCGAGGACAACCATAAGGGTCGTCATACTACGACGACCGCGCGACTGTTGAAGTTGTCCTTCGGCGGCTATGTGGTCGACACTCCCGGTATTCGTCAGTTTATGCTCTGGGACGTGGAACCTAACGAGGTCGTGGGGTATTATCGCGACCTGCGACCCTACGAAAACCTCTGTAAATTCCAAGATTGCACTCATACGCACGAGGCGTCTTGCGCTGTCAAGGACGCTGTGGCGGACGGTCGACTTGACGCACGTCGCTACGAGAGCTATTTAGCGTTACGCGCAGGGGAAATGGAGCGGATCGATAAACTCGAATAGCGCGAACGCTTCAACGTTTGTCACACTGTGAGCGCCGACGTGAGTTCCTTGTAGACTTGACGGCGCGTCTGGTTTGTTTTATCTTGTAATTCATGCATCGCTAGTTGTCGACAGACTCCTGTTTCATTTTTGTGGCTTTGTCTGGCGACCTTGTTCTAAATATATCAACGTTCCCTTTATAGAAAACCAATACGATGACAAAACATGAAATAACACGTCGTTCTTTTTTGACTTCGGTTTCACTTGGCGTGGCGCTGGGCGCGACGTCGACTCTGTCGGCGTTAGATTCAAGCGCCTCCTCTTCCTCAACCTTGGACGCCAGTAAGGTTAAATTTTGCCTGAACTTGGGAACGTTACGTAATTACGAATTGTCCCTTATGGACGAACTCAAGACCGCGCGCGACGCCGGTTATCATTCCGTTGAAATATGGTTCGATCGTCTTCAGGCGTATTCAGGCGTTGAAAACGGACACATGTCGCGTGGTAAATTGGAAGAACTTAAAAAGTTCCTAGACGGCGAGGGTCTACAAGTCGAGGGCGCTATTGGTTTTGCGACCTGGATTATGAACGAACCGGAGCGTCGTAAGCAGGGTCTGGACGAGTTGGCGTGCCAAATGGAGGCGCTTGAGATTCTGGGCGCGCCCTATGTCGCGGCGCCGGCGGCCGGTCCCTGGAATGAGAAGATCTCCGACCTCGACGTCATTGCGGAACGATATCGTGCAATTCTCGAATTGGGCGAGACTTACGGCGTGCGCCCGCTCCTGGAACTGTGGGGACCTTCCCCGACGCTGTCACAACTTTCCGACTGCCTGGCAATTTGCGCGAAGACCGGTCGTACCGACGCCGCCTTACTGCTTGACGTGTATCACCTCTATCGCGGGGGTAATCCGTTCGAAGCGCTTGCGCTCATTAGCGGCGCGGCTATGCCCGTCTTCCATATGAACGACTATCCGAGCGAACCGGAACGTGAAAAACTCAACGACGGCGACCGCGTCTTCCCCGGCGACGGAGCCGCGCCTATGGACTTTATCCTGTCCACTATCTTGAACAATGGTTTCAACGGGGTTCTTTCCTTCGAGATCTTCAATCGTTCCTACCGCGATAAAATGTCAGCAGTCGATCAGGCGCGTATTGGTCTGGAAAAGATGCAGAGCTTTTTCGCTCCGCGCGGGTAAGTTCACGTAAGAAAACCGCGTGTAAGATAACATATGCAAAACGCTTCGCTAGTCGCGTCGTGATAGGTGACGTCGACGTGCGAAGCGTTTTTTATGAATTAATTCTTTTTGGCGTCGCTTCGCGTGGTCAAAGCGTTGCTCTTGACTCTTTTTTTGCGCGCATATCTCTTTGCGGGGGGGCGTAGAAAGAGATAGAGTATCGTGACGGGCAATACTACCACGAGTAGTTGCGGTCGCCAGGAACATGCGATAGCGCAGATTGGGACGATCGTGAGAATCCACTTCGGTAGTTCCGCAAGCTCCGGCCACGCTAGCCACAAAAGGAAGAGGATAATAAAGAGGCGGTTAAGTTCAAAAAAGGAGACGTCGCCGAGCGTATAATAACGCACGATTCCGTAAACAATGAGACACGCCATGACAAAGATGATCCAGCCGAGTTTTGTTCGCATGGAAACGCGCGGCTCATTCTCTTGGTTTTGAGTCGGTTTCGGCACAGATAACCTTTCTTCTGCGTCAATGTTGGGGGGATACGCGCACGCAGGCGCGACACGTTGATTCTACCAGAACGTACATTTAGGACAAGCGCGTCTTAAAGTCTTCGTAGTTAAATTTACGATGAACTTGAAAATTACCGCCCGGAACGTCGGAATCGCACGAGACGATCGACGGTAACTGAATACCGTTGAATGTCGTGTTTTTGCAGATCGTATATTGCGACATGTCCTCAAAGGAGAGCCGATCGCCAACTTGCAATGGTCTTGGGAACATATATTCGCCAATGACGTCGCCAGACAGGCAGGTCTTGCACCCGACAATATACTTGTGCGCGCCTTCCGCCAGAGGACCTTCAACGTCTTCTACAGCGCGTCGCGCGTTGAGAATCTCAGGCGTGTAGGGCATTTCCAGAACGTCCGGCATGTGCGCGGAGGCTGAAACGTCAACAATCGCTACGTCGACGCCGTTGGGGTTTTCGATCACGTCCAGAACCGTAGAGATAAGTAAGCCGGTATGTAGTACGTGCGTTTCGCCCGGCTCTAATAGGACTTCCAGACCGTAACGTTCGCGGAAGCTCTTGACCAGGTTAATGAGATGCTCTATGTCGTAGCCCATTCGTGTAATGTGATGACCGCCGCCGAAGTTGACCCACTTAATGCGGTGGAAGTATTTCTCAAAACGCTCACAAAAGACCTCGAGCGTACGTTGCAGTACGTCGGAACCTTGTTGGCACATGGTGTGGAAGTGGAACCCGTCGACGCCGTCTAGCGCGTCCTCGCCAAGGTCAACGAGGTTTTCCAAACGTACGCCGAAACGGGAACGATTGGTGCAGGGATTGTAGATTTCCAGGGAAACCTCGGAATATTCCGGGTTAATGCGCAGACCGACTTGAATTTTGCGTCCACAAGATTCCAGAAGCGGACGGAATTTTTGCCATTGCTGGAAGGAGTTAAAGACGATGTAGTCGGCGATTTTGCACAGTTCGACCATTTCCGCTTCGGAGTAGGCCGGAGAATAGACGTGCACGTCCTTGGTTTTACTGAAATGCTCACGTCCCAGTCGCGCTTCGTTCAAACTACTGGCCGCCACGCCGGCTAGGTACGGCTCCATTTCGTCAAAGACCGCCCAGGTCGAAAAGGCCTTGAGCGCCAAGAGGATACGACAACCCGCTTCTTTTTGAATGTATTCCAGCGTGCGCATATTGCGGCGAATCAACGCGCGGTCGATAATGTAGTAGGGCGTTTCAGTCGGGGCGGCGGCGTAATTAAAGGGGGGATAGGGGAGTATCGGATTCATCTTTGTGCGTTTTTATTAACCACGGTTTATTTCAGACTCAGACACGTGACGGAAATATCGGTATCGCCACGTGTTAGAATAAATACAAGAGACAATAGGCGCGGAAAGCGTCGTTAATAAACGCGAACGCGTAACGTTGATCTATCGAAGGCACAAGCGGTCTCATCTTACTATGCGAACACGCGTGCAAGCAAGCACGAAGTTGTGTGCAAAATAGTAGACGAGCGACAAGAAAAGAACTACGATACAGCGCGCTAAGGCGTAAACGCAAATTGTGTGGCAGTTACGTCTTGTGCGCGCCGATTGTAGCGCGAGCGATAGATCATAACGCGACCCGTTCGGCGCATTATTCAAACGCTTTCTCAGGGTAAGCGACGACCCAGGGCAGTCCCCATGAACCGATCTCTTTCATAAAGGGATCGGGGTCGAATTCTTCCACGTTAAAGACGCCGTGACCGCTCCATTGTCCGGTCATTAGCATTTTAGCGCCGAGCGCCGCGGGCACGCCCGTGGTGTAACTGACCGCCTGAGCGCCGGTTTCACGGTACGATTCCTGATGATCGCAGATATTATAGATATAAGTGAATTGACGTTGTTCGTTTTTGACGCCGTCGACCCAAATGCCAATGCACGTTTTGCCGACAGTACGCGGACCGAGCGACGCCGGATCGGGCAAGACCGCTTTGAGGAATTGTAGCGGAATAATCTCCTGACCCTGATACAAGATCGGCTCCACGCTCGTCATTCCGACGTTTTGTAACGCACGTAGGTGCATGAGATACGACTGACCAAAGGTCATCCAGAATCTCATGCGTTTGATTTCGGGAAAATGTTTCGTCAGGGATTCCATCTCCTCGTGATACAGGAGATACATATCTTTGGCGCCGATACCCTCAGGGAAGTCGAAAACGCGCATTACTTCCATAGGTTCGGTTTCGATCCATTCGCCCTGCTGGTAGTAACGCCCCTTGGCGGTGACTTCGCGGATATTGATTTCCGGGTTGAAGTTCGTTGCGAACGGGTAGCCATGATCGCCGGCGTTGCAGTCGATGATATCGACCGTGTCGATCCGGTCAAAGAGATTCTTTCTAGCGTACGCGACGTAGATATTGGTCATTCCGGGGTCGAAACCGCAACCTAGTAGCGCGGTGAGACCAGCTTCCTTGAAGCGTTCGTGCATAGCCCATTGTGGAGCGTAGCAGAATTTCGGAATGTCAGGATGTTCGTAATTTGCGGTGTCGAGGTAGTTTACGCCGGTCTTGAGGCACGCCTCCATGATAGTGAGATCTTGGTAGGGCAAAGCCACGTTGATCACGAGTTTCGGCTGATACTTTTCAAAGAGTCGTACGAGTTGGTCAACGTCGTCCGCGTCGACTTGCTCGGTTGTAATTGGCTTGGGAAAAGATTTGATTTCACTGACAATCTTTTCGCATTTACTGACCGTTCGGCTTGCAAAGACGACGTCTTCAAAGATTTCCGGATGTTGTGCGCATTTGTTTAAGACAACGCGCCCGACGCCCCCGGCGCCAATAATTAAGACTCGGTTCATTTTTTTACCTCGGTACCCAAAAAACGACCCCAAAAAACGGATCCACTGACCGCGCGAACGCTGTCAATGGGAAAAAGCAACTTCGTTGATTATACACAGATCCAAGTGTGATTTAAGGATTAATCCGCTAAAATGCCGAACTTTTAAGATTGAGCGTGTGGAAATTCACGTTGTCGAGAACGTCGAAAAAGAATATAATACGGCGCCGCTTGCCGTGCGAAACGCGACAGCGTCGGCGTACTCAACGCCCCTTGCTTCCACGTGTTAGAAACAGGCGCAATGGTCAAGTCAATCCCCCTAGCTCTGAACCGATAATCGAGAAGACTATGTTCGAGAAGTCGTTAACGCCCACGTCGGCGCTCTTGCTACGCCTTAGCATCCGGTTTGTCGTTGCGCTCCTGTGCTTGGCGAATTGGTCTGGCGTGACGTTCTGTCTTGCTCAGAGCGCCGTCTCAAACATAGCGTCTTCCCCCGCCGGCGCAACGTGGCGTGACTCCAATACAGGCGACACGACTCAATCGCAAGGGAACCGAAGCGCTAGCTCTTCTACCGACGCCACGGGCGCCACGACGGAGGAGGGGTTTGTTGGACCAAGAACGACACGATACTCCTTAGAATTGACCAAATTGCCAGACTCCCAAGGACAATTCTGGGTCGTCTATGACATTGCGCCCTACTGTGAACGGTTTCCCAATGTTAGCGAACCCCAACGCTCGATTCTAGATTGGATACTCCTCGATTCCGGAGAAGAGTTTTGGCATAAAGACCCGTTCTGTGTTTTGTCAGCGACTCGCGAGCGACTCTACGTCTATCATACCGAGAAGGTTCAGCAGTACGTCGCCAATATTGTCGACCGATTTCTCGACGTTGACAAGCGTGCAACTTCCTTCGCTATTAAGGTTGTGGTTTTGCAGTCGCCAGAATGGCGCATGCGAGTGAGTCAGTATCTTTCAACGACTCACACAACTGTCGTGGGCAATGGCGCGGACGTGCAGAGCTGGCTCCTAGATCAGGGCGATATGGCAAAGGTTCAGTCGGATCTGCAACGTCGGTCAGATTATGTCTTGCTCAATTCCGTCAATAACGTCGTGCCCAATGGCGAAACCTTCGGCTGGGCCGCGGCGGCGCCACGTCGCGCCTATACTCGCGACTATCTCCTTGACTCCTCCGTTGCCGCCGGCTATGTTTCTGACGTCGCCTCGGTCGATCAAGGTTTTCGAATCGAGACCACGCCGCTACTATCGACGACCGGCGAGGTTCTCGAGACGTCTTTTCGCTATCGCTGTACTGTGGTTGAGAAATGGCGCGCCCTAGCCATGCGCGTGCCGACCCCCGCCGCGCCACGTCAGCAGTTGAATGTGGAAAAGCCGTCGATTGTGTCCTGTGATTTCCGAGGGAAGATTTCAATTCCACAAGGCAAGTGCGCGATTATCGACCTGGGAATGGTGCCGATGGTTCTGCCGAAAAAGGAAACCGAATCCAACGGGATAATGGACAGTGTGACGAATTTAACTGCGAAAAAAGGCGTGTATTACGACGTCTTGATCCTCATTGAACCAGTGGAATGACCTTGATTGACGACTTACGCGCGACACTGTGAATAGGATCGTTAGATTGACCGGAAACGATGTATCTTTAAAAAGAGAAACGCCGACGTCCCCCCCTCGTTGGAGGAGACGTCGGCGTTTCCTTGACCTTTTCGTTGACGTTGACGACGCGACGTTGTTTGTTTGTAAGTACTGTAATTAACGTCGGTTATAACTTGACGTCTTATTTCATAATACCGTATTTTTCAACGAGTTTTTCGTAAACGTCTTTTGGAACTTCAAAGGTCGTTCCATGGTGAATATTTTTTGGGAAAGAGATCCAATCGGAGACGTCTTCCCAGTTTTCTCCGTCGAGGGAACGCATACCGGCGTACTTATTGGCGGTATAGCAGTCGTAATAGAGTAGCCAGTCGCCGTTGACGTCTAAGACGCTCGGACCTTCCACCCAATTCTGTGGTGAGACTCTCACGCCTTTGGTCCATGGTCCTTCGGGTGAATCGCTTTTAGCGTAGAGGATAATCTTCTTCGCTTCAGGGAAGAGGGTTTCGTCTTTATAGAAGAGGTAATATGAGTCGTTTTTCTTAAAGAGGAAGCCGTCGATTACGTTGTGGTCAGGATTAAAGAAGATTTTCGTCGGGGTAAAGGTTTTGAAATCTTTCGTTGTAGTGTAATAGGCGCGATGATCGTATTTCGTTTCGCTCGTGCCCTGATCGGCGGGCGAGAAACGGCCCGGGATGGTCGAGGACCAGAATATATAGAACTGCTCCGAAGGTTCGTCGTAGAAGATTTCCGGCGCCCAGGTATTGCGCGTGGTTGGTTCGAAGTCCATTGCGGGAACAGCGATCGCGTCGCGCCATTCGATCAGGTCGTCGCTACAAGCGTATCCGAAGTGACGACCATCCCAAGCGACGGTCCACACCATGCGAAAGATTCCGTCAGAACCGCGCGTGATACTCGGGTCGCGAATGAGCTTGGTATTCTTATCGACCGGGGGCATGAGGACGCTTTCGTCGTTATTGAGCGGCGTCCACTTGTATCCGTCACGACTGACTGCGTAATGTAAGCCGTCTTGACCGTTGTCTCGGAAATAACAGAAAACGTAGTAGCCAGATTCGATTCCCGGTCCAGACTTAAAGGCTGGCGCGTCCTTAGGGGCGGTTGAGGTTTCCTCGGCATAGTTTGTGGAGGCGAACGCCATAGCAAGCGCGAACGTTGCGGCAAGTAAGACAGTGGTAAATAATCGCATTTGTTTAACCTTTATAACCAGGCTAAAACCTGGCGGGGGAGGTAATGGGCGTTAGGCAGTAAACAGATGAATTGCCCTTGAAGCGCTCTATATCATAAGGGCAAGGTCGTCGGACGTCAATTATTTAAGAGGCGGGGCGCTGAAATCTCAGGATACGTAATGAGCAATGCCTGACGGTATGGTAACAAATAGCGATTCCAGAAACGAGACGACCGCGTCAAGAACTTTTAAAAAACTGAAAACGGCGAGATTATACTACTTGAAAGAAATATTCTCAATGATACAATAGCACTCGGGAATCTTTTCGGATAAGATGCCCGGAAGGTCAAAATTTACGTGGATCAATGCCATCAACGGCTTGTGCAGGTGCACGCTAGGCGTTCATCCGTCTCGAAGCGGCTCATTCTGTGGTCGCGTTTTGTTCGGGAAGGTTCCTTTTATATTAAAACGCTCCCACTGTGGAGCGTTTTTTTGTGCTTGCTCTACTAGAATCGTACTGAATCTAACGCATTACTCGCATGACGTTAGTTTTTATCAAGCGCTTCCTGTATACAAAGACCAACGCTGTCAACGTTAGTTGCGACAAAGACTTACGTTGGCAACGTTTCACAGCTCAAGACGTCGTAATCGAATAGCGCTTCAACAGCGGTCAGGGCAAAAAAAGGGACGGCGTTACTTTACGCTACGCAAGGTCAAGACGCTCAGGGTCGCTACGCCGGCGGCAAAAATGATGAAGATAATATCGAGTAACGAATTGGCCTTTTTGAAGGGAACGCCGACGACAATGTCAAGTAGATAAACTAGTAGGATTAACGCCGAGATCGACGCCGAGAGCAAGCATAAGAACTTTGACATCGTTTATTCCTAATCGAACAGCAAACGAGTGTAAACAACAAGGTTTTGGAATATTCCAGCGTAACCGTTCGTCACGCGCATACGGCGTCGCGAACACGAGCGTAACCTTAGTATACACAGTCAGCGCGCCATTTCCAGTGAAAGTTTATTTTTTTACGCAATTTTATATGACGTTCGTGAGCGACGGTTTGAGTTATTCCTCGTTTTGTTCTGCGATCGGTAATTTAAGAGTAAACGCCGTTCCTTTGCCTGGGGTACTATCGACGCGAATCTTTCCCTTATGTTCTTCAATGATTCTTTTACACATAGCGAGTCCCAGACCGGAACCTCCTTTGCCGGTTTCGTCGGGACCGGATTTGGTCGAATAGAAGGCGTCGAAGATTTGTGGCAGACTCTCCTTCGGTATCCCTACGCCGTAGTCGCGAATGACAACCTCGACAAAGCCCTTGCTCTTGCTTTTGCGTAGAACGACCACAATTCGACTGCCTTGGGAGGAGGCCTGACGCGCATTCACCAGCAGATTAATAAGCGCTTGCTGGATCTGATTGGCGTTGATTTGAACAAGGGGAATCGCGTCGAACTTACGTTCCACCGTGATACGGTACTTGTTCATTTCCTTCTCCAGAAGCATGAGCACGTCGTCGACGAGCGCCGTGAGATCCGTTGGTTCCTTGCCCTGTTTACGATTGCGTGCCATTCCCAAAACGACGCCTACAATTTTCGCTGCGCGATTCGACGCGTCTAGAATCTTCGTAAAGGCTTTTGTGCGCGTTTCTTCATCTTCGTGCCGTAGCCCCATCTTTGCGTAATTGATCGTAAGCGTAAGGATATTATTAAACTCGTGCGCCGTTGTACCGGCTAGTTCGCCTATGACGGAGAGCGACTGAAGTTCACGCACGGTCTCCTCCAGCCGCGCGATTTTCTGCTTGAGTTCGGCAATTTCTTGTTGTTCTAGCTTCTCGTCCATGGCGCTTCACCTACAGTTTGATCCGACGTTTTTAGTTTTATCGACCTTTGAAGCGCGAGATATTCTGGTTTTTGTGAAGTTTACCGTGGAATCGCGACCTTTAACGCTCATAAAAATACAGTAGCGCGGAATGAATAAAATAGGTTAAAATTAAAGCGCGTATAAAGTCGGTATTGTCCCGGAGCGTAGGATTGAACAGACGTAGAGTTTCGCTACAATGTGAAAATGGTCGAGCGCGTTTTTTTTTATTGCCGCGTCCGAACTGCTAAGTCTCGCTGTCGCCACGTGAGAAACGGCTATTTGACAACGAACAGCGTCGCATGAGACGTCGTCCCCTTTTAACGATACGCAACTACCCATGGCGTTTGAAGATCGGTTCACTGTAATAGATAGCCTAGAAGACTCGCGCGTGGCGCCCTATATGAATCTGCGTGAGCGCACATTGCGCGGGGAGTCGCTCTTTATCGCCGAGGGGGCGCTGGTGGTGGAGCGACTCTTGTGTTCGCGTTTTCAGGTCGAATCGATCTTGCTGACGCATAAAGAGAACGGCACGGCGGAGTCGGTTTTAGCGCTTGCGTCGCCGAATGTGCCGGTCTATTATCTGAAAGATCGCCAATCGATAAATCGACTCGTAGGTTTTCAGTTCCATCAGGGCGTCTTGGCGGTGGGGCGTCGCGCGTCCCTCCCGACGTTGACCGAGGGTATGGCGAACTATTTCAGCGGCGTGGAGCGTCGCGACCTCGACTCGAACTTGTCAGTGGTCGAGCGTGACGCACGCTCACAACGTCGCGCCTGGGTCGTTCTTCCCGACGCGACCAAGCCCGATAATCTCGGTCTAGCCTTTCGTTGCGCCGCGGCGCTCGACGCGGAAGCGGTAATTCTTGGATCGCAGTGTTGCGATCCATTTTCACGACGTGCGTTACGCGTCTCCATGGGCGGGGTATTACAGACGCCGATCTACTGTGCCAACGACCTGTGTGAAGAGATGGCGACGGTGCGCCGAGAGTGGGGCGTGCGTTTTTATGCTACTACTCTTGATCGTGATTCCCACCCCTTGACGGAGTATAACGCTCAACGCTTGACGTCAGAACGCCACGTCGCTTTTGTCTTTGGAAACGAGTACTTCGGTCTAACGCCCGAGGTCGTGGCGGCTTGTGACGCTAAACTTATTATTCCTATGCGCTCAGACGTCGACTCGCTCAATCTGGGCGTGTCGGTCGGTATTTTTTTATACGAATTCAATCGTTGCCCGTGACGTTTGGACCTTCGTGTCGTGTAGATAGAGATTTGACAAGGAGATTCCATGAAAAAGAGTTCCTTTTCGATTGTCGTCGCTTTAGGTCTCGCGCTGTGTTTCGCACAAGGTTGTTCCGAACCGATTGAACCGCCGCAAATTTCTGAAGAAGTAGCGCAGCAGTCCCAAGCGGAACAGGAAGCTAAACGCGCCGAAGAAGAGGCGCGTGCGCAGCAGGAGGACGAATACGAGCTCAAACGCGCCGGAGTCGGCGCCACCGGTAAAGGTCAGTACGGCGTGACTTCTGAGGAGCCAATGTCGATCGTTACGGTGCCGATTTCCGCCTACTTTGCCGCGCAGGAGCGTTCCGTTTTCGATATGCAAATTCCCCACGCGTTGAATCTTTTCCAAGCGAGCGAAGGGCGCTATCCGAATAGTCCGGAAGAATTTGATCAGCGTATTATTCGCGAAAACAACATTGTCCTGCCTAAACTTCCCGAAGGGGATCAGTACGTTTACGACGTGCCGTCCCACACCCTCATGATTAAAACGAAAAAGTAGTATCGAGGTTCTCGCGCCAATGTTTACCTTTCGGATTTTAAGGTTTGTACAGACGCTGTTTTGCGTTGTGACAATCTGTTCCTGTTGCGTCGCGATGGCACAGCCGAGCGACGCACAGCGCGCAACGCGTCTACGTGAAGTGGACGCGAAACTAGGTTCCGCGCCGATTATGGGACTCAATCTTGCGGGTTTGTGCGACTGGAATACAGAGCTTCCTTTTGTAGACGTATTCCTTGAATCGCGCCAGTGGATAAGTCAGCGTCGTGGCGCGTCCTGGGGCGCCGGTCCGGCTCTTGAACTCGACGAGCACGGTTGGGTCAAGCGCCTAGAGGCAGACTGCTTCGCGGAGGTTCCGTTGTGTACAATCTCCGGCGGTCATTATCCTTCAGGGGTCTATACGGTTCTCTACGACGGTCGTGGCAAGCTGGAGTTTGGCAATGCGCGCGTGACGCAAGAGGCTCCTGGCAAAACGCTCATTGACGTCGATTCTAACAACGAGGCGTTCTGGTTGCGTATTGTCGAGACCGACCCCGAGGACTATGTTCGCAATATTCACGTCTATCTACCAGGTTACGGTTCGCAAGAGTCGCGCGCGGAGTGTGGCGTCTGGAATCCACAGTTCCTAAAGCGCTGGAGCGTCATGAAGGTCTTTCGCACGATGGACTGGCAGGCGACGAATAACAATTCGACGCGTACCTGGTCGGAACGTCCCAAGCCGACCGACGCAAGTTACGCCTTGCGCGGCATGCCGCTGGAAATCATTTGCGACTTTATCAGTCACGTTGACGCCGACCTTTGGATTTGCGTTCCCGACGACGCCGACGACGATTATGTTAAAAACATGGCGCAGACGCTCCACGCCAATCTCGACGCGACGCGCAAGGTCTATGTGGAATATTCCAACGAGGTATGGAACCCATCGTTTGAGCAGTATCGTCGTAGCGCGGCGAAGGGGCGCGAGCTGGGGCTGGCGACCTCCGACTGGGAAGCCGCATGGCTGTATACCGCACGCCGTTCTGTCGAAATTTTCACAATCTTTGAGGAGGTCTTTGGCGGTACGGAAAGATTGGTGCGTATTTTGCCGACTCAAGCGGTCAATGCTTACGTGAGCGAACAGATCGTATCGTATCAGGACGCTTGGCGACACGCCGACGCTTTGGCGATAGCGCCCTATCTTGAGATGGGAGTTTCCGAGGAAGCTCGACCGGAGTATGAGGCGTTGGGACTCGACGGAATCCTCGAACGCGTAGAAACGCATGTCTTGTCGGAGTCGATTAAGCATATGCGCGAACAGAAGGAGCTAGCGGATCGCTATGGTTTGGCTTTGGTCTGCTACGAATCGGGTCAAGGTCTCGTTGGACTCTTTGGCGCGAACGACCACGATACTCTCAACGACCTGCTTATCGGCGCTAATGGCACGGAACGTATGGGCGCGGTGTATCGTGAGTATTTCAAGGCGTGGGAGGAACTTGGCGGTCGTACTCTGTGTCATTTCTCCTCTGTCGGACGATGGTCCAAATGGGGTTCTTGGGGACTCATTGAATACGCCGACCAAACGACCGCAGACGTCCCGAAGTACCGCGAAACAATCGATTGCGCCAAGCGTTGGAATAAACGTTAAATGTAAATCGTTCGTTCGTTGCGACTTTGTCGCGTCGTGAATTATCCTAGAATAAAAACGGCGTCGCTATCTTGAGGGTAGCGACGCCGTTTTGTCGTCTTTAAACGACGTGTGAACCGACGCTGATATGGTTAATCTTGGCGGTTAGATTTTACTTTTTACGAACTTGCATAAAGTCGGCGAGCATAAGTTGCAGGGCGTCGTCGAGTTCGGACGTTTCCTGAAGTTCAAATGTATCGTCCAGTTCCGCAAGGGTTAATGGCGTTTCGCTTTCCTCGGATTCGGCGAGATATTCGATGAGCGCGGAGGATGAAGCGTCGACGCCGGAGACGGTCAGCGTGCATACCGGCGACCAGCCGGAGCTTTGTCCATCGGCGTCGATAAGTTCAACGGAGACGTTGTAAACGCCGTCCTTCTGGTAGCAATGAGCGAAGACGGCGTCGGTGGAAAGTTTGTCGTAGGTCGAGTAGGGAGATTCGTCGCCCCAGTTAATTCGCCAACTTGTCATTGCGCCGGTATCGGAGGTTAACGCGATTCTCGCGAAACCAGGCACAGCGTCGAAGACGGTTAATTCAGCGTCTGCCGACGGCAACGGGTCGAGTTTAACGACGTCATAGACGGTACTGGTCGTCACGCCGTTTTTCGTGCGCATCGAGGTAATTGTGTCGCCGGTAACACGCGAAGCGTTGAGCCAGTAGTCAGAACCATAGGTGATAACGTCAGCGTAACCGTTTCCGGTCAAATCCCAGCGTACAGTTCCTTCCGGGGCTTTGTCGTTGAGATTGACACAGGAGTCGTTGTCAAAAACGAAGTATTCGCCGAGGGTTAGAGTGATATCGTTAAAAGCGCTTCCGGAACCTAACGCGTCGCTAATAATGAATTGCGGGGTGATCGTTGCGGTGGATCCTAGCATACCGTTGCGCAACGCTTCGCGATTAACCGAAACGGTTACGGTTTGTGAAACATTGTAGTTCGAGGGCGTGAAGAGGAGCACGTCGTCGGACAGGTCAACGTTATCAGTTGACTTGAGATAGACGATTAGGTTAGCGCTAGGCGCTTTGGTGAGCGCGATACTAAAGGATCCGTTCTGATTGACGGTGAAATTGACGCCGGAGCGATCGGATACGGAGGAAAGACTGATAGAGGCGCCGATTGCCTTTGCCGTTTCCATGAGACAGGAGATAGAGCGTTCGCCGATGACAGTGACGCCGTCGGCGCGTTGCTGTGAGGTCGACCAGTTAAAAATCGCCAATTTAGCGCCGAGTTTCTTCGGTGCAATTTGAATACGTAACGCGATAGAATCTCCGGCTTGGACGACGATGGCGTCGGCGTCGGAAATCAAACTACCAGTGGCGTCGTAGAGGGAATATTCCAGACCATTGGCGTCGGTCACGCCGCCGACGTTAAAGTCCGAGAGAGTAACGCTTGTCGTTCCAATGTTTGTGAGTCGCACGGTCTTTACGAGCGCGTCGCTTCCCACGGCGTGAGCGCCGAAGAAGAGGCAGTCGTCTATTGGAATGTAGTTTTCGTCGGTGAGTACGAGCGTGTCGTTGGTTTCAACGACGGCGCTGGAACTTGCCGCGGTGTTGTCACTCAGAACCGTTGTGGAGTCAAAGCTCGGTTGCGCGTAGGCTTCCATAGGGGAATAGTACGCCGCGTAATCGAGCGTTGACGCGGTATTGTAAGCAATTGTTGTTCCACGCAGACTGGAGGCGCCGTAGGAGTAAAAAGCGCCGCCGTTGTTACTGGCGGCATTGCCCCAGAGCGTCGAACTCACAATCAAAGTAGAACTGCCGAAGGTATCGGCGTAGGCGCCCCCGTCTGTGGCGTTGTTCTGGAAGAAGTTGCAATATTGCGCGGTAAAGGCGCCAATATTATAGACGGCGCCGCCGAAGGCGCCAACGCTATTATTCGCCATAGCGACGTTGTCGAAGAGCGCGGTTCCGTTATTGGCGAGCGCGCCTCCGGAGCCGTTTTCCACACAATTGCCGTCAATTTGTGAATTAACGACGGTAATCGTGGCATTTGCGTAGTTCAACGCAGCGGCGCCCGCGCCATTTTCTCCTAGCGCATAGTTTTCCGTGATTTGTGTTTGCGCAATATACAGTTCGCCGAGGTTGACGACAGCGCCGCCGCTAGTCGTCGCTTGGTTTTGCTTTAGGGCAGAGTCGGCAACGGTGAATTCCCCCGCGTTGTAGAGCGCGCCTCCTTCGTATGCTTGACCGGTTTGCACGTAGCTATGCAACAACCAAGAGCGTTGCCGCGCGTTGCTATAAATCGTCCCGCCGTAATAGGACGCGATATTGAGACTCGCGTTTAGATCGCGCGCTTCGAGATAGCCGGTGGTGTAAATAGCGCCGCCGTTTAACGCTTTATTCGATTCATAGGCGTCGCCAGTAGTATAGAGGTAGCCGACGTTATAGATAGCGCCGCCGTTGACGGTCGCTTCGTTTCCAAGGAAGCTTGAGTCTATCGCCTTAATATAGGAGTTGAGCGTGTTATAGACGGCGCCGCCGCTACCGGTCGCGACGTTGTCGTTAAAGCTCGAGGCGTTTACGGTAATTGACTGAGTCTCTTGGTAGATAGCGCCGCCGTTGACCGCTTGGTTACGATAGAACGCGCCGTCGGTAATCTGCAGTTCGAAGTCCCCTTCGGCATGGATAGCGCCGCCGTTGCCGGTAGCGAGGTTGTCGCGGAAGGTCGAATTGGAGACGGTTAAGACGCCGTTTGAGAAGACCGCGCCGCCATTTGCATATGAGGCGACGTTACCATTGAGCGAGCAATCGGCGAGAGCAACGTCGCCGCTTTTGACGTAAATAGCGCCCCCTTCGCCGGAAGCGTTATCGTCAAATGAGGAGCGAACAGCGGTGACAGAGCCGCTTTCGAGATAGACCGCGCCGCCTAAACTCTGGGAGCTTTGCGCTGTGACGTCGCTAATGGTCGTATCGATGAGAGAAAGGGAGCCAGAGGCGACATAAATCCCAGCGCCGAGGGCGTCTGGAACCGTAACGCCAGTGATTTGACAATTATTGACCTTAAGATTGCAGTTGGCGCTCAGCTGGATAGCGCCGCCTTTAACGGCATTAGCGGAGCTTGTCCATGTCGTGGCGCCTTTGATGGTGAGCGCAACGAGATTGGTTGTCGTGGGGGAGGATGACGCGTTGTTAAAGACGTAGAATGCAGCGGAACGATTCGCTTGGATTGTCACGCCGCTGACGTCAGACGCGTCGATCGTTATGCTCTTGGAAAGAATTTTGAGCGATTGACTGGCGTTGGAAAGCGAGATCACGCCGCTGACTTTGAATCGAATCGTGGTCGGCGCCAGCCCGGCGTCCATCGATTGACCGGCGTAATCGATCGCTTCGCGTAGGGAGATCTTACCGTCGTTGGCGTTAGAGACGTCGTTGAGCGTCGTGACCCAAATAGCGTCGTCTTCTGAGGAGTCGAAGGTCGTGTCGGCGATGAGCGCACGGTAGTCGGCGCTTGTGGTCGAGAGCGCGAGTAGCTCGCGGCGCTCAAGCTTTTCAAATCGAGCGATTCGTCTTGTGGACGTCGCGTTTTCTTTCGCGAGGCGTTTGTGAGAATCCGAGCGCCCGGAACGCTTCCAAAAAGCCATGCCAATCTCCTAGTGTAACAATTAAGCGTCGCCGTTAATAAGAGCGCAACTGCGCTTTCGCTTGAACTTATAAGGCGCGTGGTTTCGACATACCGCGCCACGCCGACGTCTCGCGTCTACTTAATTCGTTCTTACACGGCAAGACGACCCGTGGCGCGCCTTTATTATACCAAATGAAACCATTTGTGACAACAGCGCGAAACATCCGAGTCTACGGCGCACGTTTAGACGTTCTTTTTGGGAACAAGTTGCGTGAAAAAGAAATTTTTCCCCAAGCGCCTAGCCCCTTGCGCATGTAGTTTTCTCACAGACTTGCCAGGATAATAGACAGCGAGTCTAGCGCTTGCGATTTTGCGCACGGTTGATCGAATCGAGTAGAATAGTGACCGGACCGTCGTTAACCAGTCGAACTGCCATGTTTGCCTGGAATACACCTTCTTCGGTCTGTATGCCCAAGCGGTTCAGTTCGGTAATAAAGAGACGATAGAGCCGATTGGCGTCCTGTGGAAGCGCCGCGGCGGTGAAACTGGGACGATTCCCCTTAACGCAGTCGGCATAGAGCGTGAACTGACTCACAACCAACACTTTGCCGTCCACCTGAGACAGGTTGAGATTCATACGACCGTCCTGGTCGTCGAAAACGCGTAGTTGTGCGATCTTTTTGGCCAAGTAGAGCGCGTCTGCCTCTTGATCCGCGACGCCGACGCCTAGAAGAACCAGAAACCCGCGTTCAATCTGACCGGAAATACGCCCGTTCTCTTCCACGAGCGCCACGCTGGCGCTAGACACGCGTTGTACGCAAGCTCTCATCTTATTGGTTTTCGTGCGTCAAAAGACCGCGACGTCAGAACGACGTGGCGCGAACGTTCGTTTTCTCAGAGTTAGTTGGTTTTAGCTGTCAAACAAGCGCGCTGGCGTTCGACACTCTAGGGGTTGCAACGAATCAAGCATTTTCGACGTGTCCTCTGACAGCGACGCTAGCGCGTCGACGCCATGAGCCACGCGCGTATAAAAAAACACAAGGAGTCGATCGTTCGACGCGTCGACTATTCGGTCGGCGTTGTACTAACGCTGGGTCGAACGATGAACTCTTGTGTTATTTTTCGCTTGATCTCGTCGGAAACAAAACGTCTCAGTATCGCAAGTTCGCAGACGTAGTGGAACGACACTCCATTGTGTTCCGAAGGGACGAGTCGACTCAAACGAGCTCTTTTTTGTTGCTGACCAAAGTTTTGGCGCGTTCCGCCAGTAGCGCCGAGTCGAACGGCTTACGGAACGTTTCATTTACGGTCGAGCGATCGTAGCTAATGCCGGCGCCGTCGTCGGGCAGAAGAGCGATCACGATAATATCGCTAAATTCAGGGGTACGACGCAGATTTTGGCAGATCTGCAACGCCTCTTGACGACCAATCGAGAAGTCGACGATCATACAGTCCGGATGGAAACTTTCCGCTTGAATGCCAGCGTCGAACCCACTGGACGCGACCGCAACTTTGAAGGCGCGTTCGGCCGGCAGCTCACGTTTGACATTGTCGATTAGCACTTGATCTTGCGCGACGATCAAGACCTTGGCTAAAGTCTCGTCTTCCAGTTCTCCCAAGGGCATGCCGTGTTCCTTGAGAAACTTAATGAGGCTCTCGCGAGGTATGCGTCGATCTTGCGAACCAGGGATGCGATATCCCTTGAGGCGGCCGGTGTCGAACCATTTGCTAACGGTACGTGGGGCGACCTTACAGATCTTTGCGACCTGACCAGTTGTAAAAACCTTCATTGCAGGCTCTCCGAAATATAATATGCATTTGTGTCCAACGGGAGTTCGAACTTTCTTGCTCGAACTCGACGCCTACGTTGTCGCGCGCGTCATTCTCCTTAACGAAGCGCGTGCCAACGGCGTTGTTTAAGGCTAACGAAAAATATAGTAGCAACGTCAGCAAGTTCGATCGCGACGCGTCGTCGCGTATACGACGACTCTATATACCGCCTGTTACAACGATCACGTCCCGATACGCGACTTCACGCGCTGTCAAAGGACGTTCGGCTTTTCTGTATCGGATTTTCGCCGTCGTCTTCATTAACAAAAAGTGAAAAATTGCGAAACTAGCCAAGAGCCTCACAAATAACGCTTCTGTGCTAATACGACGAATCGTCTCAGGCATACAATGCGAAATAAAAGTCAATTTCATTTGCATTGGTCACGGATTTCACGTGTTGCACACACGCTTTCCGCTTGCTTTTAACGTCTTTGTAGCGCAATTATCGTCTGTATCAGTTGCGCAACTTTAATCTGTTTTATTCGTTTAAACTCTTTGACTGAAAAAACATTTCTCACCAGAATCGGTTATGCGGAAGATATCAAGTCTACCTGCGTCACAACCCATTTGACATGAACAACCGGCGCTTTGAACGCCTTTGTTAAAATATGACGCATATTTTGAAAAAATCTTTAAAGAGCCGGTTTGAAAAAATAGCAAAGATGGGTAAAATAAGCAAGAGTAAATCGCATTGCGACTGCCGTTTTGCGTTTTATTTCACACTTGCGTTCATAGCGCGTGACCTCTCCAGAGGCTCGTAAGCGCTTTTGACGCGCGTGTTTCCTTGTCTTGACCGTTCCTAAAGGTTCTGCTAACGCTGTCGCGACGGTAGAGCCTTAGGGTTCGGGCGTTGTTTATGAATCCTTCTGCAACCATGATAGAGCAAGTCGTTATTTCAATCGAGCTTGGACTCCAGAAAAACCAGACTCGCATTCTCGACTCAACCAACGGTTTATCCGAGGAAGAACTAGTTGCGATTGTGGATTATGCTCAGCGCCTAGAATTGCTCAATGGTTGCTACGACCATTGCAATTACTTCTTTATGCCACTGACGACCAGTCAGCGTTCGCGTCTGCTTTTGGGACGCCTCACGCCTAATTTCGTTCGCCCCTACAATAGCAACGCCTTTTATTTTCAAGCTCTTGTTTTCGACGAGGACGTTTTTTATCGTTGTGGCGGCAATCCAATCATGCTCGTGCTTTCGGCAATAGACGCATTGAAGTTTCGTCGTTACTTGCCACAAGAGAATCCTTACGGTCTGCGCGCGTTTGACGCCCCGGAGTGTCGCTCCCTCTTTGACCTCGACGCCCTGTTGCGCGTTCTGGTCTACGGTGGCGTCTACCCCTTTACCTCGTTGCTCAATAGTCTTCTTAATAACGACCAGACCTTCTTTTCCAGCGATTGTCGCGCGTCTCACGTCGTTACAAGTCTTTTCAACTTTTTACCGCCGCACGAACGACGAAACTGCTTCTTTAACGTCGGTATGCGTTTTCGCGACGACCCCTACGCGCGTCTCATCGGTATGACCCGAACACGATACTCCCGTAGAGACGCCATTGCGATCGGAATGCAATACGCTCATTCCTACCGTATCGGTTCTGCGAGCCAAATTTGTCCGACCGAACGTATTACCGATCCCTGGCGTCTCTATGTTAAGGAGATTTTAGTCACGCCCGAGCGACTTGCGCTCTATTGCGTCCAAATGTCGCGTCTGTTCCTACCGAGTCTGGGACAAGGTTATCTCGAACGTATCGAAGCGTTGCAGAAATGCCCCAATTGGCGCGAGACGCTCATGACCTTTTGTCAAGACTCTACCTCTCTTACGCTCGACTCTGCTCGTACTATCGGAGGCGTTCTCACCGACGTGAAACTTGAGCGGTTACTCAAAGAAGAGTGCGAATCTTTGCCCGAGATACAAATTGACCTGCAAAACTCGAACGATTCAACGTTCAATGAATGTCTGTTATCGGCGCAAGATCGTCAAGCGTCTCGTGTTGCGACACAGTATGGCGGCGACTCGCCATGTAATATGCTGACGTCACAAATACAGTTTTCTCGTCACGTCTGTCGCGTCTCGGGGGAACGTTCCGTCTGTGCGAGCGCTCAATGTTCGACTCCACTGAGCCTGGTCAATCGTGTCGAAACGCGTGTGCGGCGTTTAGTCGACGCCATACTTCACGGCGGCGTCGATTCCAACCCAAACGACAAAGATCGTAACGTCGCTCCTCGTGACAAAAAGCCAGGAACGCCGTCGCTGGAATTAGCGCCTTTTCCGCAACTAGTCGCGCTCTATCCCCAATACGAGCGCCAGTTGCGTCGCCTTGACGTCTGTGTGCGTAACGCCTGTCGTCAGAAGCCTCGCGCCAACGACGAACTGCGTCAACTCTGGAGCTGTTTTTGTCAGGAACATGACGCTCAAATTGTTGAAATCACACGACAACGTTATATTCATTTTCTGATCAATGAGACGCAAAAATATCAGAACGATCTGACCGATGCGGTCACGTACGACCTTGGCGTAATGGAGGTCTTTGAAATAATCTCAACGTGACGCCGACGCGCTCGCGTTCGTATGCTCACGGGACGTTACTGAGTCGTTGCTGATTTGCGGAGACGTCACAATGTTTAATCGCTACTTATCCCTGCGCTATCTTACCGTTGTCACTGTGTTCTTTACGCTCTGTTCACTCCTCAATGCTCAGGAACTGCCTCAGGAGCAGGGAATAGACGCCGCGATTGAATTTCCCGACCAAAAGCCGCAGACGACGCCCAACTCTGTGCCTAAAGCGCAGACGAATTCTGACTCCGATCAGCAGGAACGTGTCGTTTCCGGCGCCAAGCGCTCCATCGATATCGCGAAAAATTACGACTACGCGTCGCTGTACGATCAGCCAGAACAGCTCAAACGGCTCGATAAAAACGCGCCCATCTGGGCGACTGCTGATCGTAAATACGTTGCGCTTGGCGCACAAGTCTGTCTGCGCGAGGGCGAACTGGAATTCTTAGCCTGCGGGCGTAATTCCAAAGAACATGAATCGATTCTCACCCTCGACGTCCCGGCGCATCTGATTCACGCGGCGCTACTGGCGATCGGCGCTAAACAGGGCGCGCCTGCGAAATATGACCCGATATTCATTCCCCCAACCGGCGAGAAGATCGAAATCGAAGTACGTTGGCGTTTGTCAGATTCCGAGCAGCAAGATTCCGAACAGATCGTTAAGAAGCGCGCGCAAGAGTTGATTCTCGAAAATGAATCCGGCGACGTCATGAGCTCTCCCTGGGTCTTTACCGGCGGGCTGTTCGGCGTTAATCCCGATGGCAAACGTTATTATCTGGCCAATGTAACCGGTGAAATCTTCGGCGTGTCAAATTTCCCCGGCGCCGTTCTCGACGTGCCATTTGAAAGCTCAAGCGATAACGTTGCGCTATACTATCACGCAAATACCGACGTCATTCCCCCGGTTGACACATGCGTGCTACTACTCCTCTCGCGTCAAAAAGATAACGACAAGGAAGAGGTCGAAAAGAAGTAGACGTAGTTTCCACAAACTCAATAGCACAGTAAAATAGAAAGAAAAAACCGTGGCGTTTGCCTTCGATTCTTATCGCGTAAACGCCAGACGCCTTGACGACCTCGTCCCAAGTGTCGATCCGTTTTAACGATAGAGCTAACTTTGCCATGACAAATGATAATCCGAACGAACGCGAGCTCGCCAAAGCGTTTGTTATCAATCGTATGTTTTACCTCTTTCTAGCGCTGTGCGTTCTAGCGACGGTTGCGGCGTTGCCGTCGGTCGCTGAACGCATTGCGTACTCCAGCGCGCGCGGTCAGGAGCGCGCTAAACGCGAAGAGGCGATGCAATTTCTCAAAGACTTTCCCGCGGCGAGTTACGATAAACTGATCCCTTACGTTGCGAAGATCGCCGCTCCCTCGGTGGTCGGTATTAAGACGAATACAATCCAGGCCGGCTATTATGGCGACTCTATCGTAGCGCAAGGTCAAGGCTCTGGCGTGATAGTGTCCAGTGATGGGATGATTATTACGAATTTCCACGTGATTTGCGAAAACAATCGTCTAGTCGACGGGGTAGAGATCATTTTGAGCGACGGTCGCGCTATTAGCGACGGCGTGCGTCTAATTGGATTCGACGAAAACCTTGACGTCGCTGTACTTCAGATTCAAGCGACCCAGCTGACGCCAATAGAGTGGGGCGATAGCGATCAACTTGAGGTCGGCGATCATGTCCTGGCGCTCGGTAATCCCTATGGTCTTGCGAAGACCGTGACCGAGGGAATTATAAGCGCAAAAGAACGTTTCGTTTTCAATGAGGTCGGCGTCGCGACGCAGGAGTTCCTTCAGACCGACGCGGCGGTCAATCCCGGCAACAGCGGCGGCGCTCTGGTCGACGACCACGGTCGCCTCGTCGGAATCAACACGGCGATCTATGGTCAGCAGTACCAAGGGATTAGCTTTGCATTACCGGTGAATCGTGTGCGCGAGGTGTATCAGCGTATCCTTTCGCAAGACGCGTACTAATTGCGTCAGACACGCTAAGCGACATTGTTATGCCCCTGTTGTTTATTCCTTTAATTGCCCCGATATGTCGTTGCTCTGTTCAAAATTCCTTCGCTATCGTTTGAGCGTTCTGTCATTGCAACTGGTTGCTTTGCCCTTGTTTGCGCTTGTTTATTTCACTCTATGCTGTGACGACTACGGCGTTGTGATTGCACAAGAGTCAACGGATACGCAAAGTGTAGAACTCTTTGGCGATCCTCAGTTCCAGCGTGGCTTTTTCATATATGACAACTGTCGTAAGCCTGTGAATCGTGGCGTTTTGCGTCTATCCTATCTGGATCAAGAGGTTGACGCCCAAGAGAAGCCGCTTTGGGCGCTGGCGCAACATGGCTCTAAGTACGACTTGTGTCAGGACGGCGACGTAACTGCCCAGAAGGACTCCGCCGTTGTGTCGACGCCAAGTCAGACGGTGGCGCGACGTCTCGACCAGGTCGGCGATACCGTACTGGAGCTAAGCGCCGATACCGCCGAGGATTACGCGTCGCCGCGTCGTGACGGTCAAATGTGGACGCATCTGCTCTTGGTTCGTAACTTCTCGGGCAAGGAGTTAATTCGTCTATGCGAATACGAACACGTGGTCTTTGAGTGCGACGCGCGCGTTGGCGAGGTGGAACGCAAAATGACGGCGGAGCAATTTGATCCTAATCTTCACGCGGCGCAAGCGTCCGTTTACTTTGCGATTCCCAACGGTTCGCGCGACTCACAGGGCTACGGTGATTTCCTCTGGTTTGGCGTCTCTTTCTTTGACGATCGTTACGAAGTGCAAACCGCTTATGACGCGGTGGACGGCGACCCTAAAACGATCGGAACCGGTAAGTTAATCCATCGACTCGGAGGACAGGAGACCATCGATAATCTACTTGGCGGCGTCAACCCGTGTAGCCACAAATGGGTTCACATTCGCGTCGACCTGTGCGACTACCTCGAGTCCATGCTCAGCGTCGCGCACGAACGCAACTTTATGACAAAAACCAACTTGGACGATCTCGTGCTGTCGCATTTTAATTTCGGCTGGGAAATTCCCGGAACCTATCGCGCCACGCTAGAACTTAAAAATCTCCGACTCTTCGCCACGAAGAAAAAGTAAACGCAACGCCGCGCTCAAGTGAATTGTCATTTTTTTTGATCTGACGCCTTGACCGTTTGGCGCAGGACGTTAAATTAAAGCATGAGCGTGTTGCGACCTCGTGACATTTTTGCAATACGCTTTTGTGTGCGGATCTTTCTGTCGATTCGCGCTCGTTAAGAGAGGAATTTTTTTAATGACGACGAACGTCTTCTCCTTTACTGAGTTCTTTTGGTTTAGCTTTACTATGACTCCATAGTACAGCGTGATTTGTAATGCCTTGAGACCCAG
The DNA here is from genome assembly GCA_030537455.1 of Planctomycetia bacterium. Lineage (GTDB taxonomy): Bacteria > Planctomycetota > Planctomycetia > Pirellulales > Thermoguttaceae > RUG369. Next base: position 18,105 of record JAUNMR010000014.1, on the reverse strand, counting down.
AAGGAATCGTAATAGCAACGCGTTACAGGTTACGCCTGTAGCGCGTTTTTTTATGTCGCGCTCCAGACGCCTGACGCGTGTACGTTTGTCCTGTTTTTTATAACGCGATTCGTTGTTACACGAGTCTTTATATTTGGGAGTTTTTTCAATGGAACCGAGTGAATATCGCGCCAAAATTGATCAAGTGGACGAACAGATCGTCGCGCTCTTCGCGCAACGCATGGCCTTCGCCAATGCAGTGGCAAAGTACAAGCAGGAACACGGCGTGCCCGTCATTGACATGAAGCGTGAACGTGAAAAACTGCATGACGTCCTCAACGCCTCGCCCGAAGACGTTAAAGAATACGTTCCGCTACTCTATTCGCTCATGCTCGAACTGAGCCGAAGCTATCAGTATCGTCTGCTCGGCGTCGGTACGGAACTAACGCGCAAAATCGAAAGCGCGATTGACAATACCCCCAAGCTCTTCCCCAGTAACGTCACCGTCGCCTGTCAGGGCGTAGAGGGCGCTAACTCGCAAATCGCCGCCGATAAATTAATCGTTGGCGCTAAGATTATGTATTTCACGAGTTTCGAAGGCGTTTTCAATGCGATCGAGAAGGGGTTCTGCCGTTACGGGGTGATCCCGCTTGAAAACAGTCTTGCGGGTTCTGTCAACCAGGTTTACGACCTCATGCAACGCCACGAATTCAATATCGTTCGCAGTCTTCGTCTGAAGGTAGACCACAATCTCCTTGTCAAGCCCGGGGTAAAACTCAGCGAGGTTCGCGAAATCTATTCCCATCAGCATGCGCTGAGCCAGTGCGCCAACTTCCTTGCCACGCTGTCGAATATCAAGATCATTCCTTGCGAAAATACCGCAATTGCCGCACAAAACGTGGCAAACTCCGACCGTCGCGATATCGCCGCGCTCGCCTCGCGCTCCTGCATTAAACTCTACGGTCTGGAATGCCTCAAGGCGTCCGTCCAGGACAAAGACAATAACTACACGCGCTTTATTTGCATCTCCAAAGACCTGGAAATTTACCCCGGCGCGAATCGTACCAGCCTCATGGCAAGTATCTCACACGAGCCAGGGTCGCTCTATAAGCTCCTCTCCCGTCTCTATGCGCTCGGCGTCAATCTCATTAAACTCGAAAGCCGACCATTGCCCGACCGTGACTTCGAGTTCATGTTCTATCTCGACCTCGACGCGCCCGTCTACTCGCCAAGATTCATTCAGCTCATGGGCGAACTCAAAGGCGTCTGCGAAACCTTCACCTACCTCGGTAGCTATACCGAAGTGATCTGACGTTGCGCGACTATTTCACCAAGACGACTTAGCGTCTGTGACGTCAATGGTCGTCACAGTCATAAAACGCCGACTTTCTCAGGAAGGTCGGCGTTTTACGTTCTTGCCTAGACGCGTCCCGACGGTATGCTCTCGAACCGTTATATGTCTAGAAATTTTGAATATTTTACCAATCTTGCCTAAAAAATATCGTTTCGCCAAGGATGGAGGATTATAATAAACATCGCGGACGATTTGTATTCGACGCTTGTAAGTAATACGCATGTTCTGTCGAATCGAGAATGCCAAATCGTATAAAGCGCTTTTCCAATTTGGAAAAAAAGCTTGCTTTTTAGCGATAATACGATTAAACTAAAAAATTGTTGAGTTTGACTCGGTAAGAGTCGAATGATAGTGCGCGTTTCTCTCTTGAACAGGAGAGGGCAGAGCGAAGGATTGTAGCGTCTGACCACTTGTCGAACGTCTTTCCTTCTCGGACGCTTCGTTGCATGCGTAACAGAGGAACATTATGGCGAAAAGACTGAATTATCTTGGCGTCTTGAACAAACAAGGCCTATTGAGTGTCAACCAAGTTCAAGAGGCACAAGAGCTCGCGAAAAAAACTGGCGTTAAACTGCCTGAGGCGCTCGTTCAACTCGGGTACGTGACCAGTGACCAAGTCGCGCGCGCCATTGCCGAAGAACATGGCAAACAGTATATCGACTTGAAAGACGTCGCCATTCGTCCTTCCGTTATCGAACTTATTCCCGAGTCAATTGCGCGCGAAAACTGCGTTCTTCCCTACGAAGAAGACGGCGACGCGCTTATCGTCGTGGTGAGCGATCCTGACGACGTGGAAGTCTTTGAGAAACTTCGCTTTATTCTTCAGCGTCCGATCGAGGCTTACGTCTCTTCGCGCGAGTCGATCCAAGAGGCGGTCAACCAGCATTATCAGCAGAACGTCGGCGAGTCCGCGGACTCCATGATCCAGGAAATGACCGACACCGCTATTAACTTTACCGTCGTGGAATCCGGCGGCGGCGACGCCGACGTCGCCGGCGGTAGTACCGAAAACGACGCCCCGATCGTGCGTCTGTGCGACCAAATCATCGCCGAAGCGGTTCAGTTGCGCGCTTCTGATATCCACATCGAACCCTTCGAAGATCGCGTGCGTATTCGTTACCGTATCGACGGTTCTCTCGTGGAACGCGAAGCGTTGCCCAAACGTTTCCAAGGCTCGCTACTGTCGCGTTTTAAAATTCTCGCTAAACTCGATATCGCCGAACGTCGTCGTACCCAAGACGGTCGTATTAAATTGACGCTCGGCGAAAAAGAACTCGACTTGCGCGTCTCGGTTATTCCGACCAACCACGGTCAATCGATCGTTATGCGTATCTTGGATAAAGACAATATCCGCGTAAGCCTCGTACAGCTCGGCTTTAGTGAACGCGACTACAAACGCTTCAATCAGCTCATCGCACGCCCCAATGGCATTATCCTCGTGACCGGTCCGACCGGTTCCGGTAAAACGACCTCTCTCTATGCGGCGCTCAACGAACTCAATACGCCCACGCGAAAAATTATCACCGCCGAAGACCCCGTGGAATATTATCTACCCGGTATTAATCAGGTCGAAATTAAACACCAGATCGGTCTAGACTTCGCCGCTGTTATTCGCTCTATGTTGCGTCAGGCTCCTAACGTTATTCTCGTGGGCGAAATGCGCGACTTGGAAACCGCCTCCATGGGTATTCAAGCGTCCCTCACAGGCCACTTGGTCTTCAGTACGCTTCACACCAACGACGCGCCCTCGGCGATCACGCGTCTGGTCGATATGGGCGTGCCCGGCTACCTAGTCGCCAGCTCCGTAATCGGTATCATGGCGCAACGCCTCGTGCGTATGGTTTGTCCGAAATGTCGACGTCCCTATACCCCGAGCGACGCAGAACTGCGCGCCGCTCATATCTCCCCGGAACTGGCCGCAAAAGCGACCTTTATGAAAGGCAAGGGCTGCGTTAACTGCAACAAGACCGGTTACCGCGGTCGTCGCGCTATCTTCGAACTGATGTATATGTCCCCGAAGGTGCGCGAAATGACCTTTAAGGGCGAGTCCACCTCCAATATTCGTCGCCTCGCGCGTAGCGAAGGAATGCACGTGCTCTTCGAAGACGGTATTGTTAAGGCCATGAAGGGTATTACTACGATCGAAGAAGTTATGCGCGTCGCGCGTCTGGAAGAAGAGTAAAACTCGCGACCTACGCGTCGCCTTGTATTTGACGTTAATGCAAACGTTTCAACGGTCGCTCCTTGACCACGATGGAGCGTATGATAGGAAATAAGTCGTATGGGTACAATTTTAGTTGATAAACTCCTGGAAACGGTCGTCGTGCGCGGCGCGTCCGACTTGCATATCGCAGTTGGACAACCGCCCGTGTTGCGCTTGCACGGCCGACTCGTCCGGCTTGAAACCAAATCCCTCGAACCCGCCGATACCGTCTCTCTTATGAAGAGTATCACGCCGGGTCGTTGCCAGCAGGAACTGCAGGAACGCGGCGGTACCGACTTCGGTTTCGCGTTCGGCGATAAAGCGCGTTTCCGCGTCTCTGTCTTCAAGCAGAAGGGCAATACCGGAATGGTCTTGCGCCAGATCCCCAACGATCTGCTCTCCATGGAGCAACTCGGCACTCCTCCGGTTATGAAAGAACTGATTCAGCGTCCGCGCGGTATGATCCTCGTGACCGGTCCGACCGGTTCCGGTAAGTCCACGACCCTCGCCGCGTGTATCGACTGGCTCAATACCAACATCGACCACCATATTATTACGATCGAAGACCCGATCGAATTCTATCACCATCACAAGAAGTCGACGGTGAATCAGCGCGAGGTCGGCGTCGACGTCATGTCCTTTGCCGACGCGATCCGTGGCGCGTTGCGTCAAGACCCTGACGTTATTCTCGTAGGTGAAATGCGCGACTTGGAAACGATTGAAGCGGCTATTACCGCCGCGGAAACCGGTCACGTGGTCTTCGGCACTTTGCACACCACCGGCGCACAAGGCACGGTCAACCGTATCATCGACGTTTTCCCCACGAACCAGCAGGAACAGATCCGTACGCAACTGTCGACCTCTATTATCGGCATTTTGTCGCAACAGCTCCTGCCGCGTATCCAAGGAGGTCGTGTCGCGGCCTACGAAATGCTCGTGGTTACCTCCGCTATCGCGAACCTTATTCGCGAGAATAAAACCTTCCGTATTAACTCCTCGATTCAGACCGGTCACAAGCTCGGTATGCAGCTGCTCGACGACCACCTCTTCCGCCTTTGGAAAGATCAGACCGTGCGCAAAGAAGACGCGCTCACCAAGGCCAATATGCCGGAACAGCTCGCAGATAAAATGCGTCGCTGGGAAGCGGGACTCGGCGCACAAGAGGAAGAAGAAGAGGAAGAATAATGCAGCAGGACGCTTTCCGCGTCCTACTGCGGAACTCGCGCGTCGCGTTCCGGTAATGACAGCGCATTGCTCGTCGTTCGCGCCCCCCAAGCGTAGCGACGAAACTATGAGAAGAACGCCATTTGGCGCCGTATTTGCAAAACGTTACTTTAGTTCCTGTTTCGCGATTATAACCCTTGTGAAACAATGCGAACTGCATCAAGACGAAGCAATTTGTGTAGCGTTTTAAAGCAAATATAAAAATCGCGCGCGATTGGCATGGGATCGTTTTGACGCACGTTCGCCTTGACGCCAAAGTTACGGCAAAAAATTTTGGCGAGCTTTCCGGTCACAGTTCGGCTCCGGGGAGCGTGTTATAATCAACGCAGGAGTTTACTACAGAATGGCGCGAAGTTTCGGTCAAATCCTCGTCGACCTCGGGTATATCGACGACGAACAGTTGGATCTGTTGCGTGAGGAACAGAACCAACGCCCCAATGATCTTATCGGTCAAATTGCGATCGGTATGGGTATGATCAGCGACGACCAGCTCGCTCAAGCGCTCGCGGAGCAGTTCGGTCTGCAGGTGGTCGCCATCTCCGATTTGACCATTCCGCCCGAAACGCTGCAGCTCATGACCGAGCCGATGGCGAAATTGTATCGCGTGATTCCCCTGAATTTGCGCTCCGATCCCAATGGCGGCGAAATCCTCACGATCGCGACCGCTGAGCCCCAAAATATATCCGTTATCGACGAACTACGGAACTTCCTCGGCTATCAGATCCGCCTGGTCGTCTCCACCCAGAAGGAAATCGAAGTCGCGCTGGAACGCTACTACGCCACCGACGAAGGCGATAGCGTTGAGTCGATTATCGCCGGGATGGAGAACGACGCGGAGTTCCAAAAGGCTCTGGAAGAGTCCGAAAGCGGCGATATCGATATCACCAGCGCCGAAGCGCTCGCGGAGAGCGCTCCGGTGCGTAAGTTGCTCAATATGGTCTTCCTCCTCGGGATTAAAGACCACGCAAGCGACTTGCACTTCGAACCGTTCGAAGACGAGTTCAAAATCCGTATTAAGGCCGACGGCACCCTCTACGAAATGGTGCCCCCGCCACGACACCTCGCTAGCGCTATTACCACGCGTATTAAGGTTTTGGCGAACCTCGATATCGCTGAAAAGCGCTTGCCTCAGGACGGGCGTATTCGACTCATGGTCGCCGGTAACCCGATCGACTTCCGCGTCAGCGTTCTGCCCACTATGTTCGGGGAAAGCGTCGTCTGCCGAATCTTGGATAAGTCCGTTATTTCCCTCGACCTCAATAACGTCGGGATGTCGCAGGATCTCATCGCGCGCTTCCGCGAGGTGATTGAACTGCCCAATGGTATTATCCTCGTTACCGGTCCCACCGGCTCCGGTAAAACCACAACCCTTTACGCCGCGCTCTCGGAACTCAACGTCATTACCGAAAAGCTCATGACGACCGAAGACCCCGTGGAGTACGACATCGACGGTATCATTCAAATGCCGATCGACGCGGAAATCGGCAATACCTTCGCGCAGTGTCTGCGCTCCATTCTCCGACAAGACCCCGATAAGATCCTCGTTGGGGAAATCCGCGACCGCGAAACCGCACAAATCGCCGTGCAAGCCTCCCTCACTGGTCACTTGGTCTTCAGTACGTTGCATACCAACGACGCGCCAAGTACCATTACGCGTCTCAAAGATATGGGAATTCCCGAGTTCCTTATCACCGCGACGCTCCAAGCGATTCTTGCGCAACGACTTGTGCGTCGTGTCTGCAAGGAATGTCGTACCGAGATCAAGCCGTCGGAAGAGCAACTTGCCGAACTGGGGCTCACGCCCCAAGACGTTGTCGGCAAACACTTTTACCAAGGCGCCGGTTGCGCCGCCTGCAATAACACCGGTTATAAAGGGCGTACCGCGATTCACGAGTTCCTCACTGTGAACGAAGAAATTCGCGACATTATTCTTCGTAACGGTTCGGTCGCGGAAATGCGCGACGCCGCTATGCGCAACGGTATGATTACCCTGCGCGACGCCGGTATGTCGAAGGTCTTCGAAGGCGTCACTACCATCGAAGAGGTTGTGCGCGAGACCGTTTTGGACGCCTAGTAGCCCCCTGAAACTAAGAATAAGCCGCGCTTATGCGCGTTCATGCCGACGAAACTCTGTTTGCCGCCTTGTTTCGTCAAACGACCTTAGACCAATCGCCTTCGCGGCGTGCAGTCTTTTGTAGCCGTTAGCTTTCTTATAAAGGTATTCCCATGCCGAAATATAAAGTAGAGGCGGTCGACGCCGCGGGTAAAGGTTTTACCGACATTATCGAGGCGTCGTCCGAAGAAGAAGTAACCGCAACTCTTAAGGAGGGCGGTTATTTGGTGACGAAAATCGCCCTTCACAAGGATCGTAAGGTTCAGAAGAAGAAGGCCGCCTCTAACGGGAAAACCTTTTCATTCGGAAAAGTTAAGCCGAAGCTCCTGCGCGACTTCACGCGTAACCTTTCGATTCTGCAAGACGCGGGTCTGCCGATTCTACGCAGTCTCAATATTCTCATGCAGCAGTCGAAACCTGGCGCGTTGCGTAACTGCCTCATCGACGTGTGCGCGGAGATCGAAAGCGGTTCGAGCCTCTCCGAGGCAATGGGTAAATCGCCCAAGGCGTTCAATCGTTTGTACGTCAACATGATCAAGGCGGGCGAGGCAGGCGGCGCGCTGGAAGTCATTTTGCAACGCCTCTCGGAGTTCCTCGAACGCTCCGAAGAATTGAAGGCGAAAATTAAATCGGCTATGACCTACCCGGTCGCCGTTTTGCTCTTCTCTATCGGTATTATGTTCTTCATTATGACGAACATCGTTCCGAAGTTCGAAGACATCTTTAAAGACTTTGACCTTGAACTGCCGTCTCTTACCAAGTTCCTCATGAGCGCTTCCCACGCGTTCGTGACCTACTGGTACCTGTTGCCCGGTATTCCGTTCTCGATCTGGCTCTTTATTAAGATTACGACGTCCTTTTCCTACTTGCGCTTCGGTTGGCACTTGTTCCTACTGCGCGTGCCGATCTTCGGTATTCTGGTAGAGAAGACCGTCGTTGCTCGTACCACGCGTACGCTCGGCACCCTGGTTCAGTCCGGCGTGCCGATCCTCGAAGCGCTTCACATTACGCGTGAAACCGCTAACAACGGCGTCTTCGAGGCTATGTACCAGAAGATCTTGGAAGCGATTCGCGACGGTGATACCATTGCGAACCCAATGCGTAATAACTCGCGCCCCGGTTTCCACTTCGGATGCCTCTTCTACTTCTTCATCTTTCTGGGAGGTCCGATCGGATGCCTGCTCTACCTTATGAAGTTGCAGAATAAAATCCTCGGCGATATCGTCGTCAATATGGTGGACGTCGGTGAAGAAACCGGTGAACTCGACACCATGCTCTATAAGGTCGCGGACGTGTTCGACGATGAAGTCGCCGTCTATACCGACGCGCTCATGAGTATGATCGAACCGCTACTGGTTATGTTCCTCGGCGGTATGGTCGGTACCATCGTTATCGCGCTCTTCCTCCCCATGATTAAGCTCATTGAGTCCTTGTCCAATTGACAAGTCGTGTCTTTTGGAACTTTGGGGCGGTTCGCCTCCTCTAAAAGACAACACAACACACGCGCGGTTCAGTCCTTACGCGGATCGCGTAAGCATTTTTTGCGCGCTTGCGCTTCTGGGAATCCTGTTATGACGTCCTATGCCTATCAACGCTCCGGCGCTCCTCGCGAAGGCTTTACCCTCGTTGAGCTCCTGGTTGTGATCGCCATTATCGGAATACTGAGTTCCGCCGCGCTCGTCGCGGTCGTCGCCGCTCGTAAGTTCGTTACTGGCGCTACCGCGCGCGTGCGTCTAGACGATATCGCGCAAGCCGTTGAAATGTATAAGCAGAAGTACGGCGAATATCCCCCGGATAGCGCCGCGACCGACGCGGAAATTCGTTCGCATGTTCTTAAGCGTTGGAAGAACGCTTTGAAGTCCGGCGTTTTTAATAGGAAAGACGCCGACGGCAACGTCCTCATGTTCAAAATTGTTCGTGACAATTACGCCAAGGGCGACGGCTATCCCTTGCTCTTCTGGCTCGCCGGCCCCGACGGCGAAGGCTTTGGTCTCGACGACGCCGATCCCTTTTGTATCGACTCGGACGGACCGCGTGAAGAGCCGATGATCGAACTGACCTATGACAGCGATCCCGACGGTTCCGGCGGCGGTAACTACAACGATGAAGGGTTCATGTACAAGGGCATGCCGATCGTATACTTCCGCGCACACGCCAAAAGCGGTTACGATGGTAAGGATTATCATTCCCATGGTCGTGGCGAGGCGGCGCCCTATATGAACGGCGGCGTCTGGTACAATAGCGACTCCTTCCAGCTCATACTGCCAGGGGAAGACGGTCTTTTCGGGGACGATCCCTATGGCGACGACGAGCACCACGGCGATTATGTTGCTCGCGACTTGAAAGATTCCAGTACCTTTACCACCGCCGACCGTGACAATATAACCAACTTCAGCAATGGCGCGACGATCGGCGACGATATCGAATAACGTGCGAGATCGCAAGCTTTAGAGCGATAGAGGCGCTCCCGCAAATAACGTCAGACTTGATTCCTTTTAAACCGACGGGTAGGCGAATGACAATTCCTAGACAAAACGAACGATACGCAATGCGACGTATTGCGCACGATCGAATGAGCAAGCGCGTCGGTTTTACCCTGGTCGAGTTACTGACTGTCATTACAATTATCGGCATTCTCAGCGCGATCTCTATTACGACCGTGCGCGCATCGATTGCTAGCGCTCGCGCAACCCAGACGCGTACGACCATTGCAAAGATCGACGCAGTGCTCACGCCGATTTATGAAAAGTACCAGTATCGACGCATTGCCCTGGACGATACTAACCTGGCGATCGAATCCAAACTCGATCGTGTTCCCGCGCGTATCTTCGCTATGCGCGACCTGTTGCGGTGCGATCTTCCCTGTTCAGAAGCGGAATTACTAGAACCCTCGGCTATTTACAACGCTGGCGCCGGTAGTCTCGCGACCTCCCTTCAGAAGTCGTATATCACGTCAGTCAACCGTGCGCTTAATAAAACGAGCGTCGTTGGGGATATGGGTAGTGGCAACGCCTATACCGCCAACGCCGAACTCCTCTACTTGGTGATCACAAACGCAGACCCCGAAGCGAGACTGGCGTTTACCGATCGAGAAATCGCCGATACCGACGGCAATGGGCTCTTCGAGTTCGTCGACGGTTGGGGACGTCCGATCTGCTGGATGCGCTGGGCGCCCGGTCTCACTAGAAGCGATCGTCAGCCCCAATCTTATGGATCGGGCGCTACGATCGATAAAGAAGACGCCGACCCGTTCGATCCGTTGGGATTCCTAGATAACTGGCGTCAATCCAGCGGCGACTACTATGCGCTCAATGGTCGTGAAATGCCGGCCGGTTGGTTCCTAGTGCCTTACGTCTTCTCTGCTGGTCCCGACGGTAAATACGGTCTGGTCATGCCGGACGTTGTGCGCTCTGAGGTAAATGGCGACGAGGAACAGGGCGTCGCCGACGCCTCGCTCCGCTCCGTTAGCGATATGCTCGATCCGTTCTCCGGTCTGTCTCTGACTTTCGGCGAACCGGACTCATCCGATAAAGCTCATCTTGACAATCTTGACAATCACACGTTGGTAAGGTAGTAGCAATGACAACACAAAGGCATGCACGCGCGACGCGATTGGCAGGTTTCACACTTGTTGAAATCTTAGTCGTGATCGTGATCATTGGTCTCTTGGCAGGCTTAACGACCACCGTGGTTGTCGGCGCTCGTCGTACTGTCAATAATTCGATCATTTCCACGCAAATGGCGCAACTGTCCATGGCGCTCGACGAATATAAGAATCGCTATGGCGAGTATCCGCCTGACCTGAGCGATAGTGACGCCGTTACTCGCCATTTGCGTAAGCGTTGGCCGCGCTATCGTGTTGACTACGATACCTTTATTAACCATGTTACGCTCGGTTGCGATTTGTCGAGTCAGCAGTGGGGTAAGAGCGATACCCTTACTAGTATTGACGAGGTGGGTTCCGGCAAGCATGAATGGCAAATTAAGAGCTATGTCTCTTCGCTAATCTTTTGGCTTGGCGGTTTGCCGGATGAGAACGGCGTTCCCAGTGGTTTCTATGCCAGTCCCAAAGCGCCTCTTGGAATTACCGCTGAAGGCACGCCCTTGCGTCGCCCGGGGCGCGCTAAGCGTGAGAAGCCGCTCTTTACCTTTGAACGTAAGTTCCTTGGCGCTTATGCTTCTTCACCTGATTACGACGGCGATTTGCCTGCGTACTACCCGATTGACCTGGATGATTTAGAAGGCAATACCAAGTCTTATATTCCCGCCTACTGTCAGGGCGGTTATCCGATTGTGTATTTCCGACCGACGCCTAATAGCCCCTATGGTAACGCGCTCAAAAAGTTTTATCTTGCCGACGACGGCAATTTGAACTTCGTTTCCTGTGCGACGCCCTACATGCGTAACTTTGACAATGGGACGTGGTACGAAGAAAAACGTTTCCAGTTGATTCATCCCGGCGCCGACGGTATGTTCGGTTCCAATGAGCAGGATTCGCCTCGCCCAGGATCTCCCGCGACGCAACCGAAGTATAACCTGACCCCGGAAGACGCCGATAACCTCGCTAACTTCGTTGAACGCGGTACGCTCGAAAGCGAATATGTCGAGGATTAATGCAATCCATACAACTGTTAGACGTAGTCGTATTAGTAGCCGATAAGATCACAGGTCGCCTGTACAAAATATTTGCCTTATCTCAAACCTGGAGCCAACAATGACACGTATCATACGAACGCGCGCGAAGCGTAACGGCGTGACGCTGATTGAACTTCTCGTCGTCGCTACGATTATGTTGACGTTGGCGGCGGTGAGCGTTCCTTCTATAAAGCCAATGCTCGAATCGCAAATGACCTCCAGCGCCGCCTCGACTGTGGCGACCTATCTTGAACGCGCTCGTATGCGCGCGATTCTCACCGGTCGTCCCTGTGGCGTGACCTTTGAGTTCTTCGAAGGCTCTTGGGATAGCGGTTTTGACGCGCCCTCTACAATTGACCCTGGCTATGATTACGGCGCAGGTTCCGTCTCGCTGGTCTTGCGCCAGGTTCAGACGCCTCCTTACTACACCGGTCTGGACGATTCCGCTACCGCCTCAATTGATCCCGATTCCGACAGCGTCGACGCCGACGGCGACGTTGTGCGCGACTTGTTGTACAACGATCCCTACTGGGATTACTTTGTTGGCGATGAAAAGGACGCGTCGATTCAGTTCAACTCCGTTGGACCGTTCTATCGCATAAATCGCGACGGTCGGGTTAAGAAGCCTGCCGGGCTGAATTTCCCCTTCGTAAAGGACGCGCCCTTTAAGATTGTGCGCGAACCGCGACCGACGATGACCGCGCCGATTGGTTTGCCACAAGGCGCCGTGGTCGACCTGGAATTTTCCGGTACCGACGCTTCTTCCTTTACTCACGGAAGCGACGTCACCATTATGTTCGCCGCCAATGGCGAGGTCGACTATGTCGTTAATGACGGCGAGCGCTTCTTGCCATCCGGGACGATCTACTTCCTCGTGGGTCGTTGGGATCGTATCTCCGCGCTCGGTCTTACCGACGATTTCAATGAGACCGTCGCCGAAGACGGTCTTTGGAACTTTGAAGACGGTTCCAATTTCTGGGTCGCTATTAACCCGAAGTCCGGTATGACCACGACGGTTCCCGTGAACCAGCCGCTGAACTTCGGAACTACTACCAGTGGACGCATCAATTTTGACGACGCCATTGACGAGTCGCGCGAATTCGCTCGATTCTCCACTCGAAACTTAGGAGGTCGCTAATATGACGTACACAACGAAGATTCGACGCGACACGCTTCGATTCGCCACGCGTCGTCGTGCGGTGACCCTTGTGGAGATTATGGCGTCCGTTATGGTGCTTGCCGTCGGTCTGGTCGGCGTGCTCGCCGCGATTCCCTTCGGCGGTATGCGTATGTCACAGATGAACGAGGCTGATCGCTCCGCCGAACTCGGCGCTACCGCCGCGGAATTCATGGACGCCTATAATTGGGCCGATCCGGATAACTGGAAGTGCCGAAACAATGTTGGCGTTACATCCTTTTTATATTCAGATGACACGCTTAAAAGATCCTTCTTCATGGATTCCGGCGTTTGTAAGTATAACCTCCGATATCCGTACCTCGTCGATCCTTTAGGAGCGAATAATGCCGTTGAATTTATCGCGATGACGCCCAGCGGCGGTTCAAACGTCTTCTTTACGCGATTATCGCCTCTGTTCCCAGGTGATTATGAAGTAGACAACGCGCTGATCGAGCGTACCTTCTACCTGACCGACGACTTTATTCAGGGCGATGAGAGCGACGAAGACGGCACGCAATTGCGTCCGCGTTTGGAGATGGAGGACGACAACGTTCTTAGTGACGGCGTTTACAAAGTTAAAACCCAGGCTTTTTCGGGTCGCTACTCCTGGATGAGTTGCGTCTACTTAAAGTCGACCGACGAGCCCTTCCAAGATTGTACTAAATCGGGCATTACCCTCGCGGAATACGATACGGTCGCCTTCCAAGATCGTGATTTTGGCAATGAGCTTGCCTTTACTTGCCAGCTACAGACCTCAGGCTATCAGGGCGGAACCTTTGACGTCGACTTGACGTCTGTTGTGAACAATAGCGGCGCGGACGACTTTGACGAGATCACAATCAGTCGCTTTCTTGACCAGCTCACGACGACCCGTTGCCTCATGATCTATGGCGACGACGACGTCGCGCAAGACGCTTCCAATGGTCTTGGCGCCGTGACTAGAACCCCCTTGACCTTTGCTAGGTGGTATCGTATCGCAAGCTATGCCGTGACCGAATATAACAACTACGGCGTGCCTACGAACTTGCGCCTGACCGTTATCGGACCGAATATGCCGAATAACTGGACGAGTAATACCGCCTCGATACTCTTCTTTCCTGGCGCAATTGACGTCTATCGTGGCTCTAAGTTGCTCTGAGGAATCTAGATAGCCAATCTAATGACGCTAAGTACGGCGCAGATATCATCCTTTTAGCCGATAAGCGGGTCTTACCGGCGTCAATAGAAACGCCGACGTTTGACCCCCAAATGCGCACGTAACTTAGGGGCGAACGGCGGCGTGCTTTATTATAACGAAATTCGAAAAGAAACGTTTGTTAACACGAACGTAACCTATATTTTGCGAGTTCCTACGCGCAGTTTGGGATTGCTCGCTAAGCAGGGAGTCTTGTCATGAAACGTCAAAACCCAACCCACCCACGCGGGGTAGCGCTTTTGCTGATCTTAGGCCTCATGGCGATGTTCGCGTTGGCTATTCTGTCTTATCTCATGGTGACGTCGAATATGGCGGAAACCGCACAGAACGCGCAGAAGGTCGAGCAGAAGAAATCCCTGGAAGTCAATCCCGAACATGATATCGATCATGCGCTCAAGACCCTTGTTATCGGCTCCACTAACCAAAGCAATCCAATTGCTCCGTTGAGTATTCTCGAGAATATGTACGGTAACTGGAGCGAGTCTAAGTACAATAACGACGGCACATGGGGTTCATTCCATGACGCGACCTTTGTTGCGCGCGTTATGCTACTGCCCAGTCGTGGTTTCGCGCTTGTTGTGCCCACCGAAGATTACTATGGTAACGCGCTTGGCGGGAACCTTAGCGCGCTTCGTGATTTCTACAAGAGTATTTTCGAAGACTCCGGCAACGTCCTGACCTTTACGTCCATTGACGCCGAAGGTTCTCTTGACGACGACGACGTGAATCTGTGGAACACGTGCGTGACGGGTTCCTCTGCCTTTATTGACGAAAAGGTCATTACCGATCCGGTTAATTTTGACTACCAAGGTTCTGACGGTTATTGCTTCAACACATACGCCCCTAATGGCGCTGACGGCTTTGAAATTATAGCCGGCGGCGATTATGGCGATTTTGACTTTTGGCATTTCAAGGTTGATATCACCGATGAAATGAAGCGTTTTGCGAGTAAATGCAACAATAGTCTTGCTGATTTCAATAACGACGCCAATTTCCTCGTCACAGTACGTCTGAATCATCCGGCGTACAGCGGCTCTGGCGTGGGCGGGTTCTCCCCGGGCGAACTGAAGGATTCTAGCTTTACTCCCGATCAAATTGCCGCTGTTCCGCAATTTGCGGGGTTGACTATTCCTTTTGCCTACTGGACAAACCCCTCCGCTCCCGACTTCATGCCCTTTGTCCTTGACAGCAACTCCAAGCCTAGCTTTCGTTCCTTCTGGGCGCATCTGACCGACGTCAACTATCGCGTTGACGTCACGAATCGCTACGCACAGCTTAACGGCGCTCAGTGGAGCTACAATAACTATGTAACCGACGGTAATAGCGCCGGCGACCCGCTGTTCCAAACGCGAATCAACCCTGCCTACACTGCGCCGGACTATCGTTCTCTCTTCCTCGCTCATTTCGACGGCGTTATGGCTCCCAATTCCATTACGCCGAATCCCCCTTATGCGATGATCACTCCGTCGTTCCATCGCCCCCAGCTGTTCGCTGCTTACGTGAACTATTTGGGTTATTACGCCGGCTCCGGGTATAACGACCAAAAGTTTAGCGCTCTGATTCGTAAGCTAACTCCCCGACCGCTACCGAACGACCACTGGCATTTTGACGGCGGTAATAGCGCTCTTTCTGTCTATGAAATGAACGGCGGTAATTATTCCCAGCCGAACTACCAAGACGTTGTGGAACGCTTGGCAGGCACAGACGCTGGCGGTAATCAGATGCAATGGGACGTCGACAACGACGGCGACGGCGTGCGCGAAGGTATTTGGGTTCCCACCGGTTTGCCTATTCGCTACGACGCCAATGGTACTCCCTTTGCCACGATGGCGTCTTATACCATCGTTGATCTCGACGGGCGTATTAACGTCAATACCGCCGGCAACTGGGATCAGTTGCCTAATAAACTGGCGACTGAGAATCGGCAAGACAGCGACGGTAACGTCTATTCCTCCTCGGCTCGTCCCTATGACAACCTTAACGAACTTGTCGACGTGATAAACGCCACCGGTTCTAGTTTGGTTGGCACGCCTTTCTTCAATGTCGAGAATCTTCGAGACCCTTATTCCATTTTCAATTGGTTGAATGAAAAGAACGTTTATGAATCCGGCATGATTCGTGGCGACGGTTTGGGCGCCTCTAATGTGCGTCTCTATGACGTTTTGTTATGGATCTTTACGACCGAAAGCGATAATCAAGTCGCTGTTACCGCCTCCAACCTCCTGTGGCGTCGTTATCTTCCGACGAACCAGGATCCGTATCTCTATACCTTAACGCAAGATACGATTAACGGCGGTAATACCTATAATCTAAGTTGGGATCAGAACGGTATATCCGACGCCATTAGGTCAGGCGCCCCAAGCGACGTCGTGATCGTTTCTAGCGTGCCTCAACCTGGCGTAGACGTAGATCAGAATCCGACTGATCCGAATCCGAATTTGGTCGACGTCTTCGGCGACGCTGATAATAACGACGAGAACGCCGAGTATCTCTTCCGTTATTTCCGCCCCATGCAGCTGTTTGCGCCCAGGAATGCGCTTGCGATCACGCGCGATACCTTTGACGAAACAGATACAGCGACCTTTGGCGCTGCGAGAGTTCTTTATCCTTGGCGTGGTAAGACGACCCTCGATATGTCGTCTAGCGTTAAGAATCGTTACTTCGACTTTGCCAATAGCGCGTTGCGTTCCTACGACCCGTTAGGCGCGCAGCTCTTTACCTATGCTCCGAACTATACGCGCAATCCCTATCGCGCGTATCAGAACGCTACTTCCAGGAACGACTCCGGCTATACCCTGGCGATGCTCGAGCGACTCTTGCGTTCTTATGACGTCGACGCTCCCTCCCTGCCGGCGCAACTACTGAAGGATCTGGGACTTGACGGTACGATCTACCAGAATCAGAATCGCGAACTGGACG
Source organism: Planctomycetia bacterium (assembly GCA_030537455.1). GTDB lineage: Bacteria > Planctomycetota > Planctomycetia > Pirellulales > Thermoguttaceae > RUG369. Next base: position 1,306 of record JAUNMR010000014.1, on the reverse strand, counting down.
CCGCGCGCGCGCGCCAAGCGCTCACGACCCTCAGCTCCGACGTGCCCGCCGCCGCGGTCGTCTTTCCGGAAAAGTATAAGACCAATACTGGTAACGACGTTCAAGACACGCGTTACGGCGACTTCGGCTTTGCGTCCCTTGTGCGTAAAGCGGTCGAAACCGAACTTATTCGCGCGATTAATAATAAGAGCTTCGACGACTTAGCGGATCAGCAAGTCGCAAATGGCGTTTTCCCGACCAAAGAGGAAGCGCAAGCTTATATTCGCACGAAAATTATTTACGATCCGTCTGGCAATGGTCTGTCTGACGCACTTAATGACAAAATCGAAGAAATCACCGCCTACCTCGTGGCAATGCTTCCCAAGGAGATTATGCGTGGTGAAAAGATCGATCTTAACGCCCTGACGCAGAAGAATTACTGGGTTGACGTCGATTATTTGAACAATGGCAATCCCACTGACCTAGCGGACTATTACGACGATCGAGAGGGCGACCGCACGACGCATAACCTCGGTCTTGTCAAGAGAATGGAATTCGCTCGCGGTTTGTATCTGGTCATTATGACGCTGGTCTATGAGGATATGAACGCGCATGACGTTTACGGCGATCCCAATCCGTCTCTGTATGGCGACGCCACTGTGGATGATTATGGTAATACAACTTCCAATAAAGCGCTTGATGACCGTGTTTCAAACTACATTGAAGGTAGTCTGGAAGATCTCCTTGGCTTCACGCGCGGCGAGCAGGATCTGCTCCAGCGTGAACTCATGGCGACGCGTATTGCGCAGTGGTGCGTGAACGCCGTCGATTTCGCCGACCCTGACGCCACAATGACCCCGTTCTTCTTCGATCCAACCCCCTTCGACGGTTGGTGGGTTGTTTGGAATGAAGATTGGTTTACCGAAGTTTACGCGACCGGCGCGTCTAGCAACGCGTTCCACCTCTTCGATCCCGCTAATGGCGACGTGCGTCTGCAGATCGAAGATTTCTTCCGCGAAGCAATTGACGGTAGCTCCGAGACGAACTCTGGAGCAACCAGCTTTGTGAATGCCAGTCTGTCTTTTGACTCTTCCAAGCGATCTAACCAACTAGTTGCCGAATGGATGACTAGGAAGATTGACAAGCTCGAGGATCAAACGACTGATCTCGGCTTCCGTCTGGTTTGGGGTATGGAACGTCCCGACCTGGTTCTGACCGAAACCCTAAACTGGCACGACCTCGGTATTGCCGATACGGAATTCGAAGAGAAGTCCGTCGTCTTTGGCGGCGAGGCGAAAAAACGTGGCGGCGACGACGGCGACCCCAC
>JAUNMR010000013.1:92179-95692 GCA_030537455.1 Planctomycetia bacterium | reverse complement strand
AAAAAAAACGCCGCAGAGAACTAAAGCTCAACGGCGTTGCAATTTGAATGTCTACCAAACGCGACTAATCGTTTAGAAGAGACGCAGGTCGTAGTCCCAATACTTCAGATACAACAGAATCGTCACGATAATAATGACGACGCCAAAGATTTTGGCGCCCTTGGAACCCTTGAGGAAGGCTTCCCACTTCTGGGACGTCATCTTGTGAGCGTAACTCGCTTCGATCTCTTGGCGCGCTTCTTCGGTCAAGCCGTCGGCGGCAAGTTTCGCTTTCATTTCGGTTGCAAGCGCTTCTTCGCTTGGATATTCAAGGGTTTCCGAACGGTTCGCTTCTTCGTCGGAACGCGGTCGAACAATACGCATAATGAACGCCACGAGGATTAGAATCGCAAAGACCACCGCCATACGATTAAGGAAGTCGAGACTGGGGACGAATCTCGCCAGTAAGTAGTAGAGGATCGGGCAGCCCAGGAGCGCCACGACGCCGTAGCTCTTCGGCGCTTTCTTCATCCAGAACCCAACGACAAACGCTGCAAAGATACCGGGGGAAATATAGCCCTGGAACTCCTGAATCGCCGTAAAGACGCCACGATATTTCGGGTTCGCCCAAATCGGCGCCACAATACAGCCGATCAAAACAAAGACGACGACCGCGACACGACCAATGAAGACCAACAGCTTTTGGCGTTTAACCTCACTCATTTGCGACTTGCCAAGCGCATATTCATTAAAGATATCCATCGTGAAGATCGTCGACGCCGCATTGAGCATAGCGGCGACGGAGCTGATAATCGCGCCAAGGAGCGCCGCGAGCATAAAGCCTTTGAAACCGCCCTTAGGAATCACGTGCGTCATGAGTAACGGCAGAGCGGAGTCGGAGTCGTAACCGTTAATTGTCTTTTCGCTGAACTTAAATTTCTTCGCTTCCGCGAGTTTTCGAACTTGGTTTTGCGTCAGGAGCCACTCGTCCGCAACGTCCATCCCCTCTTTGCCAAGATCGGGAACCTCGACGTCGGCGATCTGAGCATTGAGTCTAACGATCTGCTCGGCTTTTTCCGGCGCGAATTTCGCATAGCTACGGCTGAAGCAGAAGAGCGTCTCGGGCGTTTCGCCAGAAGTAATCGCCGCTTCCAGACGTTCAATCTCTTTTTGAGAATCCTTCAACGCGCTTTGGTTCATGTGATCGGAGTAAAGATTGAACGCAATCATTCCGGGGAAAATCACAATGAAGGGTATCAAGAGCTTCATGAACGCGGCAAAGACCAGCCCCTTTTGACCTTCGCCCAAGGATTTCGCGCCAAGCGTACGCTGAATAATGTATTGGTTCAAGCCCCAGTAGTAGAGGTTTGGAATCCAAATACCGACGATCAGCGCCGTGACCGGCAGCACCAAGTCCCAACTCGGCAGGTTCATGCGCAACTTGCTCACATTGAGAATATTGAAACGTTCCCAAGCGCCGGCGCTGGCGAGTTTTTCGACCGCCTCGGTGAATTCGCGCGTGTTTTCTGACGCAATATTGACCGCGAGGAGACTGGGATCTTCTACGCCGAGCTTCTTCATTGCGAAGTAAAGTACAACGCCGCCGGCCACAATTAACGCCGAACCCTGCAGTAAGTCCGCCCAAGCGCAAGCTTTCAGACCGCCCGCGAAAATATAGAGCGCCGCAAAAACGCCGATCACCCAGCAGAAGAATTGAAGATTCAATTCAATGCCATGAACCGTAACGCCTTGGAAAAAGACCGCATAAGCCTTCGCGCCTGCATAAGTCACGACCGTAATATTAACCGCCACTAGCATGATCATCATGAGGATGGACATGATCGTGCGCGCCGCTTTGTTATAGCGTGTCTCTAAATACTGTGGTATCGTATAGATACCGGCGCGTAGGAACCGAGGCAGGAAGAAAAAGGCGACCAGAACAAGAGAAATTGCCGCGATCCATTCGTAACTAGCTACCGCAAGACCGATGTAGTCCGCGCCGTTACCGGACATTCCAACAAACTGTTCCGCCGAAATATTAGCGGCGATCAGAGAGAAGCCAATGAGCCACCACTTCAGCCCGCGACCGGCCAAAAAGTAAGACTCGCTGTCCTTACCGGAATCGCGACTCATACCAAACGCAACTAAAATCACGATCGCAAGGAACAGGAAGAAGACCAATACGTCCGCCATATTGCCGAACGTATTTACCGAATCTGAGGCTTGTGCCAATAAAAAACTTGCCATCTATAGTCCAATTCTAAATAATTTGCGTCTATACAATCGACCGATGTGACGCCGAGCGCTGGCGCGTCGACGTCACAATTCAGCGTTATATCATCGCCACAAGGGCGTGAGTTCGACTATTTGCTCAGGAAGACAAAGCAACCGCGCTTATTGCCCACCAGTATGTCGGGAACGTTATCGCCGTTAATGTCTTGCGCGACAACCTGGGTGCCAACGCCGGAGGCGTCGTCTATGATATGAGGCTTAAAGGAGACGCCGCCATTGTCGTCGCGCACCGTTTCCCACCAGATCAAATAAGGCGTGCCCATTGGGTCGACGTCGCCCTTGGAACCGTGCGCCCACCATCGCTTACCGGTCACAACGTCCATAACGCCGTCGCCATTGAAATCGCCAAGCGCCATAGAGTGCAACTGACTCACTTTCGGCTGGAAATCGTCGCCGGGCTCAGTCGGAATTAACCACACCGGTTCAAAGTCAATTTCACCGTTTTCACCGCGCTTCTGTAGCCAGCAGAGTAGACCATAGAGATGGCAGTGCCACGCGGTAAACACGTCGTTGAGACCGTCGCCATTGAAGTCGGCTACTAGCATATTAGAAGCGGCTTCGGCGAAGCGGAATTCGTGGAATTGCCACGGAACATTAGACGCGTCCTCCGGTTGTTCCCACCAGCCGTCCATTTCCAGAAGGTCGACGCGACCGTCGCCATTGAGATCGCCATAGCCATTGCCGTGGAAATAGCGTTGATATTTCTCGTCTTGAGGAGAAACCGCCGTGAATTTCCAAGGCTCGTTAATCGCGTCAAGGTCAGCAGACGCAAAGCCATACCAGCCGTTGCGATTGAAAATCAGATCGTTTTTGCCGTCGCCGTCCACGTCTGTCCACGCTTGGGATTCATTACCCAATTCGATCGTCGAGGGATGAACCGACCAGGTCTCGCTCTTACCTTGAGGATTTTCGTACCAGAAACCGTCCACGCCGGGGTGTGGGCAAATAATAATATCACACCAGCCGTCGCCGTTCACGTCGTCGGCAAAGTTCACGAAAGAATTGGAATACGACTCGCCGTCGTAAGAGTCTTCGCCTTCCATGAAACGATGGTCCTTTTTAAAATCAGGACCTTCGTACCAGTAATGCCCGCAAACGACGTCCATAACGCCGTCCCGATTGAAGTCGCCAAACGCGGCGCCTTCGCTACGGAATTTCTCCGTGATCACGATCTTTTGCCATTGCGGTTCAGCGCTGAACGCAACCACGTGTGCCAGTAAGAGCGCACACAGCGCTAAGAGA
>JAUNMR010000013.1:84352-92079 GCA_030537455.1 Planctomycetia bacterium | reverse complement strand
ACGATATCGCTTGTGTTAATTTAATCAAGAGAGCGTCTGCGTTTCAAGACTTTTGAGAAAAAAATACTAAAAAACCACAACTTCAAGCGCGGTCGAATCAGACCTAACAATTCCGCTTAACACATTGCGGTAGCGCTCATTTGCGTATCGACTCGGCGTTCTGACCGCCTTGTGCGATTTGCGCGCGACGTTGCGAGGCGAGCGCCAGTAACTCGCGCGCTGTGGAATTGGACGCGTCGTTGACGTTCACGTCGGAAAGAACCGCATAGGCGCGTTCGTAGTCCCCGCGTTTGAGCGCGACTTCCGCGAGCATTTCACGCACGCGCACATTCTCCGGCGCGTAACGCGTCGCGACCTCAAAAGACTCCTGAGCCTGGTCATAGAGCGCAAGACCCTGATACGATATCCCTTTGCCTATAAAGACTTCAACCGGTTCGCGATTGGTCGGATAAAGACGCTCCAGACACTGCCAAGTCGCCAGACCGGAGTCAAAGTCCCCGAGTTGGTTCTGAAGTTGAGCCACGTCGAGCAAGATCGCACGATCGTCAACGGAAAAATGTGCGGCGCGCTGGAAATCCTCAAGCGCTTCCTGAGTCAGACCCAGACTCGCGCTGGCTTTGCCACGAAGTTCCCAGCCGTAAGGACTCTTAGGAGTCAGATCCACGATCTTATTGGCCCAGTAGCGCGCCTGCTCCGGATCATTAAGTTGCAAAGATTTTTCCGCAAGGGAACGATACAGCGACGCCTCCGCGTCGATCGCGCCGTGCATCTGAGCGGTCGCGGTAAGCGTCGCCATCGCTTCCGCGCGTTTGCCCTGCTTCCAGAGCGTCTCGCCGTAATACCGACGCGTCTCTACGTCCAAGTCGTTCAGACGCAACGCCTCCTCGAACTTGACTTCCGCGTAATTAAAATCTCCGCGTTCGTACGCGATAATCCCCTCGCGACTCAAAGGCAAAGACTGCGACGCCTTGCTCGTCATTCGATAAAACGGCACATTGCGACAACCCGAGCACACGGCGACGCACACCAGCGTCGTCGTCGCTAGACGCGCAAATACGCGCGCCAGAGGTCGCAATTTTCGAATTACAAGCGCCATAGGAACAGCGTCCGTGCCATGCAAGGGTTCGACGCGCCAAATTTCCACACGCGCCGTCATACGTCCAGCCAATCCATAGCCAGACTCCAGCCAATGGTAACGAAAACCAAGAAAAAAAAATAGAGCAAAAGTAAGCCGCGCCGCCGCCGATAAATCCAGGGGCGTCGTGAGAAAATGGCTTTCTTCAGGTCAATCCGTCTTGGAAATTAGCCGCGTAGGGTCGATTTTAAAACACGCAGCGCCAAGAGCATAACAGCCAGGAGGACAAAGCCAATTGCGCCCACGATCGCAATAAAGACGGGGTCGTCAAAGTAAACGGCAAATATTCCGGTAAAGAAATCTAGCTTAATAAGGTAGACCAGAGACGCCAAACACAGAAAAGGACCGTAGGGAATCTCCGTTTGAGCGCCGACCGCGCGGCGTGTCAGACCAAAGACCATACCCAGAAACGGCGCCAGAAAGAAGACGACTACAGCGCCCTGCCAACCGAGAAAAGAGCCGATCACGCCGCCGAGCAGGACGTCGCCAAATCCCATCGCCTCACGCCCTAGGGACGCGCCGCCGATCAGACGCACCGCCCAAATCAGTAAGGCGCCAACGCACAAGCCGAGAAAGGAATTAGTCAGCAAGTCAAAATGTGAGGGGGAGAAGTTCGCGCCTCTAGGCGCGCTGATCGGCTCCAGAATCATGAGCCCCAACAGAGCAAAGAGCCCCAGAAGCCAACATAGACCGACCACGGGAGTCAAGGGTGAACGTACAATCCGTCGGAGGAATAGTTTAGCAGCGCGTCCCCACCCCAATTTCCCGGGGTAGAAACGACGATCGAGCAACGAGAAATTCCAGAAGCTCCACGCCAGCGCCAAAAGGAGCGTCAGGAGCGTCGACACGCTACAGTGCAGTCCTAGACGCCGAGCGACCGCGCCAAGCCACAAGGCTATTGAATAACTATAACGCTCCCCGGTAAAATCCAGAGGAAAGCGCGTGAGTGGAAAGAAACTACCGTCCAGTGGGACAAAGGTTGTGAGAATCAGACCAAGCGCCGCGCCGGGAATAATGATCAGGTCAGGAATGACATAATCGTCCAGGTCGACCAGAGACGCGCACAGCGCCAGCCAGTAGAAGACCGTCTCAATGCCCCAGCCGCCGACGGTGTGTGCGGTAACGCCATAGCGCGTCCATACGCTGAAACGCCAAAGAATTAGCAGAGCAAAGAGCAACTCCACCAGAAACAGACGAAGCCAGAACCATCGCCCTTCCCACCCGGGAATAACCGAAACGCCGCCAGACGCCGAACGAGCGCTCGCTCGTGATTTACTAGAGGCAAAGACCACAGGCGCGAGCGTGAGCGCGCCGAAAAGAGGAAGGCGTTCGTACCAATGCCGCGCGGGACGAGCCGAAATATATTCCGTGGGAAGTTTACGCCATGCCGAGCGATACCGAGGCGTTAAACCCAACGCGTCGACGACATAATTCGCAAAGGCGCCCAGTATCGCGCCTAAGACGAAGACCACGACATAAAGAAGACTCAATGGCAAATGTGACACGTCGGAAAGCATATCTGTTTCTCACGGACGACTTTGCGCCACAACGTTCGAAGGCGCGCTACGGAAGCGCGTGAGCGTGCGCGACGCGTCGTAGCCTTAAAAAATGAGCGCTCATATGCCAAGCGACATATCAGCGCTCAGGTTGGGTCGATAAGCAACGATAGAACGCGGTCAAGCGCTCAAAACAAGCGCAAAAAGAGCGTTACTTGAGCGAGAGAGTCGCCACGATCGAGACGTGGTCGCTGGCATAGCGACCGTTGGTGTGCTTCAACGGGTTAATCTTGAACTTTTCAACGTTAACGCGATCGTTCACGAAAATAAAGTCGATAATCTGACCGTTTTCCGGCTGAACCTTACCCCAGCTATGGAACGTATACTCCTGCGCCGCTTCACGTTCTTTCGCGACCTTGTTCGTATCAATCAGACCGGGAATACCGTCAAGACCTTGGGTAATCGTGACATACGCTTCGGACTTATCGTTCACATTGAAGTCGCCCGAAATGAAGAACGGAAGTTCGCCATGGTTCGTCAGTTCGTCCATGCGACGCAAAACCAACTTGGCGCCCTCTTTACGCGCGATCGTGCCAACGTGGTCGAGGTGGGTATTGGCGTAGACCAGCTCTTTACCGCTCTTCTTGCAGCGGAACTTACCCCAGGTCACCGTTCGATTGCACGCGGCGTCCCATCCTTTACCGGGTTTTTCGGGGGTCTTGCTCAGCCAGAAGGTGCCGGAATCGAGCAGTTCAAGAGCGTCCGTCTTATAGAAGATCGCCATGCATTCGCCGGCGCGCACGCCGTCGTCGCGACCAACGCCAATGGAGGTATAATCACTGAGCGCTTCGTTGAGGTAATCCATTTGCTCTGGCAAGGCCTCTTGAACGCCAAGCAGAAGAGGATCGCTCTGTTTAACGACGTCAACGAGGGTCTCTTTACGATTGTCCCAAATATTATCGCCGTCCGCGGTGGTGCGCAGGCGAATATTAAAGGACATAACGCGGAATTGACCGTCGTCGGATGCGGAATCGTCCGCGCGAGCGGTCAGGCCATAGGCGCAAAGAGCCAAAATGCCCAGCGTGAAAATAGCGAGAATGCTTTTCTTCATAGTTGAAAACCTTTTGAAAAATATCCTAGACGCGCACGCGACGGTACCGCTGCGCGCGTCGTTTGCAGCGAGATTACGTTATTTACCAGCGCGAAGTTCTTCGAGGATCGGACGCAGAACCTCTTCCAGAGCGTTGGCCATACGCCACATGCCCAGATCGTTCGGGTGCGAAGCGTCGACGGTGCCGTCGTTATCGAGGGTTTCGCCGAAAAGATTCGAGGCGTCGAGATAATAGAGATTATTATCGTTCTCTTTGAGAGTCTGGAACGCTTTTCTGAGTTCCGCGTGGTTACGTTCATGGAACTCGCGTTTTTTCGGGGTAATCCAGGAGTTTCCAAAGAAACGATCTTCAACCAAGAGGATCGGGGTCTGCGGGTGAGCTTCGCGAATCTTCTGCACAAAGGGCACGGCGCGCTCGGCGACTTGTTCCGGCGACATATTCGGCAACGCGTCGATGACGTAGATTTCGGGGTCGAGTTCCGCCAGTAGTTCCGCAACGCCAATTTCCATGCGAGCGTTACCGGAGAACCCAAGGTTCACCACCGGAATATCGAGGCGACGACCGAGCATTGCGGTATAGGCGTTGCCGGGACGCGAGGCGCAACCGCCATGAGCAATGGAAGTGCCGTAATAGACGATCGGACGATCGCTACGCGGCGACAGTGCGGTGAACTTAGCGTTTTCCGGAACGCCAATCGAAAGCGCGTCAATACCATTGTACAGCGGAAGATAGACCATAAAGTCGCGTTCTTTACCATCGAGACCGCCGAGCCAGGTCTTTTCTTCTTCTTGTTTCGTCGGCTGAGTACAAGCGACCCAACGCCAGGCGTTTGTTTCATCGTCGAACGCATAAAGATCCAGACCAGAAACGCCCGTGGGAGGCATGTGAGCCATACCCAAACCGGCCTTCAAGAGGCGATAACGAACCTTGATTTCAGTGGCGTCGCTACGAAAACGCACGACCTCGCCCGCGGAATGCTGAGAAAGATTCCACACCGCTTCGGGAACTTGGTCTTTCGCACGAGCGGGAAAGCGCGCAAAATAACGATCGACGTCGTTCCAGGCTTTGTTTTCGACCGGCCATTTCGTCGCGTCGAACCAGGAGTAACCGTTTTCGGTCGTCGGTTCAACCGCGACGGGTTCCTGAGCGCGCAGGAACGAACCAATCGCTAGAAGAATGGCGACGACTGGCAGGATCATTTTTCTTGTACGGAACATCTCTATTGCTTTCTGTCTAGCTAAAGCGACGAAACGCGAGGGTTACGACGCTTAACGGCGTTAAACAAAAACCGAACTGACCAACAAGCGCGCGTCAGTTCGGTCCAGATTACATTCGTTCTACGGTTTGGATACCTAGTAACTCAAGACCTTTTGCAATTGTACGCGCTGTCAAGTCGCAAAGCAATAAGCGTTTTGCTTTAATTTCCTCTTCGGCTTTTAAGACCGGGCATTTTTCGAAAAAGGCCGAGTATTTATTCGCAAGGTCATAGAGATACGCCGTGAGCAGATTAGGGCGATAATCGCGCGTCACGCTCTCCAAGGCGCCTTGGAATTTCAGTAGTTCAAACGCTAACGCGCGCTCTTCTGGTTCGGTCAATTCAAGCGAACGAGCGCCGCTGGCAAATTCTGAACGCAACGTTGCAACGTCGACCGAACCTTTGGCGAAAATCGAACGAACACGCGCGTAAGCATACTGCATGTAAGTCGCGGTATTGCCGTTCATTGCGAGCATTTTATCGTAACTGAAGACATAGTCCGACTCGCGATTCTGCGACAGGTCGGCGTAGACCAGCGCGCCAATACCGACGCGACGGGCAATCTCCGCAGACTCTTCTGCGGTAAACTTCACCGTAGAGGAGCGGGACGCGTTGTTCGCCTCGACGATCGCCGCGGCGCGCGTTTCTGCCTCGTCTAGTAGGGACTTAAGACCAACCGTATCGCCGGAACGCGTCTTAAACGGTTTGCCGTCGTCGCCAAGAACCGTGCCGAATTTCACGTGTTTAATCGCAATGTCGCCAAGACCGAGCAACTTCGAAGCGGCAATAAGCTGTTCGAAGTGACGAGACTGACGAAAATCGACGACATACAGGATTTCGTCCGGTTGGAACGTCTCATGGCGATATTCCAACGTCGCAAGGTCTGTTGTAGCATAGAGATACCCGCCGTCGCTCTTTTGAATGAGCATTGGCGCGTCAAAGCCGGGCAAAAAGATCCCGATCGCGCCCTCGGTCTGCCGCGCAATTCCCTGCTCCTTCAGGCGTTCCACCAGTGGTCCGAGGCGGTCGTTATAGAAACTTTCCCCGAGCGCCATATCGAAATGAACGTCCAGACGCGCGTATATATCGTCGACTTCCTTAAGGCAGACAGGGATTATTTTACGCCAGAATTCCAGATTCGTTGCGTCGCCGTGATGCAATTTGGACGTTTCGGTCTGCGCGTCGCGTTCGATATTTTCACGCCCTTGCGCCAGCTTGAATAACTCGGGTTCCGCCTCCACCGATTCGATTAATTTCAGAGCGCCGTCGAGTTTCTCTTGCACGCTTTCAAGGAGTTTCGCAAGTCGTTCGCGCTCTTTATTAGCGTTTTTGAGCGCTTTTTTCGTTTCGTCAGTCTTCTGGGCGTCGGCGCGTTCTTTCGCTTCGGCGCAAAGGGTCTTCTGAGCGTCGAGCGTCGTCTGGGCCTGCGTCGCCGCCTGACGCAACGCGTCCACCGATTTCTTTGCGTTGAAATACTCGATGAGTCGGCGCGTCACGCGATACAAACGCGCTAATTCCTGCACGGCGTCCGCCCGATAAGCCTCTTCATTTAAGAAGTTGCGATAGCCGTAGATAATCATGCCGAACTGAGCGCCCCAGTCGCCGAGGTGGTTATCGGAAATCACGGTATGTCCTAGGAAGCGCAAAACGCGCGAGAGGGAATTACCGATCATTGTGGAACGTATGTGACCGACGTGCAACGGTTTAGCAACGTTTGGAGCGGAATAGTCGAGCACGAACTTCTTCGGGTTAGGCGTTAGTTCCACTTGCAGACGTTCGTCGTTGGCGGCGCGCTGCAACAACGAGGCGAGCGCAGAGGTTTTAATCTTGAGATTAATAAACCCAGGACCGGCAATTTCTGGCTCTTCGCAAAGATCGCAGTAGTTCAAATGCGAGACGACTTCCGTAGCGACGTCGCGAGGCGAGCGACCTAGCTTCTTGCCCAGTGGCATGGCGAAATTCGCCTGGTAATCGCCGAACTTAGCGTCCTGACTGGGACGAATCAAATCTAAATAGGGGGTGGAATCAACGCCGATCGCTTCCAGCGCGTCTTTGAAACGACTGGTAATTACTGTCAAAAGGTTCATCTTACGCTCTCAAACAAAGAAGTTAGCCACACGTGTGACGCTTAGAATAGAGAACTAAATAAAAGTGTGCGCGACTTTATTCGCCGTCAGATTCGATGGAAGACTCCTGGGAAGAGTCAGATTCCTCCTCTTCGTCGTCGTCCTCTCCGTCTTCTTCTTCGTCGTCAATGTCGTCTTCGAAGTCGTCTTGGGATTCGGATTTTTCGACCTCAGGCGCGGCGATTGTGACGGAGCTGCCGTCGGCGTCGAACGAGATGACGTCGCCCTTGCCCCAGAGGTCTTCCAGCGCATAGAAATCGCGTGTTTCAGGTTCGAAGAGGTGCACCACGACGTCGCCGTAATCCAGCACGACCCAGCGGCTCTCCTGATATCCGGACACGCTACGGCGCGTATCGCCGAGTTCTTTTTCAAACAGATCGTCGATTTCGTCGCTGATCGAATGAAGCTGACGACGACTGGAGCCCGAGCCGATCACGAAGAAGTCAAACGCCGGCGTTATCTTACGCAAGTCGATGATTTTCACGTCATGACCGTGGTTGTCCAAAATCACGCGCGCCGCTAGTTTGGCGCGTTCCAGCGAGGTGGGAAGTTTCTTCTGTGTCATGGGATTGGGTTCTTTCATCTATTCTGTGACCAGCGCGC
>JAUNMR010000013.1:35539-84252 GCA_030537455.1 Planctomycetia bacterium | reverse complement strand
GCAACCACCGGATCGACAGTCCGGGACTCTAACCAATTGAGCTACAACCCCTGGCGCGTTGCGAAAACGCTACGTGTTCTATTTGTAAAAAACCAAGCGAGGTTGACGGGACTCGAACCCGCAACCACCGGATCGACAGTCCGGGACTCTAACCAATTGAGCTACAACCCCTGGCTATCGCAGAAAATCCACGATAATTACTTCTCAGATTTTAGCGCATTGTCGGAATTAGACAAGGGGTAATTCCTAGATTTTACCAAAATTCCTCCCATACCGTCGCCACGAAAGATCTGGACGTTATGAGCGAGAATCGCTACAATAACGTAACGGGAGCGTCGCAGATAACCTGTAACGCATGAACGATGATTATTCGCCAACCCAAACGTACCGTAGCGCGCAACCATGGCAGACCAGGAACGTACCGAACAGGCGACGCCTAAAAAGATACAGGAGGCGCGACGTCAAGGCAAAGTGATCAAAAGTCACGACCTTGTCGCCGTGACGTCGCTACTTGCCGCTGCGATTATGCTAATGGCGACTGCTCCGAAATCGGCGCAAAATGCAATTGGCTACTTTGAAAACGCCCTGGAAAACGCCGCGCTTGTGACTACGCCCGAGACGATTGTGAGCCAAGCGGTTCAACTGACCTGGGGCATTCTCTCTATCATCGTCCCGCTCCTGAGCGTCGTTATGGTCGTCTCGATTTTAGCGAACCTCTTGCAGTCTGGTCCGCTCTTTCTCCCACATAAAGTTTTACCGAGTCTGGAGAATTTTGCCCCGTTGCAAAGATTAAAAGAAATCTTCAGCGGCGCGACTATCGGGCAAACCTTTTACTGCCTGGCAAAAATTGCGATCATTGTTCTGGTCTTTGCCATGACCGTGACAAAGGAGCTTCCGAGTCTCTTAAATCTTTCCGAAGGAACGTTGCCCGAAATCAGCGCCTTTTTCTTCGGATTAACGCGTCGACTCCTCTGGCGTCTGTGCGTGGTCTTTCTTGTCATTGCCACAACTGACTATTGCATCGTTCGCCAAAGATACTATCGCAAATTGAAAATGACGCCACAGGAATTGCGCGAGGAACTCAAAGAAGAAGCCAGTGGCGCGGCAAAAGGGGGCAAGCGTCGCCAGGCGCTCGGCTCCATGCTCGACGCCATTGGCGCGGTCGTGCAGACGGCGCCGGTACGCAACGTCGCGCCGGGTCGCCAAGACGCGCGACAGTCGCAGGGTAATAAACGAAAGAAATCCTAAAGAAAAGGAGCGCTACCCTTCGCGCTCCTTGTTTTGTGTCGCCAGACGTTCGGCGTCGCGCAAGTCTAGTCCTCGCGCGACGTCACACGGCGTTCTACCACAACGCTAAGCGCAACGCCGTCGTGGAATTGGGTTTCGAGCGTTTCGCCCTCGCGTACTGATTCGGCAAGGCACACCGGCTGACCGTCAGAATGGCGACGCGTTATCGTATAGCCGCGTGAGAGAACCGATAGCGGACTGAGCGCTTCCAATTGCATTGCACGATTCATGAACCGCTGTTCGCACGCGTCGAGTTTCGCTTTGACACTACGTTGCAATCTCTTTTCCAAGGCTTCCAGGGGAGCTTTATGCGCTTGATAGATCACACGCGCGGGGTCATGAAAAAGCGGACGCGTCGTTATATTATCAAGGCGTGCGTTGTACAATTGTAGACGCGCTTGAAGCTTGGCGTCCATACGCTTTTGCCACTGTTCCAGTTCACGACGTAACACGCCGGCGTCGGGCGCGATACGTCCGGCGGCGTCGCTGGGAGTGAGCGTACGCAGGTCTGCAACAAGGTCGCTAATCGTCACGTCGATTTCATGACCAACGCCCGTGGCGACGGGGAGCGTACTAGCGGAAATTGCGCGCGCGACGATTTCCTCATTAAAGGACCACAAGTCCTCCATACTACCGCCGCCGCGAATCAACACAATCGCGTCCAGGTTCAGTTCAAAGCGCTTCGCGTTAAGATAGACAATGGCGTGTGCAATCTCCTGTGCGGAACCGGCGCCCTGCACGCGAACCGGCGCCACAATGACGTCGACAAAGGGAGAACGACGACCGAGAATATTGAGAAAATCACGCACTGCCGCCCCGGTGAGACTGGTAACCACGCCGACGCGACGCACAAAAGTAGGCCAGGGCTTTTTACGTCCCGGATCGAAAAGACCTTCTCGCTGTAATTTCTCTTGCAACTGATTGAACGCCAGCTGAAGAGCGCCAATTCCGACCGGTTCGATTTTAGAAATAATCAGCTGGTATTTACCGTGAGGCGCATAGACTTCAATGCGCCCGTAACACACGACGTCGGCGCCATTTTTCAGCTCGAAGCGCAACTTCGAAACGGTCGAACGCCACGCGACCGCCGGTAGTTGCGCGCTTTGGTCCTTGAGGGTAAAGTACGCGTGACCGGAGCGCGGTTGAGACACGCTGGAGATCTCCCCACAAACGCAAACATGAGTGAACTGTGGTTCGACGACCTGCTTAAGCCGTGCGGAAAGTTCCGAGACGCTCAAGGGCGCAGAGGCGTCGCCGGAGTCGACGACGTCCTCGTCATTTGCGTCCCATGAATTAGCGGGATAAAAGTACGACATTCCACAGCTCCGCGCGTGTGAGCGCTCAAACGTTCTTCAAGCTCTCTTTACTTGGCGATCTGCAACGCCAAACGCTTCGACGCCGCCTGCTGCTGTTTGGCGTTTAAGTCGACCACTTCCAGATCAAGCAAATAAGCGCCCGGCTCAAGATTCTCTGGCAGAGGAACTGATACGTTCAGAACAATATCACGAAGTTTCGTCTCCGAAAGATTAGCGCAACGTTGCGTTTCAAAAGGCGTCAACGCCTCGCCGGTCTGACTCAGCAGGCGCCAGCGACATTCTACGTTAATTTCGTAGCCCGCGCCGGTTTCGCGACTGGTCACGTAATCTAATTCCGAATAAGCGTAAACCACGTCCCCGCGATTATATGGGTCTTGACGTTGTTCATACAGACCGTAACACGCCGGAGCATTGACCAGTAACGCTTTACGCAAGCAAATTTGACAGAACCCGGCTAGACTATCGAGACCGGAACTGAGACGATCGGCGACGAAGTTCGGATCGATTTCTTCTAACTGGTTCTGTAAAAGGGTTTCCAGACCGCGACATTCGGTTTCCCAGAAGGCGCGTAGAGGGTCGTTTTCGTCTTGAATCTGCTGAATAGAGCGTTCATATTCGCCGATCACAAGATAGAGCAAACGCAGGCGCGCGTCGCAATTACGAACGTCGCCGCCGCGTTGACGAAGCGCTTTGCGTTCCGCCAGCAGGGATTTAATCGCGGTTTTTACCTGTTCTACCCACGCGATTTCCTCTTGAGTGAGGGGCGCCGCGGCAATCTGCTCGTGTTGGCGATCCTGGAGGGTTTCCGGACGTGGCGTCGTCGCATTGAGACGATTCGCCTGACGCGCGAGTTCTTGCGAGGGAATCGCGTTTTCGCTAGCGACGGTCAGGTTTTGGGTCGGCTCAACGCCCTGTTCGGTCAAGGGCAACGGCGCGTAATCTTGTTGCATACTCTGCTCCACGCTTTCAGAAATGGCGTCGACCAAGCTCAATGGCGCGGGCGTGGCTTCATCGGTGTGCGCAGGGGTTAGGAAGGCGTTATCGGGACGCTCGTCGGCGTTGGCGTGCGTCGGGGCGCCCATGGCGTCGGGCAGAATCGCCGACGTCGTCGAATCCGCCAGAGGAGTTGGAAGTTCGCCAAGCGGTTCCGGGACAGAATCTAACGGCTCGGGCGCGCTATAAGAGTCGTCAACGACAACGCTCGGCGCGCAATCCAGTGGCAACGCCTCTTGGGACGCCTCGTTCTCAGCGGGTTCTTCCAAAACCTCTGTTGACGACTGAACCCCGCCGACCATGCGGTCAATAATACTATCGAGTTCCTCGTCAAGATCGGCGGCAAAGGCGTCGTCCTCCTCAACGCTTTGGGAATAATTCGGCTCGAGAGCATCGTCTTCGTATTCGTCCTGGTCTTGGTAAAGAGCGTCGTCGTCCGCGGCGTCAAAGTATTGGTCGACCGGGTCGTTGAGTTCGCTAAAGTTCGCATGCGACTCGTCCTCGGGCAGATCGTCGAAATCTGCTTCGAAACGCGAAGTCACGCCGGTCTGTGCCGATGGCTCGACCTCGTCCTCGAACCAATTGAACGCGCGTTGACTACCCAACGCGTCTTTAAAAGACAGATCGACGTCGCTCGCTTCAATCCGTTGTGGCGTCGTGGAGGCGACCTTTTCAGCGCGAGCGACCTGTTGCGACGACGCATTCGCGCGCTTGCGCGGCTTATAGAAGATCAACAGGCTCGTGGAATCCTGATTCCAACCGAAGAGGGAGTCGGCGTGCAATTGCGAGGGCGCGACGTTCAAAACGGCGTGGCTTTCAAAGGAGCTCTGCGCAACCCCAGGCGCGGCGTCACCGGAGGCAACGACGCTCGCCTGGCGGATCGGGCGGGTCGTACCGAGGGTACGCGAGCGCGCCAGACTATTGGCGCTCCTCACTGTAGCGCCGTTGGGATTGAACGTTGTGGCGTTACGCGGCGCGAGGTAATTGGAACGTTCTTCACGACGCATTGGAGCCGCGGGAAGATCCGGCTCCGCCTCTGTTGTGCGCGGCGGCACGACAATCGGCGCGTGATCGCTACTTGGCTCGGGCGAGTTTTTGGGAAGATAGGAGCGTGAACGATAAGCGCCGTCGTTGGGAACGTTCGCGGTCATTTCAACGCGGGGCGCGTTATCAACGAACCTGGCGCTCTGCGGCGCTTCAGCCACAGGCGCAGTGGCAAAGCCGCGCTGTGCGTTCATGGCGTCGGCATATTCGCGCGCTGACACGGTTGGTTCTTGAACAGGCGTTGCGCCGGCGACGCGACCGCTGGGATAGTAAAAACGCTGGATATCTTTAAAATCGGGCAGAAATCGAGATTGGTCGTACTGTTCGACAATCGTGCCGGGGTGATATTCCGGTTTTTTCGGCTTTTGCGCGCGACGACCAAGAGCGAGCGGGTTCGGCAGGCGCAGTCTTTCGGCGGCGCTCACACGGGTTTCTTCGGACTGGGTCGCGACGGACTGAGCACGCGACGGTTCACGACTAACCGAACGCGCAGAGGTCGGCGTATTCGCCACGGGGGGCGCAGTGAATTCGGACTCGACCTGCTCGGGCTCGGGGTGAAACAAACGCGTCCAGACGCTTCCGGATTTCGAGCGATTAGCGACGACGTCGGAACTGACCTGCTGGGTCTGACCACCGCCCAAGGGGGCGCGCGCGCTGTCCGTTGGCGTCGACTGTCGATATGAACGATTAGAGATCAGATCGTCGTCGTTTTCATGAACCTGAGAGCTCTTTTTCCCAAAGCTTGGCAAGCTCAACTTCGGGGGCAGCCACCCGTTACGCTTGGCGCTACCGGTCGAATCATCGGAAGCTCTGGTCGCGACGTCGGACGCTGTGGCGGTCGGGGAGTAATTTGCGCGCTGGTACTGCGACTGGTTCGGGTACGGTTCCGCGCCGCGAGTAGTGCGCGCGACATCGGCGTTGGCGCAATCGGCGTCTCTGCTCGAGAAACGTTCATTCTCCACACGCGCGCGTTCCCAATCGTCAGAGGCGTCGGAGCCGTCGAGATAACGACCTTTTAAATCGTAACAACGCGCGTTGCTAACAGAGCCAGGAAAGAGAGCGTGACAGCCTAGCGACGCCGACGTCAGGAGAATTCCAGCAAGAACCGTCGACGCCACTACGCCCGGGCTCAATACGCGTGGCAGAGACGCTGTCATTTCGGCATATAAACAAGGGCGGAGCGTGGCTGTGCGCGCGCTTGTGCCGCTGGTCGTCTTTATTCGTCTCATCAAGTTCAATCCTTTTATCTTGAAAAGTCGTACCGACTGTCTCGATGGAATTGTGGCGTCAACTGTCAAATTGACAGGATCTGAACGTCGCGGTCGTCCTTGCGACGTGTGTATCTTTTTGAAAATCTCAAAATCTCGGGGAAAACCGAGGCGTCATGCGTCTGTCTTATGCTTGCTCGCCGACATACGATCGAGCCATTCACAGGTCAAACGTAGACCGTCCTCAAGAGGGATCGGGGCGTACCCTAGTTCGCGCTTGGCCTTATCGCAGGTATATTTCCAGTCGACAAGGAAGGTCTTCACCCAGCCCGGGGTAATGCGAGGATAAACCCCGGTCAGATCCGCCCAAGACTTGAGAATATGGGAGACCAAAAGCGGTATGAACTTATACATCGCAAGTTTCCAATGCCGTTTCTGATCTATCTTATCGATGAGCTGATAAAGCTCCAGTAACGAGGCGTTATCGCCGCCGAGTATATAGCGTTCGCCGATCTTACCGCGCTCTAGCGCAAGGTAATGACCCCAAGCCACGTCGTCGACGTAACCGTAATTGCCGACGTTAACGCCGAAGTTCAGTAGAAACGGACCGGTTCCGCGTCGATAATCGCGAATCAGACCCGCCATGGCGTTCCCTTCAGAGAGCTGACCCGGTCCGTAGACTCGCGTCGGGTTCACGATCACAAGGGGCAGACCCTTCTTAATCAACTGAAGAGCTTCTTTTTCCGCTATCGATTTAGACTCTTCGTATTCCGTATAATATTTCTGCGTAATACGTTCGAGCGTTTCGTCGCACAACTGTCCCTTGGGGGTGGGTCCGAAGGTCACAATCGTCGAGGTCCAGACGATCTTCTCAACTTCAAGTTTCTTCGCAACGTTCAGAACATTGCGCATACCGTCGACGTTAACTTTATTAAAGACCTCGGGATTACGCGCGTAGTTTCGCGCATAACCGGCCAGGGAAATAACGTAACGACAGCCGTTCATCGCGGAGGTAAGCGACTCGACGTCATTAACGTCGCCAGCGGCATATTCGAAATTCGAATGCCCCCAGAGTTCCTCTAGCGCGCCTTCGTAACCGGGCGGAAGTTTCGGCTTAGAACGACTCATACCGCGCACACGCCAGCCGTTCGCCAAAAGCTGACGAACAAGGCTAGTGCCAATAAACCCAGTCGCACCGGCGACGAAAATTGTGGACGTTTTATCTAACGACAATGTTTCTCTCACTTACAAACTAAAACGCAAGTTGTCTGTGTCTTACATGACGGTCGAAAAACTCGCGCGTAAACCGAGGTCGCGCGCGATGGTCACACATCAAGGAACCGTTCAGTGAAAGAAGCGTCATTGTTCAACTTGAACGCTTTCCTCCACCGTCTCGCTTGGCGACTGCTCCACCGGCGCAGGCGCTTGCCGCTCGGCGCTGGAATTCTCGTCCGTCTCAGGCGTTTCCTCGAGTACTAACTTCTCGACGACCTGGCAATTATATTCCAAAAAGCTCGCAAAACCATAGGCGTTCGGCACAGTCTTTTTAAAATTCAGCTCCGTTCGTACGGTTTGTCCCAACTCGATATCAAAGAGTGAGCGACCGGTAAAGAGCCTTTCGGCCAATTCGCCTTCAACCACGGGGTCTTCCACAATGGAAACGAGCGTGGTTTTGAAACTAATTGTGGCGTATTTGTCGCTTACAGAGTCGAGTCTAAAACGTTCAACGACGTGATAAGGACGCACGACCTTATCACCCCCTTTGATAAATAGCGTGTAGGGAACTGTCCAGACGTCTCCGACTACAAGTTCCGCGTCCGGCAAAGGCGCCATCATATTGGCGTCGCCCTCTTTACCTTGGTATTCGGCCACAAGTTTCTTTTTATTGGACATAACGCCGAAGGGATCAACGTCAAAGGTTTCCAGAACCACGCCGACGGCCTTTTCCGTACCAAAGGCGGCGATCTGTTTTGGCACGACCAAATCTCGTTCGCTGTCATAGTCGACGGGGTCTTTTCCCTCTTCGTTTTGGCGCAAAATCATACGATCGATCCAATGGCGTGAGGCGACCTTACCGTCGGCGCGCTCGTCCATCATCTCCCAACGACGGTAAGTCGTGGAGGAGGTTTCAATCAGGCGCTCTTGACCGCCGTAAGAGATGCGTTTACGCACGAGATGAACGACGTTCCAGCGTAAATTCGTACGCGGCTGAAAACGATAGACCAGTCGATACTTCTGGGCGCTCGCGTCGACCGATTCCTGCGAAGGTTCCAGCGTCGGCGAAACTAACGTACGGTCTTCGATATATTTACGTCGCATTTCCTCATCGACCAAAGACTCGTCGATACCGGGTTCTGAACCTTCTTCACCGGCAAAGTCTTCGGTAAAGACGTTAGTAAAATCGTTAGTCGCCGCGCTGAGCGATTGAGCTATATCGTCGGAGGCGCCAGTCACACTGACCGACTCTTCGGTCGGTTTTGCGGGCGTTGACTTAGGCTTGTCGACAGCCTGACGTTCAACGTCGTCATGACGCCGCGTCGAATCGGACGGCTCGCCGTCGCGCTCGTGACATCCTAAAGAAGCACAGAACACAAGCGCAAAAAGTACCGTCGTCGTGAGTCGATTGCGTGGATTGATCATAATTATTCCTTGCCGTTGCCGCCGCTATGCGCCGCGCCGTTAAGCACAAAGCGCAGTAGCCGCAGTCTATTTCAGGTCAAAGTTACACAATCACACGTCGCGCGTCCAGGGCAATTTTCATACTCTGATAACACAGGCGTCAATGTGGCGTTCAACGTATTGTGAATAAGCCTAAGTTTTTAACTTTTATTGCTAGACGAAATTGACAGAAGAGGTATAATACGGAAATGTGGAGTCATTTAACTTTTGGCGCCCTATTTGCTATAAATCCCATGCAAGTGTTGCGGAAACTTCGTAGCGGCTCATAAAACCGAAAAGATTCCGTTGCAAAAAAGCAACTCAGTATTGCGTACAAGTCTATTAGCACAAGGTAAGGACAATTCATCAATGGGTAATGAACGGTATTCCGAAGGCGCAAAACAAGCTATGATGGCGGCTCATCAAGAGGCTCGTCGGTTTAATCACGAATATGTCGGCTCTGAACACCTCTTAATTGGACTCACAGGTAAAGATAACAGTCTAGCCTCCAAAGCTCTTATGAAGTTCGGCGCTAACCAGAGAAAGATTCGAATGGCCGTGGAACAACTCGTGAGCACCGGTCCGGATCTGGTTCAAATGGGAAGATTGCCGCAAACGCCGATGCTCAAAAAGATCTGTGAACACGCCATTGAAGAGGCCAACGCGCTTAATCACAGTCTTATCGGACCGGAACACTTTCTCCTGGGTATTCTACGCGAACCGGAATGCGTCGCCTCAAAAGCGTTGGCGGCGTTACAAATTAACGCCGACGACTTGCGCAACGAGATCATCGAAATGCTCGGTAGTCTCGACGACGAAGAATCCGACGACTCGTCGCAATCGAACGACGACAACGACGACGAAGAGCCCCAAGAGCGCGGTCAGTGGGATTTTTCTAGTGGTCGCCCCAGTTTTTCACGTCCAAGACCCACTGGTAAAGGACGCGGCAGGGGCAAAACCCCGACGCTCGACAGCTTCGGGCGCGATCTGACCGAATATGCCCGACAAAAAAAACTCGATCCGGTCATCGGGCGCGTTGAGGAAATCGAACGCATTATGCAGATCCTGTGCCGTCGCACCAAGAATAATCCCGTGCTCTTGGGCGAGGCAGGCGTCGGAAAAACCGCTATCGTTGAAGGTCTCGCGCAGAGAATCGTCGAAGGAAACGTTCCGGAAATCCTACTTAACCGTAGAGTCATCGCGCTCGACTTGACGCTCTTGGTCGCTGGAACGAAATATCGAGGGCAGTTCGAAGAACGACTCAAGGCCGTTATGAACGAACTCAAACGCGAGCCCACGATCATTCTGTTTATCGACGAAATCCATACGCTCGTGGGAGCCGGCGCCGCAGAAGGCGCTATGGACGCCGCCAATATTTTCAAGCCGGCGCTCTCGCGCGGCGAACTGCAATGCATTGGCGCGACCACTTACAACGAATACCGTAAGTCGATCGAAAAGGACAGCGCCCTGGAACGTCGTTTCCAATCGATCAACGTCAATCCGACGACCGAAGAACAAACCGTTGAGCTCCTCAAGGGATTGCGCGAGCGCTACGAACAGCACCACCAAGTGAAGATCACCGACGACGCGTTGGTCACCGCGGTGGAACTGTCAGAGCGATACATCAACGCGCGTTGCCTCCCGGACAAAGCGATCGACGTCATCGACGAAGCAAGCGCGCGCGTGAGACTCAAGAACACCATGCGTCCGCCCAACTTGAACGACTACGATCGCCAGACCGAAGAGCTTCAGCAACAAAAGGAACGCGCGGTGAGCGAGTCGCGCTTCGAAGAAGCCGCAAGACTGCGCGATGAGATCGAAAAAATCCAACGACAGAAAGAGGAAAAACAACGCGAATGGCAGACGAATCGTCGCCAGACGGTCGGTCTGGTCGACGCGCGCGTCATTACCGAGGTCGTGGCCTCTATGACGGGCGTGCCGCTCACGCAACTGAGCGTCGCCGACTCCGAACGTCTCCTACTTATGGAAGAGGAACTGCACAAACGCGTCGTGAGTCAACACGAGGCGATTACCGCTATTAGCAAGGCAATTCGTCGCAGTCGTAGCGGTATTCAAGACGCCAAACGCCCAATTGGATCCTTTATCTTCGCCGGTCCCACTGGCGTCGGTAAGACCCTCTTGGCAAAGGCGCTTGCGGAGTTCATGTTCGGAAACGAGGACGCGCTCATTCAATTTAATATGAGCGAGTACATGGAACGAATCAACGTATCGCGACTCATCGGCGCCGCGCCGGGATACGTCGGATACGAAGAGGGCGGTCAGCTCACTGAAAGAGTGCGTCGACGTCCCTACTCTGTCGTACTCTTTGACGAAATCGAAAAGGCGCACTCGGACGTCTTCAACATCTTCCTGCAAGTCTTGGAAGAAGGACGTCTCACCGACAGCCTCGGTCGCGTCGTCGACTTCCGCAATACGATCATTATCATGACGACCAATGCCGGCGCGGAAGCGATTAAGAACGAGTCGGTCTTCGGTTTCCAAGGCTCCGGCGGCGACGCCTCGTATGAGAACATGAAGGAACGTGTCAATGCGGAAATTGAACGGTTCTTCCGACCGGAGTTCATTAACCGTTTCAACGACGTGATCGTCTTCCGTCACCTGAACGAGAAAGACATGATCGACGTGGTCGATCTGGAACTGCAAAAGCTCCGCGATCGCCTCGCCGACAAGTTCCTCTATCTGCACGTGAACGAAGAAGCCAAGAAGTTCATCGTCAAAAAGGGATCCAACCTTGATTTCGGCGCCAGACCCTTGCGTCGTGCCATCGAAACCCTTGTGGAAGACCCCTTGTCGGAAAATATCATTCGTGGCGTCTACAACGACTGCGACGTGGTCTCCGTCGAAGTGGAACAGATCATGCCTGAGAACGCTGATAACGGCGAGGAACAGAACAACCAAAGACTCGTCTTCCTTCCGAAAGCCTACAGCGATTTGGCAGAAGACGTTCTGCAATCGGATCTGCTCAAAAAGTATCGCGATATTATCGCGTCAAAACGCGAGCGACAGGAGCGCCTCAACAGTGCGAGCGACGCCAATGACGCGAAAAGCGACGACGCCGACGCCGACAATACGACCAAAGAGGAGCCAAGCCAAGCTCAAGAGCAAAAGTCAGAACAAAAGCCCGAACAAGAAGACTCCGACGCCAACGACTAAGCTACGCGCTACGTCGTCGTGCGTTCACTTAGCGCCATAGTCGACGAACCGCCGTTATTGCGTCAACCCGACGAAATAACGACGGTTTTTTTATGCAAGCGTCAGGTAAAAGCACGACGCTCGTCGTCGAAACTTAGGTTTATTACACGAGAAAAGGTTATGTCATTAAGTGAATTAATTACGCCTATTACCTTGCTTATCGGCTACCTGGCCGCGATTCTCATTGGCGTGTCGAAAACCGGCGTTCCAGGCGTGGGACTATTCGCTTGTCTGCTCATGATTTCCGCCTTTAGCGGGCATGAAATGTTCGCCTCTGGCGCCGTCGTACCGTTGCTAATCCTGGGCGACGTCGCCGCGGTGTGGTACTATCGACGTGATTGCGACCCAAAATTACTCAAAAGACTCTGGCCGCCCGTGGCGATTGGACTGTTACTGGGCGCGACTTTACTATGCTTTATGCTGAATTCTCATTTCAAAATCACCGTAGGAGCCTTAGCCTCCTCGATTCTGATCTTTGAATTCATTCGTAAAGCATGCGGTTGGACAAAAGTCTCGACGAACCCGTACTTTCGACGCGCATGTGGCGTACTCGCGGGATGCTCCACCATTCTCGGCAACGCCGCCGGCGCAGTGAGCGCCGCTTATTTCTCCTCACAAGGACTTGATAAAAAGAGCTTTATGGGAACGAACGCCGTCTTCTTCTTTGGCGTAAACGTTGCGAAAATTCCACTCATGATCCTTGTGACAGCGGTCAAATCGCACCTGGGCTTCGACGTGAACGACTCGCAGATCATGAACCTCACGACCTTCTGCCTCACTCTCATATTCGCGCCCGGAATTATTATCGGAGGCGTGATCGGCCGCTCCGTCTATAATAAGATACCTGAAAAGATCTTTGTCCCCTTTATTCTCATCCTCAATTTTATCACGGCAATCTACATTTTGATCTCCGCCTTTTAAAACCTGAAGTACAAGAGACGCTGGTCTTTTGTGCTTTTAATCGCTATACGATGTTATATAATACGGTATAGGCGTCACACCGACGTGACACGATTGCGCGCAATACCTCCACGCGCCCATTGGTTTAGACTACGACACAGAAAACAAATCCAATATGATCACTGCAGTTATTTTTGACCTCGACGGCACCCTTGTCGACACGTTGCCCATCTGCATTGGCGCCTTTCGCGCCACTGTCGAACCGAAACTCGGTCGCAAACTTTCACTGCCGGAAGTCTACTCCTACTTTGGACCGTCGGAAGAAGGGATCTTCGCAAAACATTTCCCTGAAGATCAGGCGGAAATGCTAAGCGTCTACCTCGAACACTACACGAGAATGCACCAAGCTTACCCGGAGCCGGTTCCGGGCGTCGTCGAACTACTGCGCGCGCTCAAAACCAAGGGCGTGACCGTCGCACTGGTGACCGCCAAGGGACAGAGCTCCTGTAAAATCACGCTCGATTTCTACAAAATGCATGATCTCTTCGAGCAGATTGAAGTCGGCTCGCCCACCGGGCGCGTTAAGGCTGAATGCATAATTAAGGTCATGAACGATCTGAAAATCGATCCCCAAACGACGATCTACGTCGGCGATTCCCCCAAAGACGTCGTCTCGGCGCGCAAAGCTAACATAGGCATATGGAGCGCCGCGTGGTTGCCTTCCGCGCGTACAGAAGAAATCATCGCCAATGCTCCCGATAAAATCCTCTACTCCATCGCAGAATTCAAAGAGGCGCTCGAAGCGGAACTCGGCGCGCTATAACCACTCGCGCGCTTGCGCTCAAGCGCTTTTACAACGATAAGTAACGCTCTCGCGCTACGCTAAACCTCGTATAATCGAGCTCTTACATGACGTCTCCCATTCGTAAAACGCGGAAAATCAAAGTTGGCGACGACTATATCGGCGGCGACGCCCCGGTTCTGATTCAGACCATGGCGGCAACTAAAACCCAGGACGTCGACGCCACGGCAAAAGTTATCAATCAGCTAGCAAAGGCTGGCGCACAACTTATACGCATTGCCGTCGATACTCCAAAGGACGTCGAGGCGCTCATTGAAATTCGCAAGCGCGTCGACGCCAATCTTTCAGTCGACCTTCAAGAGAACTATCGCCTGGCGGAACGCGTCGCCCCTTATGTCGAAAAGATACGATACAACCCGGGGCATTTGCATCACATCGAGTCGAATCTGCCGTGGCAGAAAAAAGTTGAGTACCTTGTCGACGTCGCGCGAGAATACGACTGCGCGATACGTGTCGGCGTGAACTGTGGCAGTATCGACCCAACGCTTCTCGAGAAGGCTCACGACGCCGGCGCCGACGATCCTCGTTACGACTCTATCCTCGCCAGCGCGCTGGAGCATGTCGATTACCTCGAATCGCTCGCCTTTACGCGATACTGCGTCTCGATTAAATCATCTGACCCCGCGACGGTCGTTGCGGTCAATCAGCGCTTTTCCAAACTACGCCCGCTTGTGCCGATACACCTTGGCGTAACAGAGGCCGGCGCTCCGCCGCGCGGCGTGATAAAATCGCGTATGGCGCTCGAACCGTTGCTACGACAAGGAATTGGCGATACTCTGCGCGTGTCCCTCACTGTCGACGCCAATAAGAAAGAGGCGGAGATTCAAGCGGCGCGAACAATCCTGGAAAATGTTGAACACGGACAGATTATCGACTCGAATTACAAACTTCCTGCGCTCGATATCGTAAGTTGTCCGAGTTGCTCGCGCGTACAAAACGGTCGCTTTGTGGAACTCACGCGTCAAATCGCCGCGGCGTCGGAATTTGCGCGCGACTATCCGATCAAAATCGCCGTCATGGGTTGCCGCGTAAACGGACCGGGCGAAACCGACGACGCCGATATTGGCATTTGGTGTGGCGTCGACCGCGCCAATCTCAAACTCGGCGACCAATTCCTTGGCGTCTTTCCCTACGACCAGGTCGTTGAAAAAGCCATGGAACTACTACGCGCGAAAATCGACGCGCTAAAACACGCGCAGTAACTGTTCATCTGTTTATTTCCACGAAACGCGATACTTACAACCACGCGTTTCCCAACTGTTCTATGAGGTTTCACTGTGACGCTCAATATTAATCGTCGTTCCTTTATCGGAGGATCGCTACTGGCGCTGTGCATACCGTCGCGACTCTTCGCCAATACCGAAAACAAACCGATTGTGTTGCGTTTCGCCGCGCTCAGCGACGTGCACTATGACGCCTCCCACAACGAGCAGTCGGATCAGCATGTGCGTCTGAACAAAGCGTTACAGTTCATGAACCAGTACAGCGCTCAGCAACCTTACGACAAATTCGACGCGCTTGTCGTTGCCGGCGATATCTCCAACCACGGCGTCCCCAAGGAAATCAACGACTTCAAAGCCACGCTCGACGCCAATCTTAACGACGCGACGCGACGCGTGATCTGCATGGGTAATCATGAGTTCTATGGCGGCAGTCGCGCGTTGTGGGAAGAAACCTTCCAGACCTGCGCCAATCGTCATCAGATCGTCAACGGGTACCATTTCATTACGATCTCCCCTGAAAAGGGTACTTGCAATGAAAACGACTACCTCTATGTCAGAGAATGGCTGGAACAGAACATTAAAGAAGCGCTCGCCGACGACCCGAAAAAGCCCGTCTTTGTCGTGCAGCATTATCACGTGCGCGACACAGTCTACGGTAGCGCTAGCCTGCCCGCCGACTTCCACGCCGGCGTCTACGACCTGGCCGACATACTTCAAAAGTACCCCAGAGTCGTACACGTCTCAGGTCACTCCCACATCCCGTCCTTCGACCCGCGTTCCGTTTGGCAAGGCGAATACACCGCCATTGGAACGGGTTCGCTAAGCTACTTCGCGCTCAGACTTTACGAACGCGCTAGAAACTTCCAGCCCGGCGCTAACGTCGACGTCGATCAGGCCGGCGTCTTCCTCATCTGCGACGTCTACCAAGACAACGCCATTCGCGTGAGACTCTACGACGTCATCTCTGATACCTTTCTCGACCGCGAGTATCTCATCGCTGAGCCTGGCAATATTGCCGGCTATATCTACACTAACGACCGCTTCGACGTCGCTGAACCGCCCGTGTGGCGTCAGGACGCTAAGCCCGAAATGCTCGAAACCGCTCCCTACGCCGCCGCCGTACGATTTAACCAGGCGCGCGATAAATTCTGCGTCGTCTCATACCAGATCGACGCGGAAATCGATGAAGACGGTCAATGGCGACCGTTCGACGTCTATAATTTCTGGTCCGATTACTTCATGAAAGAACCGGCAGAACATATCGATTGCGAACTCTTCCACCTCAAACCCAACTCCAAATACCGTCTCACAATCAACGGCGTCAACGCCTTCCAGAAAACGACGGAAAAGCCGCTGATCATAGAGTTCGCCACCCCTGACGACGCTGACGTCGACCGAAACGCCGAAGCGCCGGAACCGAATTTCCTCAACGTCAAATTCGACCAAGAAAAGGGAATGAGCGTTACGCCAGAACCTCAAAAGGTCAGCTACGCGCCGCAATTCACTGCGCCCGTGCTGGTTAAAGACGCCACGCTCGGTCCGTGCGCCTCCTTTGACGGTAAAAACCAAGCGTTCCTCTTCCCCTACTCCCTCGTCCACGCGGGCAAATTGCGCGATGAAGTCTCCCTCGGCTTGAAATTCCGCCTGGAACTTGACCGACGCAAATCGAAAGAACGCATCTCCCTCTTCGGCTCCACCGAAAGCGGCGGTCTGGGGTTCGAATACGAA
The DNA here is from genome assembly GCA_030537455.1 of Planctomycetia bacterium. Lineage (GTDB taxonomy): Bacteria > Planctomycetota > Planctomycetia > Pirellulales > Thermoguttaceae > RUG369. Next base: position 67,820 of record JAUNMR010000013.1, on the reverse strand, counting down.
CCGAAAACAAAGACCCTCATTGCGCGTGTCTGGGTCGAAAACGACTACGTCCTTCTCGAAGTCCCATTTGATCGGAAAGACGACGTCGTCGCCTTTATGACTTATGACCAAAAGGTCTTTAAGCTTTACCTTGACGGCAAACTTGTCGCAAGTAAAGAAGTTGCCGGCGCTTTTCGTCTCACGCTCAACGACAAAGCCAAGGCGTTCTGCCTCGGTGGAGACGTCTGCCCGAAATACCAGGTCAGATGGTTCTTCCCCGGCGTGATCTCACGCGCTGGCGTCTACTCATGGGTTCTCAAACCGGAACAGATCGAAAAGCTCTGGCTATAATCCGCGCCAAACTACGCGTTAAAAAACTTGCTCGGCGTCGCGCCACAAGCGTGGCGCCGACTCTTTAATCCTCTCACTCCTACCACGCTCTAAGTCGACGCTCAGCGATGGCGTCATGCAACTATGTCCACACCTTCCTTTCGTCATATCTCGCTATTGATCACGACCACGCTCCTAGCGCTCTCGCTACTGACTAATCGGGTCTACGCACAGCAAGAGACGCCACGTCCCAAAGACTTTCACGGCGTTTGGGTCTCCACCGTCTCCAATATTGATTTTCCCTCCAAACCTGGACGTTCCGCACAGGAAATGCGCCTGGAAATCGACCAGTGGCTCGACCTCTTCCAGACGTTGCGATTTAACGCCGTCTTTCTCCAGGTTCGACCTATGGGGGACGCATACTACCCCTCGAAAATCTACCCGTGGTCACAGTTCCTCTCCGGAAAACAAGGACAAGCGCCCGATGAGAATTTCGACCCGCTAAAATACTGGATCGAACAAGCGCACGCGCGCGGAATACAACTACACGCTTGGATCAATCCCTATCGCGTCACTATCGGAAAGCGCTCGCTCGACTCCCTCGCTGACTCAAACCCCGCAAAACTGCATCCCGAGTGGACTTTCTTCCATAACGACCGGTACTACCTCAACCCCGGTATTCCTGAGGTCAGAAAGCTTGTCGTTGACGGTATTATCGAAATCGTTGAAAACTACGACGTCGACGGTATTCACATCGACGACTACTTCTATCCCGAAAGAAAGATCGACGAAGACGCCAATACCTTCCAAGAGTACGGCAAAGATTTCGACAATATTGAAGACTGGAGAAGAAATAACGTCGACCTCTTTATCCAAGAGACCAAACGCGCCATTGACCAAACGAACAAAGACGTGCTATGGAGCGTGAGTCCCGCCGGTATCTGGGCTAATAAATCAAGCCATCCGCTTGGCAGCGATACGCGTGGAAATCAATGTTATTTCGACCTTTACGCCGACGTCTACACCTGGATTAAAAACGAATGGATCGACGCTGTTATTCCACAAATCTATTGGGAAATCGGCTACAAAATCGCCGATTTCGACGTCCTTCTTAAATGGTGGTCCGACGTCGTTAAAGACGTTGACGTCAAACTTTACGTCGGTATGGCGGCGTATCGTCTCGACCCCAAATCCACAAAGGAAGCGTGGCAAACGCCCGAGAACTTCAAGCGACAATTGGAACTGCTCGACTCCTTGGAACAGCCCGACGGTCAGGTCTTCTTCACCGCCCACAGCTTCAAAAACAAAACAATGGCGTACGAATTGCTAAAGCAGTACAGCGAAGAACACAATTGGAAAAAGCCAGAGGATAAATAAACCCTGTAAATACCTATATTTACTGATAAAGAAAGCCGGTCAGTTCTTCCACAAAGGGAAAGATGACCGGCTTATTATGTTTAATATACGTTCAAGGCAAGTACGAGCGCATTAATATAATTGTTTATTGCTCAACGTGTTGCACCACGAGGGATTGCGATCCTTGCTCGCGGAAACGTTGCTCCACGAGTTCCTTCGGGTAGGCGATGAGTCCGTGATTCTTATACGGGTCGTTAAAGAAATAGTTCTGCGCGTCGTAGCCGACCAGAACCAAACAATGTTCGTTGCCGTTCCAGGTGAACTTATCGCCAAGCCGGAAGTGGGAATTCTCATCGACGTAATCGATCGTCCAAGTGCGCGTGAGCCTAGAAGGGAGCATGTCCATTGTGGCCCACATTACGACAGGCTCGCCCTTGTCGATATAATTCATAACAAGGTCGCAGAGCTTCAGATTGCTGGTAACGACCGCGTGCAGTTTATCCTGTGGAAGAACCTTATTCATTGCCTTAGCCAACGCCGGCGCGTAACAGCCGAAACCACAATTCGGACCGGAATCCTGATAGGGATTGCCTGGATAAGCCGCGTAAGGATCTGGTCCAAAGCATTCGCCATTCTCGTCCACGTGCCACGGCTTGGTAATGAGGTACTCGTCGGTGAACTGACGCCAGGTTATATCAACGCTGTAAAACTGCAGAGCCATGGTAGCGCTCACCGCTTCGCAACCGTACACTACGTCAAGCTGATGTTCATAAGGAACGCGAATTAACTTGGCATTAGGATCTTTCGCGACCTGTTCCGCGTCTACCGCAGAGCCTTCCTCTGCCCTGGAGGAGCTCACGCAAAAGCCACAAGCCGTCGCCGCAAGAGCTATTATTATCGTCGAACTAAATGCGCTCGAAAATAACATGGTAAAAAATGTCTGAGACATAGTTTTCGATTCAAAGGAAATGGAGTGGTTGGGTGATACACTCGTCGCGCTCAATGCGTCGACGAACTACTTTTCTGCATTATAATGTGATGAAGCGAAGCGGTCAAGAAATCGAAAACTTATCCTCCACACGCGCTTAACTCTATTCAGAAGGCGCGTACGCAACACAAGCTTATACAGTTATTAAAAAACATCTTTTTAGTAAAATACATAAATTTTATCTATCCTTCGCGCTTGACGGGTTTTTTGGATTTCGCTAAAATCCCCGCGTTATTAAGGCGGCTGATAACGTCGCGTTACGTGTTGATTCGAAAGGATTGTGTAGATTATGTCGTGTTCACAAATTGATTCGGTTCCGATGCTGGATTTAAAACGTCAATACCGCCTGATTGGAGATCAGATGGACGACGCTTTAAAAAACGTCAACCAGACCGGTCAATTTATCCTCGGTCCGGAAGTGGCGAAACTCGAAGAAAATATCGCGCAATACTCTAAGGTCAACTACGCGGTCGGTTGCGCTTCCGGTAGCGACGCGTTGCTTCTGTCGATCATGGCGGCGAAAGTCGGCCCCGGCGACGAAGTCATTGTGCCCTCCTTCACCTTCTTCGCCTCCGCCAGTTGCATTGCGCGACTCGGCGCCACGATCAAACTCGTTGATATTTCGCACGACTCCTTCTGCCTTGATCCCCAGTCGGTACAAGCGAATATTTCTGAACGCACTAAAGCAATCATCGCCGTGCATCTCTTCGGTCAGGCCGCCGATATGGTCGCCATTCAAGAGATCGTCAAAGACGCCGAGAAGAAATACGGTCATAAAATTTACGTCATCGAGGACTCTGCGCAAGCGATCGGCGCGGAACTCAACGGCGTCTCTGTTGGAAACTGGGGCGATCTGTCCTGCCTGAGCTTCTACCCGACAAAGAACCTCGGAGGAGCTGGCGACGGCGGTATGGTACTTGGAAATAACAAGGAACTTGTAGATTACGTCAAACTTCTGCGCGGTCACGGCATGGCTCCGCGATATTACCACAAGGTCATCGGTATTAATAGCCGACTCGACTCCTACCAGGCCGCGATTCTCAACGTCAAACTACCCTACCTCGACCAGTGGATCGCCTCGCGTCAAGAGGTCTCCGCTCGCTACTCCAAGCTCTTTACCGACGCGAAACTCACCGATAAGATCGTGTTGCCCATAGCGCTCCCGAACCGTCGGCACGTCTGGCATCAATACGTCATTCGCGTCCTGGACGGCAAACGCAACGACCTGCGCGCCTTCCTCGCGCAAAAGAAAATCGGTTCTGATATTTACTATCCGCTCGGCGTCCACCAACAGGAGTGCTTTGCCTACCTCGGCTACAAGCCACAAGACCTGCCCGAGACGCTCAAAGCCGCTAATGAAGTACTCGCGCTACCGATCTTCCCCGAGCTTACATATGAAGAACAAATCTATCTAGTGAAGACCGTTGCTGAATTTTTCGCATAAGCCTCACGCCACGCTCACGCCACTCACGCCAAGCGTCCTCAAGCGCTTGGCGTTCTTCTTTACAATTCATAACAAATCGTCAAAACCTTTAAAAACAACAAAACCGCTAAAATAAGCTTAAGTCTACTGATGAACTGACCGATACCAAGAAGAGGCGCTCTAGTGTTTTGATTTGGCGATACGCTAGATTACCCGCGCACTATCAAGGTCAGAGGTCTCGTCATGACGGTTCCACAAGAGCAATACATCCCCGCGCAAAATTTTGCCGACGCCGACGATAATAACGGCTCCTTCGCGCAAAACTGGCTCGAAGGAAACAACGCCGAAGATTTGATTTCACAAAGTCTTCCTCGTGTCGTCGCGAGAGTGCCACACTACGCTCTTCCTACGAACGCCACGCTCTGCGTTACAAACGCCGCCAAATCGAGTAAACATGGAAAACTACGTAAATCTCTCGGATATCTCCTAGTCTTTGGGCTTGGAGCGTCACTAGCCTACTTACAACCGGTCGTGCTCAAGCACAGCGCCATCGACCTCGCAAACGGTAGCGACGCCGTAGCGCAAAACACGCTCGACGCCAACGCCGAAACGATCGTGAATTTCGACGATCTGCCCGAGGCGTTTACCGATATGCCAAGCGCTCCCTTCCTCGGCGAACCTGAACATTCACAACTCTTCGAGTACGATTCTAGCCTACCGAGCGACGTCAACGAGCGTTACGCTGATCTGAATCAAGTCGGCTACGACCAACTCGGCGTCGGCTATACCGTTGCTTCAAACGCCGAACTCTACCCAGGTGTGGACGGTCAATCGAGAGAAGTCGAAATGACCGCCTACGCGCCGGTGGAACCGCAACTCAACTACGCAGATCAGTTTCTCGTCCCGCGCGAAAACGACGTAAACGCCAATTATACTGTCTCGAACGCCATGACCACGGCTAGTTCCCCTGGTGGTTTACAGTCGCACGAACTACCTGGCGCCAACGGAAACTTTACCGGCTTCGGCGATCTACAATCGCCCCCCGCGGTCTCCGCACCGTTCAATCAGTACGTTACGCCTGCAGAAACAACCGCTACGCAAGCGCCGCGACCAACCCAGGGTTTCGCCGACTACGCGTCTTTCGGATCGTTCGAACCGATCGCGCAAACCGCGCCTGAAAACCCTACAGCATTTGACGCTTATAGCAATAACCCCGGTTATGCTAATCAAGTAAATCAAGGAGTTTTAAAAAATAACGTCAACTCCTTAAAGAACAATGATTCTTTTGAGAATTATAATTACAATACAGACGAGAGCTTGAACGGTTACGCCGAACAAACCGACAATAACGTTCCCAGCAACGCCTTTGCGCCCGCGGCAAATAACTATGGCGCCACTACCAGACCAGCGCCGCGTGGCGGATTCTTTGAACAAACCCAATCGGACGCCAACGCGACTGAATTCATCGCGCAACGTTACGACGACCCAAATGTCGAGGCTGTCCCGCAATCGGAACGACCGAGACAATTGCGCTGGTAAACGCGCCGCTTGTTCGTCTATTTCTACCGTGTCAATCTCTCAACGCGCTCTGCTACTGTGTGGAGCGCGTTGTTCCTTTGAGTCGCTTTGCGCGGAGTCATTTGACATGAAACAAGACGAACCGCTACGTATTTGCGTGATGGCGTTTTTGACTGGTTATATCGCCCTGGTAATGTCACTTGCGCTCAGCGACGAGAAAAAGCCCGAGGTTCTCGGTCCCAAAAAGACGCCGCTCATCGCCAAGAGCATTGTCCTTGATCTACCGCCGTCGCAAGACAATCCAAGAAATAGCGAGGGAGACTTCATTCGCCTAGTCTCCGGAGACATTCTATATATCTACACGCATTATTACGGTGATTCCGGCGACGACCACGCCTCCGCTTGCCTCATGAGTCGTATCTCAAAAGATCACGGTCAAACCTGGTCTGAAGAAGACGAACTCGTCCTGGAGAACGAAGGGCGAATGAACGTTATGTCTGTGTCCCTTGTGAGACTGCGCGACCGCTCCATCGCGCTCTTCTACCTGGTGAAAGAGGACGCCGGAGACTGCCGTCCCTACCTTCGATATTCTTACGACGAGGGCAAAACCTGGACCGAGCGTATCGAAACGATTAGCGCGCGTTCCTATAACGTCGTTAACAACTCGCGCGTGCTACATCTGCCGGAGGGAAGACTCCTTATCCCTGTGGCGCGACACAACTTCAAAGGCGGCGACGTCTATAACTATGAAAGCAAAGCCACGCTCTTCTGTCTCTATTCTGACGACGGCGGACGACGCTGGAAGCAGAGCGACGACGTCCCCAATATTAATAATATCATGTATCAGGAGCCGGGCGTTGTTGAACTGAGCGACGGGCGACTCCTCATGACGATTCGCAACGCCAGCGGACGGCAGTACTACAGCTACTCTCGTGATCGCGGCGTGACATGGAGTGATTCGGAGCCGTCTCCGCTAGTGTCGCCTGCCTCGCCCGCCGCTATTATACGCGCCTACAATAGCGACAAGCTCATCGCCGTATGGAACGACTCGAACTCTGAGCGCAATCCCCTCACAATCGGCTTGCTCTCGCCCGACGGCAAGACGATCCTCGCCAAAAAAACTCTCGATTACGCCGGGTCTGACGAACCGCGAGCTTTCTGCTACCCCGCGCTCTTTTACGTTGACCAGGATTCTCTCCTCGTCGGTTATTGCGCAGGAAGGGCGCCATATGGTTTGAACGCCGCAAGAATAGCGCTGGTCAATCTAAAAGATCTCTCGAAAGAACTATAATCGCCAACGCGCCCCCAAGATTTGAATTTGTCACAGACCGTGTTAAAATTACGTCTGTACGACGCCAAGGCGCCTTGGCGTCGCATAAAGCAAGTTCTATCCACTAGGAGGCGTGTTCATGACTTTTTCAAACTCGACCGATCTGTCTCGGCGTGCCTTTATCAAGCGTATTGCGCTCGGTTCCTCACTTTTCTGCATGTCGGCGCAAACCTTTGCGGAAACGCTCGCAAGCGATTCCACAGACGCCGAGGTTGTTTTGCGTTTCGCCGCGCTTAGCGACGTTCACCTCAAATCAAACCGTAACGTCGCGGAGGTCGATCGATTTGAGCGCGCAATCCAGTTCATGTACGACTACTCCGCCACGCAGGCGTACGCCGACTTCGACGCCATGCTCGTAGCGGGCGACTTCTCTGATCACGGCTTCGACGATGAACTTGCGATCTTCAAAGACGTTATGGACAAAGGAATTCGACCCGGTACGCAGACCGTGCTGTGTATGGGCAATCACGAATTCATTAGCGGAAATAAGAAAAGATGGGAAGAAATCTTCGAACGCGATTCCAATAAAGTCTACGACGTCAAGGGTTACCGTTTTATCGCACTCTCGCCCGACAAAGGAAGCAATCGTAATGGCGACTTCCAATACGCCTTAAAGTGGTACCAAGAGGCGCTCGACGACGCCATGGCCTCAAGCGACGACAAGCCGGTCTTTACCTTCCAGCATTACCACGTTACACCGACCGTATACGGTAGTCGTGGAGAAGACTGCTGGGGAATTGCCGACCTCTATCCGATCCTTTCGAATTACCCGCGCGTGATTAATTTCTCCGGTCATTCCCACTACCCGATTAACGACCCAAGATCGGCATGGCAGGGCGGTTTCACCGCCTTCGGCACAGGCACCCTCAGCTATTTCGAAATGGGGGGAGAAGGAGGAAAATACAACAAGTTCCCGCCCGGATGCAATAAAGCCGCGCAAATGTACATGGTCGAGGTACGACGCGACAACAGCGTCGTACTCAAACCCTACGATCTGATCACCAACTCCTTCTTCGACGTCGTCTACTACGTTAAGTCCCCGAACGATCCGAGTCCCGCGCTCTATACGGACGAACGATACCAAACCTCAGCAGCTCCGAAATGGGACGACGACGCCAGCGTCGATGTTCTCGACGTCGAATTCGACGCTGTCAAACTCAGATTCCCACAAGCGACCTGTCCAGACGTGGTGCATAGCTATCGTGTCGACCTCGAAAAAGCTGACTCGCAAATCGCCCAAGACGACGATATCCCATCGCAATACTTCTGGTCGCAGTATTACTTCAAAGATTGCCCCAAGGTCATGACGACCGAGCTCGACGCGCTTGATCCCGCTACGACTTACAAGGCGAAAATCGTCGCGCTAAACCCCTTCTTCAAAGAATCGCAAGAGGTTCTCAACGCTAGCTTTACCACTGCAGAGGAAGACGGAACCGTCGACCGCAACGCTCCGACGCCTCAAGCGAACTTCATCGACGTGCGCTTCGAAAAGGACGGCGCGCAGAACCTCGCGCGCTTCAACAATCAGGAGCCTAAGAACATAGAAGTCTTCGGCGATCCGAAAGTCGTCGCAGAACCTTTGCTCAACGGCGCTTACGTTGGAATCTTCAACGGAAAAGACGACAGAGTTAAAATCCAATGTAACGACGACGATTATCGCAGACTACGACGCGCTACCATCAACGCTAAATTCTATTTCGAGGAATACCCCAAGGGCTGTGACGATATTTTCGCCAACACCGAAAACGCCGGCGTCTGCCTGGAACTTAACGGTCCTAAAAAAGAAATTCAATTCTGGGCTTGCGTCAATGGTCGCTATGAAATCATCGCCGCGCCGATCGAACCGAAACGTTACCACGACGTTTACGGCGTCTACGACGGGCAAGAGTCGCGACTGTACGTCGACGGCAAACTCGTCGCCAGTCGCAAGGTCAGGGGCAGACTGACACATCCCAGCGGTAGCTCGACGCAAGCGTTCTGCGTCGGCTCCGATATCGCTGCTAACGGCGACGGTTCTTCTTACTTCACCGGTAGAATCGCTCGTGCGCGTCTCTACGCCTGGGCCCTGTCCGAAAGCCAGGTGCAAAACCTAACCAAGCAGAGCGAAGAATAACACACGTGGCGCTTCCCTAGACAAACGTCGCAAAATTGACAAATGCAAATAACAAACGCGCTGAGTTCTCCGTCGAGAGTTCAGCGCGTTTGTTTTATCAGCGAATCGGCGAAACGTCGACGATTCGCCCCTGCTCCATTGTCACGCGCGTGTCGGCGACCTCCTTCGCCAACGCCTCGTTATGCGTCGCAAAGATTAGCGTCTTGCCAGCGGCGCGTAACGATTGTAAAAGCTCGAGGATCTTCTGCTGGGACGCAGGGTCGAGGCCCGCCAATGGCTCGTCTGCAGTTAGCGCGTCGGGATTAAGCGCTAAAACGCAAGCGAACGCCGTTTTACGCTTCTCGCCTCCGGAGAGCGCATAGGGCGCGCGACGACGTAAATGCTCAATCTGCAATAGTTTCAAACAATCGTCAACGCGCTCGCGACAGAATTCCTCTGACTCCTGCAGCTGACGTGGACCAAACGCGATTTCATCCTCAACGCTACCGCAAAACAGCTGTGCGTCGGCGTTCTGAAAGACATAACCCACACGACGATGAAACTCTTTTGAAAACTGTATGTCGTGTAAACTCTTACGATTGATCTGATCGCCGTCGAAATAATAACGACCGCTCTGAGGAAAGACCAAACCGTTGAGCATACGCAATAAGGTCGTCTTACCGCAACCATTAGCGCCCATGAGCGCCACCGCCTCGCCGCGCTTCACATGCAAGACGACCTCGCGAAGAGCATGGATTCCGTCCTGGTACGAATAGCTCACAGACTCTAATTTGAACATCGGATCACGTACTCTAAATAGGAAAATAAAATAAGTTCTAGAACGATCAACCCCACGCCGAACGTATCGGCAAGACGCCATGGCGCGGTAAAACGACGGTAATTACCTGAAAAACAACGACACGTCATTGCGTCAAACTGTTCTCGTGCATGGTCTTGCGCATGTAGAAAGCCAACGCCGATCACCCCGCCGAGGGAACGCGCCTTGTGCCGATTACGACCAACCGAACGCAACTGCGCCGCTGTTATCGTGTCGACACAAATCTCGCACAGGAGAACCACGTATTTCAGCGTTAAATCAAAAATAAAGACCAAAGAGTCAGGAGCGCCAAGGGTCTTAAAGGCGCAAGTAAAGCGATTCCAATTCGTTGTGCTCGAGAGCATTGAAAGCGCCGTGGTCGCCACAAACGTCTTGCAGGGAACCACCCAAAAGGCGTGCGTTTGCCCCCAAAGAAGCGCAGGCGCTAGAATCAGGGAAGAAAAAATTGTCGCTTGAATCGGCAACGCCACAGTACGCGCGATACGCGAGCCGTCGTAACGCGCCAGCATGACAAGTAGCGCCACGCCGACCGCTTCCACAAATGCAAAATTACTAGCCGCGGAGACGAAACCTATCGTTAAAAGCGTTAGCGCCAGTTTAGTCGGCGGAGAGAAGGACCAACGTCCCCCATGATAAGCGCTACGACGCGCACGCGACAAGACATAGCGCAATCCTTCGGCGCTACGACGCAAAAAGGCGTCATGATCGCGAGGCGCGCTATACTCTTGAGGAACGCTCAACCACTCGGGAATCTTTGTGTGGTTCTCCATGGACTACATCGTACGTCGTGAGAAAAGAAAGAACGCGCTTAATTTAAAGAGTATGATCGCAATCGCGACGCCAGCGAGAGCCGACAGCGGATAGGCGCACCAGTCTGGCACGCCTGCCACGGCATAATCAGGCAGTAGCGCGATCCACTGAAAGCCTTCCTGCATACCTCTGGGGGTATACCCCAGTACGGCGCCGTCTTCGGCAAGTTCCGCGACCTCTTCCACTCCCCACTCGCCCCAAGCCGTACCCTGTGCAAGCAGTCCCAGGGGCGCAAGCGCTATGAGCGCGGCTAGTAGCAAATAAACGGCGTCAAAGCGTTTACGGCGTGGCGACGTCTGACCGTCTTGCTCCGGAGACTCCGTCGTGTCCTCAACCTCCTCGGTCTCGTTGAGCTGAGGAAAGAACGCGCCGTTCGTGGCAAAGTTAGGCGCGGTACGCGCGACAAAGGCGTAAAAGCCCAAGGAGAAAATAACTTCCGCCAAACCAAAGAAAGTCAAATGCCCCAGCGCCATCGCGGGAACTGCGACCGCCAATGGGTACGGACAATACAGCGCTTGACCACTAGCGTCGGTAAAGAGCAAGGGCTGAATCCCAAACTCAACGCCCGCCGCAAGAGCCGCGACGTTAATACCTAGATAGGACGCCAAGCCCAGCGCGATAAGATCCTTTAGACTCAATGGTCGCGCGTTCTCATCAGGCGTCGTAGCAGAACGTACGCCCAAAACTCGACGCAAAAGCACATAACTGTAATACCCGGAATAAGGAAGAAGAAACGCCATATTAAAGCAATTGGCGCCAAACGCCAGTACGCCGCCGTCCCCAAAAAGAAGAGCTTGTATCGCAAGAGTTATCGTCAACGCAAGACAAGCCGCCTCCGGTCCAAGAAGCGTCGCCAGAACCGTTCCGCCTACCGCATGACCAGTTGTACCGCCGGGAAGTGGAATATTGAACATCATTGTCAGAAAAGCAAACGCCGCGCCTACCCCTAGCGCTGAAAAACGCTCACGAGGAAACTCGCGCGATACGCGTTTGACCGCTCGGCGCCACACGGGAACCATCGCGGCTGTAAGAACCAACGACGTCGATACGCTCAGGTAGTTTTCTGGAATATGCATTCAAACCGCCTTTGTGATTAAGCCAAAAGAAGGAAATCGCCTCCGCACGCCAGTATAATCGATAGAGCGCTATACGTCAACAGACGCACAAATAGAAAGCGCGACGCCTGTACTCCGACAGACGCCGCGCCTATACGATTAGTCGCGTTGTGCGCCAACGCGTTAGAGTCGTGCTTTACGAGGCTAGATCAATTTCGTCTCGCCGCCATTAATCGAACCGAGCGCGCCCCAGACGCCGAACGGACTTTTACCGGTCGGATCTTTCGTCGTGTAATCGGTGGTTCCCAACTGAGCGCCACAATCGATCGTCTCGGAATAGAACCCCACAGAACCGTCGGCGCGCAGACCGTTCACACCTCCGCCATGGTAACTCGACGCGCTCATATATCCCCAACCCCAGCCCGGGTTGGAAATATCGGTCGCGCAGGAGGGCGAGTTCGGAGGAAGAACCGTTGTTACGCACAGAATACGCGGTCGACCGTCCGTGTGCGCCTCGCCGTGAACGCTACTAATATACGATCCGCTCACGTATACAGTGCGGTCGTTCGTATTCACTTGGGCCAAACACCCCGAGGGGGAGCCGTTGAAGAGAATAGCGCCGCCCTTAATGCGGTCGGTACCCGCCATGCCGCCACAAGCCGTCTCGATGATCGCAAGCGTGTTCGACGTCCCGTCGACCATCGACGACATGCTGTTACACTGAACGCCGCCGTACACCGCCGGTCGACACCCAATTCCGCCGGGAAAGAAACCGCGCTTATTCTTACCGGTCTCGCTCGCATTCACCGTTGCGTCCCCTAGCGAGCCGCTATAGTTTGAACGCTGGCAATTGTTAATGTGCGACTTGACCTTACCGTAAGGATCACTCGGACACGCGAGCATGGTAATCGGATCGCGGAACTGCTCGCCAGCACACCGCCAGACCTGACTCCAACTACGGAACAAATGAGCCTCGTCCGCCTCTGCCATGACACGATCCCAGCGCGACGTCTGTTCCATGAACGGATAGAGCGCCACGTAAAAACTCACGCACCCCCAGGCGGCGGCCAGACCGCGCTGGTCGTCGCTCGGCGAGGTACGCACCGGGGGAAAGTCGTTGTGCGTGTCATGATAGTTGTGCAGAGCCAAGCCAATTTGCTTCAAATTGTTCGTGCACTGCATACGACGCGCCGCCTCGCGTGCCGCCTGTACCGCCGGCAGCAAAAGCCCAATTAAAATACCGATAATTGCAATGACGACAAGGAGTTCCACCAAGGTAAACCCCTGTGATCGCACGCTACAATGATGATTAGAACATTTCATAGAGCGCTCCCGATTTGTTAATGATACCTCTGGTCTATCCGCGGTTACACGCCAGACAAACCACGTCAGAAAAGATTCGCGCCGATTCTTATTTGGACAAGATCGACGCTATATAACACTATATATTCCACGAGATTACGAAAAGAATTCACACGCGTTAGCAAGTACGCTAGTCGTTAGCGGCTCCGTCCACGTCGAACACGACTTCTCCGCCACGATCGGTGATCGTCAACGTCAGAGGCGTCTGGTCAAAGTCGCTCCAAATTTTGGGGACTTCACGAGGCGCCGCGTCGACCTTCGCTTGCCATTGCTCGAAATACTCCGACGCCTCGCCCGGATTCATCTCCGCACGCTCCTGAGCGGTCTTCCAATGCTCCACGTTCGGATCTTTCCGGCACGTCACACGAAACGAACCGCTCGGCGCCCCTTTGACCGTATAACCCTGTAGCGTCGTATACAATTCCGCCACGCCGCTCTTGTCGGTCGTGCCGGAAATCGCAGGACTTTGATCGTAAATCAATACGACGTGGACCTCTTCAATCGGTCGAGAACCGTCGACCACCTTTACCTTGAACGGATAAGTCTTCGGCATGTCCTTGGGACGCGACTTGCCACAACCAACTGCCAACGTTAGACATAGAAAACAAAACAATATTCGACAAAGTCTATTCATTACCATAACGCTCGCCTTCCTAATAGTTGTTCGCGCTTGCGATCACACGCCGACGCACGGGTTATTATGAGTTTGTCATGGTCGTAGATAAAGTTAAAAAAGAACAACATCTAACTTAACATTTCTCTGTATACATTTATAATCCATTTTATAAATTTGTGCAAGTAATTTTAGATATTATTTTTAATTTTTTCAAATCTATAGTTATTCATATTTGCATATAGATATTATTTATATTATATTACCAATTAACTATTTGTAACATACTCGACTTTAACGTTTTTGTATCAAAGCAACTGTAGACGTCGCGCATACTCGGTCTTTCGATTTACCAGGCGAAATCCACTCTTTGAGAAAACTTCTCAAACGACTGTTCTACATGAGGCGCTTGAGCGCTATAATAGCTTAGTCAAGACGAACCGGCTCCAATTGTGGCGCCCCTGAGACCCACGTGTCGCTAAAATGAAACGAATACTCACCATTCAAGACGTCTCATGCGTCGGAAAATGTTCGCTAACCGTTGCGCTGCCGATTATTTCTGCCGCGCAAGTGGAAACCTGTGTGCTTCCGACCGCAGTTCTGTCAAATCATACGCACGAAATCTTTCACGGCTATACTTTCGCCGACCTTACCGGCGAAATCAACCCGATCGTTCGCCAGTGGCTCATCAGCGGAGTGACCTTCGACGCCATATACACCGGATATCTCGGTTCCTTTGAGCAGATGGATCTGATCGAGAACCTCATTGAGACTTTCCGCCAAGACGATCAGTTCGTCTTTATCGACCCGGTACTAGGCGACGCCGGCAAACTATACAGCGGTTTCGACAAACATTTCGCCAAAAGAATGGCAAAGTTCTGTGCTAAAGCCGATTACATCGCGCCCAATATGACAGAAGTCGCCGCGCTACTGGATCGCGAATACATTCCCTCCGGATACAGCGAAGAGTACGTCTGTCAGACGTTGTACCGCCTGGCCGAACTTGGACCGCGCGTGGTCGCCATCACAGGCGTGGAATACGCCAAGGATCAGTACGGCATAGTCGGACTCGACGTTCAAGCCAATGAATTCTTTACCTACTTTCACGAACGAATCGACGGCTCCTACCATGGCGCCGGCGATATTTTCTCTAGTGCAACCGTCGCGGCGCTCGCGCGTGGCAAGAGCGCGCCAGAAGCCTTTAAAATCGCCGCCGACTTCACCCTCGACTCCATTCGCGCCACCCTGCGTAATCCGACGCCACGAAACTACGGCGTCGACTTCGAGACCGCTTTGCCAAAATTCATACGCGTCTTTGACCAGTAACGAAAAAAACTGAACGCCGACGCATATCGCCATGCGTCGGCGCTCTTTTGTATATCAAGCAAACGAGCCGCTCTTCCCGTCGTGCGTTATGCCCTATCGTCTTGCGTTTTATTGAGCGTCAGCCGCTCAACGCTCCGACTCCGCCAGCGCCATGTCGTGACGTAGCATATCGTCAATGAGATCGTCGAAACTGTGACGCGCACGCCATTGTAATTTCTCACGCGCTTTCGTAGCGTCCCCACAGAGATAATTAACCTCAGTCGGTCGGAAGAAGGTCGGATCGATCTCAACGACCGTCTTGCCCGACTTGCGATCGATCCCGCGCTCATTCACCCCGGAACCCTCCCATTCCAATTGGAAATCGAGGCGTGAAAAGACAAGCTCCAAAAATTCACGTGCGGAATGTTCCTCTCCGGTCGCGAGAATGTAGTCGTCCGGCGTCGACTGCTGTAACATGAGGTACATTCCCTCGACGTAATCCTCCGCATGTCCCCAGTCTCGTCGTGCGTCGAGATTACCCATACGCAACTTATCCTGTAAACCCAGACGGATTCTCGTGGCGCCACGCGTAATCTTGCGCGTGACAAAATTCTCGCCGCGCATGGGACTTTCGTGGTTAAAGAGGATACCGTTACACGCAAAGACGCCGTAGGCTTCGCGATAGTTCACGGTCGTCCAATAGGCGTAGAGCTTGGCGATCGCATAAGGACTTCTGGGCGCAAATGGCGTCGTTTCGCGTTGCGGTTTCTCGCGAACCTCGCCAAAAAGCTCCGACGTCGACGCCTGATAATAACGCGTCGTGGAAGCAAGCCCCGTCTGACGGATACCCTCAAGCAAACGCAAGGCGCCGAGCGCGTCGATCTCTCCGGTATATTCCGGAACGTCGAAAGAACGACGAACGTCTGATTGCGCCGCGAGGTTATAGACCTCCTCTGGTCGGTATTCTTCCAGAATACGCAGGAGACTGGCGGAATCTCCCAGGTCGCCGAGCACATAGATCAATTCCGAGCCGTTCGCTTGCACCCCCGGTGTAAGATCCGCTAGTCTCGCGGTGTGTGGAGTCGAGGAACAGCGCAACATAGCGCAAACGCGTCGACCTTCCGACAGTAATTTGCGAACTAAATAAGAGCCGTCCTGACCTGTGGCTCCTGTGACTAACGAGGTTTTCATTGCGCGCTCCGTGGTTCTATGTGACTGCTCGCACGTTGGCAATTCATAAAAAGAGGAATTTCAGAACCAACGCGACTGCACGTTATTGTCTGAAATTCCTAAAATGTGTCAACCAATTGCCGAATGCGACTCTACCAGATAATGTAGTTGCCGCCGTACGTCAAGCCTGCGCCAAAGCCCGCGACTATTAGCTTGTCTCCGCGATGCAACTGACCGCCGCGATTCATCTCGTCCAGAGCTATGGGAATTGAGGCCGACGCTGTATTCGCAACGCGCTCTACGTTGATATAGAACATATCGTCGTTTTCAAAACCAAGTTTACCACCGGCCGTGTGAATAATTCGGTAGTTTGCCTGGTGAGGAATAATACGCGCAAGATCAGCATAGGTCAAATTATTCTGCGCCATAAGCTTCGTCACAACCTCAACGATCGCCTTGACTGCAAAGGAGTAGACCTGCTGTCCGCCCATCTGTAAGACGTGCGCGAGAGGATGATGAAGCGAATCTTCCGAACGACATCCCCCTTCCAGAAGCAGGCATTTACCGCTGTGACCGTCCGCCATCATGACCGAGTCGATCACGCCGCTGGTCGGATAGAGTCGCGCCTCTTCGGTATCGTCATAGACAGGCTTAACAACGACCGCGCCGGCGCCGTCCCCGAAGAGAATACACGTCTTGTAGTCGTCCCAGTCGACCTTACGCGACATCACTTCGCTTGCAACCAGCAGAATCGGTTTACGGAAATTCGGGTTAGAATAGAAATTCTTCGCGATTTCAAGGTTATAAATAAAACCACAGCACGCCGCGCTCATATCGAACGCCGCCGCGTTGTCCGCGTGGAGAATATCCTGCAAAACGCAAGCGGTCAAGGGCGTGGGCGCATAGTCGGGAGTCGCGGTGCTCACTATAATCAGCCCCAATTCCTCCGGTTCTACGCCTGCCTGCTCCAGCGCACGACGAGCCGCAATCGCGCCCATTGCCGAAGCCGATTCGTCCGGCGCCGCCAAATGACGCGCATGAATACCGGTGTGGCTATAGATCCATTCGTCTGAAGTCTTAGGTATCCGCTGTGCCAACTCGTCGTTGGTCATGACGCGCTCTGGAAGGTAGGAGCCGGTGCCGACTATTATCACACGAACCATGGATTTGACTCAAACTATTTCGGGTTATCTCTCTATTCTCTCCAACAACGGCTCTTACGGCGCATACGTACGCCAAGCCGCGCCGAGAATAGTCATTATTACAAAGCCCGTCAAGGTCAGTCTGTATAATCTCCCAAAATTCTGTGAAATAGCTGGTTAGCCGATCAAAATCGCTATTCTCCCCGAGAGGACGTGCGATCCACGCCAAATTCCTTTTCAACGACCGATAAAAATTCCGACTCGCTCGACACGCGTGCGATTTTATCGCGAAACGCACGACCGTTCGGGCGACCCTTGGAGTAATTACACGCAAATTTCCGCATGAGAATCACTCCGCGATCAACCCCAAAGCGTTCCGATACTAAGCGGAAATGCATGAGCAAAAGCTCGCGCTGATAATCGAGCGGTGGTTCCGGCTCCGGAATCTTGCCTGACAATGCGTCGCGGATTTGACGAAACAGCCATGGACGCTCCAATCCGGCGCGACCGATCATCACCCCGTCGACTGGATAGCGCTCAAAACGCGACACGGCGTCCTGCCACGTCTTAATGTCGCCGTTGCCTATCAGAGGAATACGTTTAAGAACCCCTTTCACTTTGGCAATTGCGTCCCAATCGGCGGAACCGGAGTACATCTGACTAGCTGTGCGACCGTGAATCGTAAGCGCCGCCCCGCCTGCCTCTTCCACCGCCTGCGCCACGTCGCACGCGTTAATGGTATCCTGAGTCAATCCTAGACGAATCTTCGCGGTGGCGGGAACTGGCGCGCAGACCTTTGCCACACGCTCCACCAGCGCCCCAACGCGCTCAGGTTCGCGTAGAAGGTAGGAACCGCTCGCCGATCTCTTGGCAATCGCCGGCGCCGGGCAGCCGAAATTCAGATCAACTACGCTCACATGACGTTCATGCGCCAAGCGTCCAGCAAGTTCCTCGAGCGTCTCGGGGCAATTGTCCCAAATCTGAACCGAAAGCGGTCGCGGTTCCTCGCTGACGCCCCACAAACGAGACGGCTCCTCCTCGCCACGTTCGCCCATATACACAAAGGCACGCGCGCTCACCATTTCCGTCGCGATCAAACCGACCCCGCCGAGCCGACGAAGAAGCTCGCGATACGCATAGTTCGTATAACCCGCCATCGGCGCGGAAAGCACTGGGGGACTGACTTCTAACTCGCCGATTTTAAATGATTGCTTCACAATTAAACCTAATCTCTTTTCAACAGAACAGATGGAATGGAAAGAACTCGCCTGCGCCGCGACCAATCTATTATAACGTCTGAACTATCGCGTCAATTGTAACGTCGCGTCGTATAACCTACGTTGACAATAAATCTGCTTGACGTCAAAGAGACTTTAGGTAAATTTAATCTAAGAGCTTAACGCTCGCTACGTCGGCATATAAAAAGGTATCATTATGAACGAGCAGTGGAAAATAAAAAATCCCAAGATTAAGACACTCGATTGCACCATTCGCGACGGCGGTCTAGTCAACTCACACCGCTTTAGTTTCGAGTTTGTACTCGCGCTGTATCGTGCCTGTGCCGACGCGAAAGTTGACTATATTGAAATTGGCTATAAGAACTCTGATAAAATCTTCGCGCCCGACGAGTTCGGCGATTGGAAATACTGTAAAGAAGACGTGATCCGCCGTATCGTCGACGACGCGCCTGAGGCAAAGATCAAACTCTCATGCATGGTCGACGCCGGAAAATCTGAATGGAAAACCGACGTCGTTCCTTGTGCGCAAAGCCCCTTGGACATGATTCGCGTCGCGTTCTATGCTCATCAGGTCGACGAAGCGCTCGCGATGATCGACGACGCTTGGAACAAAGGATACGAAGTTTCCGCTAATCTCATGGCCGTTACCGCCCTGGAAGAGCCGATTCTCGATTCGGTCTTGCAACGACTGTCAACCTCGCCCGCGAGCGTCTTTGTCATTGTCGACTCCTTCGGCGCTATCATTCCCTCGCAAGCGGAATACCTGACGCAGAAATACCTTAACTACGCGCAAGACAGTGGCAAAGAAGTCGGTATGCACGCGCATAACAATCTGCAACTGGCGTTCGCTAATACTCTCAAGTCGATCCAATGCGGCGCCACGCGTGTTGACGCCACCGTCGGCGGTCTAGGTCGCGGCGCCGGAAATTGCCCTATGGAATTACTACTCGGCGCGGTCAACGTCGAACAATATCGCATCCGTCCAATTTACAAACTCTTACAGCAAGAGTTTATTGCGTTGCGTCAACAGATCGAATGGGGACCCTTCGCCGAATTCATGCTCACCGGTCAACATAACGTTCACCCAAAGGCGGCAATCGACGCACGAAAAGACCTCGATACCAGAGACCGGGTCTGTGACCTCTTCGATCAACTCGAAGCGCAAAAGTAACGCTACGTTTTTAAACTCCTTTTGATTTTTCGTTTTTCCCACTCGCGCGCTATGACGTCGGTTTTACCTCCTCACGCGCGCGACGGTCATTGAGGTCAGACGTGTCTTCACAAGATAAAACGCCTAAAAAAAAGCTTATCGAACCGCGAACTCTCAAAGGTTTTCGTGATTTCCTGCCTGAAACTATGATTCCGCGCGAGCAACTCATTGCGCGTGTCGTCGACGTCTATCGCAGTTACGGATACAGCCCGATCGACACTCCCGTGCTGGAATATCTCGAAATCCTCACCGGAAAAGGAAGCGACGAAACTGACAAACAGCTCTATCGTTTCCAAGACTCCGGCGGACGCGACGTCGGAATGAGATTTGACCTCACCGTTCCATTTGCGCGATTCGCCGCGCAGCACAACGCCGAACTGGGACTGCCCTTTAAGCGCTACCACCTCGCTAAGGTCTGGCGAGGAGAGAACACACAAGCGGGACGTTATCGCGAGTTCATGCAGTGTGACTTCGACGTCATTGGAACCACTGGTATTGTTTCCGACTTGGAAACCGCTATGGTCATTAACGATATCATGGAACGCGTTGACCTGCGTAGCGACGCGTCCTTTACGAAGTTTCAAATTCACGTCAATAGTCGCAAGATCCTCAACGGCGCTCTGGAGAAACTGAACCTTTCGGAATACTCCACCCCGGTGTTACGCGCGCTCGACAAACTCGCGAAAATCGGAGCCGACGCGGTTGTTGAGGAAATGCAGAAGACCGCCAATGCCTCCGAAGAACAAGCGCGCGCGATCCTGCAAATCGCGTCGGTACAAGGGAATAACGACCAGATCCTCGCGAACCTTGAAACGCAACTGAAAGATTCTCAGCTCGGTCTCGAGGGCGTGTCGGAACTGCGACAAATCCTCGACGCCACTAAGACCGCAGGCATTCCCGCCGAACGCTTTGCTATCGACGTCTCGATCGCGCGTGGACTCGACTATTACACCGGTACTATCTTCGAAACCTTCCTCACGGAATTTCCGCAATTAGGAAGCGTTTGCAGCGGCGGTCGGTATGACAACCTTGCGGAACTATTCACGAAGCAAAAAATGCCAGGCGTCGGCGCTTCCCTGGGACTCGACAGACTCTTCGCCGGGCTGGAAGAACTGGGAATGCTCGAAAAGACCGCTACGCCTGTCAGCGTCTTTATTCCGCTCTTCGACGAAGCGTTGACTACTCAATACGTCGTGCTAGCGCGCCAGTTACGTGAACGAGGCGTCGGCGTAGAACTGTACCCGGAACCGAAAAAACTCGGCGCGCAACTCAAATATGCCGACAAAAAGGGATTCCGTTTCGCGATTGTACTCGGCTCAGAAGAAGCCGAACAAGGAAAGGTCAATCTCAAGGATCTGCAAAAAGGCGATCAAACGGACGTAGCGCTCGACTATGACACGCTCGCCGATACTATCCTCAACGCGCTCAATAGTTAGACACGTGTTGCGTCTACACTGTACATGCGTTTTGCTCCTTAGTGTGGAGGTTTCGCCATGAAAGTGACGTTAGCAGAACCGCGCGGTTTTTGCGCCGGCGTCAATCGCGCGATTAATATCCTCAATAACCTCGTCAATCAGACGCGCGAACCAATCTACGTGTATCACGAAATCGTGCATAACACATGGATTGCACGGAGCTTTGAAAGACGCGGCGTCGTCTTTATCGACTCGATCGATATGGCGCCCGACGGCGCCACGTTGCTTTTCTCCGCGCACGGCGTCTCGCCGCAGATACGAGAAATCGCCGCACAGCGCAATATGAACACGATCGACGCAACCTGTCCGCTCGTGCACCGCATACATTTGCAAATGCACATCTTTGTCGAAAGCGGCAAACATGTGATCTTGATCGGCAAAAAGGGACATGACGAGGTCGTTGGCGTTCTGGACGAGGCTGCGAACAACGCGACCTTGATCTCCTGCAAAGAGGACGTCGAATCGTTAAACTTCGCTCCTGACCAACCTTTGACCTATCTTACGCAAACAACGCTGACCGTCGCGGAGGTTGAAGAGATCGTCGCGGCGCTAAAGACTCGATTTCCGCAACTGCAAGAGCCTGGCAATTCTGGAATTTGCGACGCTACCCAGAGTCGTCAAGACGCCGTGCGACGACTAGCGCCAGGTCACGACGTCGTCCTGGTCGTTGGCAGTCAAAACAGCTCTAATTCCAGACGACTAGCCGAAATCGCGCAGTCCGTCGGCGTGCCTGCCTACCTCGTCGACGGGGTAAACGACATTCCCTGGGGTAAACTCACGCCGAACAGTTCTGTACTGCTCACTGCAGGCGCAAGCGCTCCGGAAAGCGTTGTGCAAATGTGCGCCCAGTTCCTGCGCGACGTCTAAGACGACGGTAAGCGCATAAACCTCGAAGAATAAACGCTTAACTGCAATAGCGTGGTCAATCCGCGCAATATCCGCCGTAAAACGAAGAGGAAGCCACGAAATCATTCGTAGCGTCCTCTTTGATTAAGCTCGAATACAACGTTAGCGCTGTTTTACATTAGAAGCTATTTCATAACTCTCCCTGCCATTGAAATAATCCAGCTGAAGCCCTCTCAAGGACGACCCTGTGCTATTTACGCTTGGCTTAAGCCTACGGGCGGAACCCGCGTCGTTAAAAAAACGCGATATTTCGACCATTATTCAGCTGTTGGCGCTCTTCCAGTTACATACGCTTCTGCATAATGATTCCTCCGAAGGTCGAAGGAATCGTTCTAAATTCACGTATTATATGGAACTGGAATACTCGAACTGCCAGAGGGGAATTACGAAACCGCTTCTAACCTCTGCCACCGCGCTTCTTAGACGCCGCGGACGTCTTACGTTTCAATGGAACCTTCTTTTCGGCGAACGTCCAATAGCCGTTGGAACTGGCTGTGAAGTTCGCGTCGTTCTTGAGCGCGTCGGAAAGAACCTCCTGAGGAACATAGATCAACTCTAGCAAATCGCCGATACGGCGCGCGACGCTACCGTCCCAATTATTGCACAAATCGCTCAAGACCTTACGATTAAGCTTCAGACCACGCCGACCTTTCTCTTCAAAGTAATCCTCGTGGAAGAAGTAATCCGGGTAGAACTTGCGCAAACGATTCTTAAGAACCGCAACGTTGGGTATCGCTTGGGAACCCATGCGAGCGTTCAAACGAGCCAAGAAGACGTCAAAGTAGATCAGGAGGTTGCCACTTTGGAACCACTCGTTGACCGTCTCTTTGATGGTCGACGACGTACGCTTTGAGATAACGTAATACCGTCCCTCGCATAGGAAACCGACCACTTTGACGAGCTCTAACAATTTCGGCTTGGTACAGTTGAAGTCCGGGTTATGCTTAGCCAAAATATGCTTAAACTTCGTCAATTCGGTCGAGGAACTCAAATCGAATCCCTCAGGGAAAGACCTTGCAAGCACGCGCGCGATCATCTGACCGATTTCGGGGTTCTGCGCGATCATACTTCTCGTTTCATCCGAGACTTGTTCGTCCGATGTGTCAGAAGTCTTTCGTCGCGAAGCGCGTCCGGTCGATTTTGTCAACGAGGACGACTTGGCGACGCTTGAACCCTTAGTTGAACCCTTAGGACGACCTCGACGACGAGGTTGGGACTCGACCGGCGCCTCCTCCGGCTGCGTGGCTACTGTGTCGTTCGCAACCTCACTGGGCGAATTGTCCTCTAACGACGCCTTCGCACGTCGTGCATAACGTCGCTTAACCACAGGCTCCGCCTCGCTATCGTCGTTCGATTCCTCGTCCTTCGACTCGACTTCTTCGCCATTGAGTCGCAAGGCAAATTCCGAGCCGGAGACGCTCCGATAATCGCTAGGAACACGTGCAAACGCTTCAACGAACTGTGCGTTGAGCGTCTTAAGTTCCGCAGCTGTGAGCTCAGAACTATTAGGCTTTCGCGCAAACCCATTGTCTTTAACGACATAGGTTGAAGTATCGTACGCGAGAACCCATTCGATCAATTCCTGCGGGACAAACAGACGTGAGGCAAGTTCCTCCCCGGTAATCACGGGCAAATTGCCCCAAACACGTTCGATTTCCGATTTAACCAAAAGGAACTCAAACCCGGACGGAAGAAGAGCGTCTTCCGAGAGCATAAAGTGAGGATAGAAACGATACTCGGGGAAACTGTCAGCGACCAGATAGACGAACAGATCCGCGTTATCCTCGATCTTACGCGAGAACCAGCCGTTCTTAGCGTAAAGCTTTTGATAATAAATGACACGAGCGCCAACTGTAAAGGGCGCAACGATCGAATCTTTGACGCGACGACGATTATCGTCGCTCACGGAGTATAATTTATCGTGGAACGTGAAGGAGCAACGGCGAATGATCGTGACAAGTTTATCCTCGGGCTGATCGAATTCGGTTCCAAGTTCTGCGGCAAACTTACGGAACGCGAGGAGATCCTCGGACGATTTTGGATCTAAACCAGCGGGGAAATGTTCCTGAAGAACTTTACGAATTAGCACGCTACGCACTAATTTGCGCTGCGGCTTCACTGGCGCGACCTCCTCATAGAACCGACCGCCTGCGGCGAGAAAGATTTCTTTAAGTTCGTCGTCTGTCAAACGCTCTGCGTCGCCCGCTTCCTGTTCAAATCGAATACGGAAACGACGGAAGTCTGAAAGATCGGGAAGGAAGAGCGTATCAGGAAACGTCGTGGACAGAACGTGATTGGCAATCTTGACATAAACCGAACGCGTAACGCTCTGCTGATTGACTTGCGTAACGTCGTCGGTTCCAATGGACGCAACGGAGGCGCCGGCGTAGCTGACGTACTGCTTGAGTCTGTCGTCAGTGAGTCTCTTGCCGGGAAAATTCAGTTCCATAAAGCGACGAAACTCGGCGAACTCCACGCCGGGATGGATCACGTTCGAAGGGAAATATAGGTGAATAACATCGCGTGCAACGCTTTGCGCCTCCGCCAGGGACGGCTCTTCTGCCTCCTCTGTAGCGCTGGACGCGCGCGCCTGAATCGGTTCGTTGTTCTTGCGACGTGTATCGGGACGCAACGCGGGCGAGTGCACGTCAAAAAGTTCAAGCTGGCGCGGCGACGTCTGTGTGGCGTTCGCTTCCTCCACGTGAGCTTCTTCGTGGGAATCATCGCCGTCGACACTGAATCCAGGGTGCATATCCACCGGCTCATAGGATTCGTACTCTTCGGCAAAGGATCGACTACCGGACGCCGCGGGCGTCGTCTCGCCGTCTGACGACGTAACGACGCTGGTCGGATCGACAATTAGTTCCGAATCGTCGTCGTCGATAGCCTCGGAGGAATTGTCTGCGGAATTATCCTGGTCGGAATCGAGCGCAACGGCATTGGGGCGTTCCGAACGCGGCGCCAGGTGACCCAATAGCGTCACGCCGGCGTAAAACAGATACGATTTGAGTTGACGATCGGTAAAGGCGCGCGTGGGTTCCGGCACGCGTTCAATCAGCAGATGGTGAAATTCGTCGAATTGACTCTTGGTATTAAGCGCCTTGTGGGGATATTTCGTATTCAGAAGGTCGTTGACCGCGTCGATGACATTCTTCAATGGGAAATGGTAGGGATTAGGGCGGTTATACTTCGTATACTGCTCCTCGTCATAATCGCGATCTTGTACGGCGTCGCGCTCCTGGGAGTATTCTTCATACTCCTGCCAATCGTGCGATTCGTCCTGCGAGGGTTCGACATAGGCGTCCGACCCTTCTGAGGCGTTAAAACGTTCAGAATCGCGTGCGTAACGTTGACTTCGCGAGGAATTAGGTTCGCGATAATTACGACGATAGTCGTCGCGACCGCGACGGTACGTCGAATCAGAGTAATCGTCTTCGTTATAATGGCTCATAGTTCTCTTTGGTAATTATCTTAAACACGCAATTAAAAAATATTGGCGCTTAATCTAAAAGTGAGTCGTAAAGTTAAGGAGGAAATAACGTTCTATCTCAGAACGTTAAGGTCAGGAGCGTAGGCGACACAGACAAGCGAGAAGGCGTTAAACAACAGCATAGCGTTTGCTTTACAACCGAATTATGACTGTAAAAAAGTACTTAGGCGTCGTCGATAATAGTCTAAGCGATTAAACCGATTAACCGAAACCAACGAGTACTATCGGTGAAACAAAACCTACGAAATAAAAACACGAGGTTATTTCCGCTATGGCGCGTCGAAAAACTGTCGCGTCACCAAATGAATTTTATGCAATTATAAGCGCGCAAGCGTAGGCGTCAAGCGCTTAATCGCGCTAAAATAAAAGCAACCGCGTACATTAGGCAAGAGAC
This sequence comes from Planctomycetia bacterium, assembly GCA_030537455.1. Classification (GTDB taxonomy): domain Bacteria; phylum Planctomycetota; class Planctomycetia; order Pirellulales; family Thermoguttaceae; genus RUG369. The sequence continues at coordinate 41,796 of JAUNMR010000013.1, read as the reverse complement.
CTATACGCGCTAATTATAGACGAAACTTAATTTGTTAAGTTTCATAGATCTTCCGATTCGCGTGTTTTTTAGAAAAATTTCTACAAAAAACGCCCTTTCTCCTCGTCAGATTACCCATATGACGTCCTACCTGGACACAGACCAGCGCCTTAAAAGTTAAGTATTCTCAGAAACTTCTCTTGATTTAGCGTTATGCCGCCCTTACAATTGTGAAAAGTTTCGGCGTCTGAGCGAGCGTTAGCTACAACGCCTCGTTATCCCCCCTTGCGTGCGCATAACTGTGAATCATTCGTATTACCCCATAAAGTAAAGGCGCGGCGCAAGTTTCGCGCAAAGGAATTATCCACATGAATAATACTCGTAGATCCTTCTTAAAGACCACGTCTGCCGCCGCGTTGGGTCTTATCGCCTCCCCAGAGCTGATCAGTCGTAGCGCGCTGGCGCAAGCCGGTCGCGTCGGCGCTAACGACCGTATTATCGTCGGGTTCGTCGGCACAGGCATGCGTGCACGACAACTCATGGAACACATTCCGCGTGAGCGCGCGCAAATCGTTGCCGTTGCCGACTTCTGGCGACAAAAGGCTCTCGATTGTGTCGCTGAAAAGCACGCCTCAGGACTAATTCCCGAAGGAAAAGATTGGAACGTCTATAATTCCGACGTCGAACTTTACGACAATGAAAAACTCGACGCCGTCTTTGTCGTCACGCAAGATCACTGCCGCACTCTGGCCGCGGCGCGCGCCGTACTCAGCGGTCACGACGTCTACGCCGAAAAAGCGCTCACTACCTATATTGCCGAGGGACGACAGCTCGTTAATATCGTTCGTAAGTCCAAGCAGATCCTCCAAGTCGGATCACAACAACGCTCCATGCGCCTGAACGAATACGGTTGCCGTATGATCCGCGAAGGGAAACTCGGCAAAATCAAACTCGTGCAAGCGTGTAACTACCCGTTCTGCCCGAATATTCCCGAAGACTATGAAGAACAACCGATTCCCGAGGGTTTCAACTGGGACGCTTGGCAAGGTCCCACGCAGTATCGCAAATTCAACTCTATGCTCCTGGGATGGATGATGTGGCGCGAATACGCCGGCGGTGAAATGACAAACTGGGGCGCGCACGGCGTCGACCAAATCCAATGGGCGCTTGGCGCTGACAATACCGGACCGGTCGCGACCGCCCCCATGTCCTCGGACAACGGCGCTGTCGCGGTGAAATATGCCAACGGCGTGGAAGTTCGCTTTGAGCTCGATCCGGGCAAGGGCCCCATGGGCGGCGCCATCTTCCGTTGCGAAAAGGGCAATCTGGAAATCAACCGCAATAACCTCAAGGCCAATCCTCAAGAGCTCATTGCCGACGCCCCGGAAGCCGATCCCCCGGAGGGTCCCACCTGGATCGCACGACCACACATTGAGAACTTCTTCGACTGCATGACCTCGCGAGAACTACCGCACGCCGACGTCGAAATTGGGCACCGCAGTATTACCGTCTGCCATCTGGTCAATATCACGCGTATTCTCAATCGTCCGTTGCGTTGGGATCCCGCAAAGGAACTGTTTATCGACGACGACGAAGCCAATACCTACGTCGACCGTCCGCGTCGTAAGGGCTACGAACTGCCGACCGCGTAGACAATGCAAAGACCTTCTTCCATGATACTTAACACCCGTTGACGTCCCGCGATATACGTGTGACGTCGCGCTTTGTCTCACCGCACGAGGCGGTCAACCCTTCCTCCCCCAGCAGGTTAAAATGACTCGCTCGATTTTCAATAGAATAAGCGCCTTCGCGCTTTTGGTAGCGCTAACGACCAGCATGACGCTCAGCGTCACGCGCCTGTGCGCGATCGAACCGACCGACGCTGTACAGTTCGACGGCAAAACCGCTTACGAACTTGAACTACCCAAGAGCGCCGTAACAACGCAAGCGTTCTCCGTCGCCGCTTGGGTTAAGCTTTCCGATCTCAATGAATCCCAAGGGTTTTTAGGAATCGGACAACCTTCTGAGTTCTTCACCTTCTACTATTACAACCAAGCGGTGCGCATGCTCGTAAGTCATACGTCTGGAAAGACCTATGCCTTTGCGCTGGCGAAACCGCCTCAACAGGATCAATGGACTCATTACTGCGGTACTTACGACGGTCAAACGATACGCGTCTACTGCAACGGTAAACTCGAAAATGAAACGCCCTTCGTCACAACGCTAGAGCCCACGGCTTTTGACGGCAAGACGCTCATGCTAGGCGCCGCACAGACCGACGCCTATCGTGCGCTCAACGGTCAAGCCGCCGATCTGGCGATGTGGTCGCGAGCGCTCAGCGCCGAGGAAGTAACGACGCTCTATAACGACGGCGCCCAGAGCGTTAGCGACGCGCTACTAGCGCAGTGGAACGCACTGACCGAAGACGGCGCGCAATTAATCGCGCAGAATCCTGAATTCAACGCCAAACGTAGAGTCCAGGTGAACCTCCTGAATCAGAAGGACGACGGATATCGCGGTATCTGGTATTATAACCAGAAGTTAGAAAACGAATATGTCTATAAATACTCCGGCGGTATGGCGGTCTATCCCGCAAATCACTACCCCTTTGCGATCTATCGTCCGGAAGTCGACAAGACCTTCTTCTGCTATGGTGGAACAGACCCCCAGGAGAATACGCTATGGCACGAAGTCGGAGTCTTTGACCACAAAACCGGTAAAGTCTCGCGACCCACTATCCTCGTTGATAAAAAAACTGACGACGCGCATGACAACCCCGTTATGTCGATGGATGCACAAGGTTACGTCTGGGTCTTCTCCACCTCGCACGGCGTCGGACGTCCGTCCTTCGTCCACAAAAGCGTGCGTCCCTACGATATTGACGAGTTCCAACTCGTGCAACCGACCAAACTACTGAACGGTCAAACCGTGCCCATGAACAATTTCTCATACGTTCAGGCATGGAACGTGCCCGAGTACGGCTTTATTACGTTCTTTACCACCTACGACCGCGCGCTGGTTCGTGATTTCGACCCCGAAACAAAGGCGCAACGTATACTTGCGCTCATGACCAGTCCCAACGGCGTCGACTGGGGAGAATGGAACCCCTTGGCGGCTATTGAAATCGGTCACTATCAGAACTCGCGTGTCCACGTCGACCCCGAGAAAAAAGATGAAAACGGTCGACCCCTTGTTAAAATTGGATCCGCGTTTAATTATCACCCCGCGGTCGCGAAAGGAAATCGTGGCGTCGGTCTCAACTGGAGAACGAACCTCTACTATATCGAGTCGACCGACCTCGGAAAAACTTGGCATTCGGTCGTCGGCGCCCCCGTGGAAACTCCGCTCCTGAACTCCAATAATGTGGCGTTGGTACGAAACTACGAAAATGAAAACCTCAACGTCTACATTACGGATCTAGCGTACGACGCCGCCGGTAATCCGATCATCGGATACGTTACCAGTAAAGGTTTTGAGTCCGGTCCGGAATCGGAACCACGACAGTTCCGCGTCGCACATTGGACCGGCGATACTTGGAAATATTCCGACGTCTGTCACGTCGACAATAACTACGAATACGCCATGTTCTACATGGAAGAAGCACACAACGGCGTCATTCGTATGGTCGGTTCCTTTGAAGACGGTCCACAAGCGTACAACACCGGCGGTGAAATTTCTCAATGGGTCAGCTTTGACAATGGCGATTCCTGGACAAAGGAATTCCAACTCACCGAAAACAGCGAACTCAATCAGTGCTTCCCGCGCCGTACCATCGACGCGAACCCCGGGTTCTATGCGCTCTGGGCCGAAGGAAACGGTCGTGAAAAGTCCCTCTCCAATCTCCTCTTCTCCACCAAGGACGGTCGCGTTTACGCGTTGCCAAGACATATGGACGAGGACTGGCAGGAACCTATTCTTTTGCGACAAGCGCCCTCGCTCATTAAAGACTAAAAGATTAATGTAACCTCAACATGTATTAGCGCATACTCCCGGCAGAGCGTCAAGTCAATCTGCGCTTGGCGCTCGCGTGATTGTGCGCTATCTCTTTCAATAACAAATACAAAAGCTACTATGACGTCTATAGCGTTAAGATCATTCCACGTAACGCGCGCGCTTATTGCGACGCTGATTCTGTGTGTCGGCGCCGCTACGCTCCGCGCGCAAGAGACTGAAAAATTGAACTACCCCGACGCGATAAAATGCGATCAAATTGACGATTACTTCGGAACAAAGGTACACGACCCCTACCGATGGATGGAAGTAGAGAAAACGCCCGAACTTGAAAAATGGATCCAAGCGGAAAACGAACTGACCTACTCGCTCCTGGACAAAATCCCACTGCGTGAATCGTTGCGCAAGGAAATGACCGAATGCTACGACTACGCCAAGCAGAGCGCGCCCTATAAGCGTGGAGAACGATACTTCTTCTCCAAAAATTCTGGTCTGCAGAATCAATCGGTTCAGTACTACAAGACCTCGCTCGACGGCGAGGAAACGCTCATTCTCGATCCGAACGAACTCTCGGACGACGGAACTGTCGCGCTCAGCTCCATTGCGATCTCTAAGAACGGTCGTTACTACGCTTACTCGACCTCCACGAGCGGCTCGGACTGGCGCGATATCTACGTGATCGACCTGGAGACCGGCAAACACACTTGCGATCACATCGAATGGGCCAAGTTCACTGAAATCGCATGGTTCCACGACGGTTTCTTCTACAGCCGCTACGACGCCCCGCCCAAGGGACAAGAACTCACCGCTAAAAACGAATATCAAAAGATTTACTATCACAAACTAGGACAATCTCAAGACCAAGACGTACTGGTCTTTGAAGATCGCGACAATCCCTCGCGCAACTGTACCGGCGACGTCGACGACGACGAAAACTGGCTCTTTGTCTATCAGAACGAGTCGACCTACGGCGCGCGCGTGCTCTTCGCCAAGCTCACGGACGACGCCGAACTCGATAAACTCCAGTGGCAAACTCTTTACCCCGATTTCGACGCTGAAACCGGCGTGGTCGCCGTGCAGGACGATCTCTTCTACCTACTGACCGACTACCAAGCGCCCAAACGCCGACTCGTCAGCGTTGATCCCGAAGATCCGACGCCGAACAACTGGAAGGACGTTATCCCTGAATCGAACGTACTACTGGAAAGCGTTACGCCTGTCGCCGATCGACTTATCGCCGTGCTACTGGAAGACGCCGCCGACAAGTGCCTCTTCTACGATTACAACGGTAAAGAACTCGGTCAAATCGAACTACCGACCCTCGGCGTGGTCGGTCTGTCCGCCAAGAAGGGTTCAGACGAGCTCTTCTATACCTTTACCTCCTTTGTCTATCCTTCGACCGTCTACCGCTGTGACGTTAAGACCGGCGCAAGTGAACTATATTGGAAGCCTCAGACCAGCTTCAATCCCGAAGATTATGTCACACAAAGACTTTGGTACGAAAGTACCGACGACGTCAAAGCGCCGATCTTCATTACTTATCGTAAAGATCTACCGCTCGACCAACCTCATTCCACGATTCTTTACGGTTACGGCGGATTCAATATTAGTATGAAGCCGTCCTTTAAGCCGACGCGTATTCCTTACCTGAATCACGACGGAATCTACGCGGTCGCAATCCTACGCGGCGGCGGAGAATACGGGGAACAGTGGCACAAAGACGGAACCAAACTACAGAAACAGAACGTCTTTGACGACTTCATTTCCGCTGCAGAATTCCTCATTAAGAACGGCTATGCCTCTAATGAAACGCTCGCGATCAACGGCGGTTCCAACGGCGGTCTACTCGTGGGCGCGACACTTACGCAACGCCCCGAGCTCTTTGCCGCCGCCGTGCCGCAAGTCGGCGTGCTCGACATGCTCCGATATCACAAATTCACCATCGGCTGGGCTTGGGCGACCGACTACGGAACAAGCGAAGAGAGCAAAGAGATGTTCGAATATCTCTTAAAATATTCCCCCTTGCACAACGTTAAGCCCGACGTGCGCTATCCCGCCACAATGGTCATGACGTCCGACCACGACGACCGCGTCGTGCCCGCTCACTCCATGAAGTTCGCTGCGACGCTCCAGGCGAACGCCTCCAAGGAAACCCCGGTTATTATTCGAATTGAATCAAAGGCCGGTCACGGCGCCGGTAAGCCTACAGCGAAAATCATCGAAGAAGCCGTCGATATGTACTCCTTCATTCTCTTCTACACAACTCCGAAGAAATAAGGCGTTATCAACGTCGCCACGTCGCGTTATTTAACCTCGCGTGGCACATG
>JAUNMR010000013.1:0-35439 GCA_030537455.1 Planctomycetia bacterium | reverse complement strand
AATAAGGCGTTATCAACGTCGCCACGTCGCGTTATTTAACCTCGCGTGGCACATGTTGCATTCCTCGCTCTCGAGCGCATTAGCGTCCGCTACCGACGCCAATGCGCTCGAGTACTTTTCGAATCACAATGCGCCGTTCCGTATTCGTAAGACCCAGTGTAAAGACGCCCAGACAATAAAAGGCGGCGCATGTGAACGCTAAGAGAGTGAGATTCAAGTAGGTCGGTCGCGCAAAACGTAGCGTTAGCATCCCCGGTACGATCAGGGATAAGCACGCAATCGCCGTCGTCTTAATCTGTAGACGCCAGTATTTCAGGGGGGATTCGCCTATATAGCGACACACAAAGTTCGGCGTCACAAGGTAATAGATAATAAAACCGGGAATCACCGTGCCCAGAGCTATCCCCCAGAGCCCTAAACCAAGCTTCAGAAACAGTACGCTAAGCACAATATTAACAACGCCATGCGTTATTGCAGCATAGGCGAGAACCTGATGGCGAGCGATCCCCTGGAGCAGTCGTGCATTCGTCTCTGACGCGCCACGGTATAAAAAGTAAGCGATCGCCTCGGTCGCAAGCGCGGGAAACGCCACAAGATATTCCGCGCCAACCCAACGCGTCACAAAGGCGCGCGAAAAGAAGAGAATACCAAAGGCTAAAAAGCAGGCGCCATAAATCGAAGCGCGTTGTACCGCCGAGCGAAACGCATAAAACTCCGCGCTCTGTCTTCGGGACGTCGCCGTCTCTACGGTTGATTCTTCCTGTCCCAACGCATTCAGGCGAGTGAACCAGTTAATCTCCCATGTCGAAGTCTCGTAGAGAAAGGAATTAAAATAACTCATGAGCGTAACGACGACCAGATTATAACGCGTTACGTCGCTCACCGACAAAAAGGTCGCGATCACAATGAGATCCGAACGATTCACCGCCAGGTCGCCCGCCTGTGCCAGAAACGCAAAGAAGCTGTAGTTGAACAAACTCTTAACGCGCGACTTACGAAACGCACGGCGCCTGAAACGAAACTGCGGCACGGCGACACGCGTCAGCGCGATCCAAAGCGCTAGTTGTGCGACGGTTAGAATAAAATTCCCAATGAATAGCGCAATCAATCCTCCGCCCAAATAGAGCGTGACAAAATTCACAACGCCAAAGAGTATCCGGAATAACAAGGTTCCGCCGCCGGTCAACTCCTGATGAAGCGCGCCCTTGAGCAGACCACAATAGCCGTCGGAAATCTTGGAGACGGCAAAGGAGGAACCTGAAAAGAAAAACGCGCTCCCCCAAAGTAACGCGTCAGCTCCGCCATGATAATACGCCACAAAAAACGCTACGCACGACAATAGAAAGACTAGGCAGGAAATTGCGCCAAAGAGCGTCAGCGCCGTCACGCCTACCTCTATTAACCCATTGTCGTCATTACGCGTGTGATAATGAGTGGCATATCGACTCGTTGTTGTCGTGAGTCCGAAATCGAGCAGACCGCACCATCCCGCAAAAAGGGACGCCAAGACATATATGCCGTAACGACCTTCTCCAAGTTCGCGTAGCATATAGGGCGTCAGAAAAAGACCAAAAAATATACCGACAAGGAGCGCTAAACAAGAGAAAAACGCCCCTTGCATTAGGCGCCGTAAAGACGCGTAAGATTCGTTACTCTCGTGTTTCGTCATGTCCTTTGCCGTCTCCTGTGCGCCTCTATTCACGATTGTATCGACCACTGTGGGAATTTCAAGAGACGACGCCGACCCGCGTACTCGCCAAAGGGGATGGGACATTTATTCGGCGATTTGGCAATTCTTAATATATTTTCATACGCTACTATTAACTTTGCTTGTAGCGACGTCACGTCTGAGTATAATCGTAATCAATCGAACAGTGTCCGTTAGCTAATATAATGGCGCGACGACCGTGTTGGTCGTCACATGTTCGTTTCGCAAGAAACTATGTTCGGCGTTTTTTAACTTGCCGTTCTAACAGACGCACAGAAAGGGCACAAAATGATCAAATCTCCCGCGACGCCGAAGATTTTGCGTCCGTTTAACCTACTGTCTTTATTGCTCCTTTGCCTCAGCTGCACGCTATACGGTTGCTCCAACCATGGCAAAACGGAACTGATCGGTGAAGTCACCTACGGGGGCGAACCTGTCGCGCTCGGGACTATTACCTTTACCCCGAAAGCTGACGGGTACCGCGCAGTACAGACTATCGAAAACGGTCGATTCGAAATTCCTACAAAATTTGGCGTTCAGCCCGGCGAGTACAACGTTCTCGTCGAGGGTTATGTCAGCGCCCCAGCTGACGATCCCGATCAGGTCGCTGAAAAGGCATTCCCAGACTACGCTACGACCATTACGGTCGCACCGCAAAAAAACATCGTTATTGACGTGCCAAAACAATAAACAATTGTGTGTTCCACCGCATGATTAGGGTCTTTTTATCGCTTCTGTGTTTCTATAGCTAACCCTTGGCATGCCAACCCTTATATTATCAGTTTTACCCATTTGACATTTCAGGTTCAGTTATGAAAAACACTCAATTCCGCCAGGGTTTCACCCTCGTTGAGCTACTCGTCGTCATTGCAATCATCGGTATCCTCATTGGTCTGTTGCTGCCCGCGGTACAGGCTGCAAGAGAAGCCGCCAGAAGAATGCAGTGTACCAACAATCTCAAGCAACTCTCTCTGGCCATGCACAACTACCACGACGTTAATAACAATTTGCCAAACGACGGGTACTTCATCGTCGGTCGTACCAACAAGCAGCACTGGTTGGGTATTCTCGCCAAAGCGTTGCCCTATATTGAGGGAACGTCCGAGTATTCCAATCTTGACTTCTCGCGCAACTACAACTGGGATAAAAACGCCGAAATGGCAAAGACCAGAATGACGACGTTCCTTTGCCCGACCTGCTCCACAATTAATTCCGTCGGCGGTGGTGAAACCGAATGGTACACCGCTCACTACTACGGCAACGGCGGCGCCACCGGCACGCGACCCGACTCCACGACAAATTACGGCCTCATCACCACGCGCACCACTGCCGGTGAAATCTCCGACAATGGTCTACTCACCGTCGGTTACCACCGTAATTTGTCCTTCGCCACCGACGGTACCTCTAATACCGTCCTATTCTTCGAATCCTCCTGGAACGACTATCAGGGTTTCCGCGGATGGCATCGCGGTACATACGTGGTCAACGCCGGTTCGGACTACCAAGCGCCCAACAACGGCTACTGGAATACATGCTCGGTCAAATTCACGAAGACCGCGTTCTATATCAACGCCGGTATCCAGGCGAAAGCGCGTAACGACAGCTCCTCCACCAGCGGTACCGCGCGTTTCAGTCCCTTCCGCGTCGCGGGTCTATGGACTAGCCATCACCCGGGCGGTTGCAATATTTCCATGGCGGACGGCTCCGTGAGATTCCTTTCCGAAACGATCTCCGACAATATCTTCCTGTCGATCTCCTCCGCTAACGGCGCTGAAAATTATTCGCTCTAACCGTTTTAATAACAAAACGTCGGCGCTAACTCACACGTTATGCGCCGACGTCGACTATATTGTTTTCTCTCACTCTCGACTGTGACTCAACGGATTCGCCATATGAAGCTCTCAACTCTCACTAGCGCGCTACGTAACTGCGTCTGTGCGCTGACCTTAGCGCTCGCCGCTACTGCTGGCGCCGCAGAAACTCAATCGTACGACGTCGTGGTCTACGGCGGTACTTGCGCCGCAATTACCAGCGCCGTGCAAGCGGTTAAAATGGGCAAGACCGTCGTTATCGTCTCGCCCGACAAACACCTAGGCGGTCTGTCCAGCGGCGGTCTCGGCGCAACGGATTCCGGCAACCGCACCGTTATCGGCGGTCTCTCCCGTGAATTCTATCACCGTTTGTGGCTCCATTATCAGGAAGATAGTTCCTGGAATATCCAACCAATGCCCAAAGAGAACGGCATTCCCGGTCAGGGCGGTCGCGGTATCGACAACGACACGCAAACCATGTGGGTCTTTGAGCCGCACGTCGCCGAAAAGGTTTTCGAAGACTTTGTCGCGGAATATAAAATACCCGTCTATAAACAGGAAAGACTCGACCGCGAAAAGGGCGTCGTCAAGGACGGAACGCAAATCGTCTCCATTACGACGTTGTCCGGCAAGCGTTTCGAAGGTAAATTCTTCATCGACGCGACCTACGAAGGCGATCTCATGGCCGCTGCAAAGGTCTCCTATGTCGTCGGACGCGAAGCCAATGACGAATTCGGCGAAACTCTCGACGGTATTCAAGTCGCTCACGCGGTCTCGCACCAGTTCGAAGGCTTTGTCGATCCTTACGTTGTCAAGGGCGATCCCAAGAGCGGTCTGCTACCTTGGGTGCATGAAAAAATCAACGGCAAAGACGGTCAGGCCGACTCGCTCGTGCAAGCCTACTGCCTGAGAATGTGCCTCACCAACGCCCAAGAAAACCTTCGACCCTTCGAGAAGCCGGAAGATTACGACCCCTTGGATTATGAACTGCTTCTGCGCTCCATCGAAGCTGGTCAGAACGTCTTCACGACCTTCTCCCCCATGCCGAACTACAAGACCGACTCCAATAATAACAAAGCGGTCTCCACCGACTTCATCGGCGCCAACTACAACTATCCCGACGGATCCTATGAGGAACGTGAAGAAATCTACGCCGCCCATCTGAAATGGCAGCGTGGGCTTATGTGGACCCTCCAGCACAACGAACGCGTGCCCGAAAAAATCCGTCAAGAATTCCTCAAGTGGGGGCTAGCAAAGGACGAATTCGTCGACAATGACAACTGGTCGCCGCAACTATATATCCGCGAAGCAAGAAGAATGAAGAGCGACGTCGTGGTCAACGAGCGTCACCTGCGTCAAATCATTCCGACCGAACGCCCCATTGGAATGGGGTCCTACAATATGGACTCCCATAATATCCAGCGTTACGTCGCGATCGACTCTGAGGGTCGCGCCACCGTGCGAAACGAAGGCGACGTCCAAGTCAATCCCGGAGCGCCTTATCCGATCGACTACGGCGCAATTATCCCGAAAAAGGACGAAGCGACCAATTTGCTCGTGCCATGTTGCGTGAGTTGTACTCACATCGCCTTTGGCTCGATCCGCATGGAACCGGTCTTTATGATCCTCGGTCAAAGCGCCGCCACCGCCGCGTGTATGTCCATCGATAAAAATATTGCTCCGCAAGATTTGCAATACAACGAGTTGCGTGAACAACTCCTCAACGATGGGCAAGTCCTGCAGTTCGAACATCCCGACCGCATCGCGCCTAATAAGTTCTCTGGCGTCGTCATTGACAACCAAGACGCCGTCGTCAAGGGCGATTGGGAAACGGGTTTCGTCTCCCTACCCTTGGTCAATCGCGACTACCTGCACGATAAGAACCAAGACAAAGACGGCAAAAGCGTTCTCTTTGAATTCAAAGACCTTACGCCTGGTCAATACAAGTGCTACCTCGCCTATTCGATCAATCCGAACCGTGCCACAAACGTCCCGGTGAGCGTCAAGACCTCCAAGACCAATCTTACCGTCACGGTCAATCAAAAAGAGGCTCCCGACGTCGACCGCGTCTTTAAGGAAATCGGGGTCGTAACCGTCGCCGAAGACGGAAATGCGACCATTGAAGTCTCCGCAAAGGGTACTAACGGCTTCGTGATTGTCGACGCCGCTCGAATGGTTCCGGTCAAATAACGTTATGACTGTGTTTACAATCTGACGTCTCTATGCCGTCGCTTCTGTTTAGACGCGTCGGCACATTCTTTTTTAAACGCGTTTCACCGACGTGTATCTTCCTACATACATAGGCTTAGTATGAATCGCATCTTGCTTAGTTTGACGTCCGCCTGCTCATTTGCGCTCATTGCCATTAGCGCCAATCTTCACGCCGCCGAAGTTCAGCCGTCCGAATCCCCCGACGGGTCGCTACTGCCCGCGCTGGAAAAAATCGCTCGAGACGACGGTGATCATATCTTCACTATTACCGAAATCTACAAAGGTCAGTCCCGCTCCGTGGAGATTCGTGAGGGTATGCGTTGCCACAACTCATATTCGATCGCTAAACTCTTCACCGTCGTTACGATCGGGATCATGGAAGACAAAGGGCTACTCGACGTCGACGACCCGGTCTTTCCGATCTTAGAAAAGGAATTTCCAGATACGTTCGACCCGAAATGGCGCGACGTCAAGATTTCCGACGTGCTTCGCCACCGCGTCGGTTATGGCGTCGCCGGCTTCCTTGATATTGACGCGCAAAACGCCTCTACTTGGAAAGAACGCGACTTCCTGAAAATCGCGCTGGGCGAGCCGTTGGAATTCAAGCCAGGCGAAAAGTTTGTCTATACCGACGCGGCGTTCTACGTTGCCGCCTGTATTGGCGGGCAAGTCGCTGGTGAAAAGTTCAATGAATTTATGGTACGCGAGCTACTCGAGCCCCTTGAATTCGCTGAATATGCGTTTTCAACCGATCCACAAGGTCGCCCCATAGGCGCTACGGGGCTATATATCAGTACCGAGGACATGGCTAAGCTCGGCGAGATGCTCGTGAACGACGGCGAATATCATGGTCGACGCATTCTGTCCAAAGAATTTGTCGACAAAGCGTTCGCACGCACATTTGAACTCTACCCGGTCGGAAAACAAGGCGTCGCCTTTACTAAGGGCGGTATGAACGGGCAAATTCTCTATATGAATCGCGCGACCAAACGCGTCGTCGCGGCGCATTCCTATCACGGAGACGTCGACGCGATATTAAAATATCTAGAAGAGCACGACCGCTAACGCCCATGCGGCGACGCGTCGACCGACGCAAGACGACTGTGCGTATCATTCACAACGCCTAAACGCCCCCCAAGGACTCATGCCATGCGCCATATACTCGCTTGCCTGACAAAGTTCGCAATTCTCGCGTTGACAATCTCCCTGACGCTCACACACGCCTACGCCGTTGAGAACGCTCAGTTGCAATATCAATGCGCCGTACTCAACGATTGGCTACGTCAGGAGCAAGATCGCGGTCTTGACATGACCTCGCCCGAGGCGCTACAGACGCTCCTCACGCGTGCGGAAAACTTCCTTCAGTGGGCACAGGACGAAGAATGGTACGACGAGAAACTCGCCGACCCGTTACAAGAGCAGTTGGAACAAGCGCGCGAGGAACTCAAGTCGCTCGAAAACAACGACGCGCAGCCCGGCTCAGTCGACGCCGCCGCGACCATTATGGCGCGATACGTTACGTTGCGTAACGCATTGCGAAGACTCACGCTCAGTAATCCCTCCGTTGTCGGTCAGCCGATCCTCTTTCTAAAGGAGGAACGCTTTACCTGGCAAATGCTACACGAATACCTCTCGTACTACTACAACGTCTGCGGTATGCACGGGGGCGGCGTTTACAAGCTTAAAGCGCCGGGACAGTCGTTCGAGGTAGAGTCGCTCACCGACGGGCGATTCCCCATCGGCGTTTTTCAGACCCTGTCTATGTCCTACGACGCGAAGTCGATCTACTTCTCCTTCGCCGACTTCTGCGACTCGCAAGAGGAAAACGTCCCCAAAACCGACGTGCGAAAACTCCAGGAAATGCCTTATATTGAAGACTTTAACGACGTCTATATGAAGAAGTCGCAAGGGAAATTCCACCTCTATCGCATGTCGCTGGTCGACGGTGAAATTGAACAGCTCACCGACGGTCCAGAAGACGATTTCGACCCCGTCGAAGCGCCTGACGGAGCCGTAATCTTTATGTCGACTCGACGAGGAGGATACGGTCGATGCCACGGTTACTACGAACCGCTCAACGTCCACACTCTGCATCGACTCAACCCCGATAAGTCCGTGCAATGCCTCTCCTGGCACGAAACAAACGAATGGCAACCCTCCTTCCTCAACGACGGTCGACTCGTGTATACACGATGGGACTACGTCGATCGTGCCGCCTCTAAACATCATGGTCTGTGGACGACAAATCCCGACGGAACCAATTCCGCCGGGTACTTCGGTAACTACACCTATGAAGTCAACGCATGTTATCAAGCCAAGGCGATTCCTAACTCCAATAAAATTATGTTCGTTGGCGGCGCTCACCATCTCGACGTCGGAGGCGCGCTCTTGCTCTTCGATCCGACAAAGGCGCGATACGACGAACAGACCGGTTTCGACGATATGCGTTCCATCGCCAAGCTCACTCCCGACGTCGAACTGCCCGAAAGAGCCGACAATGAGAACGCCGTCTGTAAACAGTATTATTTCAGCCCTTGGCCCCTCTCGGAAGAAACCTGGCTCGTCTCATACAGTCACGACCCGCTCGGTGGATACCTCGGTAATACGACCTCGTGCGGTAAACTTGCGCTATACTACGGCGACGCCTTCGGCAATCTCGAGCTACTCTACGAAAATCAGGACAGCAACGAATCCTGCCTCTATCCCATCCCGATGACGCAACGACCGGTTCCACCGACGCTACCCTCCGCGCTGCCGAAGGAAAAAGACGTCGAACCAACAGGAACCTTTGTGCTTTCCAATGTTTACGAAAGCCTCCTACCATTCCCCGAGGGGCGTAAAATTAAGGAACTGCGCGTCGTTCAGCTCCTACCCAAAGCGCCAGACTACCGTTCCGACTCGCCCCGAACAGGTCGACCCAACTCCGTGAACGCACGCGCCTTCTTAGGAACTGTACCCGTGGAAGAAGACGGAAGCGCGCACTTCACTGCTCCCGCTAATGTCCCGCTCTACTTCCAAGCAGTCGACGAACAGGGCAAAGCCGTACAATCGATGCGTAGTATCGTCTACCTCCAGCCCGGCGAAAGCCGCGGTTGTGTCGGATGCCACGAGCAAACCCAAACGATCCAGACAAACGATGCGCAAACGCGAAGTCTCGCCTCGCTGAGAGAACCGTCCGCGCTACAGCCCGGTCCGCAAGACGCCTACCCGATCTCGTATGTCAGATTGATTCAGCCCATTCTCGACAGACGTTGCGTCGGCTGTCATAACGGCGAAGATAATTCCCCCACTCCGAACCTCTCTGGCGACCTCAACCGTCCTTATCTCAATAGTTACACTGAGCTACTCGATCATCTCCGTTGGTATGAATGGGGCGGCTCGACCTATCGCAATATCGTCACGCGCCCGGGCGAATGTGGCGCCGATATTTCACCGCTGACACAAATCATTGACAATAAAGAACATGCGCCCGAACTCACCGACGACGAACGACGTACGCTCTACCTCTGGTGCGACTTGAATATTCCATTCTACGGCGTCTATGAGCCGGAAGAACAGGAGAAACAACTCTCCGGTCTGCGTGTGCAAATGCCGACGTTACAGTAAAATACGCGCGTCCCTCCGCCGTCGTAACCATATCCGTTAGAGTCGTCGATAATCGCTTTGAGAGTCGACTACTCTGGCAAGCTTCTTGTTTCATCCTTAATACTAAGGCACTATCATGACGCATTTAAGAACCTGGCGTGTCTTACTCTTGGCGATACTTTTTATTTTTTCAGTCTCTCTAACCGCCGCGAGCACAGGGACTTTCGAAACAACGCGCATCGATCTAGTCAAAGTTGACGTTCTGGTCGTAGGCGGCGGCTCCGCGGGGGTACCCGCCGCGATTCAGGCCGCGCGCGCTGGCGCTCAAACCGTACTGGTCGAAGCCGGTTCGCAACTGGGCGGCAACGCCACCGCTGGCGGCGTTAATTTTCCCGGACTCTTTCACGCCTGGGGTAAGCAGGTCATCGCAGGAATCGGCTGGGAATGGGTCGTCAAGACCGTTGAAACTCAAGGAGGAGAACTGCCCGACTTTACACAGCCGACCGGTAGACAGCACTGGCGCCATCAGATTCGCGTAAATCCCTACGTCTACCTGGCCGTGGCGGAAGAACTGTGCCACGACGCCGGGGTCGAACTGCGTTACTACGAGGCGCCGACTAAAATCGACGCTATAACCGACTCTGTTTACAACTGGCGCGTCCTCACTCATGCACAAGGTCAAGCACGCGTCATTCTCTGCAAAGAACTGATCGACTGCACCGGCAATGGCGCGGTCGCTAAACTCGTTGGCGCGCAACTCTTACGCGAGGACGTTATACAGCCCGGCACATTTAACTATAAGATTAGCCACAAAATCAATCTTCAAGAGGTCGATCAGAAAGAAATTCAGCGACGATACGCCGAGGCGCTAAAAGAAGGAACAATACATGAAGGAGACGCGCGCGGCGGCATTATTTCGTTCCTTGGAAATAGCGAGAACAACTACGTTTTCAACGCTGACAATACAACTGCGTCCCTTCGTACGCAGACCAATATGCAGGGCCGAGCCGCCATGCTGAGAATGTTACGCTTTATACGCACGCTCCCGGGCGGAGAAACCGCCGCCGTCGTCTCTATGTCGCCGGAAGTGGGCGTACGTGAAACGCAACGCGTTCTAGGAGATTACCTCATCACCTGCGAGGATTACGTCGAAGGAAAAGTCTGGGACGACTCTATCGCTTACTCTTTCTATCCTATCGACTTACATGAAAACCAAACCGGCGTGCATCCACGTAGTCTGGAGGAAGGAACTGTCCCGACGATTCCAGCGCGCGCTCTCTTTGTCAAAGACAAATCACACATTCTCGTGGCGGGTCGTTGTATAAGTTCCGACCGTCTCGCGAATTCCGCGTTACGCGTACAAGCCTCGTGCATGGCTTCAGGTCAAGCCGTCGGCGCGCTCGCCGCAATCGCCGCAAAAGAGAATATCGAACCGAGACAGGTTCAGTTACAAGAGGTAAAGGAGCTATTAAAAGAGCACGGCGCTATCGTTCCGTAATCGAAACTCGACGCCGCTTAATGTAAACAATAAGCTCGGCGACCTCCCCAAATCAGAGAGGTCGCCGAGCTTGATTTCATGACGTTGACGCCTATTATTCAAAGTGACGCCACTAATGATAGCGCACGTTCCGACGATAACGAAACGGCGTCATTCCAACGGTCTTGCGAAAGCTCTGAATAAAATAACTCGTCGCGCGAAAACCAACCATTTTGGCTACTTGATCGAGCGTCGCGTCGGTCTCGCGCAACGCCTGTTTCGCTCGCTCCATTCTCACGGTCTTGATTTCCTCAAGGATCGTACGACCGAGCGTGCGACGGAATTTTATCTCCAATGCGCGACGCGACGTCGCGATTTCGCGCGCGATACGATCAACCGTCAGAGACTCTAAACGCGCGGTGTGAATGATTTGTAACGCCGCTGACACGTCGGGATCGTCCGTTAAAATAATATTGCTCGAACGTCGCTCCACTACGTTCACCGGTTCTACAAGGATATGCCGAACCTTCGGAACCACGCCGCGCATCATGTCGTCAAGCGCCTGTGCGGCGAGAAAGCCGCCTTTCTCTGCATTGAGCGCCACGCTCGACAGGGGCGGAGAACACAATTCGCACAGCACGTCGTCGGCGTCAACGCCCACCACCGCAATATGCTCCGGCACTAACAAACCAGCCGCTTCGCACGCGTCGAGCGCTTCGCGACCACGTTGATCATTACAGGCCATGAGTCCTATTGGTTTAGGGAGAGATTTGAGCCACTCGATCAGGTAGGGCTCCTCCTTCTCCAAACGCACAGCGCGACCGGCGCGACGCGGCGGTTCATAGACGTAAGCCTCGTACCCGCGTTCCTTAACCGCGGCTACAAAGGCGCGTTCACGTTTAATCGACCAACTCTCGTAGGGATAACCGGCGTAAGCAAACTGTGTTAAACCTTTGTCATACAGAAGATTAACCGCCATTTGAGCCGCGCCGACCGAATCGCTTGTCAGGTCGATACAAAAGTCCGTCGAATACTTAGACGAAGCCAACTGGTCGACCGAAAAGTCCAAAAAGACAGTTGGAAGTCCAAGTTCTAAAACCGCTTCGGCCGAGGCTACGTCCAGTGTGCGCGCGATCACGCCGTCGCCACGCCAGTCGCGCCGATTCGGGAGAGACTGTACAAAGTCGCCAGGGGACATATGAAAATGCCATGGTCCATACAAGCGCGAATAACGCGCCACCCCACGCAAGACTCCGCGACCGTAACTACGCGCCGTTTCTACAAGTAACGCCACACGTGGCGCGCGACTTGACGTCTCTGCTTTCATATCCGTCGCCCCAAACTTACCGTCCAACGCCTTGTGACTCCGTCGAAACGACGATAGTAGGTAAGAAACAACGATCGAACTAGCGACGCAATGCCTCGTGCTTCACGCCGACAAAAACTCCAAAAGACCTCCGAACGTCATGACAACGCTCGGAGGTTACTTCGGCTCGCTAACGACTTACGACTACCGCTCGAATCCGCGTCAGTTATAAAACGCTTCGTTGCAACGAAGTTCGCGCTTAAAGGAGGACACGGTCGTATCTGAATCGATGATCGCAAGCTCGATCTGCGCGATTTCCGCAAAATCCTCGAGGCATTCGCGCGTTATGGCGCTGGAGAACGACGTATGGTGCGTACCGCCCGCTAAAATCCAGGAGGTCGCCGAGGTCTTCAGGTCAGGACGCGGCGTCCAGAACGCGCGAGCCACCGGTAGTTTCGGCAACTCTGCCGGGGGACGAATGCAGTCGACCTCGTTGACGATCATGCGGAAGCGATTCCCCAGGTCGACAATCGTAGCGGCAACGCCCGAGGCGGGACGAGCCGTAAAGACCAATCTTGCGGGGTCGGCTTTTCCGCCAATACCCAACGGATGCACTTCCATACGCGGCTTGCTCTCGGCGATCGAAGGACAAACCTCCAGCATGTGCGCCTGAAGAATCGCGCCAGCGCCGGAAAAATGATAGACGTAATCTTCCAGGAAGGACGTGCCGCCAGGCAGACCGTCTGACATGACTTTCATCGCGCGCACAAGCGCGGCGGTTTTCCAGTCCCCTTCCGCGCCGAAGCCATAGCCGTCGTACATAAGACGTTGCGCCGCCAAACCGGGCAACTGGTTCAGACCGTAAAGATCGTCGAAATTCGTGGTAAAAGCAAGCCCGTTCCACTGCGCTAGGGTACGACGAACGCCAAGTTCCAGACGCGCCGCGTGTCGAACCTGCTCGCTCTGAGCGCCGCCCGTGTCGCAATTGGGAGCAAAGTCATACGCCTCGTGATATTGCGCCATTAAGTCGTCGACGTCCGCTTCGCTGACCTGATTGGTCGTCTGACACAATTCTCCCACCGGACAATATTCCACGCGAAAACCGAGCGTCTCTTCGGCCGACACACGATCGCCGTCGGTAACCGAAACGTCGTTCATCTGATCGCCGAACCGAATCACGCGCAGACGTTTGAGGTCGTCCCACGCCAAACACGCGCGCGTCCATACCGCCACACGCTCCTGAACGTCCGCGTCTTCCCAAAAGCCGGTCACGACTTTGCGCGGCTTGCGCAGGCGCGTCATAATGTGCCCGAACTCGCGGTCGCCGTGAGCGCTCTGGTTCAGGTTCATAAAGTCCATATCGATCTGATCCCAGGGAATCTCACGATAGAACTGAGTGTGCAGGTGTAAGATCGGCTTATTCAACAACTTGAGTCCACGAATCCACATCTTCGCGGGCGAAAAAGTGTGCATCCACAGAATCACGCCGACACACTGCGCCGAGGAATTTGCCTCTTGAAATTTCCCTTCGATCTCTTCAGTCGACTTGACCGTGCCACAATACCGAATCGTACACGGCACGCTACTGGCGGCATTGAGCGCGTCGACCACGTGTTTGGAATGAAGGTCGACTTGACGCAACGCCTCCTCGCCATAGAGCGTTTGGGCGCCGGTA
Organism: Planctomycetia bacterium; assembly: GCA_030537455.1. Classification (GTDB taxonomy): domain Bacteria; phylum Planctomycetota; class Planctomycetia; order Pirellulales; family Thermoguttaceae; genus RUG369. The sequence goes on along the minus strand of JAUNMR010000013.1, from coordinate 21,666 downwards.
AGAAACCACAATTCTTTATTCTCGTCTGTAAGTTTCATATCACTTCCAAAAATCTCGTATCTTCAATGTGAAATCGCGACGTAGTAGCCAACTTCGCCTTATTTTTGACCGTAATAGGCGTTAGCGCCGTGTTTTCGCTGATAATGCTTTTCGATTAAATTCTGATCCATCGGCAGTTGGGAGTTGAGCGACTCGGTCAAAAAGACCAGCTTTGCCGACTCCTCAAGTACAGCGGCAATATGTGCGGCGTCCATAGGGGATTTCCCCCAGCAGAACGGACCATGATTGCGCGCTAGCGCCGCTGGAGTCGAATTCGGGTCAAGGTTGCGTTCGCGGAACGTCTCCACGATCACCTCGCCGACGGCGTGCTCATAATCGGTAAATATTTCATCGCTCGTCAATTGACGACAGCATGGAACCGGTTTGTAGAAATAATCCGCGCTCGTTGTGCCAATAATCGGAATATCGCGCTGTGCCTGTGCCCAGGCAACCGCATAGGTCGAGTGGGTGTGTACCGCCCCGCCTATATTGCGGAAATTGCGATAAAGCTCCAGATGGGTCGGCGTATCGGTGGAGGGACGCAACCCGCCCTCGACAACCTCGCCACTGTCCAAATTCACAACGACCATATCCTCCGGCGTCATGACGTCATAATCCACGCCCGAGGGCTTAATGACAACCAGCCCGCGCTCTCGATCGATCCCACTGGCGTTGCCCCAGGTCAGAAGAACCAATCCCAACCGCACAAGCGCTAGGTTAGCTTCGTAAACTTCTTCTTTTAACGCTTTTAAATCCATAAAAGACGTCCTTCTAAAAGAACGATCCAATATATGCGCGCCGCCTACCTCGCGATAGTTAAACTAAGCGCCGCTACTTTAGAGATTATAATCCGCCTTCCAAAGGCGTAACGTCACGTCGCACAACCAAAGCGCGTCGTACGACGTCGATATAATAGCTTGTGAACAAATCAATTGGCAACATTCAAGGCGCCAGCCACGCAGGCTTGGTCGCAACGTGGCTAGCACAACGTCTTGAACGCATTTGAAGGGAATCGTGACGAATTAGCCAATGAAGTACATATAGATCGCCAAGATAAACACGACCAATCCGCCGGTGGTCACGACGTCGACCCAGTTCCAGCTCTGACGCGTAATCGCTTTTTGTTCAGCCGTGGCCGTCGCATAAGTCACGCCCTGGAGTTGTGCATCGGTCGGCTTCGGCGTCAAATAGCTCGCCAGGAACATGAGCACGACGCACGAGAGCGTTAGATAGATGCACATGAACGTGTAACTTGTGGTGGCAAACCATTTCAGAAGCGAACCTTCCGCGAACGGAAGAATACCGTCTATGATTTCACAAGTCAAACGTCCCATGCCGAGAATGAACCCGACAATCAGCGCGGTCAAGCAACCGTAGGCGTTCACGCGACGCGAGAAGATACCGACAAAAAAGACCGCAAAAATCGGCGGCGCCATGTAGGACTGAACGCTCTGTAAGTAGTTGTAGAGCGACCCCTTCATGAGAGTAATCGTCGGAATCCACAGAAGACCCAAAAAGACCATGACGCCGGTGGCGACGCGACCGACCCAAACCATATTCTTTTCAGAAGCATTCGGCTTAAGTTTAGCGTAAACGTCCATGGTAAAGAGAGTTGAGCAGGAATTAAAGACCGACGCGAGCGAACTCATGAGCGCCGCGAGTAGACCGCCGATAACGATACCACGAACGCCGACCGGCAACACTTCCTTCACCAAGAGTGGAAACGCCTGGTTGCCGTCGAAGAGAACCTCCGGGTTGAGTTTCCCTTGCGCCGCTAAGCCATAGGCTATTATACCGGGAAGAATAAAGATAAAGACCGGCGTGAGTTTAAGATAGGCGCCGAAAATCGTACCACGTCGCGCCGCGCGTTGATCTTTCGCCGCCAACGTGCGCTGTACGATATACTGGTCGGTACACCAGTACCACAGCCCGACAATCGGAGCGCCAAAGAGCAAACCGAACCAAGGATATTTCGGGTGACTATTCGGTTTCCAGAGATTAAAGTGGTCGATACGTTCACGAACCGAGCTAGAAACGATCGTTTCCATAGACTCAAACTTTTTGTCCCCGCCGAAATACTTATTAAATGTTTTGGTATCGGAACCCAATTGCTCCTTGACCTGTTGGACTTCCTCTCGGGAAAGTTCACTGATCAAGAGGTAGTTCGCGGGGCGTTTACCACGTGCTTTCGCGGCTTCTATTTCTGGCGACGTCTCTTTGGAAAACATATTGATATTAGGACGCGACACAATCACGTCGACGACCATACCGTCGCTAAGCGTGCGTTGTAACAACGTTGGATTCGACGAATTAATCTCATCCTCGTTCAAGACGATCTTATAGCCGACAAGGTGATCGGCGTCTTGCGCGACCTTCTTAAGTTCGTTCCAGCCGCCGACCTGGTGAAGCCCAATAAAGAGCACGCACGCCGCGCCCCCTAGGAGCACCGCGGTTTGAAGAAGTTCCGTATAGAGCACGGCGCGCAAACCGCCGAGGATTGTATACAGACCGGTGATCAGTACCATTCCGACCGCGCCGACCCAGAAGTTACTCACGCCCGGGATGATTTCTACCGGGAAAAGCGCCTTAAAGACGACGCCGCCGGCAAAAAGGGTAACGGAAATCTTCGTAAAGATATACGCCACAAGGCTAATGAGCGAGAGAATCCAGCGCGCGGAAGAACAGTAGCGTTTCTCCAGAAATTCCGGCGTCGTAAAGATCCCGGTGCGTTCGTAGAACGGAACCAGAACCCAACCGAGTATGAGCAAGCACCACGCGTGCAACTCATAGTGCGCCATCGCCATACCGTCGTTCGCGCCTGTCCCGGCCAGACCAACAAGGTGTTCCGAGCCAATATTAGACGCAAAAAGGGACGCGCCGATCACCACCCAACCGGCCTTTTTACCGGCGAGAAAGTAGTCTTTAGAGGAATCGTTCTTCTGAAGAACAACCCACCAAGCCAAGCCGAGTAATAGCGCAAAGTAGAGACCCAAAGTCCCCCAGTCCCATGAGCTTAACGTAGCGCCGCTTTGTTGCGCAAAGAGCAACATGGTCGATATCGTTGTCATATGACGCCTTCCGAAAATAGATTATTACTAAAGATTAAAGCGCTACGCATAAGTGGCGCAACGCGATTCGAGCGCGACGATTCTGCGCGAATCGTCGCGCGATATCTGCAAGCGCCGTCGTCTCTTAGACACGAGACGCGTCGCGAATAGCTATGAGTTCCTTCATTACCGAGTACAGATTACCGTTAGCGTCTTTGACGCCGAACGCGTCGTGCAGACGTCGATAAATCGAGTAGAGCTTGTCGTAAACGCCGCACGCGTTCGCCTCGGGAGTATAGATCGTCTCTTTATAACCAACCGTTTGAGCCTGAGCTTGTGCGATCGTAGCAAAGGCGCCGCCTGCCACCGCGCCAAAGAGCGCCGCGCCGAGCGCGCAAGTCTGAGAACTGCGCGCCAATTTAATCGGTCGATTCCAGACGTTCGCATAAATCTGCATAATCGTCGGACTCTTCTCTGCAATTCCACCGCTGACAATGACTTGACGAATAGTCACGCCGTACTCTTCCAGTCGCTCGATAATCACGCGCGCGCCGTACGCGGTCGCCTCGATCAGAGCGCGATAGACCTCAGCGGCGGTTGTGCTCAACGTTGTGCCTAGAATCATTCCGCTGAGCGCCTGATCCACGAGGATCGAACGATTGCCGTTATTCCAGTCGAGCGCCACCAGCCCGCTTTCACCCGCCTTGAGTTTCGCAACGTCCAATTCTAAGTTCTTTAACGCTTGACCTTCCGAAGTATATTGCGCCGGTGTAAGATTGCGTTCGAACCAGCGGAAAATATCACCGACCGCCGACTGACCCGCCTCGACCCCGTAAGCGCCCGGAAGAACAGAACCTGCCGCAACGCCGCACACGCCGGGAATCGTCGCCACTGGCGCGTCGAGAGGAAGTGTGGTAATATCGCAAGTACTTGTCCCTATGATCTTTACAAGGTCACCGTGCGAAACGCCAGCGCCAACCGCGCCCATATGACAATCGAACGCGCCGACCGCCACGGGTATGCCAGCGACCAGACCTACGCGTTGCGCCACCGCCTCGCTCAAACGTCCCGCCATGTGGTCCGCGCTGTAAGTCTCGGACGCATAACGAGTTCGTAGTGGCGCCAGACGCGGCTCCAGCGACGTCAAGAATTCCTCCGACGGCAACCCGCCATGGTCACGATCCCACATTGCCTTGTGACCCGCGGCGCAAACGCCGCGTGCCAGCGTCTCGGGACGTTTATTATCTGTGATAAATGCTGGAATAAAGTCCGCAAGCTCCACCCAGGAATACGCCGCGGAAAAGACCTCGGGATTCTCACGAAGACAATGCCATATCTTGGCCCAGTACCATTCGGAACTGTAGACGCCGCCACACTTATCTAGGTAACCGTTCCCCGTGTTCAGGCACGCCTCTGTGATAGCGTTTGCCTCCTCGATCGCGGTATGGTCCTTCCAGAGCCACGCGTTCGCGGCCGGAACATTGGCGTATTTCTCTTGAAACGCAAGGGGCGTGCCCTCGGCGTCCACCGGAATCGGAGTGGAGCCGGTGGAGTCGACGCCAATACCAGCGACACGCTCAGGCGAAAACTTGCCAGAGGTCGTCGCGGGAGCGTCAAGCGCAAGCTTAACCGCCTCGCCAACAGCGCGATAAAAGCATTCGACATAATCTCGCGGACTCTGACGCGCCAACGTCGGCTGGCTGGGATCTAAAATAATACCAAGGTCGCCGGTTGGATAATCCGCGACCGCCACCGCGACTTCCTCACCGCTCTTGAGATCTACGATCAGCGCGCGTGCGCTATTCGTCCCGTAATCAACGCCGATTGCAAAACTACGTTCTTCCATTGGTCTTACGCTATGCTCGTTGCTAAAAGACTCGGTAATTCGCGACCTAGACTCTCGACACAGTCGCCTCGATTATATCATTACTGTTATTAAGTATAATCAAGCGCCATCTTGACTCAATAAAGAATAACGAAATTAAATGTCGTTTTTGCGAATAGCGCCAACGTGCAAAATCAATGTCGTCGCCGCTAGCATGTGAACAAAACAGCGTCGCGCCATGTCCCCTAAATACGTATATTCTGCGGTTAACAATGTAATTGCCATGAATTTGCAAACAACTTCTAGAAGCTATTTCATAACTCGCTCTGCCAGTGGTAATAATCCAGTTGACGCCTCTCAAGGACGCCCTTGTGTTATTTACGCTTGGTTTTCGCCTGCGGATAGAACGACCAACCCGATGTAACGACCGTTCGCGTTATTTCGACCAGTGTCAGTTGTTGGCTCGCTTCCAGTTACGTACGCTTCTTCGTAACGATTCCTCAGAAGGTCGAAGGAATCGTTATAAAAATCGCGTATTTATATGGAACTGGAATATTCGAACTGGCAGGGGGAGTTATGAAACCGCTTCAGAATCCGTGGCGCTAAAAAGAACAAAGGGAACGCCCAACGTAATCGCTGAACGTTCCCATGCGCATGAATTATCGACCTATTAGCACGTGGAAGATTATTTCTCGTCTTTAACGCTCATCTTCAGATAGGGCAAAGCCTTATCGGCTGTTGATTTGGTCAGGTTAAAGATGGTAAAGCCGTCGACGTTAAGTTCACGTGCAATTTTCGTTTGCAAAACGACTTCATCGGCAGACATTGCAATTCCAGTGGCGGTCATTCCGATCCCGGGGTAGAACTTCACTCCCTGTTTAATATAGGGTTTTTGGTTCTGCACGAATGATCTAAACGCGACGGGGTCGGCGGTGTAATCCATGGGGCAGACAAAATCGATGAGACCGTCTTCGATCCACTTTCCCCAGTCTTGGGCGATTGTAACTTTCGTTCCCGGATAACTTGAGAAGACCGCCGCGGAGATTTTTACGTTCGGTCGCAGAGCTTTCACCGCGTCGTGAACCTCGCGCACTAGCGCGGTTATCTGATCGCAACGCCATTGATTCCACTCTTCTCGAACTTCCGCGCGATTGATCGCCACGTTGAAATCGCCAAGTTCCTCGCCGGTATGCTCGTGATAAGCCGTGGCAAATCGCTCTTTACAGCCGTCACAATAGCATGAGGAACCATCGGGAAAACGAATGTAATCGAAATGAACGCCGTCGACGTCATAGTTCGTCGCAACTTCTAAAAGCGCGTCAAGTTGCAACTGACGATTACGCGGATCTGACGGACAAAGCCAACGCGTCGGCTCGCCGTTAAACGTGACCTGTAAACGCCCTTGCGAGCGCATTTGCGACAGAAACTCTTCCGAAGAATTCGACGCGTTAAAGCAAACCATCCAGACGTGAACCTCAACCCCGTACTTTTTGCCCGCCGCGACCGCTTGCGCGATCTGGTCGCCATATTGCTCCACGCGCTTGTCAACCGGAAGAACTTTACTGGGGTAATAAGCCAGACCGCCCCAAAGCATATTCGGAATGACCCCGGTAATACCCGCGTCGGAGAGTTCACGCATGGTTCGATCCCAGTCGCCAGCATATACGCCGAAACCGGAATGCTCCCACCAGAATCGTCCCTCGCCCGCTGGAGCGACTTGACTGGCGCAAAAAACTTCTACCAGTTTGTTTTTACAAACCAAAAGCGCCTCTTGAAACTTCGACAGTTGCAATGCGTCAACCTCCGCCGCTCGCTCCGCGTCCAAGAGTCGTGCGACGTCGATCAAGGTAAACCCGTTGTCTTTCAACGACTTCTCGACGTTATCAAGATTCGCGCTAATCGTCTGTTCCGCATTATTAACCGGATCGACGCCGACGCGAAGGGTCGAACGCCACTGTGCACGCGCGCTCTGCTGCGCCACGCCGGGACACACGACTGAAAAGAGCATATTAAGAAACGCGCGCTTGGTATCCGGATCCGATTCGGTAAAGACGTGGGAACAGTACAAACCGCTATCGCTTAGAATCAACGCGGGATATTCAAGGGTCTTGTCGGCAGTGGACCAGTTGGCAATCACGCGCGCGGAACGTCCCAAGCGACGAGAATCCGCGCCGGGCGCACGCCAGTTCGTTTGTGGCGTAACTTTAAAAAAGTTCCAGCTTTGTTGTGCGATTTTCTCTGGCAAAGGGAGTCCCTTCTGCGCCAAATTTGCGCGCGAGGATTGTTCAAAGGTTATTCCCTGAAGATCTAGGTCGACGTCGGCGCAACGCACAAATCCAAGGGATTGAACCCCAATCGCCTTCATGAGCTTCTCGGGAATATTGTAAAAACCGAGCACAAATCCACCCTGGGCGACGTACTCGCACAGCGCGTCAGTTGCCGCAGGAGTAAGACTCCCGCCGACAGGAACAATCACCGCCGAATAACGTTGCAATGCTTCCGGGGTCGCCAAGTTCGCGTCAAGCTGTTCGCTCAATCCGCCCAGGGGGTTAAGAAGTCGCGTCATATCGCGTGCGTATTTATCCCCCTCGCTGCCGGGTTCGCCGTTTCTAAGTACCGCAATCACAGCGCGTTGCATACGCAAAGACAGAATCTCGGCCTTCGCGTCGACCGCGGCGCCACGCCATAGGGAGACACGAATCGCGTCGATTTTATCAAGCCCAACGGGTTGGCCTTCGCTCATGTAACTGTTTACGGGGAAAAGAATAACGCAATGACCGTTCTTGGAGTGAGCCACTTGTCCGGAGAGGGAATACCAGCCGGTCTTGCTGTGGAAATAGAGGGTCGAATGCCCGATCGCCTCAGGGTGATCGACCTTGAGCGAAAGCTGGTAGTTCAAATAGGCAGAGCAGTCCCAAGTGAAGGGCTTATCGAAATTACCGCGCGGGGTCTCCTTGTCGGAGGCAAATGGCATATCGATCGTCGCGGAACCGCTGGCGAACTGCATAGGCTCGTCGTAATTCGTGCCATAGAAGGCGTCAAAGAAGTCTTCGGAGAGTAAAAACTCGCGTGCGCGCTGCTCGGGAGTCTGAGCGAAAACACTTACGCTCAAAAACGCCATAAGCGCTGACAACGTCAAACCCAGCGTTACGAAACGCATGCCGCGCGAGGCGACAAAATGACGCAATCCCTTAAAATGTATGAGATTTCTGAATGACATTATAAAGCCTCGTATTCAGTCAAAGACGCCAAAAAAGCAAGGCGCGCCTAGAGCGCAAGACGCCGCCAAAGTGATTCGACAGCGCCTATTTTTTATAAAAACAATCGACACAAACCTTGCGACGCATGTTCTTACGCCGCATTGTCGGTCGTCAAACGTCGTTCGCGATCCTTCTTATAGGTTCCAAACGCTGCAATACCAACACACAGCGCGCCGATCACCCACGTAGAGCCAAGCATGAAGAAACCGTAACGATAGCCGAGTTGAATCCCGTATGTGTCGTGAAGAATGCCGACAAGTTGACTCGACCAGGAGCCGATCAGGAACGCAAACATGATCATAAAACCGACCGTCGTAGAGCGGTATTTCACCGGCACCGTCTCAAAGATCGACGCGTGTGTATTGCATTCATAGAATCCGCGACACACGCCAAGAGCAAAGAAAAGCGCATAAACGTGCCAAAGCGTTGAAACGCAACCGATCAGACAAACAATCGGCGCGCCGATCGTCATTGCGCAGAACTGCAAACGCGGTCTCACCGACGGATAAGAGCGTGCGAACTTATCGGAAATCGCGCCGCCAATATAGATACAGATCAACGCGGCAATGTGATGCCAAAACATACCATTCCAACCGGCGCTGGCTTCAGACAGACCGAACTTATCCTGCAAAAACTTTGATACCACGTTCAGGTACGCATTGTTCACAAAGACGATCGCGGTAAAGCCAACCGTCAAAAGGAGCGCCGACTTATTGGTAAAGATCATTTTGAGAAATTCGCCAACGTGAGGTTTCTCCGTCGCTTTGGGTATTTCCAGTTTTGAGCCGTCGGCCATTTGCACTTTGGCGGGATCTTTTAGTCGTAAGATCAATAAAATTCCTATGATAATGCTGACGCCGCCAAAGGCAAAGAACGCGCAACGCCAGTTATAATGCTGACTAATCGCCGCCGCAACGCCCCCGCAAAAGATTACGCTCAAATAGACCGCCGTCTGGTGAACAGACAGTGCAATAGAACGCGTTTCTTTATGATACGCAGCGATCAAACTGGTCGACGCCGGTCCATAAAACGCCTCCGCTACCGAAACGCCGATACTATTGAAGATAATCAGCCCCACTACGCTATGCACCATACCCGTGGCGATCGTCGCAAAGCTCCAGCAGAAAAGGCAAAGAATCAAAAGCTTGCGCTTATTGATTTTATCGCCGAGGAAGCCCGCGAGAGGAACCACCAGCGCCATGAGCGCAAACATAACCGTGCGCGTCATATAGAGGATCGAGTCGCTCACCTGGAAGGTTGATTTGATCGAATTAGAGACGACCCCAAAGATCGCGCGGTCTGACTGATGGAAAAAGTACGCCAAAAACAGTAGTACGAGTAGTTCCCAGCGATACCAAGGCGCAATCGTCTTCAGAGGAGCGCCGTGCGCCGAGGAGGCGGGAGCTTTTGTTGTTTTGGGAGAATTTGACATTGCAAATCCAATCTAAATGAAAACTTAAAAGGTCATGCGCGAGTTGTCCCAGACTCTTCTCAATTCATACGCCACGCGCTCCGGCGACAACGGGTTGATATCGATCTGCGCGCCGAGTTCAAAGCCCGCCTTTTTCACAATACTTGGCAGAATCGTCAGACGCGTGCGAGCGAATCCGCACGCCCCGGCGCAACTGTTCTTAAAAACAAAGGGGGGATGATTCAAAATGACGTTATAATCTAACGGCTTATCGGAACCCTGACGTCGATACAGCGACTGCAATGCGCGTACCGCGTCGCGTGCGAGACGTGCAAAGTTACGAAGCGTTGCGTCGTCGTAATCGACAAAATCGCCGTCAAAACATTGACAGAGCTCCACTTGCATTGGATTGCCACTGGCAAAGGGACACCACAAGAGGAACTGAGCGTCGGCGTAGATTACGCGCGTGCCGCACTGCCGTTCCGCGTGGAGGTACTCGCGCCAGAAGTTTCGCGACTGCGAATTATTCCCGTCGGCTTGATACTGTGCAAGTCGAGTCATTTCGTGTGATACGCTAGGTGGCGTCACGAAATTAGCGGTCAATTGGCAATGGGAATGCGCTTGCGAGGCGCCGGCGTTGACGCCGACGTTCTTAAAGATAAACGCGTGCTCGTAACGACCTTCCGCACGCAACGATTGTAAACGCGAGCGGAACATACGAAAGGCAAGTTCAATTTCCAGATCGCTGAAATCTTCCCAACCTCTAATATGTCGCGGACTATCGACAATCACCTCGTGTCGACCATAAGCGTCGACGCGCTTAAACCAGGTCGCTGACGCGTCTTGTGGCAACCACGTGGCGCATGTGGAGGCGTCGTCTTTTAAAAAGGCGGGAAATTTATTCTCAACGCTACGCACAAACCACAGGCGGTGCGACTGCTGAGAGTAGTCGTCTTGGGAGCAAGAGGCGCGCAGGATAAAATTGTCGGCGTTTGCGTTGCGTAACGCGTCGTTAATCACGGCGTTAAGGTCGTAAGACCCGGTGGCGGCGGAAGTTTGAGACGATGAGAAGCGCGTCAGATCGAGGGAAAGGTCGGCGACCGTTGCGCACGTCTGGCGTTCTGAGCCGTGGCAAAAGACGCATGAGGCGACATGCCCGACGTGGTCGTGAACACTATGGGGGCGATGACGGCGTCCTTCTGAAATCAGAGTCCAATGACCCGTGACGGGATCCATGCGGAACTCGGTGGTATCGGTTTGTTCATTAAAGGGGACGCGCGCGACGGGGGAAGTCAAAGAGGTTAGCCTAGAATCTGAATTTGTGGCGCGTCCTAAAATAAAAGCCGACCAATCTTTAGCGAACTAGCGATTGGTCGACGCTTGAACAGACGCGAAAAAGACGTTCGGCGCTGACCGAACACGGAGACGCAGGCGTCAAGCAGTTACGCCGCCACGCGTTGAGAACGCGTGTGAAATGCGACGTAACTTACACAGACGCTAGGGTTAGCGAGTAACGGTATGATAAACCTGACCCAGACCCGGAACTTGGATCTTGAAGCGACCGTTTTCATCAGGAAGATTCCAAGGATTGCCGTCCCAGGTGTATACGTCAGGACGATAGGACTTCTCGGAGCTCATCATTTCGTCCCAGGTGACCTTCTTACCGGAATAGCACGCTTCACGCGCCATGATACCCATCATAGTGGCCTTAGCCATGTAGTCGCCGTTATTGATCGTATCGATTTCACCGCGGATCGACTTGTACAGTTCGACATGTTCCAGCGTGTACATATCGGAGTTCACGCGCTCTTGTTCGTAGATCACTTTACCGTCGAGATCGGTAATGCGACCGCGTCCGAGGATCGACGCAAAACCTTTGGTACCGGCGAAGTACGCTTGGTTTTCGTTCCAACAACCGTCCTGCTGACGACAGTAGGAGTAGAAGGTCGTGCCATTGGGATATTCGAAGACCGACGCCATGGAGTCGTAGATATCGCCATACTCCGGCTGTTCGGTACGTTGCATACGCGCGCCCAGACCGTAGCACGTTGCCGGGGGAACGTCGCCCATCGCCCACAGACCTTTGTCGAGCGTGTGAACGTGTTGTTCGATATTGAAATCGCCGGAGAGCCACGCATAGTTATACCAGTTGCGAACTTGCGCCATCATTTCGGTGTCGCCTTCCGCGCGAGGACGTGTCCAAAGCTTACTGGTCAGGTAGGTCAGACGCGCCGAGGTGATATCGCCGATTTCACCGCCACAAACGCGTTCCATGATATCTTTGACGTTCAGGTCATAGCGCCAGCACAGACCGGAGACGAGCGTCAAGCCCTTTTCTTTCGCGACCTTTGAAGATTCGATGACCGAACGGATACCCAGCGCGTCAGTCGCGACCGGCTTTTCGCAGAACACGTGTTTGCCCTGTTTAACAGCGTAAGCGAGGGAACGATAGCGGAAGCCGGGGGATTCGCAAAGAAGAACCAGATCAGAGGCGTCAACGACGGCCTTATAAGCGTCCAAACCACCGTAGATGCGATCGCCGATATCGACGCGATCTTCGAATTGTTCCGTCAAGACGTCGGCAACGTTGCGAGCGTTCGGCAGGAAGGCGTCGGCGACTGCGACGATCTTCGCATTCTTATCCGCATTAAGGGTATTGTTAGCAGCGCCACGACCACGACCGCCGCAGCCGATCAGACCAACTTTAATCGTGTTGTCTTCTGCCGCGTGAACGCGAGGGGTAGCGATGGACATGGCGGCAGCGCCAAGAGCGCTGGCCTTGAGGAAGTTTCGTCGCGAAAAAGACATAACAACTCTCCTGAATTATGAGAACAAACCGTCACTAAGTGACGCTAAAGTAAATGGATTGAGTGGAAGGATCCAGACGACGCTATGAACCGGTCAGCGAGTAACGGTGTGATAAACGGCGCCAAGACCTGGAATATAGACTTTAAGACGACCCTGCTCGTCGGGAACATTGCAAGGCGTACCGGTTTCGCTGTATTCGCTAGGCGCGTAGGATTTCTGCGAATTTAGAGCGTCTTCCCACTTAATCTTAGCGCCGGAATAACATGCTTCACGCCCCATGATTCCCATCATGGTGGCCTTGCTCATATAGTCGCCGTTATTGATTGTATCGACTTCGCCGCGGATCGATTTGTATAGTTCGATATGCTCCAGGGAGTACATATCAGAGGGGACGTTTTCGCGTTCGTAGATCACCTTGCCGTCGAGGTCGGTGATCACGCCATGACCGAGAGTGGAGGCGACATAACCTTTTGTACCGGCAAAGCGAGCGTTGTTTTCGCCCCAGCAACCGTCTTGCTGACGACAGTAGGAATATAGGGTCGTACCGTTCGGGTATTCAAAGACCGCGGCCATGGAGTCGTAGATATCGCCATAGGCGGGTTGTTCAACGCGTTGCATACGACCGCCCAGACCATAGCAGGTTGCGGGGGGAACGTCGTGCATTGCCCAAAGCGCTTTATCGAGGGTATGAACGTGCTGTTCAACATTGAAGTCGCCGGAGAGCCACGTGTAATTGTACCAGTTACGAACCTGCGCCATGAGTTCCGTATCGTCTTCGCTACGAGGACGCGTCCAGAGCTTGCCGCCCATAAAGGTCAGACGTGCGGAGGTGATATCGCCAATCGCGCCGTCGAGAACGCGTTGCATGATATCTTTCACATTGAGGTCATAGCGCCAGCACAGACCGGAGACGAGCGTAAGTCCTTTCTCTTTCGCAATTTTCGTCGATTCAATAACAGAACGCACGCCGGGCGCGTCGACCGCCACTGGTTTCTCACAGAAAACGTGCTTGCCGTTTTCAACCGCATAGCGAAGGGAACGATAACGAAAGCCGGGCGCTTCGCACAGAAGAACCACGTCGCAAGCGTCGATCGCGTGCTTATACGCGTCCAAACCCGCGAAAACGCGACCTTCCACGTCTACGCGACCTTCAAACTGGGTACGGAGTCCTTCCACCGCGCTTTGAGCTTTTGGAAGAAAAGCGTCGGCGACTGCGTAGAGCTTCGTATTTTCATCCGCTGTGAGAGTATTAACCGCCGCGCCGACCCCGCGACCGCCGCAACCGATCAGAGCGACTTTAAGCTCGTTACTTTCCGATGCGTGAACGCGCGAGAAGGTTAAGCCGGAAAAGACTGTGCCGGCAATCGAGTGTGACTGAAGAAAAACGCGTCGGACTTTGCTAGCGGTCATAGAACCAAGAACCTCCAAAACCATGACGCCAACCGAACGTGATTGGCGTATAAATCAATACGCTCGAGTGAATACAACGCGCCAAACGCCTTGATACGAGCGACGTCGACCTTAATTGTAAGGAAACAGCTATCGCAATTCAAGGAATTTTTACTTTAATTGTTTATTTTTTCACGCCATTTCATAAAGTCCCCAAACAACCGTCCTTTACAAGACGGTATCAAACCCGGCAAGGGGGGCAAGACGAGGTCGTTGCCGGAGCCAACTATTACTTAAGGGGCTGTTTCGGGTACCGACGTAACACGCTAATCACTTCGTCCTTTAAGTTTGCGTTCGACGCGACTCCTTCGCGACCGACGATTGTCTCTTCGCCCTGCCAAGTACCGAACGCACCGCCCGACTCCGTGAGAACCGTCAGAAGCGGGGCGGCGTCCCAGATTTCAAAATAGGGATCCGCCATAAAATCAGCGCGCCCCGTCGCCACCATGTAGTAACCATAGGCGTCGCCCCAGGTACGCGTGAGTTTTGCGCGGCGCTCCAGTTCCTCGTAAGCGCCGCGTCGACCGACGTGTTCAAAATCACGCACATCGGTCACGAGAAAGAGCGCGTCTTCGATTCGCGAGGTCGTTGAAACGCGAGATTGGCGCGCTTTTGCTTCAGTTCCGTTGAATTCCCAGGCGCCCAGACCTTTACCGGCCCAAACGCCGCGACCGAGCGCAGGCAACCAGATCACGCCGATAAGAGGCTGATCGTCTTTAAGAACGCCGATGAGATTGGAGTAGAACGGCACGCCGTGAATAAAAGATTTCGTACCGTCGATCGGGTCAAGGATCCACTGCCAGCCGTTATGGGTTTCGACGTCGTCCATTTCCTCGCCGAGAATACCGTCCTCGGGGAAAGCTTCCTTAATGAGTTTACGCGCGAGTTCTTCTGCGCCGCGATCGGCAAGCGTTACAGGGGTGCCGTCTGATTTACTTTCAATTAACAAGTCGGGACGATCGTAATATTTCAGAGTGAAAGCGCCCATTTCAAGCGCAAGACGGCGTGCGAATTCACAGCGTGATACCATTTTAGCCTCATGGGTGGGAAGACGGTAACGACGTGACGCTACGTAAGCGTCGCGTCGCGATCCGATCAAAGCCAAGCGCGTCGCATAGACGACACGACGCGTAACACAAAAAGCTTCCGGTCGATTTGTTACATAGTATACAGAAAACCAGCGCGAACTCAAAGCGACGAAGACGGGGTCGAATTTTTATTAAAAAGATTGTATCTGCGCAAAGGCGATGTTACAATTAAGCGTAGACCACAAAAGCGACGGCGTGCGGTAACGCGCCCCTAAGTCTTTAACGTTACACATCTATTGATATCCAATTTGAAAGGAAAAATATGTCAGTAGAATTGTCTCGAAGAAATTTTCTGGCTCAGAGTATGGCGATCGGCGCAGGCTTAGCGACCTTTGCTCAAACCGGGACGCTACGTGCGGACGACGCCACGGAAAAACCGAAAATCCAAGGGTTTGACGAAACCGATACCAACATTGATCCCAACGCCGCATGGCAACCGTTTACCGACCGTAAACTCCGCATGGGTATCGTAGGATTCGGTCTGTGCCAATTTGGCGCGCAATTCGGCTTGCAAGATCATCCGAACGCTGAAATTGTCGCGGTCAGCGACCTGTTTCAGGATCGTCGCGACGCTCTGGCAGAGGCGTGCCGATGTGAAAAGACCTACGATTCGCTCGAAGAGATGATCAAGGACGATTCGATCGAGGCGATCTTTATCGCCACCGACGCGCCGAGTCACTGTGACCACGCGTGTAAAGCGCTAAGAGCCGGCAAGCACGTCGCCTCCGCCGTGCCCGCTGTCTTTGGAAGTCTGGAAGACGCCGACAAGCTCTATGAGACCGTCAAAGAGACCGGACAGCTCTATGGCATGTTCGAAACCAGTTCCTTCCACGACGACGTCTATCTGGCGCGTAAAATCTACAAGGCCGGCGGTTTTGGCAAGATGATCTACACCGAAGGGGAATACTATCACTATGGCGCTGGAACCCTGCCCGGCTACAAAAACTGGCGCCGAGGACTCGTGCCGCAATGGTACCCGACACACTCCAACGCCTACTACACCTGCGTGACCGGCAACTCCTTTACGCACGTCTCGTGCGTCGGGTTCCGCAGTAAGTTAGACGAGTTCCAAGACAACCCCTACAATAATCCGTTTGGCACGGAAGTCGCGCTCTTCCAAACCAGCGAGGGCGGTTCCGCAAGAATGGCGGTCAGCTGGGACTCTTGCGGTTGGGGCGGTGAAACCGGTCGTATGCGCGGTGAAATCGGAGCGGTCAACGGCGGGTACGCCGCAATCGACGAAAAAACCCAAGAGCTTGTCAATAAGCTTGGCGACCTTCGCAAACCGCAACTTCCCCCGACTGTTGGAGCAGGAGGACATGGAGGATCGCACGGGTATTTGGGATCGAACTTCATTGAATCTGTCCTCAAAGGAGTACATCCGCTCGTTAATGTCGCCGTCGCGCTCAATACCACGGTCGGCGGGATTGTCGCGCACCAATCGGCATTGCGTGACGGAGAACTTCTCACGATTCCGCAATATGCCATGTGGTAATGCGTCAATCGCGATATAAAAGTTTTTAACACTCGTAACCTTCGCGCCAAGCGAAAGATAGAATAACAAAACGGCGTCGTCGGCTAAACCCAGCCGGACGACGCCGTTCTTCTTTTAACTATTGTCAAACCACGTGTTGCAACAAGCAATGGGTATATTGCAAATTGCCTGCCTATATTTAATCATTGAGGAGCGTTAAGAAAGCGCGATGCAGATCGGAGTTTGCGGTTGTCAGGAGCGGTCGAAGCGCCAAATCGAACGCGCGACCGTCGGTATTGGTGGCCAGTCCTCCGGCCTCGAGAATCATAGCCACGCCGGCGGCGACGTCCCAGGGGTGAGCGCACTGGCAGATATTCGCGTCGAATCGACCGGCGGCGACGTATGCGAGGTTCAAAGCCGTGGAGCCAGTGCGACGCATCGCTTGGCACACCATGACGCAACGCTTAAAAGCAATGTAATCGGGCGAATCCTCACGCGTTTGTGTCGGAAAGGAAATACTTGTGAGCGCGTAACTTGGCTTGAGAACAGCGCTGGTCTGTAGACGTACGCCGTTCAGGTAGGCGCCACAGCCGCGTTCGGCGGTGAAGAGCTCGTTCGTGTTTGGGTCATAGATCACGCCGCAGATCAGCTCGTTACCACGCGCCAAAGCGATGGAGACGCAGAAGAATGGTACGGAATGCACAAAGTTCGTGGTGCCGTCGAGAGGGTCGACAATCCACGTAAAGGGTAGATCTGCGGGCGCCGCGCTACCGCACTGACGTTCCGTAAGAAGATTTTGAGGACGCGTCGATTTGTCAAATGAGGAATTAAACGCCGGCGTTTCCCCTTGGGTCTCCTCGCCGAGAAGGTAATGTTCCGGAAAGGCGTCGAAGACGATCTGCTCGATGGCGCGTTGCGCGAGTAAATCGGCTTCGGTCACTAAGTTTGCGGGGCTCTTCTCTTTAAAGCCGACGCGTCCGAGTTTAGATTTCAAAAGACGACCGGCCTCTTGAGCGGCGGTTATCGCGGTTTCCACATACGTTGAAGGCATGATTATACTACTCGCTAAATCGTTAACGCTTATACTTTTCCGCGGCCAAGACGGCAAGTTGGTCGCAACGTTCGTTTTCCTCGTGACCGGAATGACCCTTCACCTTTTCGAACTCTAACTCATGAATGGCGCACAGTTCGTCAAGTTTGCGCCAAAGGTCTTCGTTTTTGATCTGCGCCCAATGGCCGCGCTCACGACGTCGCCAACCGTTCTTCTTCCAAGAGGCGAGCCAAGAGGAAAGACCGTTGAGAACATAGGCGCTGTCGCTGGCAAGGAGCACGCGCGTGGGACGTTTGAGCGCCGAGAGTCCTTGAATCACCGCCATGAGTTCCATGCGATTATTCGTCGTTTCAGATTCGCCGCCGGAACCTTCAAGTTCTTTGCCAGTCGGGAGATGGCGCAAAATAAAGGCCCAGCCGCCCGGACCGGGGTTGCCGCTACATGCGCCGTCGGTGTATAAGATCGTATTAGGCGTATCGTTCATTTTGGTCAATCAATCGGCGAACAAACTATAGGAGCGATGACAGACTCAGCGTAAGTCGCTCTATTATAAACGTCAAGTAAAAAAAGACAAGATACAAAGCGCGTCAGGGTCAGTCGCGTACGTCGTGGGCAAACAGAAAGAGCGTAAAAAAACGCGCGTTGGTAAGACGCGCGTGAAAAAGTGAAGAGGTCAAAGAACACAAACGCGTCGCGTCTAGGGTCGCGAGCCGTTTGCACGCGGAGAGTTTGAACCATTGGAACCGCCGAACCCATTGGGCGCGTTCCAACGCGGGGGCGGATTCTCGCCGCGACGCGGAGCGCTCTGTTCGAGGCGATTGAACGAGCGCATGAGATTAGAGTCCTCGCCGAAGCGACGTTGAATTAGTTCGCGCGTTTTCGCCAGTAGATATTCGGTGAGATGGTCGCGCGAAGCATTGCTTAGCTCCGAGACGGTTACGGCGGCACGGTCGTAGTCGTTACGCGAGGCGGCAACCCAAGCGAGTCCGGCGTAGCCAAAGACGTCGAGGTTAGACCCCGGCGAGGGCTGCGTCGTCATTTTAACAAAGAGTTCCTCGGCCTTATCGACGTCGTTCTCTTTAACATAAACGAGCGCTAACTGACGCTCAGCGCGCGACGTCCAGTACACGTCATTGGGGAAATATTCCGCTACGCTCTTCCAAGCGTCGATCGTACCAAGTTGCAACGCGAAAACATACTGCTCCTCGACCGTATTAAACCGCTCAATTGTTAGCGGCGGTTCGGTATTGGTAGACGCGAGAATGAAGTTTTTCGTCAGCAGCGCAATCGCGCCAAAGGCGAAGGCGATCGCCGCGATCACACAAAGGGTCGCTACACGATTATGCCCACGCGCTCGACCATCGCGAAGAATCGCCTCCAGACGCGTTGTATTCGCTTGCCATTGTCGCGACACGTTTGTGGTATGAACCGCCTGGTTAAAAACGTCGCGTTCTTGCGGGGTCGTAAAGAATTGTGAACCGCACGCTGGAGGATTCGAATCGCCGGAACCGGTCGTTTCATGACAGGCGACGCTATCGAGTTCGAACCCGGCGGTCTCGGCGTCCAGGGGCGTCTGCGCTAGCTCGCGCGTGGTCTGGTCGTCGAGCGAGGCGTAATATTCCTGACGCGCTTGACGCAACTCTGTTAAGAAGTCGGCGGTGGAATTAGGGCGTTTATTGGGGTCTTTTTCAATCATACGATGGACGAGTTTCGCCAGAGCGACTGGCGCGTCGGGTCGTATTTCGCAAATATCACGTGGGCGTTCGTTCAGATGTTTGAGCACCACAGCCAGGGGAGTTTCGCCCTGAAACGGCGCCGTACCGGTGAGCATACGGTAGGCGGTCACGCCGAGAGAATACAGGTCGCTACGAGAGTCGAGCTGCTGACCGCGCGCCTGTTCCGGACTCATGTACAGGGGCGTGCCAAGCGCTACGCCAGCGGTGGTCAGAGACGCCTCGCACCAGGTTGCGTCATTGGGACCGATCGGACGCGCAAGACCGAAATCCACGACCTTAATCGCGCCGGAAACGTCAATGAGAACGTTTTCGGGTTTGACGTCGCGGTGAACCAATCTCGCGTCTTCCGCGCATTTAAGCGCTAGCGCGATTTGCTCCAGGGTCGCAAAGACCTGAGGAATCGACGACGCGCCATGGCGACGCAAATACTGCGACAGACTCATGCCGTCGATGTACTCTTGAGCGATAAAGTGATAACGCTTCGTCTGTTCCGCACGTTTGCCACGCCAGAAGCGACGTTTACGCGTCGGAGTCGTCTGAAACTCGCCAACCTCGTAAATGCGAACGATATTAGGATGTTCCAAACGCGCGGCGGAACGCGCTTCTTGCACGAAACGTTTCACATACGTTTGGTTATTCGACAGTTCGTCCTTGAGAATCTTCAGCGCCACGCGGCGTTTCAGGGACTGCTGTTGCGCCAAAAAGACGTCAGACGTCGCGCCGCCGCCAACGCGACGTTCGATAAGATAATCGCCGAGTACAAGACCGCACAAGTTTTCACGAGTATACGACGTCTGTTCCATTTCGATATCCTTAACGCTACGTGCGCTGATTCTTTAACAAAGTTGCCGCGCATATCAACGCGTCGTCCTCGCGCGACGCTTCATACGCTTAGACTGTGAAAAACGCTAAATGTTTCGCATAAACTCCACGCTATCGCAAAGCGCCTCGTAACGTTTTGCCAAAAAGCCACAAGGACAAAAAAACATCTATGTACGAAGATTGTACTAGAAAGAGGCAAAAGGAGAAGTTATGAAACCGCTTCTGGAAAGCGCTAGAAGGTAAGCTTAATCAGACCGTCTTTGGCGACGTAGTACTTTTGCACGCCCAGTTCGCGCGACCAGATACGCGTGTCACACGTCTTCCATGGACCGGAGCCGTCGCCGCGATTGCCTTGGTCGTTGCGCCACAACCAATCGGGGGTCGGCCAGAGCGTAACCTTCGGCTTGACAAGCTCATAGAACTTGCGACGAACCCCCTGTTGACCGTGGTGCGCCATTTGACACACGTCGACACAAAGGTTCTCGCCCTGCATATCCATGAGGCGATCGCCCCCTTCGTAGCCAAGATCGCCGAGGAAAAGCAAGGAGGAACCTCCGACGTCCATGCGGAGCGTGACAGAGGAGTTATTGATCGCGTTCATCGTCAGACTAGAATCGAGGTCGTTGAGACATTTGATCGACAGCGGACCATATTGAAAGACTTCGTTCACTTCCGGCTTACGATAGGATCCTTTGAATTGAGCAAGTCCTTCGAAAATAAAGGCTGTGGCCTTCTTACTACCGCTTTCGTGTTCGTCGAGCCATCCTTGTTCGGGGAAGTTGTAATACAGATCCTTAATCTCCAGCGCGTCGGGGTACTTCTTGCAGATTTCCGCCAATGCCCCACAATGGTCAATGTGAGCGTGAGTAAGGAACCACGCGTCAACTTTACCGTTGCATTCTTGCTTGAGGAAGTCGACTAAATAAGGCGCTTCGCCGGTAGCGCCGCCGTCGATCACAATTGTCTGACCCGTGGCGGTCTGGAGAACGTAGCCCATCATTTGCCGTACGTGTTGCGTCGGAAACTGCCAGAGCGTCGTCAAGGGGTTAGACGCGTCCTTCGCATAATTCGCGCTCAGCGCCGTGTCCTCTTTTTTATATTCCGTCGCCGCAAAGACGTTTTGACTGACGCGTAAAGCAAGGGGCGCCATGAGTCCGAGCGATAAAAAGTTTCTGCGATCCATATCTTCTCCTTCTACGAGCTTAAAAGCGCCACGAAATGTGCGCGAATCAAGTTGATCGCCTATCGAAACGCCGCCTCTATTCTACCGCCAAGCAATCAAGAATCAACGTTGTGTCGAAACCATAACGTTAAGTCGCACAGAACAAACCATGCAGTTTCAAATCGATAAAAAAGACAAACCCCGGAGCGAACAAAATAGTCGCCGCGAGGTTTGCCACTAGAAAAAACATTCATGCGTTAGAGGAGCATGAAAATTAAACCACAACTGAGACTGACGTTAGAAGGTCAATTTAATCAGACCGTCTTTAGAGACGTAGTACTCCTTCACGCCGATTTCACCGGACCAGATACGAGTATCACACGTCTTGAAGGGTCCGGAGCCGTCGCCACGACCGACGTCGTTGCGCCAGAGCCAATCCGGGGTCGGCCAGAGCGTAACCTTCGGCTTGACCAGCTCATAGAACTTGCGACGAA
>JAUNMR010000040.1:21963-27993 GCA_030537455.1 Planctomycetia bacterium | reverse complement strand
AAGCCTCCGGCTGGGCTGCCCTGCGGGCAGATCGCCACGGGCTTTGCCCGTGGCGCAAGAAAACGCAGGGCGATCGTGACAGCGGGTTGGTTGGTTTAGGCGTTGTTTCAGCTTGGCGGATAGTAGTGCGTGTGAGCGCTCAAGCGGGTTGGTTGGTTTAGGCGTTGGTTCAGGCAGGCGTAAAAAGGGAACTGAAATATTCGAACAGTCAGGGGAAGTTATGAAACTGCTTCTAATAGTATCATAGCCAGGCGCTGGCTCATGAGTCAGACCTGGCTATAATATAACACGATATGTCGTCGCTACTTACACAATGACAGCGCTAATCCTGCCCCGTCAATTCAGTATCGGGATCCATAATGACCTCCCTGAACTTGACCCCCTTAATGCAGGTACTCTCCAAAGCGTCGTCCATATCGGCGAATTCCTCGAGCAGAATGAAATCGTTGCTGTCGCCGATTCTCTGATACAGCCCAAACATCGCCTCGCGGCCGTCCGGTAGAATCGTGTTCTTCTCATTGTACATCGCCCAGGTATGAAATCGGTATTCGACGCCTCGATAGGTAAACTCCAGACCGAGCCAGTGGTCGTCGCGTGGTCCCCAGACTCCGATGTACTGGGACGTGAATTCTTCCAGGGAAGTATACTCATTCTTTCGTTCTGATGACATAGATATCTCCTATCTTTTATCATAACGTTCTTTATCGACGACGCCGATTCATTCATCGGCGTCGTCGAACTGTGAAAAACACTCGCGACAGCGCTTCATAAGCAACGAAGCCGCTAATCTTGACCCGTCAGTTCGGTATCCGGATCCATAATGACTTCTCTGAACTTGACTCCCTGAATGCAGGTACTCTCCAGGACGTCGTCCATTGTGTCAAAAACCCCAAGCAGTGTGAAATCGTTACTGTCGCCGATTCTCTGATACAAACCAAACGTGGCCATGCGTCCGTCCGGCAAGATCATATCTTTCCGATCGTACATCGGTCCGGTATGAAAGCGATATTCGACGCCGCGATAGGTAAACTCCAAACCGAACCAGTGTCCATAACGCGGTCCCCACTCCCCAATGTATTGGGACGTGAATTCTTCCAGGGAAGTATACTCATTCTTTCGTTCTGATGACATAGATATCTCCTATCTTTTATCATAACGTTCTTTATCGACGACGCCGATTCATTCATCGGCGTCGTCGAACTGTGAAAAACACTCGCGACAGCGCTTCATAAGCAACGAAGCCGCTAATCTTGACCCGTCAGTTCGGTATCCGGATCCATAATGACTTCTCTGAACTTGACTCCCTGAATGCAGGTACTCTCCAGGACGTCGTCCATTGTGTCAAAAACCCCAAGCAGTGTGAAATCGTTACTGTCGCCGATTCTCTGATACAAACCAAACGTGGCCATGCGTCCGTCCGGCAAGATCATATCTTTCCGATCGTACATCGGTCCGGTATGAAAGCGATATTCGACGCCGCGATAGGTAAACTCCAAACCGAACCAGTGTCCGTCGCTCGGTCCCCAGACTCCAATGTATTGGGACGTGAATTCCTCCAGAGAAGTGTACTCATTCTTTCTCATTTCAGTTGAAACTCCTTCTTAATTTGTTGGATCAACTTTTGTTCCTCCGCCGTTGGAGGAACACCAGGATCCTTCTTATTATGGCGCATGTATTCATGTCTGTGCGGTTGTACATGATCATGGGTATGCGCCAAATCAATTAACACCGCCTGATCGCGTTTCTCGTCATAATATGCCAGATGTTTAAGCATGCCGTCTTTTACGACCGCGTAAATGACGCCAGGGGTATGGGAATACTCCGGAGCCTTTACTCTATTAGAGTCCTGAATGATAATCCGAACCTTCGGATTTGACGTCAGAATGCCAACGGTTTTATAATGCTGACCGCCTGCATTAAAACTGAAGTCTCCAGCTTTGACGTCAACGAAAGCGCCGCGTGAGCCCATTAGTTCACCTCCTCGGGTATTGTAAAATACCTTGAAAGACCAGAAATCCACTTTTGCCCGTATACTTGTTTTGAGCAAAATAGATCGTTGTAACGATAGTTCAAAAAGGTTCCTGTCATTCCCTTGATCATCTTTCCGTAGACGATGATCAGTGGCGGCTTGAGCCTACGTTTCATTTCACGGAACCCATCGAGGAATTCTGCGGTGTGTTCCAAACAGCCCAGTGTGGAGACGACGACGATTGATCCAGGCTCCAACCCGCTGAAGCATATGTCATACGTATCAGGACTCGCCCACCCTACGGTCGGTAATACCGTGATTCCGTAGCTTTGAAACGTAACGCCAATCCATCTCGATTTGAAAATATTATTGCGAATAACATTTTCATTCATGCATGGATAAAGACTGAAGTCAGGAGTCGCAACAGCCGCAAATCCCTGAAATAGGGGGATCTTTTTCAGGGAACGCTCCCACAAGACCTCTAGTCTCTGGTCGTAGTTAAACATTAAGACCATCGTGTTTCGGTCGGAGGTCTTTGCCGATGCGTTCTGAACCCCCACCACTCTAAGCTGTTCCCAGTCGAGACTGGAAAACTCTGTCTTCTTTACAAAGGGCATGGAAAAACGATCAAGTTTGCAGTCTTCCGGCAGAGGACGAATCAGATAAAACTTTTCAAACTCATTTAAGCCTTTAATCATACGTTACCCTTTTGACATTCTCATAGAAAACATCACACGAGCGACAATGTGGCTCTTTACGTTTAAACCTTGGAGCTAAACGTCGACGTCTCATGTTGATACAGACAGGATTATCCAGACTCACAAAGACGTCGAATAGAGTCCAGATAGCCCTAAACCAATTCTTCATTGTAAATACAAATCGTAACACATTACATACACTCAAATACGTCAAATCCCCGTTATGCGCAGATAGGAATTATCTGCGCGTTTGCGGTACGTCGACAGCCACGCCAGCGAGTGGCGCTTGCTTTACTTCGGTCATTTTTTGTCGAGGTTTACTCGGTATCGAGCAGACGCCTTGGAACAATGGTAGGTAGCGCAAATCTCTTGCTCATTCATTCCCTTGCTCTCTTCATATGGAATCATCACCTCGCCGCAAAGCGCCTTTGCCTGCCATTCCACGCTACGGCAGGGTTGAATAGTGTTATTAGCATAGTTCCTCTCGAAAATCGGAGTGAATCCGATTTTAAAGAGGAAAAGATGGCAGATCTCGTGACAGATGAACCCGTTAAATGCGCCAATGTTCCTTTTATGCGCTCCGTCATAAACGGATTGCTTGATTTCAATGGCGACTCGCTTCTTGTCGTGTTGAACACATCTTGCCATTGTCTTCAGCGGGAAATTGTGATCTTCTAGAATCTCACTGTTACATCCTTCAAACACGTCAGGGATCTTTTCTAATACCTGAAGTACCGGAAACGCCCCAGTTTCAGGAACGCCAAAAATCTGTCGCAGATACTTCGAGTACTTGCGAAGATCCATTCTTGTCGTGGGTTTGGTTAGATAATCCATTAACAATTAGTCTCCTTATTCTTAAGAAGTTCCAGAATTTTCAGGGCAGTTTCATCGTCCATCTCCTCAAAGGATCTGGCAAACTGCACAGCCGCCTTGCGTTGATTTTTTCCCGCGTTGCCAGAGACTATCTTGTACTGAAGCTTTGACTCTTCAACAGCCTCGCAGAGCGCTTCTTGCTCTTCCGAGGACAGCTGATAGTACTCAATAATCTTCCGAATCCAACTGTCGGGAACATTCTTCTTTCCATTCTCTACCGCTGACAGGAACGGCGTCGACGTGTTCAAGATCTCTGCCATATCGCCCATTACCTGATGGCGTTTAATTCTGAGAATTCTTACAAATTCTCCAAATGCTGTGTATGCCATTGTGCGCTCTCCATTCTTGTGCCAGGTTGAATATCATAAATAAAACCTTTGTTAAGTATCCAATTAACCTTTTGGGTTAATTCCGGCACGGGCTCTTCTTTCCTAACGATATCGCTCTCGACGTCCTTTCGGATCCGTGAGCCTCTACGATATTTTCACGTATCTTCTTCAAATACAGTGAACTTCGTAGCCGTGTCACATACGATTCACCAAGTATTATATCACAAACTTACCAAAAGTCAAGCGCCTTTTTTAACCTTTTTTTGGTTTTTATAATTAACCCTGAATTGGATAACAAACAATATTCTCACCGTCCTTGGCAATGCTCGAACCGCTAAACTTCGACCTGGGAGCGTGACCTTTTCAAGGAAAACAGCGGACGTCGCAGTCGCTTGTTCTTCGACACGCCCGATAGTATACCACAAATTTGACGATAAAAATGAGAATTTTTCCGCGACGTTAAAACCTACCATTAGCCATTGCTCAAAAACCATCTGGTTCTCGGCGTCCCTAAGCACAGTCCCGTCGCGCGCGGGTCGTGCCGCGCCTATATGCAGTCGGCGGTAGTAGCGTAGCCACGACGCCTCCGGGCAAACCCCTTGCTACTGTGCGCTTTGGCGCTACAATTCACGTAGTTTTCCAATTGAACCCCCTCCCCTAGATAGCCACGAGAAGAAAAGATGAAACTCCGCGCCGCCACTGGCTTTACCCTTGTTGAACTACTCATTGTCATTGCGATCATTGGTATTCTCATCGGGCTACTCTTACCGGCGGTTCAGGCGGCGCGCGAGGCGGCGCGACGCATGCAGTGCTCCAGTAATATGCGTCAGCTCGGTCTGGCGCTGGCGAACTTCGAAAGCGCTAATAATCGCATTCCGAACTCCTATAACGACGAACATTGGCTCGGTCGACGCAACGCCTCCGCTAATTCCGACCTCTATAGTCGCTTGCAATGCTGCTCCGTCCACATGACGTTGCTCCCTTTTTTGGAACAGGGCGCGCTCTATGACGTTATCAACACGTGTTTTAATAACGCGTTGAATCGTAACGACTTAAACTATTCGCCCGATCCGGTCAACGCCGGAACGCTCCCCACCGGAGTCGCTAGCCATCCGTATACTGTGGCGATCACGACCTTTCTGTGTCCGTCCGACTGGAACGCGCTCAAGTCCAACGGCGACCCTAACTGCTTCGGTCGCAATAATTACGCGTGCAATATGGGCGACGCGGCGACTTATCCCTGCTCCCCAGGTCAAGTAGCGCGTCGCGGCGTCTTTGTCAACGGCTCCATCGGGCGCACGACCCTGGGCGTAATTCAAGACGGAACCAGTCAGACGATGGCGTTTGCGGAGATCAACGTCTCTAATATCATGACAACCGACGCGACCAACGAGGACAACGCCGACAGCGGCGTTAAGACCGGAATCGCCTTTCTTACCACCGCTTACTACCAAGTTCCCGGCGCGTGCCTTGCGCTTCGCGGTCCCGACGGATTCTACAAAGAACCGCGCACAATGGCGCAAAAGGGTCGACGTTGGCACTCCGCGCTCGCCGGCAATACCAACTTCGTCGCGGCGCTCCCCCCGAATATGCCCAGTTGCGGATATCGCGCTCCTAAGGACGAAGACAAGCATTTTTATGTCACCGCCTCCTCCAATCACGTCGGCGGCGTTAACGTGTGCATGATGGACGGCTCCGTGCGGTTCGTCGGTGAAACAATCGACTGCGGCGACCTCTACACCCCCATGAACGGCGTGTCCACCCCCGACGAAGACTGGACCGGAAAATCGACCCATGGCGTCTGGGGCGCTATGGCGACTCCCAAAGGGGGAGAGACCGTCTCGCTCGACTAATAATTGCTCATAACCTCCTCATTCCGTTCAATATACGCGCGAACACTGTCCAAAGGCATATCAAAACAAAGACCGAACGTCTCCTAAGGCGGCGCGACGGGCGACTCGTCGTCTGTCATACGCCCCTGTGCGCCAGAGTTTCCGGCGCCGCGACGCTATCGCTTGTGGAAATCTAATTCATCCCAGCGACTGGTATCAACGCCATTAATGCGCGCAAATGCTCCGACGCCGCCGACGCCGATCTCTGCCGCCGTTGACGCGCCTGGATTTCTCACTGTCGCCGCGATTACGCTTGATTTTCTTGGCTA
>JAUNMR010000040.1:0-21863 GCA_030537455.1 Planctomycetia bacterium | reverse complement strand
TTGACGCGCCTGGATTTCTCACTGTCGCCGCGATTACGCTTGATTTTCTTGGCTACATTCGCTACACTCCGTGCAATTACCCCTAAACCGGCGCGACACGTTCGCGCCTAAGTTGCGTTAGATAAGAGGATAAAGACAGTGTCGCTCAACGAAACAGACGTCGCCCCGTGGGAAGAGGAGCAGGAAGCGCCGGAATCCTACGAGGAATTCGAAGAGTTCGAGGAATCCTCCGAGGAGGAGTCGCTCGTCACTCCGGAAAAAGAGGCGCTCATTGACGAAATCGCCAACGAATACGTCGGGTTCTGGAACATACTTGTCAGTAAGACCAACTGGGAGAAGGGCAAGGTCATTCACTCCTGGCGCACAAAGCTCATGGAGGCACAGGCGCCGAAGCGCTTGTACACCGACGAAGCGCTCGCGCAACGTATCGGGAACGTCTCGCCTCAGCATGTCGGTCGTTTGCGTCGCGTCTACGAACGTTTCGGGTCGGAAGCGCCCCTGCCGAACCTCTACTGGAGTCACTATCAGGCCGCGCTGGACTGGGACGACGCCGACGAATGGCTCGCGCGCGCCTCTGAGGAAAAACTATCGGTCGCTCAAACGCGTGTGGCGCGTTGGGAAAAGAACGGCGCGAAACTGGAAACCAAGCCGAAAGACTCTGATATCGTCGTGGAAGAAGTCGACGGCGACGTCAATCCTTACGACGACTCAAATGTGCGCGTGACGTCCGACGGCTCCGTGATCGTTTCCAGTGAAAACGAGCCTGAAGAAAAGCCAAAAAAAGAAAAGAAAAAGGCGAAAAAAACAGACGACCCGCTCGGCGAATTTGCCGGAGAAGACGAACCCTGGCAGCGCGCCGACGCGCCGCAAACCTACGCCACCGCCGATACCCTCAACGCCATTAAGGCGCTCGACCCGTTGCCCGAGGATCTCAGCGACGCCTTCCAAGCGCTACAAGTCGCCGTCCTTTCGCGTAAAGTCGCCAATTGGCCCGACGTGCAACCGATTCTTGTGGCGGCCTATTTGAGCGAATACAAAAAGCTACTGGTCTCCGTCGACTAACGAACCGCGCGTTGCGCGTCGACGCCTCCCCTTCGCTACGCGGCGCCAAGTACGTCGCGTAGCTCCTGCGTGATCTTCGGCAACGTCGCAAGGCGTAGCGTGGATTCTACTTTAAAAACGGTATCAACATGTGGTCGCAAGGCTCTCGGAAATTCTCAATAAACGCTCGCGTAGCGCTACGCGCGCTCCTGGTCAGCGCGCTTATGCTCGCGCTGTTTGTGAATTCCGGCTGCGTCTCCCTCGTCGCTTGGCGCTATAACGACGCGGATTTGCGATTCAAACTCAACGAGCCGTCCGGTCCGACGATGAGTCAAGCCGCCTCTCAAGCGCTCAAAGCCTACGACCTGCCTACGAAATACTCCCTGGAGCAGCTCAACTCCCTCCTGGAACTTATGGAGGACAATCCCGCGCCGGAACTGATTTATGCGTATGTTGAGACCGCATACCTCCAGGCGCGCAAACACGAAACGAGTCGTCCGAAACTCGCGCGCCAGCTCTATATCTCCGCGGCGCTCTACGCCTATCATTATCTCTTCAACCCGGCGCTCGACACGCAACGTCAAAACGCCGTCTTTAACGGTCATACCCGCGACGTTGCGCTACTGTACAACGGCGCCTGCGAACGATTGCTCCACCTGGTCGTGCAAGAGACGCAAAAGAACAACGCCGACTTCCCGCTACGCTCCCGACAAACCTATCGGCTCGAATGCGAGGCGACCAACTGCCCGATCTATTGCGATTTCAAACGCGGTTCCTGGACGCCGGAAGAGTGCGCCTCATTTAGCGTCGTCTGCGACAGCGCCGTCGATCAGCTCGGGTTCGACTGCAATCGCGACGGTCTGGGCGCTCCGCTGGTCGCCGTGCGCAAGCCTTCGCCGACGCGTCCAAGACCAGAAGAAAAATACTACCCGCCGCAGATCTGCTATCCGCTCACTGCGATTATTCGCCCGAATTTCAACTACCCACTCGGCGCTATTCCCCCGCTCGCGCCCGGTCAGGAACCGACCCAATCGACCGCCTCCGCTGTACTGGAACTCTATGACCCGCTGGTCGACTCACAACTACTCGTCGCGCAAAAGACCATCCCCCTGCGCGCCGACCTCACCACGCCGCTGGCGCACTTCCTGTCTACCAATAGCGAAATGATCGCCAATACCGGCGCGCGCGGTCTACTCAAGCCGGAAGAACTCAGTCAGCTCATTCCCACGAACAACTCCGAGCAGGAGCGCACGCTTCAAGGGCTATATCTACTTGAGCCCTACGACCCCAATAAGATCCCTGTGATCATGACGCACGGTCTGGCGTCCACCCCAATGACCTGGATGGAGATGTACAACGCGCTACGCAACGCGTCGGAAATCCAAAGCGCGTATCAGTTCTGGTTCTTCTTCTACCCCTCCGGACAGCCGTTCTGGGCGTCCGCCGCGCTTATGCGCGAGGAAATGGCGAAGATTCGTACCATTGTCGATCCCGAACACATGAACGCGAAGTTGGATCAGATCGTCCTGATCGGTCACAGTATGGGCGGTCTAGTCTCGCGTATGCAGGTTCAGGACAGCGGCAATCGAATCTGGGACAATATCGCCAATGTCCCTTTCGACCAGATCGACTTCGACGAACAGACTCGGGAAGACGCAAAAAAATGGTTCTTCTTTGAGCCTAACCCCTCGGTCGCCTGTGTGATCACCATCGCGACGCCCTTCAAGGGTAGCGAATACTCCAACGGGCTAACGCAGTGGGTCGCCGACCGCGCGATCACAATGCCCCAAAACGTTTTGCGCACGCTCACCGCCTCGGTCTTGAATAACCGTCATGACCAACTGCGCGACCCGACGCTCCTGCAGACGACCACCAGCGTAGAGGCGCTCTCCCCGAAATCGCCCATCTACAGCGCCCTCGACTCCTGCCCAATCCCCGATAACGTCGCATTGTACAATATCATCGGGGTACTCCCCTCGTTGCAGAAGAGTCCGTTTAACCCGCGCAAAAGCGACGGCGTCGTCGACTACTGGAGTTCACACCGCGACGACGTCCTGTCCGAACGTGAGGTTCCCTCCGGGCACACCACGGTGCATGCACACCCCGCCGCGATACAAGAGGTCAAAGAGATTCTCGACAGTCGCCTGATCCTCGCGCGCAATCTGCCAACCGCAACGCCGAGCGCCGTACAAAGCGCCAACGGCTACCTCACGACCGCGCCAACCCAGCCGCAAAACCCACAGCCGCAATCCTTGGCGCCCCCCGTGACGTCAGGCGTCAACCCGACGTCGACCTCCACAGCGTACCCACAAATTCCCCTCGACCCCGTCACGGTCGCGCTACCGCCGGAATTACCCATTGTGCCCGCGCCATAAACACAGGACTACGTTGCGTTAGTTTTTTATCAAAATAAAAAAGTAGGGTATTTAACCGGTCTAAACCTTCTTGTCGAACCTTTTTAGCTTTTTTTCTCTTAATTAAAGCAAACGTTTCATTAACTTGTGCGTCAAACTATTATAATGAGTCAAGCAATTCACGGCGTCGTGAAGAGCTTTCACAATCTAACGTACTTCCCATAGAGGATCACGAAATGTCGCGTAATTAAACACTCTCCTTCCGAGGAAAATCAGGTTTTACCCTGGTTGAGCTACTCGTTGTTATCGCAATCATCGGCATTCTGATCGGTCTGCTCCTACCTGCGGTTCAGGCCGCGCGCGAAGCCGCCAGACGTATGCAGTGCACCAATAATCTCAAGCAGATTATGCTCGCCTGCCACATGTACCACGACGCCAATAACTCGTTCCAGCCGGCGCGCGGCGGCGGTCCGGCCTGCGGTAACTACGGCTGGGTCGGTCATCATGTGTGGATCCTTCCCTTCGCGGAACAGAGCGCGCTCTACGATCAACTCGCGTCCAAGCAATTTCCCGGCGCTCAAGGGAACACCGACGGCGCTTACAACGCGAAGATCAATTACCTCACCTGCCCCTCCGACGCTACGTCCAAGCAGGAATCGACCTGGATCAATAACGCCTCTCGTACCAACTACTGCGGTAGCTGGGGCGATTCGATCGTTCAAACGGACGAATCGAGTATGACCTCGCGCGGTTTCTTCGCCGGCGGTCTCTACACCGCGAAATCGATCAACGACTCGCGTCACGTCGTCACCAGAGACATGAGCAGTATCACCGACGGCACGTCCAATACGATCGCTTACTCGGAATTGGTCTGCGGCGAAGCGCAAGGAACCAACCGTATTAAGGGCGGCGTGTGCGTGCTCGACGCCGGACAAGTCATTATTCCGCGTAATGTGCTCAATATTGTTAGCTCCACCGACCGTTCCCTCTTCTCCGGTACCGCGGCGACCTTCGAACGTGGTCAGCACTGGGCGGAAGGCTCCGTGAGTATCTCCGGATTCCAGACGATTCTGCCCCCGAACTCCCCGAGCGCGCGTAACTACGGCAGTGGCGCCGGTCAAGCCGGCTGGGGCTACGGTATCTGCTCCGCGGCCTCCAATCACAGCGGCGGCTGCAACGCCGCAATGGTCGACGGTAGCGTGCGCTTCATTAGCGAAACGATCGACTGTGGCGATATGGACGCTGATATCAACGGCTCGACCTACTCTACAATCAGCGCTTCGCACGGTAAAGAATTCTCCGGCACGAGTCCCTTCGGCGTCTGGGGCGCGCTTGGCTCCATTAGCGGCGGCGAATCTAAGAACATGTAAGCAATGATACAGAGGTATGCCATGACTAAGTCATTACGCGCTCTGACACTGTGCGCAGCTCTAATGGCGACGCTCTGCGTCCTGGGCTGTTCCGGTCAACCGAGCGGCTTTCCTAAGGTCAGCCCGTGCACGATTACCGTGACGGACGGTTCCGATCCGATCGAAGGGGTTGAAATCGCACTGATTCCGTCGACGCCGATTAGCGGCGTTATCGTCGGCGGCGTGACCGACTCCAGCGGCGTATGCGTCGTTAAGACGACCTTTGCAAACTTCGCAAAACCTGGCGCGCCCCAGGGCGATTTTACCGTGACTCTGCGTAAGGATCCCATACCCACTAAGCCCGAACTCACGATTGCCGAAATGGAATCGATGTCACGCGCCGATATCGATAAGTACAACAAAGAACGCAACGACGAAATTAAGAGTATGCCGCAAATCATCCCGCCGAATCTCACTAGTAAGCCGACCTCTAAGGTTCAGCTCACTATGCCGGGAACCTCCGACTTGAGCGTCGACGTCTCGCAGTATCGTTAAACACTACCGCCACTGGCGTTAGACGTCGACTCCCTAACTAAGGTCGCCCTTTGCCGCGCGCAATCGGCGACCTTTTTGATACGCTCGCCTCCGATAATCATGTCGTCGTCCCTGTCTAAAATGAACGCCTTACCTCTGCATGCCTTGCCTCAAAAGGAACGCAATAATATCTAAGCCAATCTCATCATATTATTTACAAAACGATAACCAATCAAAAGACTTATGGCTTACTCGCTCAAAGCGCTTCCCGAATCTCCAGACGCCGATCCGCCGTTCTCTCGAAAAAAATTCAAAGCTTCCGATGCTTTTTTCCCCTATTTTTCCAGTATTTTAGAAGTTTATCCGGTCAAATTAAGAGCTGTAATTGGTCATTTTTTGTTTTCTCTCTTGACGGGATAAAGAAAGACGCTACAATAACGTCAGGTTGATGCAAGAGGGAGCAGTTCTTTCTAAGACGCTTTCTTTTGAAAAGGTTATTAATATAGAGAGTTTTTTTCGCTTTGGTTTTATCCATAGCGAATTGACGTGAGCGCCTCGTTTGACACAACGTTGGGAAAGCGTTGCGTGAGCGCGTACATTTACAATAACAAGGGGATAATATGGCTCTTCAAGACGTCTTGTACAATGCAGTCGACTCATTACAGAAGCAACGTATCGTCAATGTGAGCTTGGACACGATTACGACCGTTGAGGCGCTCGACGGTCTTATTCGCAAGAGCGCGATCGCTAGCGCTTGCGTCTCAATCGCGACTGCATGGCTGCCCGGCGTTGACGCTACGGTCGCCGCCGCCGTCGGTTTCGCGCTGGCGTACAATATGTTCTACCGAATCAATCGAACGCTGGGTCTTAAGACTTCCAAGATCATCCTGCGTTCGCTCGCCGCGGCGATTGTCACGAACGTCGCCACGTGTCTGATCGGCTCGATCGCCGTTGCGACAATCTCCAGTTTTATTTCGGGTCTGGGCGCGGGCGTGGCAACTATCGTTGGGGCCGCTATGTCCTACGCGCTTATGATTGTGAGCGGCATAATCTACCTGAAGACGCTACGTCTGTTCCTGAAACGTGGCGTCGCCCTCTCTAACGCGACCGCGGAAGAACTCGCAAAGAAAGTCGCCGATAATATGGATGTGAAGTCTCTCTTGAAGGAAGCGCAAGCCTCTTACCAGAAGTAGCATAAGTAATACGCACGACAAGTCCTTTGCACATAGCGCGCGCTGACCGGCGCTAAAGCCATACAATTGGCGCGCGTTAAAGCCTTTTGACAAATCGCGCTAAGACGGTTCGTTAAATACAAGTCGTCTTAATTAATCAACCAAAGTTCGGAGGTTCACGCAACGCCTTGTGCTCTGTTTACTTATGTGAACCGTCGGTCATAACCTCAGAGCGCTGAGGACGCCGTGGGAAAACAACAGATTCTGTTCGAATCTTCCCCACGACGTCGAGCCCGAGTACGCGCTATTCTCCCAAAGGTTACGTTCCAGTGCGGGATCGTCTCGTTGGGTTTTATTAACAAATTCAATCAACCAGGGAGCAGACAGTCGGAAAGCGAAATCACACACGCGCTTGAGCATTTCCGCCAAAGGTCTTCAACGTAGCGCTTGATAGGCGCTTCATGTAGGAAACCGTAGCAAAGCTCTTGAAACAGAACTGAAATCGTAAACAAACGTAAATGTCAGTTTTAATTGGCGCCACACGCTAACTCACGTGTGACGCTCGCCGACCTGCAAGCGCGGCGGCGTCTAATTGATCCGGGAGCCCGCTTCACCCTTGAGCGCCCGTGATCACTGGACGCCGTCGCGTGAACCTAACAACAACTACTAGCGGCATACTTGCGAATAATCGTTCCATTGCAAGTATGCCGCTGGTGCGTTCGGTAGGACTCCGTGCAAAGTCTCTCCAAGGGAATTGCTCAATGCAAACGACTTGACCTGACGCGCTACACGCCCCCCTCATGACTTTATGAAAATCTTTTATAATCCATTATATTCGTAAGATAGCGCCACGTGCGCTGGTTGTCGCGTTCCAACCCGATGGAGTTCAAAATGCCAGATAGTTCGGTTTATCGCGTTAAGCCCTCGCGCTTGACGTCGACTCAGGCGGTTCCGCCCGGCTCGAAAAGCATAACGATTCGCGCGCTACTACTGGCCGCGCTCGCACAAGGCTCCTCGACCCTGGAAAACGTGCTCGACGCAGAAGACTCCAGAATTATGCTCGAGGTTCTACGTCAGCTCGGCGTCGACGTGCAGTTCGACCCGGCGCGTCGACGCGCCCAAGTTCAGGGAGTCCAGGGCGTTTTTCCGAACCAAAACGCGCGTCTCTACGTCGGTAATAGCGGGGCGACCACGCGCTTTATCACCGCCGCGCTAGCCTTTGCGCCCTCTGGCGTCTACAAAGTCGACGGCAAACCGCGTATGCGCGAACGACCCATCGGCGATCTTCTGCGCACGCTACAGTTCATCGGTCGCGACGTGGTCAGCGACGCCCAAAACGACTGCCCCCCGCTGACAATCACCGGCAAGCGCGCGGATCACACGCCGATCGTTGCGCCCATCGACGCGAACGTCTCCAGTCAGTTCCTCAGCGGTCTACTCATGGCCGCGCCCCTGGCGCAACGCGACTTGGTCGTGCAGGTCAATGGCGCGTTGCCCTCGAAGCCGTATGTCGCCATGACGCTCGAGGTCATGCGCGCCTTCGGACAAAATCCTCGCGCCGACGCCGCGTTTGAGCGTTTCGACAACTTCCAAGCCGGCTCCTATCTCGGCCGCAATTACGCCATAGAACCGGACGCGTCGGCGGCTAGCTATTTCTTTGCGTTGCCAGCGATACTGGGCGGGGAAATGACCATCAAGGGACTATCGCGCAATTCCCTTCAGGGGGACGTGGCGTTCGTCGACTGTCTGGAGCAGATGGGTTGCCAAGCGCATTGGGGTTCAGACAGTATCACGTTGAGTCGTGCTCGCGGCGTGGACGGAACGCTCTGTCCCCTTCACGGGGTCGAGGTCGATATGAACAAATGTAGCGACGTGGCGCAGACGCTCGCGGTCGTTGCGCTCTTTGCCGACTCGTCCACGTCGATCCGTAACGTGGCCAATATGCGGGTTAAGGAGACAGATCGTATTGCGGCGCTTGTCAGGGAGCTTCGTAAACTCGGCGCCAGTGTTGAAGAACGCCACGACGGT
The DNA here is from genome assembly GCA_030537455.1 of Planctomycetia bacterium. GTDB lineage: Bacteria > Planctomycetota > Planctomycetia > Pirellulales > Thermoguttaceae > RUG369. Next base: position 13,385 of record JAUNMR010000040.1, on the reverse strand, counting down.
TTGACGATAATACCGACGTCGACGCTCCACGGCGCGTCGATCGCAACCTACGACGACCACCGTATGGCGATGAGCTTTGCCCTGGCCGGTCTACGCCTGCACGACGTGGTCATTGAGAAGCCCGACTGCGTCGCAAAAACCTACCCGAACTACTTCGAAGATCTAGAAAACGCCACGACCCCTATCGTGTAAAATACGTCCGCGCAAAAATGACACGCCGCGCTAGACTCTTTACGAAAGACAAAAAAATGTTATAGTGTCTTTATACGATTTGGTCGTATCGCGGCGTCGATCTGCGCGCACATCCGCGCGCGACGCAATGTTAATCTTTCCTCAATTTAACGCTACAATTCCATCGGAGCGAGCATGAGCGATCTGATCCTTTATCATGGCGGTCGTACCGAACCGGTCGTCAGATTAATTCCACAAGAGCAAGTCACAGAAACACTTCAACGCGCCGAATCGCTCGTAAAAGTTCCCGTGAGCGACGCCGACCTGTCGACCGTCGCGCGCTGGGGCGACGGCGGTCTCACCCCGCTGGAAGGTCCGATGGACTCTCAGACCTTCAATCGCGTCCTCGAAGACGCATGCATTGAATACCAAGGCAAAAAGTACGCCTGGACCATTCCGCTCGCGCTGCCGGTCGCCAAAGACCTCGCCGCGACGCTCAAGCCGGGTCAGGAAGTCGCTTTGGTCGATAAGAACGATCAAGTCGTCGCTACGCTCAAGCTAACGGACGTCTACCCGTGGGACAAGGCGAAATATCTCAAATCAGTCTATCTCACCGAACGCACCGACCACCCCGGCGCAGATATGGTTCTGGTCAATGACGCCGATAAAGACTACCTCCTCGGAGGCGTTATTAACGTCCTACCACGCGCTAAGAACCCAGATTTCGGCCAATATATTCTGTCGCCGACCGAAACGCGCGCGCTGATCGCCAAACGCGGATGGCAGCGCGTCGTCGCCTTCCAAACGCGCAACCCGTTGCACCGCGCGCACGAATACGCGCTCGTCTACGGTCTGGAAAAACTACTCAAAGACGGTTATAACGCCGGAGCATGCCTCAACCCGCTCGTGGGCGAGACCAAAGGGGACGACGTCAACGCCGCTATTCGTATGCAGACCTACGAAAAACTCATCGCCGACCGCGCGCTGGGCGAAGGAGACTCCGATGCGCAACTGTGGAAGAAACTCGGCGAAGAAGTTCCCGATCGCGTCGTGCTCCTCGGTCTGGATATCAAAATGTTCTACGGCGGTCCAAAAGAAGCGGTTATGCACGCGATCTATCGCCAGAACTTCGGCTTTACCGATATTATTATCGGTCGCAAACACGCCGACGCGCCCTATAAAGACGGCACGGCAATCTGGGGCGACTTCGACGCGCAAGAGATCTTCAAGAATCTCAACGGCGATCTTCAAGAGCGTCCTCTCAACGTCGGGTTCGCCGCCTACTACGAGTCGATCGGTCGCGTCGACCTCATGGAATATCACCCGGACGAAAAGCCGGTCTTTATTTCCGGCAAGGCCGTGCGCGCCACTCTCCAGAAGGGCGAGCAGGTCGACCCGAGAATTATGAGACCCACAACCTCCGCAATTCTCGCCGCCGCTATGAAGGTAAACTAATCTCACGGCGACGACCTCGACCCTCAAAGACAAGCGCCGACGCGCTAACGTTCCTTTAATCGTACGTTAGCGCGCCGATTATTATAATACCGTCCATGTCTTTTTCGTCAGCCGCACGCCAGGGCTTGTTATGAAATATTCAAGAGTCTGTATCGAAGCGATCGAAACCCTGCTCCCCCAGGATTATCTCACCTCGACGGAAATCGAGGCGCGACTGGACCCGCTCTACGAGCGTCTGAATCTGCCGACCGGACGAATTGAGACCATGACCGGCGTACTACAGCGTGGGTTATGGCCGCGCGATACGCTCCCGAGCGATATCAGCGTACAGACGGTGGAAAACCTCCTGCGTCGTACGAACGTGCCACGCGCGCAAATCGGCGCCTTTATTCACGGCTCCGTATGTCGCGACTACCAAGAGCCCGCCACCGCCTGCGACGCGCATCGTCGACTCTATCTCGCACAAGACGCCGTGATTTTCGACGTCTCAAACGCCTGTCTCGGTCTGCTCACCGGAATGATTATGATCGCCAATATGATCGAACTTGGTCAGATCAAGGCGGGAATCGTCGTGGGAACCGAGACAAGTCGCGTGCTCGTCGAAACGACGATTAAAGAACTTAACGCCAATACCTCACACACGCGCCAGACGATCAAGGACGCCTTTGCCTCCCTCACCATTGGTTCCGGGAGCGCCGCGATCCTGCTGACTGACGTGTCGATCAGCGAAACCCAAAACCGTCTGCTCGGCGCGACTGTGCGCGCGAACTCGCAAGAATCCGCGCTGTGTCGCAGTCAGGTCGACGTCTCCGTCGGCGGAAAAGCCTCCGGTCAGACCATGAAGACCGACTCCGGGCGACTACTCGTTGAAGGCGTCGCGCTCGCTAAACGCGCCTTTGAAGATTTCAAAGAGGAATTTCAACTTGCGCCAGAAGATTTTTCTCGACTCTTTTGCCATCAGGTCGGCGTCGCGCACGAGCGGTTGCTCTTCCAAGAGCTTGGACTCGATCCGGACAAAAATTTCGGAACCTTTCCCTACCTCGGCAATACCGGCAGCGTCGCGCTACCGACCGCCGCGGCGCTGGGTATCGACTCCGGCGTGGTACACAACGGCGATCTTTTAGGGTTCTTTGGGATCGGCTCCGGTATTAACGTCGTTCTGGCCGCGATTCAGTGGAATAAGACCCTGCCCTCGCGCTTCCCCCTACCCGACGACGTCCTCACTCGGTTCCGTCAACTCAATAACTGTTGAGTCTATTAAACTTATATAAACGCTCAAAAACCAAAAGCGCGTTGGCTCCATTTCCAGAACCAACGCGCTTCTTTTTGGTTTTCAACGCTACGCTAGCGGTAAGCTTAACGCCTAACGAACGTTGTTGACGTTCGCAAATCAAACGCGCTATTCGCGCGACCACACGCATGCTCCGCCCGGTCGGTCTTCCAGAACGACGCCGAGCGCTTTGAGTTGCTCGCGAATCGCGTCGGCGGTCGCGAAGTCTTTGTTCTTCTTCGCGTTGCGTCGTAACTCGATAATCAGTTGCATAAGCGGTTCCACAAGGGAGTCGCTCTGCGCGTCGTCGCTCTTAACCGGCTCGCGGAACAGACCGAGCGTTTGAACGAGTTCTTTAAAGACGATCGTCGCGTCGCGCAAGGCCAGTACGCTCGGATCGTCCGCGCCTCGTGGCGCCGACTCTAACTTCTCGGTTTCTATGTACTTATTGAGCGCGCGCAGGAAGTCAAAGAGCACGCCTACCCCGCCGCCGGTATTGAAGTCGTCGTCCATGGCGTCGAGGAATTTCGCGCGCAATTCGCGAACCTGAGCGCCAAATTCGCCCGCGGTGGCGCCTTTGAGCGCATTGGACTCTTCAAACGCGTCCCCTTCCACGCGCGTTTTCGGCGCGGTCAGCTCGTAGAACGACTGACCCGTCGCGCTTTGGAAACGTTTGAAATAACGATAGAACCCTTCCAGCCCCTTGCCGACCTCGCGTAGACGATCCGCGCTGTAATCAATCGGACGACGATAATGACTGGAGAGCAAGAAGAATCGAATATTCTCCGGAGAAAACTCCTTCAGCTGGTCTCGGAAGGCCGAGGCGCCCTTGGATTTACTGATCTTGCCTGCCTCTTGGGACGCGTAATCGCCCTCTTTCGCTCCGCTATCGGCCGCGTGGGTCTTGCGACCGCCGACCTTGCCGACCTCGTTCGAGGCCTGCATTAAGCCGTTGTGCATCCAGTATTTCGCCATGAGTTTGCCGTTGCGCGCCTCGCTCTGAGCGATTTCGTTCTCATGGTGCGGAAACTGTAAGTCCAGACCGCCGCCGTGAATATCGAAGGTTTCGCCTAGCAGGGAGCAACTCATAACGCTACACTCGATATGCCAACCGGGTCGCCCCTTTCCCCAGGGAGAATCCCAAGACGGCTCGCCCTCTTTTGCGCGCTTCCACAGGGCAAAGTCCGCGCTGGAGCGTTTACGATCCGCCGTTGAGCCGCCCTCGCCGAGCATCTGCTCGAGCGTACGATTGCTCAACTTGCCATATTCAGGGAACTTCGCCACGTCAAAGTAGACGTCTCCCTCTGACTCATACGCAAACCCCTTGGCAATAAGGTCGCTGGTGAACTCGATGATCTTGCCGATGTAATCGGTCGCCTTCGGGAAGACGTCGATCGTATCGACCCCAAGAGCCGCTAAGTTGCTCTTATAATCGGCGGTCATTTCATCCGCCACTGCGCTCATGGGGATACCACGCGCGTTCGATTCGTTAATGAGCTTGTCGTCGACGTCGGTAATATTAACGACAAAGGTCGTGGCATAGCCGGAATAGGTCAGATACCGTTTGATCGTATCAAAGATCGTCGGACCAACCATGTGACCAATGTGGCTCGGCTTATAGACCGTCGGTCCGCAAAGATACATGCCGACCTTGCCCGGTACAACTGGTTGAAATTCCTCTTTCGTGCGTGTAAGAGTATTAAAGACTCGGAGCATAAGTAAACCTTATAAAACAAAAAGGACGCGGTACAGCGACGTGCGCCGACGACCGCACGCGCTCTCTAGTTCTCTATCATATATCGACAGAAATTTTCCGCAAGGTTGACTATTACCTCAAATTCACGATTTTCACGCGACGCAACGCGCGTGTTAGGCCACAAAGCGTTTCGTCAGAGGAAATCTGAAGAGAATCCACGTGACGCCAAAGGAGACCAAGTAGGTCATTGTGCCGATAAAGACGTTGCGCGGAAAGCTTGATTCTGGCAGGACATGCCCGACGATCGCACGCATGGTCAGTAGGAGAATAATACGCATGAGATAGACGCCAAAGGTCAACTTAGCCGCGGAGGCAAAGAACATTTTGCTCTTCTCAGACGGATTCCAATGCGTCGTCATAACACAGGTAAAGAGCGCAAAGGCGTTGAGCGCCGTATAGGGCATGAGGAAATTGAGATACGCCTGAGCAAAGAGTTTGGAATACAACGCTTGAGGCGCATAGAGGTGAAGAGCAACGCCAAAGGCAAGCGTCAACAGCCAGATCCAGAAGGAGCACGTGTGCACGCGTCGTTTACGCGACTCGTCCAGACCAATGACCCAGTCGCCGAGCGCTTTACCGAAAATGTAATAGGGCGCCAGCGTCAGACCGCGCACAATAAAGTAAACGCGCGCGTCACCCTCACCGCGAAGAGAAAGGACAACCGACATAACCGTTGCGGCCAGTAGCAGCCAGACGACCGCGATAACGGAGATGCGGCGAACGCGTGAAAACGTGCGCAAAACCAACGTCACCGCCGGCTCCATAATAAACAGCGCGTACATATACCAGAGGTGGAATCCCAGCCCAGGCTTGCCTAAACACGCCCAGTCCTTGAGATTCCCGAGGTAATCCGGAGTCTGATGTGATAATCTGCGGTCGATAATAAAGGCGACAAAATAGAAGAGCGACCACGCAAGCGTCGGAACGCCAAGACGAACAAAACGCTTCTTAAGAGTATTGCCTAGATCCGTCGTTCGATTGAGTTTCGAAATAAAAAGATAACCGCCCAGCATGAGAAACAGCGGTATATCGGTAAGATTAAAGGTACTAAAGACCGTATTAATAAAGTCTACGACCGGTCCGTCATTAGGCGTCGCATAGGGACGAACTGAGTTCACCATAACGACCTGAAAACACGCCAAAAGGCGGATAAGGTCAAATTGCCAAACGCGAGGCTTTTTATTAACGGTTAAGCAGGAGGGGGGGGGGGAGAGTTTAATGTATCTATCGACATATCAAGTTGTTTTGATTATTCCATTGGGGCGCTTTGTCGCCGTGTCCATAACTTAAAAAAAAACTGGCTTTATTGTACCGTATCAACGTAATTGGACAAGGGGGAGGCGTTCTTCCCACTCCGAGCGTGGTCAAAAAAAGGCGGAAAGATCCTGCTAACCTTTCCGCCGAAATAGCGACGTCAAACCGTCTGGGCACAACGTGGCGCGTTATTTTTTGGCGCCTTCGCCGGTGTAGTTAATATCGAAGGTATCGCCCTTCTTATTGACGGTAATTTTGATCTCTTCTGTAAAGACCTTCGCGGGGAAGTCTTCGTATTTATTCGCGACAATGTCGGGATTGAGCGGGTCGGGATTGAAGGTTCCGACGATTTTGGTACCGTAGCACTTGACGTTCTTTTCGCCGGGAGTGACTTCGCATTCGAACTTACCGTCGACGATCTTACCGCCGTCGGAACCGCCTTGACCGTCGGCGGGGTCAAAAGTAATAGAACCGGAGCCGACCGCTTCGCCCGCGACGGAGACCGTACCGGAAATCAAGACCTTTTTGGGGCCTTTGTTACAGCCAGTGGCAACGACCGCCAGCAGCGCCAGTAGCGCCACGGGTAGAATCATGTATTGTTTCATTCTTGTATAATCCTCTTGAAAAAAGGACAAGCGTCGAGCCAAGTAGGCGCCGCTTGTCCCTTGGGTTTTATCGCGCGTCGCTATCGTTCAAACGCGGTAGCGCGCTTCTTTTAAGTTAATAACGTATCCAAACGCTTAGAGCGAAGAGGTGGTTTCGCCGCCGCGGGTGGTGCCGAGCGCCTTGTAGACGTCAGCGTTGATCGTATCGGAGATGAAGCGAACGGAACCGTCGCCAACCGCCGCGTTCACGCCGCCGCTGTGATGGCTACGCGCGGCGTAGTATTCCACGGAGGCCACTTCGATGCAAGGACGACGCTTGTCGGACGGACCAGCGCTACTGGAGACGTCCGGGCAGGTGCCGGAGTACATATTGTCCGGGGAGCTGGAGTTCGGCGTAAGAATCGTGGAGAAGCCGGAAGCCATGCGTTCGTCGTTGTAGATATCGCCGCGCTTATCGGCGTCGGCAACGGAGTCAACTAGAAGCAGTTCGCTGAACGCTAACGTATTGGACAGACCGTCAACGACGTCGGAAAGACCAATGCACTTGCTCAAATAGAACATAGCGCCGTCGAAACGAGTGTAGAGCGATTGGTGTTGGGCGGGAATTTCGTCAGCGTGATAGTTCGCACGATAGCCGTAGCAACCGACATAGTTGCCGCGTGCACGACCGTAGGTCTGGCTATTGGCAATTTCATTGTCCGGACGATCGCTGGGGCAATAGAGCATGCTGAATTTGACGCTTTCGCACGCGAGAGGATTGCGTGTGGCGTTGGCGCCTTCCTGGTTGTTCGGGTACTGATAGAAGTGCTTGGAGAAGTCGTACTGAGACGCCAAGGTTGCTTGTTCAATGAACGGGTACATACGCGGCACCCAGGTGCAACGCTTGTCGATACCAATGTAACCCTTGGAGTCGCCCATCGTCGCGCCGATCGGGAGCTTTTGGTTGTTGATATCGACGTAGTTGTGCAACGCCAAACCCCATTGCTTCAGGTTGTTCGTGCATTGCATACGACGAGCCGCTTCACGCGCAGCCTGAACGGCAGGAAGGAGAAGACCAATCAAGATGCCGATAATCGCAATAACGACCAGCAACTCGACAAGCGTGAAACCACGACGAGTTTCGCGAGAAGAGAATGACGACATAATTACCTCATGAATATAAAAGGATGTCCAAGTCGCTCAAAACGCCCAACACGCGCGCTCTCTTTAGGAAAACCGCGCGCATTCGCGCATTCGCGACGATATACCGTTTGTCTTCACTTGCCAAAAAGCTTAGGTTTCGGTAATTAAGAACCCAAGCTTCCACTGTTCTCTATGTTAAAGCAAAACTGTAATTCTGTCAACGGATGATAGCGTATATAAGATGATTTTTTCTCTAAAAGTCCGGTTTTTTTCAGGATTAATTCCTTGCAAAAACCTAAGATATTTGGCGTCATTGTTAAACTCGATTTATTCGTAAGCTAACGCGCCGTGACGACGTTACACACGACGCTTGTTTTTCTCCCCTCGCCACTGCTGGTCGCCTTGTCCGCAAAGCGCCGGTCGACGTCCCTCTGAACTGTGTTTTACCGCTCGACCGCTTGCCCTTTACACGCGCGCGTATATAATGGCGCTAAATCGTTTTTCGACTCACGCGTTCTACTCACAAGGGATCTGCTCGCATGACTTTTGTACAAACCCTCGCCGACCTACTCCTCTCGCCCACGACGCTTAACTCCATGCTGGCGCTCGCCGCGCTAATGGCGCTCAACGCCGACCACGACCCCAGTCCCGACGACAACGACGACGATGATCTCGACGACGATTACAGCGACCTCGAGGACGAGCCCGACTTCACCTTCTCGCAAAACGATATCAAAGAACTCAAAAAACAGTTCGCCGAAATCAACGAAAGAATCGACGCGATTAACTCCAGTCTCGCGAGCGAAACCGACGCGGAAAAACGCCAGAACCTTGAGCTGGAACTGATTCGCTATTACCTGACCAAAGCCGCGCTGGAGGTCGAGTTCGAAGAGAACCTCGAAGAACAAGGTTTGCAAGATTACCAAACGCTCCTGGAGAAGATCGCCGCCTTCGAAAAGCTCTACGGGGACGAATCGCGCGATTTCCTCAAACAGAAGGCTCTCGCCTATTTGAATTACGGTATTCTCCTCTATGACCGGGGCGATTTCCAAGGGGCGGATCAGAACTATATCGTCGCGGGACTCACTAACGACAAACTCGCGTCCTTCGGGGACGAAGAAGCGGCGCTCGACGCGGTCGGCGTAACGCTCAATCGCGCGACGCTCCTCTTCGAGCTGGGCAATCACGAGCAAGCGTACGAAATGCTCGACGCCGCTATTGTGGAATTTCAAAAGGTCGCCTCCTCCGATTCGCGATTCCGCAACGAAGCGTCCTATTATCTCGCCAAGACCTATATGACCAAATGCGACTACCTCCGTGGCCAAGACGATAACGCGCCAGAAGCGAACGAGGCGGCGCAAAACGCTAGCGCGGTCTATCGTTCCCTGATCGAGTCGGGCAATACTCAGTACAAACGCGACTATGCCGACGCGCTACTGACCTTTGTGCTCACCGCTTCCGAAGAACAAAAGAACGAACTCGACGAACTCCTCGAGGCGCTCAACCAGGCGCGTCAGTCGTACGAAACCGTGATCGCAAATGGCGAGACCGACGCGTGCGTCGACCTCTTTGACGTCTTTGCCACACGCGGCGACCTACTCTTTAACGCACAGCAAAACGACGAGGCGCTCAATACCTACAACGCGCTGCTGGAATCCTTCTCGATCCTCAAATCGACCGACGAACTGCCGATCCTCGAAGGTCTCGCCGTGGCAATGCATCGTCGCGCGCAACTGCGCAAAGAGACCGCCAAGACGCAAGATCTCCTCAAAGACCTTGAAGAAGCGACGACGTTACAACTGCGTATCAGCGAAGAACTCATGGAAACCCTCGAGGAAAAGCACGACCATGACCACTGCTGTCACGCTCACGACGAAGGTCGCGAACACAAGCACGAATGTTGCGGGCACGGCTGTGGACACGACCACGACGCCGAAGAGCACGGCGGCTGCCAATGCGGTTGCGACGGTTGCGGCGAACTCGAACCCGCAGCCAGAAAATTCTTTGTCGAACGCTGGGCGCAAGAGAACTACGACGAAATCATGCAACTCTTCTACTGGCGCGCGCAACTCTACCTCGAAAACGGTAATCACGACGCCGCGCGCGAAGCGGTCGCCACTGCCCTGGCGGTTCGTCGCGCCTATCAGCGCGTACTAAAGGACGGCGAAACGCTCCTGTCCGATCGCGACTCGCTCCTCGACGCGCTGGCCAACGCGTTCTAAGCGCGCCGCTCACGTTCCGCTTATAACACAAATCGCGCGACCGCAGAGGCGCTCCGACCCGTGGTCGCGCGGTTTTTTACGATACAAACTACGTCCACAGTTCTTCTGTCCACCGGCGCGGAGTCTAGCAAAGCGCTCCGACTTATTGCCGCGCCGACTGCTACTAGCGTAATCTGCGCTCGTGCTAACCTCCCCACAAGGCGACGGCAAGCTTGCCAGATCGTCTGGCGAAAAACGATGGTTTTTTAAAAATTTTTTATATTTTGGTCTATATCGTCTCCACTGTCTGTATACAACAACGATGGGAAGGTATGCTGTCAATTCTATGACACGCCGATTCAACTTGAACAGGAGTCTAACAAAGCGACGTCTCTTGTGCAAGAGACTCTACTTGTGCCAGGCGTGGTATAAAGTCGTCGTAACCGCGCCAAGCGGTAACGGTAAATTTACGACATTACTAAGTAAATAAGGATAATATTTACAATATATTTCCATTTATACTCTTTACACGCTCAAATGTCTATGGTAAAATATCGAGGTATTATTATTGGAAAGTGGACGTCATGACATACAGGTTCTGTTGTTTTGTTATATTTCCACTCTTCTTATAAGATTCTTTACGCATGTACATACGCGTCTGTGTCCATGGCGTAATTACGTGTAGTCGTTCCGGCACAAGGAACGCGTCTATCCTGAGTGAATACGTTCAACGTTCCTAAACAGTAGGTAAATACGTTAAAGATCCTTTTTAACCAAGGAGTCAATAATGCAACGTCAGCTTCAATACTCCCTGTTCCAACAATCGCGACAATCCCAGCAATCTAAAACCGTCGTGCGCCACAACCCAAAGGGTTACATAGTTCGACGCAAAAAGATAGAAGGCTTCCAAAGCTATCTGCAACGAACGTCCTACGAGGACGCATTATTAAGGCTCCCGTCTGGTTCACACGGATTTCCGATTAAAATTGCGGATCAGATCTCCTTGATACGCCGACACAATAAAGACGCCCCCTCAGACGTCTGGAAACTCGCCCGTGAACGCTCGATTGACTTTATTGACCTGTTCGCAGACAAACGCCCCAGCTTAAAGCGTACAATTCTCATTGAAATGCGCGTTACGTCTGAGTGGCTGAACTCTGTTACCTCCACAAGCGTACAGCAACCATGTGACGTCAGCAAAGCGGTTCAGCGTGATAATCTTGTCCATGTGGAAAAGGTTAAAGCTGCTCATGAACAACAAACGTTACCTTCGCAGGAGACGTCTGAACAGGTCGAGCAGAACGAACAGGTCGAACAGGGATATGAACCAGATATTCTTAATCACCGTAACTTCCGATTTGCGGAACCGATCGTCGAAAAGCGTAAAGAATTAGTTATGTGTTTATGGGATTGTCGTGAAGTACTACTCGATGCTAGAGAAGGTTCCTGTAATTATGATATCCCCAAGCTGGAGAATGTAACGCTATCGGCTGTACATTCACAGGGCGACTTTCATACAATCAGATTAACGCGTCGTTTGGATAAGGCGTCTTTAACTGTTGACGCCGGCAGGGCGAATCATTATTTGGCATGCCACAGGAACGGTCAAGGCGAAACGTTTGATTTAGCCAACCTTCTTCCGGATTATCAGAAGAATTACTGGCATTATTTTGGCGGCGCTTGGTTTGAGGAGTTTGTCTATCATACATTGAAAGCGAATCGTACGGTTCAAAAGCTCGCCCTTCGCTATTATGCCTTGGTGCACGGCGTAGCTCGTGAGATCGACGTCATAGCCTTTTCCTCGGGCTGTTACTACCTTATAAGCTGTAAAACCGGCAATCCTCAGCGTGAGGACATAGTCAACCTGGAAAAAAAGGTTAACGCGCTCAATTGTTACGTTCGAAGCCATAATGGTCGTCACCATCGCTGCAAAGGAATACTCTGCTATGCGCGTGACGTCAATTTACATGTGAGCTTTCGCCATTGTAATCTCTCCTGCGTCAGCGGAGGTTCGCTCGGGGAGATTCTCAGGGATCGCCTCATCGACCTCCAGCCCGGGGTCGTTTACAAATAACAGATAACGCCCCGACGCGCTACGCGCGCTTTTGTGCCTCCTAAAAAAAATAGACGCTTCGCTAAGCTGGAGCGTCTGTTTTCGTCTCTTGCGATTACCGTTGAGAACGCACATAACATGAAAGATTTCGTTTCGAACGCTTATGCTTCTTATACCAGCTCCTTCCGCCTCTAGCTGTACGTCCCCACCTTGCTACAGCGCTTCTACCAGCGGCAGACGCAGACCGACGTTGTCGTAGCCGTCCCCGGCGCCGTCGGCGGATCGGGTCGCGCTACGACAGTCCCTCGCCGGGTCGACTGCGCTGGCGCCGCGCAAAAGATGAGGTTTAGACGGCTCCTGAGCGTTCTGAGGATCGTCCGTCCATTCCCAGAGATTACCGTGCATGTCATACAGTCCCCAGGCGTTCGCCTCCTTCTGCGCTACCTCATGAACGATCATACCGCTATTCTCATCGTACCAGCCGCACTGATCCAGCGTCGCGCGCGCATAAGGCGTCGTCGCCCCGGCGTAGCGCGCGTACTCCCACTCCTCCCTGGGCAAGGCAAAGATTAACTTCTGAGCGCCGGCGCAACGCGCGTTCGCGTTCTAAGCGCGCCGCTCACGTTCTGCTTATTACACAAACCGCGTGAACGCAGAGCGCCTCCGCCGCGTGAGCGCGCGGTTTATTCTACGATTCAATCCGAGCGCTTGGGGTTATGACAAACTCGATCTGCGTCGAGCAACGTGTTCCCCCATACGCTTACGACTCCCCACTACCCTGGCGTGGCACGACCTTTCAGTACCCCGCCAGAAGGATCCTGTAAGCTTGAAGAGATTGTCTCGGGAAAAAATGACAAATTTTTTGAGAAAATTTGTCATTTTACTCTTTACATTCCCCCAAAGTCTGGGTATACTAACGGCAGGCGCTTCTGTGGTCAATTTTATGACATACAGATTTCCTTTTTTTCATTAAATTGCCTTTTTTAAAATAACCCTTTACGCGCGTGTCCAGGCGTCGCTGTGGTTCGACTATCCGCGTCGCAATCGCAGGCAATCGTTCCCGCGCAAGCTATGTTTCTCATGTGACGCCCGCCCATACAGGGTTTCGCGTCAAAATTAATGGTCGTTTACAACACAAAGGATTAAAGGACTTTTATGTTTAACTCAAGCTCCTGTTTAGCCCGTCTTAAAGACGTTATACAATGGTCGTTTATCGACCCTCGCTTCGTACAGAAGCCTCTCATATCTCTTTTTTCTCTTAATAAAAACATTGTTGATTTTGGTTTTTATATATATCCGTTGCCTCATGTAATTATCTAGATTGAGCATTTTACTCTGATCCCTTAGACTGCCTGTCCCACGCTACCGGTCTGTCCTCCTGACGGCGCTGTGTGGAAGTTCCACGCTACCTGTCTGCCCTGACAGCAGCGCCGTGCGGTCGCCTTTGCGCTACCCGTCTGCCCTGACGGCGGCGCTGTGCGGGCATTTTCGCGCTACC
>JAUNMR010000039.1 GCA_030537455.1 Planctomycetia bacterium | reverse complement strand
CAACGAAAGGCGCATACATGAAGCGGTTTTTATTATTGCCCGCCTTTGTATTAGCGTTGGGCATTAGCGCTCTGGCGTATGCCGACGACGCCAATCCAACAATGCCGGCTCCGGATTCCGGCGAAATTAAGACGGAAGAAACCGTCTCTATTTCAGAGGAAAGCCTCGCGTCCGCGGAACTACTACCCTTTGAACGCGTTGTTCCCGAAGCCACGAAAATTGGCGGTCTTATCCCGACCTATCGCAAGAAGGACAGCCTTTACTGGGAACTAACGCCGGCTAATCTTGGCGTCGACTATATTATGATTGTTTCGATCGCTCGTGGCGTGGGCGTTTCTGAACTCTATGGCGGTCAGTCGATTGACTTCGGCGACGACTTGGTTTGGCAATTCAAGAAGCAAGACGATCGCATTCTTATCGTGCGTCGCAATATTCGCTACCGCTCCAATAGCGGACCGGACGCGGAAGCGTTGCGCGTTGCGTTCGCCGACAGCATTCTTTTCAGTCTGCCGATCATCGCGCGCGGACCTCAGGGCGGCGACGTAATCGACGTGAGTAGTCTCTTCCTGAGCGACACTCTCGCTCGTATCGGCAGTCGCGCGCTTGGCGGTTTCTCCTTCGCGCGCGATCGCTCCACGTGGGAAAAGGTTAAGGCACTCAAAGACAATCTTGAACTGGAAGTTGCCGCGACCTACGCCGGTCCGGCTGGCTCCACCGAGACGATCCTCGATACTCGCGGCGTTTCCGTTAATATTCACTATTCCATTAGTCGTCTGAAGGACACCGGCTATAAGCCGCGTTACGCCGACGAACGCGTCGGTTACTTCAATACCGTGATTCGCGATATCAGTAAGATCTCTGCCGACGATAACTTCGTGCGCTATATCAATCGATGGAACCTCCAGAAACTCGAACCGAGCGCGGAAGTGTCTCTCCCCAAGAAGCCGATCGTCTATTGGCTCGACAAAGCGACGCCTTATCAGTATCGTAAGACGTTGCGCGAAGCGGTTCTGGAATGGAATAAAGCCTTCGAAAAGGCGGGTTTTTACAATGCAATCGAAGTTCGTCAACAAGAAGACAACGACGATTGGGACGCGGAAGATATCAATTACAATACGATCCGCTGGAGCGCGACGCAAACCGGTTTCTCGATTGGACCTAGTCGTGTTAACCCGACCACGGGTGAAATCCTCGACGCCGACGTCGTTTTGAGCGTCGGCTTCCTTAATAGCTGGCACCGTCAGTTCGAACTGTTTACCTCCGATCAGAACGAAAAACTTCGCTCCTCCTACGAACATGCTCATGAGCATGGATTCGCTGACGATGAAGATTACTATACGCAACGTTGCTGCTGTGGCGCCGACCTTGAGGAATTCTACTGCCAGCAGTTCGGCTTGGCCGACACCTTCTTTGAAGTCATGGCGCTGACCGACTTTGGTCTGAACGATACTCTCGACGCCGCGCTGGCGGAATCTCTTGCGGAAGAAGCGGTTCTTTCCGAAGAAGACGAAGCGAAGAAGGCGCAAGAGGAAGCGGAAGCAAAAGCGCGTGAAGAAGCGCGCGCCGCGGAAGAGCAAGTCGCGCGTATCGCTGCGGAAAAAGCCGCCGAAGTTGCCGGTAAACTTGCCGAAGACGCTAAAAAGGCCGCTGAAGACGCTAAAAACGCTACTGACGCCACTCGTGAAGAACTGACCAAGAAGGCGCAGGAAGCGAAAGAAGCCGCTGACGTCGCGCGTCGCGTCGCCGACGAAACCGCTCGCAAACTCGACGAACTCATTGCCAAATTTGACGAAATCAGGAAAGCGGAAGAAGAAAAGAAAGTAGCCGCGGAAAAAGCCGCTGAAGAAGCGAAGAAACGCGCTGACGAAGCGAAAGAAGTCGCCGATAAGAACGCCGCGCGCGAAGCTAATAAGAAACGTCTGGCCGAAGAAAAGAAAAAGCTGTTCGAACAAGGTCTGCGCCAACTCGTCTCGCACGAAGTCGGTCACACCCTCGGTCTGCGCCACAACTTCGTCCAATCGACGTTGCATACCCTTGATGAAATCAATGACGTCTCCAAGTGGACGGAACACGGTTTCGTCGGTTCGGTTATGGAATACTCTCCGGTCAATATTATGCCGAAGGGACGTACTCAGGGCGATTACTTCTCCTATCGTCTTGGCGAATATGACGAATGGGTCATTGAATACGGCTACAAAGTCTTCCCGGGCAAATCGACCGATAGCGAAGTGGATGATCTTAAAAAGATCGCTTCCAAGCAGTCTCTGCCGCAATTCAATTACGCCACCGACGAAGATTGCTACGGTTCCACCGTTAACCCGTTCGTTCAGATTTGGGATCTCGGTTCCAGTCCTTTGGAATACGCGAAGGTTCGCGCACAACTTGTCGACCAGCTCATGCCGGGTCTGACCGATCAGATCGTCAGCGACGGCGAAAGCTACAGCCGTCTGCGCACACGCTTCAATATTCTGACGAACTGGAAAGCTAACGGCGTCTTTTTTGCGGTCAACTACATCGGCGGTCTGAAAGTTCACCGCGACTTCAAAGGCGATGAAAATGGTCGTAAGCCGTTCGAAGTGATCTCCGCGCAAGAGCAACGCGAAGCGATGGCCTTCATTAATGAAACGGTCTTCAGCGTCAATAGCACGTTCGCGCCCAACGAGATCTACAATTATCTCGCGCCGAACCGTTGGTACCACTGGGGTTCCGACGTCCCCGCGCGCTATGATCTCGACGTCATGAGCTACCTGCGCGCGTTACAGTCCAACGTCTTGGCCGAGTTGCTCTCGAGCGCCACGCTCGGTCGCCTCGCCGACGCGGAATATCGCGTGCCCGCCGGAGAAGACGTCTTTACCTCTGCGGAAATGGTTGACTCGCTCAATAGCGCGATCTTTGAAGAAATCGACAATGCCGCCGAATCGCTCAAGGGCGAAAAGAAAGCAGAGACCAAGCTGGTTATTACCGGTCAACGTCGTAACCTCCAACGTCTCTATCTGAACCGTTTGACCTCGATGGCGACGTCCACTTCGACCATTGCCGGTCAGGCTGATCTTAACATTCTCGCTCGCGCGCAACTGCGTAAGCTTCAAGGCGAAATCACCGCGCTACTGGAGTCTGACGTCGACGTCTTCACGACCGCCGATTCTCGCGGACAAGATCGCTATACGCGCGCATTCCTGGAAGATATGAATGAAAAGATCAAGCGTACCCTCGACGCGATTCAGACCCTCGGCGGCGGTAGCGGCAACTCTGGCGCTAGTGTTATCCTGTCATTATAAACATTGCAGTATAAGACGTTAGCTTTAATATAAGCTAACGTGAGAAGTAATCGTAGCGAGGTCAGTCCCTACACGTGGCGACTGGTCTCGCTTTTTTTGATCTCTGCCAGGTCGCCACTGACCACTCCGACAGATTAAACTTGTATGCATTGTCTTGCCAGAGCTTAAATTGAGGTTTTCCCATGTAATCTGATTATTCGATCTATTGCATTTATGTCGGTCGTTTGTTTAACTCGTTAGTACTGCAGAAGTAATAACAAAAGTTACAAACGGTAAAATGCTTATCTCTTGGTTATTAATGTAAAAACGTAAATTTTTTTTACTGTTTACAATTAAAAAGGTAGAGTTTAGAGACCGTTATATATTACAATAGCATAAGCGTAGTAGTCTGGCGCATAGTAGGTAGAGAGAGAATCCCCCGGCGCGGACGTAGCGCCTTAATGCACAAAGGGTGAATTTATGACGTCGCAAGGATTTCGATTTATACACGCGTCGGATTTCCGATTAGAACTCCCTGTTGACGGCCTGTTAGAACTACCAGACCGTTTTGCGGAGGCTATTTTGGACGCGCCGCGTCGTGCAGTTGAGCGACTATTTGACGCGGCTCTCAAAGAGAAAGTGGACTTTGTGGTTCTCAGCGGCGATCTACTGTCTCCTCGTCAGACCGGTCCCTGGGGCATGCTCTTTCTTATCGAACAGTTCGCACGGTTAGAATCGGAACGTATTCCGATCTTTTGGGCAACCGGTCAGAACGATTCCCCCGACGTCATACCGTCAGCGTTTAGATTTCCAGAAAACGTCCATATCTTCCCCGTCGGTCATGTGGAAGAATGCTTCTTTAATCGGGACGGAGCGTCTCTTGCGCGTCTTTTGGGCGTGAGCTGGGGTAAAGCCGGCGTAACGCCTCGCGGATCCATTGAGCCAATCGAAGGCGCCGACGATCTGTATACCATCGGCGTTTACAACGGACGTCTTCCCAGTGAAGCGCTCAAAAGCGATTCGATCCGATATTGGGCGCTCGGTGGTAGTCGCCGTCGTGAGACGATCTCGCGCAGTCCGTCCTTGGCGGTTTATGCCGGTTCGACCCTTGCGCGTAATTTTACGGAGCAGGGCGATTTTGGCGCAACGCTCGTGGAAGTTGGCGAGTCCGGTCGCACAACGACCTCGCTGATTCGCACCTCTCCGCTACGCTGGTCCGTGGAGACCCTCTTGGTTCGCGAAGATCAGACCGAGGAGGAACTGCTCAATGAAGTTCGCGCACGATTTAAGGCGATTCAAGAGAAAGAACGCGAAGACGCCGCCTTTGCCGGTCGTACCCTAGACGAGACGATTCGTCTGGTCTCCTGGCGCGTTGACGCCGAAGGGGACGCGCTCTCCGCCCTGCGTTACGGCGCCACAACGCAAACGATTATTCGCGACCTTCGCGCCGATTTCGCGAAAACCCCGCCCATCGTACTGGCGATCGACTTCGAGCCGAATCTGCCCGAACGTATGCCCGAAGAAATGTACGAACGACAGACGATCCTCGGCGATTATCTGCGCATGATTCGATATTACTGGGATAATCCCGCGGAAAAAATCGACGTGGAAGCCTTTATGCCCGAGGAAATGCGCGCCTGGGCTACACGCGAAAGACTCAAGCGTGAAGTAGCGCTACGTCGCAGTGATGACGCCGACCCGACGGAACTGGCGGAATTGACCGCTAAGCTCCAAGCGTTGGAAGCGCGTGAATTTCCCGCGGAAGCGTCGATCCTTTATGAACTGACGTCTCTCGATCCGAGTCTGACGCTCAACGCACAGGGCGATGAGATCGTCTCCAGCGCACAAAAGTCGGAAAAAGAGGCGCAACGTCGCGAGGCGCTCCTGGAGGCGTCCGCCCTGGGAGTCGACCTCTTGGCTGAGAACGACTCGCCCGCGGCGCTACTGGCCGGCGCGACGACCAAAGGTCTTTCGAAAAAGAACCGCATTGTAGCATCTGAACTGCGCGACTTGCAGAAGAATTTGGATGGAAAGGAGCTAGGATCGTGAGAATAACCTCGCTCAAAATCGAACGCTTCGGCGTCTGGGAAGATCTCAATTTTCCCAAGGTCTCGCGCGGTCTGAACGTATTCTTTGGTCCGAACGAGGCGGGTAAAACCACGCTCATGCAATTCATACGCGCCAGTCTTTATGGCGGCGCCGACGAGGATCGCGCGCGCTATATTCAGATGGCGCTTGACGGTCGTCGTCGACGTGAACGCTCTGACCTAATCGCGTCTGAAACCTCCGACGATCCGCGACGTACGACTCTGAGCGCCTCGCTGGCCGCCTCCGACTCAAACGTTCCCGAAGATATTCGACGATTCCTCCAGACCGGTAAACGCGCCGAAGATTCTGGTTCGACCCAAGCGCGTCAGGCCGCTCAAGACGGTTCGCGCTCCTGGATCGGCGGTACAGTGACTCTCGCATCTGATTTTGGCGAACATCGGCTCGAACGACGCTATATTCGTCGCGACTCGAATTACCAATCGGCGCTCGAACGCAAGGCCGGCTTTATTGCCACCGACGGACTTGTGAACTGGAGCGGACGTTTCTATACGTTACCCGGTCTTAAGATAGCGGAATCTCTCATAGTGACCGGACCGGACGGAGTTCGCGTCGGTGATTATTTCGCAAAATCGTTGACTTGTAACCTCGATGAATCGACCTATAACGGGGTTTTTGCCATCGGTCTGGACGAGTTACAAAAACTCGGTATGCTCAATGAGACCGAAGCGGCGCAGATGCTCTATCGTCTGAGCGTTGGGGTCGACCGCGGTTCCTTTGTGCAGGTCTTTCAGCAGATCGTCTCGGAACGCAACGACCTGCTCGATCCTAAAGGCAAGCCGTCTATTCTTACCAATCTTTTGTCACAGCGCGATCGCGCGCGTCGCGATTCCGGTCAGGCTGCGACAAATCTGCGTGAATACGCGCGACTACTAGATGAGCGTCGCGTGGTGATCGACGCGGTCGCTAATCTTCAGGATCGCCTCGATAAAGCCGGTTATCAAAAGCGTTTGCGCGAACTAGCGCTTTCTAGCGCGGCAATTTGGGACAGTCGCGACGCCGCGCGCGTGACGCTCGCCTCTATGGGCGAAGTACCCGAGATCGAACGTGATTCGGTTGAGGAATGCGATCGTCTCCTTGCGCTTGCCAACGCCACGCACGACCGTATTCGTTCGCTCAAACGCGCATATCGCGCCAAACGCGCCGAACGCGACGCCATAATTGTGGATCCGGCGCTCGACGAACTGGCGCCGCGCGTGTCGATGCTCGAGGACGATCTGCCGAAACTTCGTGAAATCGACAAGCAAGTCGCCGCGCTACGCGAAGAACTCGCCGACCTCAATGGCAAGTTGTCAGAAGAAGAAGCGCGCGTTCGTAGCGCTCGTAGCGGCAAACTCATGCTCACCCAATCGGCGCTCGACGCGATTAACGCCTCGATTGTCTCCTCGCAAATGACGCCGGAGACGCAACGCGCCGTTCAAAACGCGCAGAATAGCGACAATCCCTCATCGGCGCCGAAACTGCCGAATAAACTCGTCGAAACCGGCGTTCCCTTTAAAGAGATCGAAGACTACAAGATCCCGGCGAAACGTATTCGTCGCGCTTCCTTGCGTTTGAAGAAATATCGCGAAGACCTCGCGGGCGCGCGCGAACGGCTCAATCTCTTAGTCGCGAAACTGGAGCAGGGTCTTACCTCGCACTCTCAGAAGAATCTGACCGAAGCAATTGAAAAGACCGGCGCTCTCAAAACCGGCTTGCGTCGTCGTATTGAGATCGAACGTCGCGTTGCGGAAATGACAAGCTACCGCAAGGAGATGGAGCGTCAGAATCAGATTTTGACCGAGAATCAGGCGATCACCGGCGCGCCTCTGTACGCGCTTGGCGCCGGCGTACTGGTCGGCCTGCTCCTGTTCGGGCTGGCGCTCTTCTATCAGCGCGTCGACCTCTCTGTTGGTCTGCTCGGACTGCTCGCGGCAATTGTCTGTTTCTTCTATAAGATCACCGTTGAAAAGCGTAATCGCCTTAAGCTGGAAGACAGCCAACGTCGCCTCGGTTTGCTCGTTAAGCAACTGGAACAGGCCAATGCGGAAGCGAAATCGCTCGACGAACGCTTTCCGGATCGACCCGGCTCCAATGCGACCTTTGAAGCGCGTCTGCAACGCGCTAACGCCGATTTAGCGTTCTTCGAAAGTCTGGCGCCGGTCGAAGCGCAGTGGCGCGACGCGCGTAAAGTAACCGTTGAGAAAGAAGCGCTCCTCAAGCGTGCGGAAGCGTCGCTCAAGAAGGCGCATAAGCGCTGGCGCCTCTGGCTTCACGACGCTTGTCTTCCCACGACGCTCAAGCCTTCGCAGGTTCGCGCGCTCTTCGCACGCGTTGAAATCGCTGACGATCTGCGCAATCGCATCTCGGCGCTTTGTGCGGAAATTGAGTACCTCGGTCGCGAACGTCAAGGTATTGTGGAGCGTTGCGACGCGGCCTTAGCGCTTGCGCCGAAGCTCGCCGTGACCGATCGCTCGCCATTTGTCGCTACCCCGCAACTGCGCGCGGCGCTCAATGAACATGCCGAAGTTCTCAAGAGTCGAGCCGATCTGCTCGCGGAAATGAACGCGCTCAGAAAGAACGTGCGTAAAGAACTGCTCTTATGGCGTCGTCAATCTCGTGAAGTGCGTCGATATTTGGCGGGCTTCTCCCTCGTGACACGTGAAGAACTTCTGACCGCAGTTGAACGATTCGAGACCTATCGCACGCGCGTTGCGGAACTCGACGCGGCGCAACAACGCCTTGACGCCGCCATCGGCGGATTCTGCCCCGAAGAGGAAATCGGCGCGCTACTGCTCGACGTCGATACGCGGAAAGATTTGCCCGCTACGATCGAGAACTTGACCAAACGGATCGAAGCGCTCGACGCGGAACTCAAAGGCAAACTGGAACTGTCCGGTCGACTTGGTCAGCAAGCGGACGCCATTGCCGCGAAGAAGGATTCTATTCGCTCGAATTTCGACGCGATCGCCTTTGATTTGCGCCTTGCTAGAATGGCGGAACTGTGGCAAAGTCGCGCGGTCGCCGGTCAGATGATGGAGGATATTCGTCGCGCCTATGAACGCGAACGCCAGCCTGAAACGTTGCGTGAAGCGTCCCGATATCTCAAACGACTCACCAATGGTCTTTATGTCAATATCTGGACGCCGCTTGGCGAGGACGCGCTCTTTGTCGACGCGTCCAATGGCGAGACTCTCGACGTCGCGGCGCTCTCACGTGGCACGCGCGAACTTCTCTTTATTGCGATTCGCCTTGCTTTGGTCGTATCCTTCGAGAAGCACGGGGTACAAATGCCGTTGATCTGGGACGACGTTCTAGTGAACTTTGACTATCGTCGCGCCGCCACGGCCGCGAAGTTGCTCGTTGACTTCGCCAAAGCTGGTCGTCAGATCTTCCTGTTTACCTGTCACGAACATATCTGTCGTCTTTTCCTGCGCCTGGGCGTGCCGGTGTGCGTACTGCCGACCACTAATGACCCGACGCGTCGGCGCTTCCGCGTGCTCACGCCCTATAAGCGTGAAAAACTCGTCGATAAAAACGACGTCACCATTGACGTGAAAGACCCCGCGGAGAAGGGACCGAACTTCGTCGAAAAAACCGCCGCCGCATTCCCAACTAAGAATCTCGCGGTGCAGTGTCACGACCCGGAAGAGTCCGATTACTTCGTTGACGACACGATTGGTTTTACCGTGTACGAGACCCCGCGTTACGCCGCGAACGACGCGACCGCTCGCGTGCGAATGAACGCGTCTACTTGGCGTGAAGAGCCTCAGATCCTAGTGCGTGCAAACGACCGCTACGACCTTGGTTTGCGCCTTAGCGATCCCGATGATCACATGGGCGCCGTGAACGTTCGCGCTCATAACGACTGGCAAGACGACGTGGCGCTACTCGACGTGACGCATTACAATGGTACGCTCTATTCCGACAACGGACCGGAGTTTTGCGTGACCGGAGCGCCGGAAGCGTCGCCGTCGGCGTGGCTGTCGGGCAAATCGTCTCCTAGCGGTAGTTCCTCTGCGGTTGGCGTACAGGCTGACGAGGGAACGGTCTATCAGGTTCGTCAGCGTAATGTCTCGTTCGACGGTCGCGTTAGTCGTCTTAGTTCTCCCGAGCGTAGCGCTTTTACCACTCGCGCGGATTCTGACGTCAACTTCGTTTTGCATACGCAGTACGAGTCGACGAGTCCTACCGATGTGGAATCGGATCATAGCGTTGCTCCCAAGCCGACCCTCATTGACGGAGTAGATTACGTTCCGGTTGACGAGGATCTCTTCGATAATGTCGACTCGCTCGATTACGACGAGTGGACGCACGTCTTCTCCGATAAAGACGTCGCTGTTGAGCGGGAGGACGCGGCTCAGACGGACGGAACTTTTATGTCGTTCTTCAGCGATCAGGACGTCGATTCCGATATAGACGACGGCTACGACGTGGAAGAGGAAGTCTTCGGCGAACAAGAGGTTTCTCAGAACGAAGAAGACGATTCTGAGGAATACGACGAAGACGAAGAGGACGAGGGCTTGTCCGAAGAAGAAGAGGAGGGCGAGCAGCAGGACGAAGAGGAAGACGCTCAATAGCCAGACGTTCTCCTGACGCTTGTTCTAACCTGTCTTGACTCGGGTCTGTGCGCTTTTGGGCGTTCAGACCCGAGCGTTTTTTTGAATTAGTCGTCAACCTAAGCGTAAATAAACAGGCGACTTTTGGCGACCTCGACCGTTCTTCTAGAACTTTTGAAGCTTTGGCGCGTCTGAGTAGTTGCCAGTGTCGGCGTCGTGACGCGCTTGTGAAAAGATTGATAAAAGAAAAAGGTTATTAGCTCAATGACTGCGCAAACTTTATGGATTTTTCATGGCTTTTTAAATCGCGTCTAGTTTTTTTTTGCGCCATGCGCTATAATCGACGTTGTTGAACAATTTCGATATCGCTATAATGACGCGACGGCGTTGCGTGCATAGCGTGCGGTCGTTGCCGTGTGTTCACAGCTTTATACGGCGAATCGAACGGTCCTCGAAGTAAGGTTGCAAAGATGAAAGATAGTTTTTTCCATCGTGTTTTCGCTAAAAAGTACGCTAAGTCTTTGCCCGAAACGCGTCGTTTGCGTGTCGAATCGCTGGAACATCGTGAAATGCTCAACGTCGACTGGGGCGGCTTCGGCGCGGAAACGATTTCAACCTTCGAAACGACAACCGACGCTCAGACTTATGGCGTCGATTTCGAGAACTCCGTCGATCTGTGCAAACTGACGGATCTTACCGGCGACGGGCGCAATGAACTGCTGACCTTTAATTTCTCAGCTAAGACGGTGAGCGTCTACGCTAATACCGCGACGGACGGTAATTTTACGCTCAAGACGACGCAAACGCTCGATTCCCTCGGTCCGATGGTCAACTACACCTCCGTCATTTGCAAAGACAACGAACTGCTCATTGTCTCGACGAGTGACGGACTAGAACTCGTGGCGACCAGTTATAAGTGGAATTCGACCACCTCTTCGCTGGTTCAAAATTCTCAGACGTCCCTGGATACGTCTAATTACAATCCCTCTAACGATTCGCTGTGTGTGTTCACAAGCATTAGCGCCACGTTGTATGGCGACTCTAATCTTATCGTTCAGGCGTCGACCGTAACTTCGACCAGTTCCTATACGCGGACGGTTAACTACTCCGGGTACGGCAGTAGTAATTTCGGTAAGAGCGCGCGCACTGTCACG
The DNA here is from genome assembly GCA_030537455.1 of Planctomycetia bacterium. Classification (GTDB taxonomy): domain Bacteria; phylum Planctomycetota; class Planctomycetia; order Pirellulales; family Thermoguttaceae; genus RUG369. The sequence goes on along the minus strand of JAUNMR010000039.1, from coordinate 18,048 downwards.
ACGATAACCGAAAGCCTCATGGGTTCGACCCAGATCAATGGGACGAATTATCTGATTCTCAAGGAATTGGGCGCTACGACCAATAGTCTCGTACTCGCCAATATTGACACGACCACGCAGAAATATTCCTATTCCTTGGAGCCATACGGTCAGACAGTAACGTTCAACTGGGTGGTAGAACAGGACGGCTTTCTTGTGCTCGGCGCTCAAAGCCACGGCGCCAGCGCGCTGATTACTGTCAAATGCACTACCCCCGTGGACGGCGCTGATATCACGCAACTCGGCGAGTGGTTCGATTGCGACGATATTAAATTCGACGCTAAATCCAGCGCCGCTATCGGCGATATCGGCGGCGATTCCTCGCCGGAACTGATTATCGCTAACGGTAATGAACACAAGTTTTATGTCGGCGCGTCCTCCTCGTCTTATCAATATACGTTTACATCGGACGGCGTCGTGGTTTCCTCGCCCGATCTGCGTTCGGTCTATATCGGCGATGTTAGCAACAACGGCAAGACGACCGCGCTTTTGGTCGGTAATACGCGCGTGTATAGCGCCGACGTGGATGATTCCGGCGCCGCGTCGAATCTCTCGTTGCTCTATACCTTTACGCAACCAGTTAAAAAGGCAGTGTTTGGCGATTTCAATGGCGATGGTCGCGTCGATTTCGCCGTTCAATATCAGGCTAACGTCGGCGCAAGTCTTCAGGTTTTCCAACAGCTTTCCGACGGCTCCTATGTCGCGTTGGCGACGCAAAGCTTTAACGGTTATATCCAAGACATAGGGGTAGGGAAATTCAGCCAGACCAGCGTGGATGAGATCGCGGTAATGACAACGCGTTACAACTCCACGGTTGTGACCACCGTTAATACCCTCATGCTCAGTGGCGCGGGTTCCTCAACGCTAACGGCGACACGCACTTATGTCGGTTCCACGCTCTCGGGCTCTTATATGACGGTCGGTTCGGTTTATGGTTCCAGCGTTGACGATATCGTCACTGTTAACACGTCGCAGGATACGATTACGATTCTTCGCAACACCGGCTCTTCTCTGTCGCCCACGACGATTACCACCGCCTATGACAGTTCCCAAGTAGCTAATCCGGTCTCGGTGGCAATTGGCGATTTCAATGGCGACGGACTCGCTGATATTGCCGCGCTAAATTCTTCCTCCGGTACAAATTACGCCAATGTCGTCTACTATCTTCGTTCAGAATCGGGCTTTGGTACAAAACCGAGCGGACGCACGTCCCTGGTCGGTTCCGTCTCCGTTGACCATTTGAGCGCGGTCGACCTGAATAGCGACGGTTTGGTCGATCTTACGCTGGTTCGTCAGGGAACCGACGGCGTCGGCTACGTAAGCGCTCTTATGGCGAACGGCGCGTCCGACGTTTTTGATTCCGCGATTAATACAACGATTTCCTTCGATCCGTCGACGACCTTTGGGACGAATTTTGCGCGCGTGGACGGCGATAATATCTCTTACGATTACGTTTGGGTTCAGGACAAGTACTTGGGAGTCTTGCTCAATCGCGACTCCACGGACGCCTCCGGCGCGGTGCGTTTCCTTTGCCAGTCTCTGTCGCAAAGCGCAGGCGCGAGCTATTCCGCGGCGTCCTCTACGGCGCGTACCTGGCTCGACGAATGGTCGAATTTCTATATCGACGTGTGGGTCTCCACCAATGGCGGCGGTGCGGCGACCAATGTGGTATCGTCCTTTAATTACAACGGTTCCTATTTCCAACTCGCCGATGTGGAATCTGCGACCGGCTATAGTGTGAGCTATACGGATAACAACGGCGTAGTGACCGCTACGGCGACTGGTTCCGGCTCCGCTGACTCCGACGGCTGGACGCTTGTGGCGCGTATGCGTTTCGAACCGATCAGCGGGGGCGTTGCTCTTCCGGACGACGGCGTGCTTACGTCGGTCAATCCCGGGTTTAGCGCGTCCGCCTCGGCTCAGTCGATCAATGGCTCGATTGTGGAAACCGCAAGCGCTCCGACGAATATCAAGCTCTACCCGTTCGTCTTTGACGTCGACCGCAACGGGACGATCAATACCAACGACCTCGGTTACTTCTTGACTTACTTCGGCAACGACGTATCGGAAATTACCAATCGTTACTATCGCATCCTCGACTACGACTTGAACGGCACGATTAATACGAACGACCTTGGTTACTTCTTACAGGCGTTTGGCGTCGCTTATACCGACGGTTTGGACTCGATTTATCTCGCGGAACCGAACGTGTCCTCTTCCTCGTCGGTTCTGGAATCTGCTTTCTCCTTGTTGACACTGGAGAAGGACTCGGCGTTTGTTCCAGCGACGGTTGAGAGCGAGTCGGTCGTGGCGGCTGTGGCTTCGAATCAAGCGAAGGCTCAAACGGTTGCGACAGGAGGCAACTCGCGTCTGACTCGCATTGATCAGGCGTTCCAACGCTTCCATAGCGTTTCCGACGACGCCGAGGCGGATCAGGTGGATGACGTTATTGACTTGACAATCAATCTGAACTAGCTCGCGGGGAGTTTTACTTAATTCATTCCCCAGGCGTTTGGCGTCTTGGCGCATTAATCGCTTAAACGCGTCTTTGTTGCAAAACAAGAACCGCGACGCATTCTTAGGGACGCGTCGCGGTTGCCTTTTCTTGGTCGTAACAGGCGTTATTTCACAGATTTACCGTTGTTCTGTTCTCATTTATCGAGACATTGTGATTATCTAAGTTCTTTGACGAAGGGACAGATCTCTTTTATGTGCATGAAAAAAGCGTCAACGACTCATGGTCGTCGACGCTTTGTCAGATTCAGCGAGCACGTCGCGTATTCAGCTTTTACGTAGTTGCGTCAAGGTCTTCCTGCGTGAGGACTTTCTCCATAAAGATGACGTTACCCGCGTCGTTATGCCAGACTCTTGTCATAAAGTTTTTAATGAGGAAGAGACCGCGACCGGTAGGTTTATCGAGATTTTCTTCCGCGAGGGGGTTAGGCACATCGTTTCGGCAGAACCCAGCGCCTTCGTCTTTTATCGTCATGAGAAGGCGTTTGTCGGTGATTTCAGCGCCTATGAGCACAGACTTCTGACTGTCGTGACGATTACCGTGTTCGACCGCATTGGCGATGGCTTCGTCAAAAGCGAGTCTGACGCCGAAGAGCACGTGTTCGGGCCAGGAGCGTCGCGTTAATTCCTCGACGATACTGTCGACGAACTGTTCGCCACAACCAGAGACGCTGGGAAACTTCATTTCACGACGCCAAGCCGCTGCGTCGTTTGAACATGACGCCATAGTAGATCCTCATTTTCTAATCGAAGAGTTGACGAGGTCACAATAAGTCGTGCCCAGTACAGACTTACTTCGAGCGAATCGCTTCCAGTTCGGTGTCGCGAATATTCAGGATCGAGTCAAGTTTGGTGATCTTGAAGACGTTCAGGATATCCGGCTTAATACAGCAGAGGAATAACTTCATCTTCTTGGCTTTAACCTTGGAGTTGAGCGTAATGATCACGCGCAAGGCGGAACTAGAGAGAAACTGTACGTTTTCGAAATTCAGGACGACTTTGGAGCTACCGCCGATATTGTCGAGCATGGCGTACAATTCGTCGCCCCACGACTGAATGGTGAGTTCCTCATTGAGTCTAGTGTCGAGGCACTCCACCAGCGCGACGTCGTCAGTGTAGCGAACCATTAAATGTCCTTGGGTATTGCTCATAATAGTCTTCTTTATGAAATAAGGTTAAAATCCTTTGTCGCAACGCATGTGAATAATCGCGCCACGCTAGATTGTTCGAATAAGTATTTATTCCGTACCGCGTTAGGAGCGGTTCGGTGTGATCAGCGTCGCAAAGCGCTACGGAACACGCGTGAGTTTAATAATAGACGTCACGCGTCCAGTAACAAGGGACGAGGATAAACCAAGTAGCTCGACGTTGTTTCCATCGGCTTTTGCCACAGTCTACCTGACCTTAAGCGTATTGTATCGCGGAAAGAATCGGCGTCAAGATTTATCCGTTCAATTGTGCCATGAAATAGCGAAAGGCGCACGCCGCAGCAGTGCGCCTTTCTTACAATGGTTAGCTAGGGTAACCTCGCTCTCGATTCTGTCAAATCGTTAACTGCCAGAGCTTACTGCGCGTTATTGACATGATAAATCTGACCGCGGTAGTTAATATCGACCGGTTCGTCGAAGGTGAGGTACTGCGCGAAATCGGATCCGAGTTTAGCGATGAGTTCGAAGTAGTCGTCGCTGAACTGTTCCACGTCGATTGGCTTTAGAGCTTTTTCGAGTTCCTCAGTGATCGAGGCGTCAATCCAGCGGTTGTTTTTGAAGTAGAAGGTCTTACCGGCAATATTGCGCATTTTCTGCTGCGGCGCGTTATTATCGGCGAGGTCGTCCAGGCTCGCGCTCAATTCGAGCGGCTCTTGCGCGTTCCTTAACGCTGGAGCGGCTGCACGGCTGAGCGAAGATCTCCTTGGCGCGGCCATTGGGGCGCTCATACTTCCTCCCATTGCGCGCGATGCGCTCCTGGCCAAATCCATACTTCCGGCAACGCTTTCAGCGGAGGAGTCTGCTAGAGAGTTCTGACGACGGTAGTTTTGCTTAAGTCGTCTCTGCGCCACGCCAGATGCGTTGGCGTAGTTATTGACGGCCATGTCGTCAAAGTTGGCGTGAAGTCTACTAGCGTTGGCGGAGTCGTTGAGCGCGACGCTATCGTCGGCGAGGAAGGAGGTGTACGGCGTGAGAATACCGTGCTTTTTGGCCAGTTCCAGGAGTTCGTCCAAAAGTTCTTTATTCATACCGTTTAAGTCGAGCAGGTCGATGATTTCACCGACGCGTCGTCCGGCCCAGAGTCGCTCGATAAAGGCATAGGAGGAGTCAATGCTAGCGTTTGTGAAATCGCCTTCAAAGAGGTATTCACAGTCCTTTTCGCCGACTTTACCGCGCGCCTTGATTTGAACCTTGCCGGGCGTGGAATAACGACCGACAACAACGAGTTGTTCGCCAGAGTAGAGATCGATCCGCTCACTGGGGTAAACCTGGTTCACAAAGTACTTAGCGTCGGAATTTTCCGGCTGAATGAAGTCGAATTGCACCTCGGTGAAGATCGGCGACTCGATGTGATTGTAGAGCGCGGCGACGCGTTCTTCGATATTTTCGTTCGGTTCGACGTATTCGCCTTGACCGCGACCGTCGCGTACGAATCGGTCGAGCAGACGGGAGTTCACGTCGTAACCGACCCCGAAGGTAAACACGCGAGTATTCTTCTTGTTGAAGTTACGCGCGATCTTCGCAAGTTGCATTTCATCGGTGACGCCGGTGGTGGCGTCGCCGTCGCTGAGGAAGATAAGATACTTCGGACCGGTCGATTCGTCCTTATCGATATGAGCGAAAGAGGTTTTCAGCGCTCCTTCAATATTGGTCATGCCGCCCGAGCGTACCGATTTGACGTAATTAATGGCGTCAGCGCGAGTTTCTGGCGTGGAGACTTGAAGTTCGTCCTTATAGGACACAATGTCGGAGTCAAACAGGACGATATTGAATTTATCGTTGTCGTGCAGTCTTTCCAGGACGAAAGCGAGCGAGTCGCGCGCCTGAGCGATTTTTTGACCGGACATACTCCCGGAGACGTCAAGCGCAAAGACAACGGTTTTGGGGATCGACGCGTGTTCATCCTCGATGATTTTCGGCGTGGCGAGCAGTAGGAAGTATCCGTCTTCCTTTTCGTCGGGACGGTAGGACTGGATTTTCGCACTCAGGTCGTCGGGGTTTTGGTCGAAGAACAATTTGAAATCGTTCGTGGGAACCTGATTTTGCAGGTCTACGCTGGCGACTACGTTATTAGCGCCGTTGCGTTCGACCTTGAGGTTATAGGTGGGGGAGTAGACGTTTTTAATGGCGACGTCGCTCTTAATGATCGCTTCGATCTTCAGCTTAGCGATCGGTTTGGAGGTGTACCTCGCGCAACTGAGAGGGAAGATGAATTCTGTCAGACCGTTGTTGTGACGCAGTAGTTGCGTGTAACTGATCGTGACGGTTCGCGATTCGCCCGCGGGAATGGGGAAGACGCTAGACTGGAACATTCCAGTTCCGATCCATTCCAACAGCGCGGGGTCTCTATTCTTTCTGACGATATCTTCGTATTGCTTACGCGCTTGTTCTTTGTCCAAGAGCTTGGCGGCGTACTCTTTGCCGTCGACCATGAGCGTCATGGAGTCGATGGCGCCGTCGTAGGGCAGCGGGAAAATAAAGCTCGCCTCGATGGTGGTAGAGCCTTCGTTCTTGAAGGTCTGCGAGACGTTCACTTGCGCGACGGAGTCGTTTAACGTCGCTTGGATGGTTTCTTCTGAGATACTGTAGTTGGAAGTTTCGCGCGTCACCGGCGGGATCGGTCGCGGGGGAGGAGTGATAATGATCATTGGCATAGCCTTAGGCACACTCGGCTCAACGATAAAGCCCTGAGCGCCAACTGTATTGGCGTAGACAAGCGCTGTGTAGGCCGAAAGTAATAGGAGCACGGCGAAGACTGAACGCCATGCGCGGGATGTTAAACACTGACACATCTTCGTTTTTTCCTTTTTGTTATTGGTAAAATATAAATATTCTTCTGTAAAAACTTACAGCAGTCAATCGACGAGCAGACCTCAAAATAGCCTGCGCATGGTTTCGAATTAATACTTACGCACTGCGTTGACTATCAAACAGCGTTAAAGCAGGTCGCAAGGGGGAAAAGAAAAAAGATACAGCCCCAAACGTATATTACTGTGGAACGTATTATTATGAGTCTTCCAAGTTTGTCAAGAGGAGTCGTGAAAAAAAATGAAAAGAAATAAAAAAGGGTCGACGAAACGAATCGTCAACCCTTGCGTACGGCGAGTATGGCGCATCGAAGCATTGTAACGCAGAGACTACTTTTTGGCTTCGTCGGCGTCCTTAACCTTCTTCTTCTTCTTCAAGACGACCTTGTAGACGCGAATTTTCGGAAGTTTGAAGGGGGAAGCTTCATCGCTCCAGCGATCTTGGGACTGGAGCTTCTCAATACGTTCGACTCTCGTCAAGACGTTACGCGAGCGCGAGACGCCTTTCTTAATCTTTAAACTCTTATCAATGGTCATGACACAACTCCAAACGATTTAACGCGGTCGAATCTATGCTCGAAAACGATCCGACGTTTGGTAACGCGGGAAACGACGGACGATCGCGCCATAACTGCGAGGCGCCCGCGTAAACGTTCCAGGTAATAACACAGCGGCAAGGCTTCGTCGCTACGACGCTGACATGACCGCTTAGTTTGTACAGTATAGCGCAAAGCGCTCAACCGACAAGGGGGCGCTTGCCGGAAATGTAGAAAATAGACAAAAACTCCCAATTTGATTAAAACGCCTATTTTGAATTTGCGCGTGCACAGATAGCACGCGTTATTCGCGATTTATTGTGTCGCTCTTATGGGGCGCGCGCGCAAGTCGTTCCTCTTCGGTCTTGGCAATTTCACTGCTTTTTTGCAGGATTATTCTTCTGGCGGCGAATTCGAGGATCGCAATGAGGGACATAATGCAGACCGTTTGTATCAGTACAATTGAAGCGGCGAGGAAGTTGAGTTGATAAAGGTAGACCGCGCCGACGGCACACACGAAGGTCGTCAGATAAATAGTGGCGACGGCCTGTTTGGTGGACAGACCGAGCGCGACTAGTCGATGGGAATAATGGTTTTTATCGCCAACAAAGGGGCTTTTCCCATGACTGAGGCGTACAATAACAACGCTAATGGTGTCATAGAGCGGGGTGGCGAGTACGACGATTGGGACAAAGACGGCGGTTTTGGGCGTATCGGTTCCAACGTAGGTCATGGAGAGGGAGGCGGTAGCCAGAAGGAAGCCGATAAAGTATGCGCCGGCGTCCCCCATAAAGATCTTCGCGGGCGGGCGATTTTGTGTTAAAAATCCAGAAATGGCGCCACTGAGGAGGATTAAGAAGGCGCCAAGGAAATATTGAGGTTCGCCGGATTCGGCGTTGGGCGCGTAGCACAGCGACACGAGCGCAAGGAAGAACGCGCAGATGGTCGCTACGCCCCCGGAGAGCGCGTCCATATTGTCAAGGAGGTTGAAAGAGTTAATCAGCGTGACAATCCACAGGACGCTCAGCGCCGAGGCGAGGAGTTTATTGTCTATGAAGCAGTCTGCTCTCCATCCGCAGCATACAGCGACGATGGCAATAAGGAATTCAAAGCCCAAACGCAATTGCCAAGGCAGACCGTAGCGATCGTCGATCACGCCCAGTATCACAAGACCAGAGCCGAGCGCTAAGAGGATCCAAAGTTGAGTCAGTCGCGCGAGTATGCCGTCGAAACGAATCGTAATCGCCTCGGGGCATTGTGCGATCGAGACGTTCCAGATCGTATTGAGTTCGCTATTATAACCGCATAGTAGGAGCGTGAGCGCCGCACAGGGGATGATCGTCGCCAGCCAGATCCCCAGACCGCCGTCGGTCGGGATAGGCGCGGTGTGGATTTTACGCTCGCCAGGACGGTCGAGCATACCGATTTTGGGCGCAATGGCAATGACGAGTCGGCAACATAAGCAACTGATGAGGCAAGGTAGTAGAAAGACGACTGAGAGCGCGCCTATCAGTAGTTTCGGCGACATGAGCGCGGTAGCGTTGAGAGTGGATAACATGACGCTTAATCTAACGCGGAAGCAATGGCGGTGTAGGTTGAGTTAAGCTCTGCGTCTTGATCACAGAAAGCGGCGACAAGTGAACAGCCAGGCGTATCGGGACTATAGCTTGGACCGAGCGCGAGCGTAACGGAAGACTCCTGGTCGCAGGGCTGTATTGTATCGTTTTGACAGGAAACGTCAACTAGGCGCGAAGCGTTCGCGTCGCAGTCGTCGTTCGAGTCGTGCAGAGTTCCGAGGTCGTGCGATTCTTCGTTTTCATTTTGCGCGAGAATGGAGAGGAATCGTGTGAAGATTGGCAATTTTGCGGCGTTGCGCTTATGCGGCTCATTGGGTCGTGGCGTCTCAAACTGCGAGTCGTGCGTCATAGGCGCTCGGGTGGCGACGACTTCCAGCGGCGCTTCCGCTTCGGGTAGGACTATCGTTTCTGGAACAGTCGTGAACGCGGCGGACTCTTGTCTTTTGACGCTTTCCTCTTCAGCGACGTCGCTAGGATCCCTGTCCTGGTCATTCATCGCGGGGTCGACGTCGATGATTTCGTAAGAATGGAACGGGGGCTCTTGTTCGGTGAAATTGGGCGACGCGACAGTCAGCACGGGTATTTCGTCGGCTTTGAGTTCCAACGCATAGTCCTCCTGTGAGTCATGATCGTCTGACTGGCGCGTCGGCTCGAAGGGAGTGAAATTAGCGCGAGACTCTTCGTGCTCGCCGTCGTAATAGGGGTAGTCGACGCGAGCGTTTTGAGCGCCGAGGAAGGGCTCCTCGTGGACGGTTGGGGCGTTAGCGTTTTCCGTGGCGTTGAGAAAATCTTTGATGCGTTTGAGCGCGGAGAGATCGGGCGCGGTTTCCACAACGGTCTGGTCGTCGGCGTCATTGGCAATAAAGACCCATTGCGCCTCAGTGTGGTCGAGACTATCTTGTTCGTCAAGTTGGAGAAAGCGCGATAATGGCGCGCTCCTGTCACGAGAGTTCGCGCTAAGCGTGGCGTTCGTGCTTGACCTTTTCATGACGACGTTCCCATTTTTTCTTCACGCGCAAATGACCAAAGGAGTTTCGGAGAGACGATGGTCGACTTGCGCTACTGCTACAATCGTTATTATCGGTTTTTCTATGTCGTGAACTATAGTAAAAAGTGAAGAGGGATAGAAGTCACGGCGCAGTAGGAAATTGATCTTGTCAAATATAGGCGGATTTTCTATCGTTTGTGCGACTCAATAGCGTTTGGGTCTGGAGCGACAGAGAATACTAATACCAGCAGATAGGAGGCGCGGATGTCGTCAGGATTACGACCGGAATTAGACGCAGGCTTGGCGTATGCACGCGCAGCTCTCGCGCGGGAGTTGGCCCAGGAACGCCCAGACGAGGAGACGTGTGCGACCCTCGCGTTAGCGACGCTTGGGATTTTACGCGCACGCGGCGTGGCGGCAGGAGCGCCGAGCGTCTCCACCGCGTACGAGGATTCGCAGCCGGCGGTGATTAATTTGGAACAGGCGCGCGCCAAGAGCAACACGCACGCGCCGCTTGCGCAATCGGGTTATCGCGGCGGTTATTCGAGTCACACGAATTTGCGGTTGCGTCTGTATCAAGGGGAATAGGATTACGGCGAAAGAGGATTGGCGTGCGCGTCGAGGCTCTTTCGCTTTTTTTGTCTAGTCGCGGCTAATTTCCAAGAATTTTTTTGCGATATCTAAGTCTTCGCGGTATGTGATCTTAATATTCATCCTCGACCCCGGGGTGACGTGGACGGGCACGCCAAGCGCTTGTACCAGGGCGCAGTCGTCGGTGGGAACGCTGGAGCGGTCGCGCAGACGATAAGCGTCTTCAAGTAACTTTCTCTCAAAGACTTGTGGCGTTTGCGCTTCCCAGAGATTCTCACGTGCGACCGACGCGTCGACAATCACAGAGTCGTTTTGATCGCGTACGCTACGTTTGAGCGAGCCGACAATCGGCGTGGCGAGAATAGCGGCGCGAAATTGCGCGGCGTCGGCAAAGACGCGTTCGACGTCATGGTTTGAGACACAGGGACGCGCGGCGTCGTGCACGGCGATGAAGTCGACGTCGTGATCGAGCGCCGCGAGCGCGTTTTCAACGGAGAGAAAGCGTTCCGCGCCGCCGAGAACCAACGTGACCTTTGGGCGGAGCGCTAGCGCGTCGACGGTCTCTTGCATACGGCGTCGATCCTCAGGCGCCACGACCAGAACGATTTGTACGACGTCGGCGCGTTTGGCGAAGAGCTCTAAGGAAACGCGCCATAGTTCCACGCCATTGAGCGTGCGAAAGATTTTCTTTTCCGACTCGCCATACTCTTGCCGCGTCGTCGACTCTACAAAGCGTCGACTACTGCCTGCGGCGGCGATAATCACGGCAAATCTTGGCATAATCCTACCTCAGGAACCTTGGAAACCGACGGCGCTTACGCCAGTTCAATTGGGAAGGGAATGACGTCGTCGATGGTTTGGGCGGCAATGAGGACGTAGAGGAGTCGATCGACGCCGAGCGCACAGCCGGAAGAGGGGGGCAGACCGGAGTCCATAGCGGCGAGTAGTCGCGATTCACGCGGCAATTCCGTCGAGCCGTCTTGCCGACGCTCATGTGCGACGACGTCGATTCGCGCTCTGAGCACAGCGGGATCGAGTAGTTCGTCGTAGCCGTTGGCAAGTTCTACGCCGTTGACAAAGAGTTCAAAGCGACTAGTGACCTCGTGGTCGCCTTGTCGTCTCGTTTTTGCGAGTTGCGATTGCGTTGCGGGGTAGTCGTACACAATGGTCGGCTCTTGACGACCTAGGTTTGGCTGAATGAGGTCGGAGAAGATCAGATCGAGCCAGTCGTCTTTTATGGCGGGCGCGGTTTGTGACAGAAACGACTCTGGATAGCTAACGTTATGTTCGTCGGCATAGCGTTGCAGATCGTTGCAGGCGCATTGGTGGGGATCGATTTGCACGGCGTTTTCAAAGAGCTCGCCGAAGGTTATTTCCTTTGGTTCCGCTAAGAAATAAGATTGCGCGGGACAATTAGTCGCGGCGTAGAATTCACGCGCAACGGTCATAACCAGGTCGGCAAGGAAGCGCCGACCCTGTTGGTAATTGACGTCGCGTTGATACCATTCGAGCATGGTGAACTCGACGTTGTGTGTAGCGCCACGGTCTCCTAGTCGAAAGGCCGGGGCGAGCTGATAGATCGCGTCCAAACCGGCGGCGAGGAGTCGTTTCATGGCAAATTCCGGGGACGTCTGTAGATAGAAGGTCGTCTGACGACGCTTGGCGTCCTCGGGGTTTGCAAAACGGATTTGCGCATATCCGTCGGGCTCCTGCCAACACATCGTGGTATTCACGGGTATAGCCTCGACAAACCGATCGACGACGACGTCGCGCGACAGGACGGGCGTCGTCGTTTCCACGAAGTTACGCTGATCGAAGTAGTTGCGTATGAGCCGATAGAGCGTTGCGCGACGTCTCAGCGTTTGTAAACTTGCGGTGGGACGAAAGCAGACGTTGTCGTGGGAAAGGTCGGACATAGCGTGAATCCTAGCGGTCGGATTATTCGAACGTGAATTCGTTGACCGCGCCGTAGTAGTTGCCGCCCGCGACGTATTGGCGAGCGGTCGACGAGAAGTCGCTATCGAAGTCAACGTGGAGGTGACCGCACAGAAGCGCCTTGATCAAAGGTTGTTCTTTGATCCAGTCGACGAACTTAAAGGTCGCCTCGTTCCCATATTGATATCGCCAACGTTCGTAGTTCTGCTTGTAATACTCGTGTGCGGCGTCATCGGGCACGGCGGTGATCCAGGCGCCGGAATGACCTAGGTCGACGGTCATGTATTTAATCAGCGCCTCGGTATAGAATGGGACGTGGCACATTGTGACGATCGGCAGACCCTTGTCGATTTCCCCCTTAAAGCGGTCGATCAGGTCGTCGGCGACGTAATAGTAAACGTCGTCGAAGGCGATGAAATTCACGCCGTTGATCACGCGCGAGGCAAAGCGAAGATTATTGGGGTAGTATTTCTGGACGCGATCGAACGAGGCGTTTTTGTAGTCTTCGTCTTCTTTCGCTTCTCCGAGGTAGTGGCTGTATTCGTGATTGCCAGCGGAGACGAACCAGTTGTCGTATTGACCGGAATCCGCGGCGGGCATGAAGTGGTCGCGCGTGTATTCCAGGTTCTTTTCGCTCAGGAAGTCAATCATATCGCCGGTGTGCAGAATAGGCGCGTCGAGAGATTTGGCGTAGGCGATTGAGGCGGCAAAGCTCTGAACAGATTTAGGGAAAGTGTGCAGACGCGCTTCGGCGAGTTTGAGTTTTCTTTCGATTTCACGCTCGTCGGCGAAGGTGATGTGCGTGTCGGAGATATGCACCGCCTTAAACGGCTTTTCCGCGCCGACTTTAACGGTGTAGCGGTTAATTTTGAGATCTTTGAAATCGTCCTCTTGCGCCAGTGCGCCGAGGCGGTCAAAGAGCGAGCCGTAAGAAGCGCCAGCAACGACGCCGACGCCGGCGGTGAGTTGTAGGAAGTTACGTCGAGTAAGCATGACAATGACGCCTTTCGTATTCTGAGCGCAACAAGCGCGGCAACAGGGTGAGCGAGGAACGTTTACGTATGCGCAAAGCGTTCGTGCGAATAGGTTCGTACGTATAGTATAACAACGGCGCTGGGAAAGGTCAAACGCGCGTCGTTCGGTTATAAAAATGACTTGACGCCGTCGCGCGTAATCGGTACTGTATTGCGCGCTGTAGTGCGTTTCGACGCGGGATCTCCTGCGAATCGCACGCGCGCCTTGCATTAATGTTTTACGTATAACCCTTTTCCTACGACCCTACTATGACGTTCCCCAAGACTTGTGCCGTACTGCTGTTATCGCTGTGCGCGATTACGTCTTGTAAATCGACGCCGACGGTCGTTAACAGCAAAGACGAATTACCTCGCGCGTCGGGTCGTTCGAGCCTTTCCCGCGGGGCTCTCGCGCCAGACGCCGTTGTGTTTGACGTGCTCATTGCGCACACGCCGTATCAGGAGCTGGAGTTACTGCAGGAACTGTGGGACGAAGCGGATGAGAACGCGCTGGAGCCGTCAATGCGTCAGCGGCTGTACGAACAAGGGTTTCGCGTCGGCGTGATAGGCGCCTCGCCGCCGGAGTCGCTCTCGAAACTACTGACGCTCAAAGGGCGTCAATTACGCTCGACCGTGGAGGAAGAGGTCGATTATTCCAAGAATGAATCGCTCCTTTCGTCGGTGGCGTATTCGAAGCCGGTGAATTTGCGCGCCGGTATGCGCAGTTCGATTGAAATGCAGGCTGACGTCATGCCGTCGATTCCGATTTTGGAACGTGAAAACGGCGCGTTGGTCGGTCAGAGCTATGTTGACGCACGTCCGATCATTAGCGTGGCGATCGAACAAGAGTCGGACGGTTCAGTATTATTCGACCTTTCTCCACTCTTGAAATACGGCGCTCCTCAGATGACGTCACGTTATCAACACGGTCAATTGGTACGTGTTCAGGAACAGCCGACTAAGACGTTTGATCAGCTTCGTTTTTCCGTTTCGTTACGACCGGGACAATTCCTCGTGGTTGGCGCTAGTAACGCGAAAAACCACTCGTTGGGGAATTATTTCTTCAATGACGGCGGAAAAGATTTCGAACAGACGACCCTTGTGATTCGTCTGCTGGTGACACAGCACGACGCACAATTCGATCGGTTTGCCGATTTCAAAGAGATGATCGCCGAACGCTTGAACGATCAGTACGACGACCTACCGACCGCCGACACGGAACAGGTTAATATAAGCTTCGAAGAGTTTGACGAGTCGTTCGCCCCCAGCGCACGGGACGGTTCTGGCTTCGACGACTATATTCTCGACGACTCCGACGTGTCAGATGAGAGCGAGCATTCCGCCGACGCTGACCCATTAGGGTTGAATTTGTAGGCGCGTCATGTCAAGACGGCGTTGGCGAAGGACGGTAGCGATTGGAGGCTTTTTTGAAAAAATGCGCCAAAATACCAATTTCAGCTTGTCGTAAATGGCAAATGCGTTAAAATACAATCGGGTATTTGTATAGTCGTAGGTTGAGCCAATTGGCAAATACCCGAGAATTGACGCAGTGCGTTACTGTGGTTCTGTAAATTGACGTTGATATGTAGGATACTACGTCGCGGCTCGTCACTACTTTTTATGAAAGGCTACTAACAGAGCAATATGGCCAAACGGATGGAGAGAGGTCCTCGACCAGGTTTCACAGGCGGTCCGGCCCAAAGAATTAATGAAATGATTCGAATCGCGCAGGTACGCGTGATTTCCGAAGAGGGAGAACAGCTGGGCGTCATGAGTTCTCAAGACGCGTTGGCGAAAGCGCGTGCGGCTGGTCTCGACCTTGTTGAGGTTGCCTCTGACGCGAAACCGCCGGTCTGTCGTATTATGGACTATGGCAAGTACAAGTATGAGCAGAAGAAGCGCGCGTCTAAACAGCAGTCGAACAAGCAACAGATCAAAGAGTTGCGTCTCCATACGAAGACTGGAGCGGCCGACGTACAGGTTAAGGTCAATAAGGCGCGCGAATTCCTTGACAAGGACAAGGATAAGGTGATCGTTTCGATCGTCTTCCGCGGTCGTGAAATGGCTCACACCGACGAAGGTCAGCGTTTTTTGCAGTCGTTTATCGACCAGTTGCTCGACGTTGCGCGCGTGGAAGCGCCCCCGAAGTTGATCGGCAAGCGTATGTCTTGCACCTTAGCGCCTCTGTCCATGACTAAGTCGGAACCGAAAAAGAACCCTGCTCCTGAGAAGGGGAAGAAGAATAAAACTAAGGCGACCGACGACTCCGATAAAGTCGACGGCGCTTCCGATCCTAACCCTAGCGCGGAACAAGCGCAGTGATTTAATGAGCGCGCCCCGACGCGCGATTGAACCGAGGACGACGTTCAATTGCACGACGGCGTACGGGACGCCGATTTTGTGAATACCGTGGATTTGCGCGCGACGTCTTGTAACGTCGCGCGTTCACTCTTTGAAACGTGTGTTCGAATGGACTCGATACGATTTTGTTGTAAACGCCGACGCCAAGGTCGCGTCTATGTGCGAGGACGACTCCTTCTAACGTCTGCGGTCGGTTTGACGCTACTGGTTTTCTGTTCCAGTTTGTTTTCTTGTCAAGGCATGGCTGGCGTATTTGCGGCTCAGAACGAAGGTCAAGAGAACGTCGGCGTACGTCTGGAGCCGGAACGATGGCTCAATTCCGACGCGCTCACAAGCGAGTCTAAGATTCAATTTCGCGTGGATAACGTCTCGCGTTTTATTAAGAATGAACGTGAAAATCAGTTTCGATCCTCCACGGTCTTTTGCGACGGCATGGCGTATGACTTCGTCGGCGATAACGGCGAGATTGTCGTCTATTCCTTTGCGCTACGTAAATTTGCCTTGATCGATCCAATACGACGTATCTGCACGGAGATTGACGAGGCTGAAATCGATAGGTTCTTAGAACGTATCAAGAGTATTATTCGAGAGAAACGCGACGGCTTTGCCTCCTTTATGACGCAACCGGAGTTTGAGATCTCCGAAAAGAATGACGAGACGTTCTTTCAGAGCAAGTGGATCGACTACCATATTACGAGTAAACCGTTCGACGACGAGCAGGTGGCGGATCTTTATTTTCGATTTTGCGACGCCATGGGGAAGTTAAACGTCTATATGAACCCCGGGGTGGTGACGCCCTTGGCGCGAATTGAGGCCAATCGTCGGTTCGCAGAACGTTCGCTCTTTCCAGAACGCGTGAGCGCCGATATTTACCCGAAAGGGAAAACGATCTTTACTAAGACGGTACAGATCGATAGCGTGGCGTCGTTATCGCGTCGACTTTCCGAGCGCGATCGCAATCGTATCAATCGTGCGATTCAGTTCGGCGCGCAATTTACCGTGGTGAGCTTTAAGACGTATATTGAGAAGACGAATCAACGTTAGGCGTGATTCTTATATAAGGTTTTGATATTTGCCACTCGCTCTGGCGCGGCGACCTTACGTAGCGTGCGTATGGACGCCCGGGTTGTATACGCGGCGTATGTGAGGGAAGAAAAAAACGACGTGGGGCGCGAGCGTTACGTCGTTACAATCGTTGGGGGCGACGACGATTTCTGTTGTGTTTTTGCGCGCTTGAATGCCTCTTTTGTCTGGGATTATTATCAGCAAAGAGCTTTCCTATGGAGGCGTCGCCACTGTCCCCTAGTGGCAAGCGTTTGGATTGCCACTGAGTTGACGGCAAAGTCATGAGATGAAAGCAATGACTCTTGCTACTTCATAGTCCATTCTCACTCGCGAACCTTGCCGTAACTTGGTTGGTCGGAGGTAGGGCGTTGAAGCAAGGCGCGAGGCGTTTGAGCGTTGGAGAGCTAGGCGTGCGTTCGTGACGCGGTCGCAAGAAAAAGAAAAGACACGCGCGAGATAATGTGCGCGTGCCTTTGTGGGGGGCGGGACTTCGTACTTCCAGTAAGAAGTGTGAGTGAGAACTACCTTCCATACGAAGTTAAGAAAAGCAGGTGTGAGTGTTATGACAAGTGTACTCTGTTTATTTGATTCTGCAACCCTCAAAACGCGCAATTAGCGTATTTTTTTTAATTTTTTAGGATAGCTAATTTTTGGCGTGCGCTTTGAGGTTTGCTAAGTTACTAAATAGAAGTAATTACGTCAGAACAGCGGGAATGCTGGGGTGGGCCAAGGCGATTGGCGCCACCCCCTTTCGCCAAATTTACCCGTTACATTTGGCGAAAGTTGCACGTTTCAAGGGCGCGTATAGTTCGTTTACATCTGACGATTGGTTTTCGCGCCCCGTAAATCATGGTCAAATATCATTTTTGCGGAGGTTGCGGAGCGTCGCCTTGCGGAGGTTCAGAACCTTCCGGACCGCCCTGGGGACCACCTTGTGGACCACGAAAACCACCGAAGCCGAAACCGCCGAAACCCCGACCGCCGAAGCCGGGCGCGCCAAAACCGAAGGGGCTTTGCTCACTGATGATTTGGTTAATGAAGAACCCGAAGGACGGACCGTAGTTTTCGCGAACGTATTCGCCGATCGCTTTTTGTTCCTCAACGTCAATGACGCCGTCTTCGTTTTTGTCAGCGGATTTGAGAGCGGCGACGACCTTTTCGACGTTAATACCGTTGTCCTCGTTGATGAAGTCCGGACGCTTGCCTTCCGGGAACTTGAACGGTGGACGCGGCATATCTTTTAGTTCGTCCAGGGTGAGAACGCCGTCTTCGTTCTTATCAGCGCTCTTGAGGCGATCTTTGACCTCTTGAGGGGTTTGTTCCGGCAGAGCCGCAAGATCTAGTTTGCCGTCTTTAAAGGCGCCGAAGCCCGGGAAACCCATCGGTTGGAATCCGCCTTGCGGTCCGCGTTGAC
>JAUNMR010000012.1:13126-103044 GCA_030537455.1 Planctomycetia bacterium | reverse complement strand
TGACGTCAACAGCCGTCGCTCAAAGTCGAGTCTGTGTCTCTAAGCGACGGTCAGTACAAGGGTAACATGTCGAGGCTATTTCTGAAATTGTTCTAGAAGACCGATCGCAATGTCGCCTATGATTACGGGCTATACAGAGATTGCCCAAAAAGCGTTTGACGATAATTTGTTATTGCTATAGCGCGTGTGACGGAATTGTGTCAGAAAGAAATGGCACATACCGTCAATTTTAAACTGTCGCTCTTCATCCGAAAGGTTATAATCCGAGTTGTAGTCTTACAGACCAAGTTGAGATGCTTCTGGAGAACAAAGAATCTCTTATGATTGGATCTGCTTGAGGAGCGAATTAAGTTCTAGCAGGAACGACTCTATGTTTCTCTCGGTTGTGGTAACACTTTATAGAATATGCAGATACTCGCACATATTAACCACTTATTCCGATAAAGCGACGTCAATTCCAGAACAAAAAGAACGGTCATAATATACCAACTTGGGATATACCATGACCGTTTTTACATAACGTTGCTTTATTAAAAACAACAACTGGCAAACATAGTCAGCGCTACAGGCGTTGATTAAGCTAAATGAGGGAGCGATACACACCGTGGCTATTGTTTGGTTGTGTTCTCGCCTTCGCTAGCGTTGAGTATAGCGCGGTTGTTCTTGCCGGAGTAAAAACCTTCTAAGTCGAGCGCGATGAAGTTAAACCCGATCTCGCGAAATTTCTCAACTATTTTGGTTCTAGTCGGATCTGATGCGAGTTCTGTAATTAGCGACGTCGGAACTTCGATTCGCGCAACCAGAGGCGTGTCGACACGAACGCGACAGGACTGATAGCCGAGGGAATACAGAAACTCTTCCCCCTTCTCGATTTGACGCAAATATTTCTCGTCCAAGGGCAGGTAATAAGCCATGCGTGACGCCAGGCACGGATTAGACGGTTTATTAGCGACGGAGAGATTCCAGTGGGCTGCGAGTTGTCGTATTTCGTCCTTCGTAAAGTGCAGTTCTGAGAAGGGACTCAGAACGCCGACCTCTTGTGCCGCTTTGAGACCGGGACGGAAGTCGCCATGATCATTTTCGTTGGAACCGTCTAATAGATTGACGGGTACGTCGAGATCTTTTCCCAGTTCTGATTCAGCGCTTTTTACAATCGCTGAGAATCGGATTTTTTTGCACCAGTAACAACGTTGTGGCGAATTTTCCACAAAAAGCGGTTCGTTGAATTCTGTCGATTGCATTACGCGCAGATCGAGACCGAGTTCCTGGGCGGTTTTAATGGCATGGTCCGATTCAAGTTTAGTCGACGAGGGACTTTGCGCATAGTATCCCACTACGGGCGCCTTTAGTAGACCTTCTTCGGACGCAAGGAGGAGCGCTTTTGCGAGGGTTGTGCTATCCACCCCACCGGAGAAAGCGATCACACATGCGCGCCCCTTGAACCATTGAAATAAACTCTGTAGCTTTTGTTCTAGTTCGGGTTTTAGCATGGAACGTTACTCTGTTATTAGGTTAAAAGTGAAGGCAAGATGCAACGTTACCTTTCAAAAGACGGCAGGTTGCTATTTGCCACATGGAACGCCATAAATTCCTACTAAAACAGTAGTGTATTCTGGCAAACAATTAGTTTGCAACGTTTTGCATGAGTCAACGGGGGAATGCACGGAACAAACACTTCTACTCCGTATTGTAGTAACTCGTTGGCGTCTGTCAATATGCGCTTGGTCACATGTGAACTCTGCTTAAGCGAATGAATGGCGCGACTCGGTGAATACCTGTGTTTATTTAAAACTTATTAAGCATAAGGGCATAGTGTTATGACGTAGGGCAATAGTCGTCAGCTCGATATTCAGACTCGCCAAGGTCAATCTTGCGTCTTGTGACCATAAGTTGAGCATTCTTTCCACACCTCGCTTCCGATAAGAAAATCCTTAAGATTTAAAACCTCTTGTGGCGAATGAGGCGCTACGATGACGTCCTTGAGGGATTCGATCGTTTGAAGGATGAAGTCAATCTCTGGTAAGAGATATTCGTCGAGGCGCTGAATGTGAGGAATGACAAACGATTTTGTGTGTTGTTCTTTCAACGCCCATAACTCAGTCACGATCGAATGAAGAGAGGACGGTAAATATTCATGAGCAAGTTCGCGGAAGGTGAACGGTGGAATCGTCTTCTGGACGAGCGTCCAGCGACACGTCATGAGGAACCTTAGGAGTAATAGGTAAATCTTGGGTTGAATTACAGGATTCTTAAGTTTCTTCAATAGTTTTTTAAATAGTCCACGGTAGGCACAAAGGTATCGTTCGGGGCTAAAGAGCTCCTGCAAACGCTTTCCCAACTGCTCGCCTAGGGCGCTCGTTCGATATCGCATAGGCGAGGCAAACCATTCGACCATAGAGGGGTTTGACTCACCGACGTATTGAATTGCCCTGGACGCTTCAAATCCAGCAAGATCCCACTGCGTCGTAATAGGCGTTTCAATATGCGCAGGCTTTTTATCGGTTTTGGAGTTGTATAGGTAAATAAACCGGACGTCGTAATCACTGTCAAGAGAAGGTTTGCCCCAGGCTAGGCTTCCAACTTCGCAAGCGAAGACAATGTGAATCCCCTTCTCTATCTCGACGCTATCTAATTTCTGCTGAACACGTTGTGTAAGATCCATAGAGGGCATATCAATGCAATATCGAGGAGTTGGAGGTACGTAATATACACAGAACGCCCACTGATCCAGACGGGAATGTCATAGACAGTTAAAGAAAGAGCGACTGTCATGCAATAGGTCAGCACGACGGTCGCTCCGATTAACTCAAAAGGGGTTCAACTTGACTGATTGACGCCATTAATCGAGGGAACGGAAAGTAGGCTCGTCTTCGCCGGGGAAATCTTCCGGAACCGGAATCGTTACTTTGCCAGTGGCTGCCCATTCGGCACAGCGTTGCAGTAAGACGATTGTGTCGACACTGTGAAGTTGATCGGCGTCATGTCCCAGCATATTGGTAACGCAACGACCTTTGCCGTAAGGGACGGTGAGAATGAGAGGTTCGTTACGATTCGAGCCACGGTGATCTGGTTCGGCAAAAGCGGTCGCAAGAACCGTGACGTTGTGAGCTGGACCGCGTTGATACTGGTAGAGTTCGTCAGTGCAGTGTCGGAAGCGCTTAGGAAGTCCCTTCATGATCGGGTGATCAGGTTCGCGCACGTCAATCGGGAAAGCCCATTGCGGACCATGGTCGCCACCAGGACCAGGTTGAACGGGATCGATAACGACTTTACCGTCATTGTCAAGATAGAGGTACGGACCGCTGTCATGATTACGACCGCCCCAGCCGCCAAGAGCGATCATTTCATTGTAGGCCGGCCAAGAAGCGAAGGCGTTATTACCAGCGTGGTAACTGAGCAGACCGCCGCCATTGACAATGAATTCCACGAAGGATTTTTCCATTTCGGGATTCCAACGGTCACCGTTGTAGTTCATGACAACCAAGTCGTATTTTGAGAAGTCAACATTGAAGCCGCTAACGTCTTGTCCCTGCTCCGGCGTAGTCGCGACGTCAACGTCAAAGATACCGGCGTCTTCAAAAATCTTAACCAACACCGGGGTCGTTGCTTTCCAATTGTGATTATTTTGACCGTCAATAATCACCAGACGGATCTTATCCTGGGCAGACGCCACTGTGCAAAGACAGCAGAGTACAAGAGCCAGACAGCATACACGTTTGACAAAAGTCGATAGCATGTAAAACTCCTTAGGTATTTTCCTATTTTAATATAATCGAGAGAACCCAAACCAATGGTTTGGGTTCTGATGGCAGAAAGTATACCAGAATTAAATGTAAAATGACAGAGGCGTTTTGGAAAAACACGAGAAAAGGACGCAGACGACTATTTCCAGCATTCAAACTGCGTCGAAAGGAAGACACAAGGGTTCTTCCATGGAAAACGCGCTATTCAATATTCTCAGGAAAGTTTATCTCCCACGCAGATTTGGAATCCCCTCAAAAAGAGAGAAGTTTCCATATTTTTCTTACCAGCGGCCTGAACCGCCAGAGAACGCACAGCGCCGTCCCCGGTTCGAATCCAAAAGGTTTGGGAGTTTACCGCGATGACCTGACCCGGCGACATACTTTGTTGTTCACTGGTCATTTCCAGACGCTGGTCTTCCGCGTCCACGTCACAGAAGGGACCAAGAATGAGCCGAACGGGCGAATGGGAACTCTCTGCGCGTGACCAGTCGGCGAAAACGCGTGGCCAGGGTTGGAAAGCACGGTATAAATCAATGATCGCGCTGGAAGAAAGATTCCAGTCGATTCTTCCCTCTTCTTTCTTTAATTTAGGCGCCTTCGTTGCCGCTTGGTCGCTCTGTGGCAGAGATTGAATCGTGTTGTTCGCGATTTGGTCAATAGCTTTGAGGACGAGCGGAGCGCCCAGTTCGGCTAAATGTTCCTCGATTTCAATTGCCGTGTCGTTCAAGGTTGGGATATAGGAGTCACGCGCAACGATTGGACCGGAATCGACCTTAGGCTCGATAAAGATAACCGAAACGCCTAACTCGCGTTCGCCCGCCTGAATGGCGCGGTTAATTGGGGCGGCCCCTCGGTATTTAGGCAGTAGTGAGCCATGGAGATTGAGACCGCCATATTTCGTTGCGCAAATAACCTCGGACGAAAGAATGCGACCATAGTCGCAAATAAAGATTAGATCGGCGTTTAGGCTACGAATGAGTTCCACGACGTCGGGAGCGTTCACATTTTCAGGCTCGTAACAGGGCACGTTGGCGAGGAAGTCTTGTAACGCCTGTCGAATCGGCGGTATTCCGGCTTTTTTGCCTTTTTCCGGATTCGCTCGCAATGGCATGGCAAAGACGGCGCAAAGCTCGTGCGAGGATTCTCGGAGAAGTTTCAAGGTTGGCAGTGCGAAACCGCCGTTTGCCATCGCGATTATTTTCATAGCGTTGACCTTAGTGTCATTTTGCTTCATAATAAAGGGCGACGAGGATTTGATCCAACCGCCCACAGTGGAGCAAATAGTTCGTAACGTTACGATAAGACGACTGTCTTGCGTATCATTCGGTTAATCTAGTATAATCGAGACAGTACTTTTTACAAAGGGAGAAGTTATGCTCTCACGTGTTTTTTTAATGTGCGTCTTGTTCAGCGCTGGCGCACTGTGCCTTGCCGCTGAAACAAATACGCCGTCGACTATGAATGTCGTTATAATGCAAAGTGACGATCAAAATGCTCAAGCGTCTGAAATCGTTAAGTCTAATGTGATCCCTGGAGAATTGACCGCGCTGTCATTATCCCTGCCTCTGCCGATTTCTCATGGTTCGTCACCGAAAACGCTGAGTGAGACACAGAAAGAAGACGTTAAGTATTGGGCGTTTTGCCCCAAAAACGACGAGGCGAAATCCGAACAGGGTTACCCTCTGCTTCTCTTTTTACATGGCAGTGGCGAACGTGGAGATGATTTAGAGCTACTCAAACGCTATGGACCTCCCAGGATGCTCTGCAACGCCGAGACAGCCGAAACTTGGCCGTTCTTTTTAGTTGCCCCACAATGTGCGAGGAATCACAATTGGAGCGCTTTACAGCTTGCGTTGCTCTTGGATCATGTTTGTAAGGAGTTTCCTATTGATACCGATCGAATTTACATTACCGGGGTATCGATGGGAGGCTTTGGCGTTTGGGAGATTCTGGCGACCTACCCCGAGAGAATTGCCGCCGCGGCCCCTGTGTGTGGCGGAGGAAACCTGCAAAAAGCGCGTGAAGTTACCTCTACCCCGATTTGGGCGTTTCATGGCGAAGCGGATCCGATCGTCAGTTGTCCAAAGGCTATTGAGATGATCAACGCCGCTAAAGAAGCTGGCAATGAAGACGCAAAGATTACGACATACCCACGTGTCGGGCATGATTGCTGGCATAAAGCTTATGCTGAAAAGGAACTCTATTCGTGGTTCCTCTCCAAAAAGCTAAAACATGAAACTGAATGAGTTGGGCGTTCTGAAGCGACTCTATGACCCAAACGTCGGTTGAAAGGACGATGGATAATAATGGAATACACTAACAGTCCAATGGTGGTTTACACCAAACTCAGTCCGAACCATTCCGGTCAGAGGACACACAGTATCGATCGTATTACGCCCCACTGTGTGGTTGGTCAGTGTACGGCAGAGGGACTGGGCGAATGGTTCGCCAAGTCTTCCACGCAGGCGTCAAGTAACTATGGCATTGACAGAGACGGTCGTGTCGCTATGTATGTTGAAGAAAAGAACCGTTCCTGGTGTTCTTCCTCCAACGCTAACGACCAGCGTGCCGTCACAATTGAATGTGCGTCCGACACAAAGGAGCCGTATGCGTTTCGTGACATTGTTTACAAGACGCTCGTCAAATTGTGCGTAGATATCTGTAAGCGCTATGACAAGAGCAAGCTCCTGTGGCTCGAAGATAAGGACAAAACCCTCGCTTATGAGCCGAAGCCCGAAGAGATGATCCTGACCGTCCATAGATGGTTCGCAAACAAAAGCTGTCCCGGTAACTGGATGTTTGCAAGGATGGGCGATCTCGCGGAGAAAGTCACGGCGATTCTCGAAGGTCGTTTCGAGAGTGTTGACGACCTCAAGGACGTCTCGAGTCTTACGACGACCACGCCGTTTCTCGTAAAAGTCAATATTGACAATCTTAACATCCGCAAGGGACCGGGAACGAGTTACGAAAGAACGCAATTTATCCCGGTTGGCGTCTATACTATCGTGGAAGTTAAATCTGGCGCTGACTCAGTCGCCGGTTGGGGGCGTCTCTGTAGTGGCGCGGGTTGGATTTCGCTTGACTACTGCAACAAATTAAGCTGACATTTCGGATAGGAAGAAGGCGTGTGGATTTAGGTATTTCACTGAATCCACACGCTTTCAACAGATATGGAACAAGTAAACAGCTAATGCTTTTTCAGGATCTCGTATAGGAATTGCAATGACGATGTATGACGAGTTTAGCAATTTCCTCGATCCAATTGACATTAGTCGCCTTGAATTTAACGGTTTAGATCTTATCACGTGCAAACAGCGTCAAATTCACTCTTTCTCTTCTTCGCAGAAGCGCCGTTCCATTTGTATTTATTTCTAACTTAAATGAGATCTGTGGTTTGCAAAAACATGTCTCCAGATTCTGTGAACTCTACATCAGTGAAAGCGCTAGCGTTATAATCCTATACTTCTGAAAGCCTGATTGAGATCCGCAATGATATCATCCGATTCTTCCAGACCTATAGATAAGCGAATAAAGACTTTTCTAAACTTCTCGGGATACAGATGGATACGTTCGTCATAACTCGGTTGCGGGAAGATCAAACTTTCGTCATGGTCGAGGGAAACGGCAAAAGTGACAACCTTGAGCGCAGAGCAGAATCTCTCAACTGTCTTGTCGTCTGCATTTACGTCAAAAGAGACGCCGCCGTAACCGTTCTTCATCTGACGCTCCGCCAATTCATGTCCCGGATTACTGGGTAGTCCCGGATAGGATACAAATGTGACATTCTCGCGGTGTTCAAGCCACTCGGCAATCTTCTGAGACGACTCATTGATTTGCTTCATACGCAGAGGAAAAGTAACAGATCCACGGAAAATCTGCCATGCGTTGAACGGACTAATAACAGAACCTACATTGACCTGAGCCTCGTAGCGAATACGATCCATGGTCGTAAGATCATTTGATATAATCGCGCCTCCCTGCGCGTCGCCATGACCGTTGATATACTTGGTCAGAGACTCAACGACAAAGTCTGCGCTGTACGCCATTCGCAGGTAATTTGAGTGTTATCCTTATATGTATCCCGGCACAAAAATGTCGGGGCGTCTCTATACACGCCTAAAGAGAATCTTTGTTCCAGCCTCCTCTTCAGGCGTGCGTTGATGTTCATGAAGATCGATTATCGGTACTCACAACTTACGAGATGATCGTTCACGACGCCGACCGCCTGCAGAAACGAGTAAGTAATAACAGGTCCCACAAACCCTAGACCGCGCTTCTTCATATCTGCGCTCATACGCATGGAGACGTCGGAAACGACCGGTACTTCCTCCGGCAATTGCCAACCGCCATTAATTTGTTTTCCGTTCGTGAAACTCCAGATATAGGCGTCGAAGGAACCAAACTCTTTTTGTATATCTTTGACAATTTGAGCATTTTTCCTTACGCTGTATATCTTACTACGATTACGAATGAGTCCGCGGTTGGACATAAGTCCATCCAACTCCTCATCGGTCATCATAGCACAGGCGTCTATATCAAAGTGGTGAAAGGCATTGCGATAGCTTTCACGCTTATGCATAACGGTTTTCCACGACAAACCAACGCTTGCTCCTTCCAAGCACAACATTTCGAACTGAAACTGGTCGTCATGGTTTTCTTTGCACCATTCGTGATCGTGATATGTTTCCAGAATGGGGTCGCCTTCATACCATCCGCGACAGTTTTTTTCATTCATCGATCGTTCCGTCCCAGACTGCAGTGACCGAAGTATGCTCAATGGAGTCTTTTCGTTCTCCATTGAGCTTTTCCCACGTTGAAAACATGATAGATCTAATTAGAGATTCTTCTTGGCCCAATTGACGATAGTCGTCTTGGATTCGACGGTTTTGCAACCTCTCACAGGCAGACCGGGTAGAATCTTGGCGGTCGGATAGAGTTTTTGCAGATCGCGTTCACTCTTGCCCATACCGCTGCCTTCATTTGAGCAAAGGGGCGCGAGGCGTTTACCGGTGAGGTCGAACTGATCCAGGAAGGTGAAAACGCACATGGGGCATGTGGCGTACCAGCAGGGGAAGACAACGAAAATCAGATCGTAGTCGTCCAGGCTCGGAAGCGTTGCCTTAATCGCGGGACGGACGTTATTATCCGCTTCGACTTTAGCTTGGGCACAGCATTTGTGGTAGTCTTCGTCGTACGGTTCCACTGTGTCGATTTCGAAGATATCGCCGCCAACCGCCTCGTGGATGAAACCTGCGGCAATTTCACAGTTGCCCTTTTCTAGGTATTTAATCGTATTGCCGTAGTAGTTGTTACCGCGGCGAGAGTAGTAAATTGTTAAAGTCTTGAACATAGCGACTTCTCCTAAGAAACGTCATAAAACAAGGCGATCAGTGAGAAGCGTCCGAACTCCTTGAGACGCCATTCTTAATTTTATCCAAAGTCCAAGCGTCGATAAGCGCTTTCAATTCGATTAAAAAAGGTGAAAACGCAACGCTCTCGGCGGCGTAATCTAATTGTAATTGATACTCCAGGGGCAACCAAGTTGACAGATCTGATTCGTCGTGTGAAATCACGGCCTCGAGTTTATCAAGCGCCTTGTATAACTTGGCTTCCGTCGATTCAAGCGCGAGCATTTCGTTGATCAGTTCGTGCCACTGAGTACGATCGGGTTCGGGAAAGACGTCAACCCACTGTTGATACAGATCGACTTCCTGTGCTGTATTAACGTCGGTCTTGTAAAAACTGGGTACGTCGCCGGTGAACGCCTCGCCCAAGTCGTGAATCAGACACATACGGATAACTTTATCTAAATCGACCGATGCGAACTCTTCAACATTACTTGTTAGTAGCGCCAAAAGCGCCAATCGCCAGGAATGGTCGGCGACGCTCTCTTTGCGGTTCGACGCGGTGAAACAGTGTCGCGTTGTGGTCTTGAGTTTGTTCGCAACCGATAGAATATCCAAGATTTGGCGAGGGGTCATATTTTTCGAGCATATACTGATACAAAGTCGCGACAGAGCCAATAGCAGATCCGAATCCGTTATGCAGTGGCGACGAAATGTGTTAATTTTCGTCAAGGGACAGTTCAAAGGAGATATTTCCACGTTCAAATGGGAAGACCTCCTTGTTGATCGGAACCTCTTTAAATCCGTTTTTGCGATATAAATGCACGGCGCTCGCGCACTTTGTATTGGTAACAATCAAGATGCGTTTAGCGCCGTTGCAACGCGCGTATTCGATACACTCGTTCAGGCATAACGACCCCAGACCTCGACCGGAGTATTCGGGACGCGTGGCAAATTTTTCGAATTCCCAAACGTCCTCCCCTATCGGCGCTATCATGGCGCAAGACATAACGCTATTATTAGTCTCATCCACGGCAAAGAAGATTTGAGCGCCTTTTGCTATTTCCTCTTCGATGTTTTCAAGGACTCTCACGTCTTCAGGTTCGAGCTTGAACATTTCTGTAATCCAAGCTTTATTCATTTTGACAAAAGAGTCTTTATAACAAGGTTTATAAGTTTCGATTCTCATTTACGTATCCCTCTGCTTATAGGGGAATGGCAATTTTAGCCAAATATGTGAACTCCATTTGTACCACAATATCTGTGTTTTACAAGTTATCGACTTAGAACTTTATGGGTTACGAATAGGGTGGTTATTGAGGTTTGACACAAAGGTAGTGGAAAAGCGCGCCGAATACCTTTATAATGTTTGCGTCATGGCGTATCGGCGATTCGTCGCACGCTTGAATACGTCTTCTTTGTTCCTTAAGATTCACTTACGAGTTTGTGGAGTCGCCATGCTACTTCGATTAAAGAAGAGTCGGTTAGGTTTGAATATAATCACATTGAGCGTCGCTTTGACCCTTAGCGCGTGCCTGATGCAAGACCTTCGTGCCCAGACTCCAGCGACGCAGGAGGCGCCCAAGCGACTTTCGCGCGCTGACTCCTTTGTCGGCGTGCATTTTGACTTTCACGCCGGTCCTGACGACCACAATATTGGGGCGACCACAACCGAAGAGATGGTACAAGAGATCATCGATCGGATCCATCCTGATTTCATTCAGGTCGACAGTAAGGGGCATCCCGGCTATGCTAGCTTTATCACCGAATTTGACAATCAGGCCGACGTTACGGCGAATTCGTTAAAAGTGTGGCGTGACGTTACCGAACGCAATGGCGTTTCACTCTATACACACTATTCCGGGGTATATGAATTCCACGCTGCCAAGAATCATCCTGATTGGGCTCTGATTCATGCCGACGGCTCACCTGCCGACGACGTTATTTCTGTCTTTGGCGACTATAAATCGAAACTCCTTGTTCCACAAATGTTGGAGTTAGCGTTGAAATACAAAACCGACGGAATGTGGCTTGACGGAGAATGTTGGTCTGTGCAATTGGATTATTGCGACCGTGCCAGACGTGGATTCTGTGAGAAATACTCCGTAAGCGACGTGCCAACGGAACCTTCTCAAGAGCTATGGCAGCAATGGCAAGAGTACAACCGCGAGGGTTTTCGCGAGTATCTGCGATATTACGTCACTGCAGTCAAAGCCCAGGCGCCGAATTTCCAAATTGCCAGTAACTGGGCGTTTTCCGACCACATGCCCGAGCCGGTGACTGCGCCGGTCGATTTCATTTCCGGAGACTTCTCCCCTGGAAACGCCGTAAACGCCGCACGATATTCCACACGTCTTATGTCACAACAAGGAATACCGTGGGATCTCATGGCATGGAGCTTTTGTCCACAAGACGGATGGAAACCCAAAAGCGGTCCACAACTCTCGCGCGAAGCGGCCTGTGTCCTGGCCCAAGGCGGAGCGTTTCAGGCGTACATAACCCAAAATCGAGACGGTAGCGTTAATCTCGATAAATTAGCAAATATGCAAGAGGCGGCAAGTTTTTGCCGTGAACGCCAGACGCTCTGTCAAGGTTCCACAACCGTACCGGAAATAGCGCTCTTTGTGCCTACGCAAACGTACTACAATCGGATCGCTCAAGAGAACGGTTCGCTCTACCCCATGATTACATGGCAACGTCCGATTTTGCAACGACTTCTGGAAATGAACTACTCTGTCGACCTCTTACTCGATCATAATATGTCGGAGAAGATTTTCCAGTATAAAATGGCGGTCTTTTTTAAGGCAGACGCCTGGTCGAGTGAACTGCGAGAGAGTGTACGTAAATATATCCATCAGGGGGGAAAGGTTCTCTTGATTGGAAACGAAACGTTCGAGGAGGTGCAATATTTACTCTCCGACGCCCCTGACGTGTTGCCCACTGACGCGGATAACCTCAAAGCGTGGCAAATTGACAACGGTCGTTTGGTTGCGATCCTTTCCTCTGACGATGGCGTTGAGGCGTTGGCCGAGGCTAGTGGCGAGGAGTTTATCGCGAAGTTAAACTCTGCCATTAAGCTCAGCGCCTTTGAGCCGATGGTCTCTTTCTCTGAGCCGGAACCGTTGGACGTCTCGTTGCGTCGCGATAAGTTGAACGAGCTAACCGTTTGTCTGGTGAATGTTTCCGGTCCTCATGAGCAGGCGGTGCGCATTGAGTCGATTGAACCGGTAACTGACGTCAAAGTCGCTTTGCGTTTGGACGATAAGCCAAAGAGTTTGAAACTCCAGCCGAGTAATCTCACGCTTGATTTTCAATGGCGCGATTCCACGGCGTTCTTTACAATACCGTCGATTCCGATCTTTGAAATCGTCGTTGTCGAAGAATAGGCGTTCTTGCGACAAACCGCCCCTATTAGATTCACTCGTATGTAGTTATTAAGAAAGGGTTACTATGGGCGCTCTATACAAAACGCTAAGCGCGCTCCTGGCTGTGACGATACTATTGCCATGTGTCGCTCATGCTCAGGAAAAAGAAACGGTGACTTTCGGCGAAGTTGAGGTAAAGCTCACTTCTAGCGCCGATACCTTTGAGATTGCGCTAACCTCACACGCGCAAATCTTTGCCACTACAACCTTGGCACGTAGTGACGTTGACTCGTTTTCCACGAGCGATGAGCAAGTAGCGTTGAACTTGAAGTCGGGATTTAGTCTGGTCTTTTCCGGAGAATACGCTCGCTTTGGCTTCGTGACGATCGATTATAAGTTTCGTGGCGTCAAGACGTTGACGTCTGAAGAACCGGTACAGTGGCAAGTCGATTGCTTTGAACCCGAGCGTATGGGCGAGGCGCGCGCGTTCGGTACCGCTGGACTTAAAGCAGTAGATCAAACTGCCGGTAGCTATGCGTTCCTTGCTTTGGTCGATCCTCAGACGCGTAGCGGAGTCGTTGGCGGCTGGATTACCAGCGAGCGCGCCGGCGCGGTCGTGCGATGTGCTAAAAGCGCTGACAATCGCCCCGTTATGACGCCAAGGCTTGACTTCGGCTCTTTTCCGGCGAATGAGAACGACGCTTTTCAAGAGCGTTTTGTCATCGGCGCTTTTGACGACTGCCGACTCGGACTAGAAAGCTATGCCGATTCCATTGCCGCAGAATATTCAATCGAGTTAAATCGGGATTGCTTAGTCGGTTACTGCACTTGGTATGCTGAAAAGCATGGCGGCTCTTGCGACGAAAACTCGATAAAAGAACTCGTTGACGCGCTAGAGAAAAACTTCGGCGATTTTGGTTTCCAATATGTTCAGATCGACGATCACTGGCAACTTGGCAATTCCAAGAATGGTCCGAATAAGAATTTTACCACTCATCGACCAAACGGACCCTATCCTTCCGGAATGAAGGCGACGTCTGAATTTCTCAACGCGCACGGCGCCGTCGCTGGTCTGTGGTTCATGCCGTTTTCCGGAAATTATGACGATCCTTGGTTTGAGGACAAACAAGATCTCTTCGTTCGTAGCGCAATCGACTACCCGTTGCCCGGGCAGAAGAATACCAGAAGATACGCCACGATTAACCAAACTAAAGGCGCTCCTTACGAGACTTTCTGGGGCGGTACTTGTTTGGATATGTCGAATCCTGCGACGAGGGACTATGTGAAAGACGTTGTCGCACGGATCACACAGGACTGGAACTATAAGTTCATTAAAATCGACGGTCTCTGGTGTGGCGCTGGCATTGAACAACTCTATGTAAACGACGAGTATATGCCTGACGATATTGGCTTGCAAATTTTCCACGACCCTCGCACAACCAATATCGAAAACTACCGTAAGGGGTTAGAGCTCGTACGGCAGACTGCCGACGGAGTTTTTATTCTCGGCTGTAATGTGTCGCAGAATATGCGCGTTATGGCGTCGTCCTATGGTCTGGTTGACGCCATGCGCGTTGGTCCTGATAACGGCGCGTCCTGGCAGGGCGTCTGTGCCGGTCCATGGCGCGGTACGAACCGGTATTTCTACAATGCACGAGTGTGGTACAACGACCCTGATCCTGTCTATGTGCGTACGTCGATTCCACAGGAACGCGCGCAAGTATCCGCAACCTGGGCGTCTTTAACTGGTCAATTATATGCACTGAGCGACTGGGCGCCTGATTACTCCCAGGAGCGTATCGACGTGGTACGTAAGACGATTCCCAATCATCAGTGTAAAAACGTTCGACCGGTCGATCTATTTGACGTTGATCTTGCGCGCGTATGGATTCTTACCGACGAGCGCTCCGGCGTCAGACGCGACGTCGTGGGACTCTTCAATTGGCAAGAGGATCAGTCTGCAGAATTTGATTTAACACCGGAGAAGCTCGGACTCCCCTTGGTCGACGATTCCGGCGAAATTATCGAGCGTTACGTCGCTTACGACTTCTGGAACGACGCATTTATCGAGCCGTTCCACGCTTTAACGACGTCCCTGCCCAAAGAGTCATGCGCTGTTTATGCGATCCGTCCTGTGCTTAAGCGACCGGTTTTGCTTAGTACTTCCCGTCACATTACCCAGGGCGTACTCGAGGTCGAAGAAGAGCAATGGGACGCAGAAAAGGAAGTCTTGACAATTAAAGCTAACGTTCCGTCCCAAATGACTTACGAACTACGAGTCTACAACCCTGCCACGAATGAACTGGAGCGTTTTGTCGTGCCACAGGACGTTCAAGGCGTGACGACAGTTCTTTATCGACCTAACGAAAGTCGAGACCGCCGCTTTAAAATTCTGCATTAAACTGCGCGGTTTAAAAGTCTTTTTGACGTGAAACGTTATCGCGTTTAGCGTTGAAGAACTCAAAACCGTCAACACTACAGTGTTTCTCCATTGGGAGAGACTGATTATAACGTAAGAGGTATTCTTTCCATTATTACGACAGCGTTATATGAGGTTTATTAATGAATAGAATGAAAATTCAGCGCTTCCTTATTTGCGCGTTGCTTATTGTATTGGGTTTAGGCGTCAAAAATCTGACGCAATCCTGCCTTGCCCAGGACTCTTCCATGAAACTCGGATATGCGATCGTCGCGACTCCGGCCGTCATGGAAGACGAGCAGTGGAAAGGCGTTGTCGATTCGCTAAAAGCCAAACGCGAAGCGGATTACAACGTTGCTACCATCCTCTGGGACGACAATTTGCTTGAGACGTTAAAGAGCGTTTACCCTCGCTACGTCGCCTTCGTCATGAAGCCGGAGGAAGCGTCGATTGAACGCTCTGTTGCTATTTGGCGTCTTTCTCGACAAATGAATGACGATCCCTACGGCGACTTCCTCTGGGGAATTATCACCGGCTTTGAACCGAAAGACGCTTTGCGCCTCACTCAGGTTGAAGACATGCTCGTAACGCGTGCGTTGGGAGGTACGTCCATCGCTCTGGACTATTTTGAATCCGGCGTTGTTTTTGACGAAGGTAAGAAGAATCACTGGCGTGTGAAAGAACCAGGACAGGAGGCTGTCGATAAAAACGACGCGCCCGACGATACCACTCATGCCATTGCCGAGGCGCTCAACGACGCGCAACTCTTCGTTACTTCCGGACATGCAAGCGAACGTAACTGGAGCATTGGTTACGCGTATAAAAATGGCTTCTTTGTTGCGCAAAACGGCAATTTATACGGCGCGCCCTCGAATGACAAACCCTTTGAGATTCACGCACAAGGCTCTAAGATCCACCTGGCGTCCGGTAACTGTCTTCTGGGACACGTTGACAAACCAGATTGCTTGGCTTTGGCGCTCATGCGCAACGCGAATGTCGATATGCTCGTTGGATACCTTGTGCCCACTTGGTTTGGCTACATGGGTTGGGGAATCCAGGATTATTACATTGAACAGCCAGGTCGCTACACCGTCGCCGAAGCGTTTTACGCTAATAATCAGGCGCTCCTCTACTTACTTGAACAAGAGACGACCAAAGCGGCTAGTGAAGAGAAAGCGTCTCAAGAGAATACGCAGTTTCGTCAAGGTTTGGCTTATGACCGTGACGTCGTCGTTTTGTACGGAGACCCCGCATGGCGCAACCCGTTAAAGACTCAGGATTCTGGCTGGAAGCAAGAGTTAGTCTGCGAAAAGAACGACGCCGGTAAAGACGTGTGGAGACTGACGATTACCCCTTTGAAGGGTGAGAAAACATACGGATTGCTCGACGGTAATGGTTCGGAACGTTCCGGACGTCCGGTGATTCAGATTTTCCCCCAGAAGATCGACCGACCCGTCCTTGTGGAAGGCAGCGAGTTTGCGCCTGTGTTGACCGAAAATTTCATCTTGATTCCATTGAAGGAATTGCAAAAGAACCTCGATCAACCGACCGTTATCACCTTTACCTCACAAGACGACGCTAACTGATACTGCGTTATTACGCAACTTCTAATGACGTCAAGTTTCAAATATTTATGCTGTCGATATTTGACTTTATGCGATGAGGACAATACAATAAGCGACATAGCGTAACATTGACGGTTGCGCTATGTCGCTCACGCTCTTTGGCTGAGCGTCGAGGTATTCGTCGTCACGTTGTGAAATGTAATGCCAAAGGATATGTTTAATGACGCCTAAACAAAAAATTTCGCGTCGCTCATTTCTGAGCGCCACGCTTGTGTCAACGCTCCCGATGTTCATTCCCGGTCGTGTGCTCGGTAAGGACGGTTACTTCCCTCCAAGTGAGACGATCAACGTCGGTCTCATCGGCTGGGGAACCAGACGTAGTAACATCGGTTCGCGCAATGGTTCGCGATTTATCGCTTGTTGCGATATCGACACGCGCCGCATTCCCAATGAAATAGACGGTCATCCGGTCAAAGGCTTCCAGTACTACCAAGAGATGTACGAAATGCCCGACTTGGACGTGGTCTCCGTTGCCGCCCCTGACCACTGGCACACCCGCATGACGATCGACGCTTGTAAAGCTGGAAAAGACGTTTATTGCGAGAAGCCGTTAACCTTCACCCTCATGGAAAGTCGCCAGATCGTCGCCGCAGCGCGTAAATATGATCGCGTCGTCTCTAGTGGGTCGCAACGTGTCATGGAAGATTATGGTCGATACATGGCTCCGATTATTATGTCGGGCGCAATCGGCGAGGTCAAAGAGATTTACGCCAATTGTGGCGGCGCTCCTTCGGAACGTACCTATGATCCCGAGCCTTGTCCGCCGGAAGTCGATTGGGACGCATGGGTCGGGCAGGCGCCCTACTTCGAATATAGCCGTCGCGCTATCGACCCGATGACGTGGCGTTATAACTCGGCCTTTGGCACTGGCGGTCTGGGCGACTGGGGCGGTCACAACTTCGGCGGAGCGCTCTACTCCTGCGGGATGGATCACATTGCTCCTAAGAAGATTTTCGCTCCCAAAACCGAGAACAATCCCTTTGACGGCGTTAAGATCGAAATGGAAAATGGCGTCAATTTCTACCACGGCTCCTATCCTGGTTCTGGTTCGTCCATTACCATTGTTGGAACCGAAGGAACCTATATCTTTGGTAAGACAAATGATATCCGCGCGCGACACGCCGTCGACGTGCGACGCTACAGTGGCGGCGCTGACAATATTGCCGATGACTTCTTGTACTGCGTTCGTCACCGCACGCGACCGTTCCAAGACGTCTTCTACGGCGCCAATGTTTCCGACTACGGTCACATGTGCATTATCGCCTATAAACTCCAGCGCGATCTGATCTGGGACAAAGAGAAGATGGAATTCCTCGGCGATCGTGAAGCGACCTCGATGGTGGCGAAAGTTCAACGCGCGCCGTATGAAATCATTGTTTGACGCGGTTGCTATTCCTGATGAGCAAAGACGTTGACGACGACTCCAAACGTACTTAACGTTACTTTCACCGTCGATAAACAACGTTTTTGCAGGATTTGCATGATTCTCACTTTCCTTGTAGAAATAAATGCCATGAAACGATATTGTTTACTTTTGGTCGCGCTATTAGCGACCCTCGGCGCGTCAAACGCTTTCGCCGCTGATTTCGGCGACTTGCTCGAACGCCTTAATTCACGCGACTTCTCCGCTGAACGCGACGTCGTTACCGGAAAAGGTGGAGTCTATGTCGGCGAATTGGTCAATCCGCACTCGGAAACGCCAATGTTTAAGGCGCGCGATGAATTCCGCGCCAAGCTCACCGACGCCACGCAAAATAATAACCAAGAACAAATCAACGACTTGCGCGCCTTCATTGCCGACGCTGTTAAAGCTGACGTTAGCGATGAGACCAAAGTCTGGTTGTTGGAACAACTTGGCGTTATTGGAACCGTGGACGACGTGCCAATGCTCGAAGAACTCCTGACCAATCCCGCGCAACGCGTCGTTGACGCCGCCGCTGCGTGTCTAGCGACTCTGCCCTTCGACGAAGTTCTGCCCGTCCTGGAAAAGAACAAAGAGATTCCTGCGGTTGCCGCCGCTCTGGCGTTCCGTCAGGAACCGATCTACCCCTACGACCTGGTCGAACCTAAGGCGCCTCTGGCTTTATCTAACTCAACTGACGAACAAGTCGCTGAATACCTCAAAGGTTACGAAGAACTTGACGATTGGGGCAAAGAAGTCGCTCTGGCCTCCTTGACCGCGCGCGATGACAAGGTCTATCGACCCTACGCGATCAAAGCGTTGGAATCGGACAGCGCTGAAATGCAAATGGCTGGCTTCCTCGCTTTGGAAAAAATGGCGACCTCAGACGACGTTAAATACTTCATTGCTCGTTTGGCTACCAATCGTGATCTTGCTATCCGCCTGTGTACATTTGTCGTTGCCGACGGATTCGACGACCAACTCCTGAAAATTTTTGACCAAACCACCGACGAAGAGCTTTTCCAAGCGCTTGTGCAAATCCTCTCCGCGCGTGCGATCGACGTACGTCCGCGTATCTTTGCCAAGACCACTGCGAAAGACTGCCCCAATCGTTTGACGCTACTGCAACAAGTCAAAACGATTGCCACTCCCGCCGATACCCCTGCCTTCTTTGAGTCGATTGCACAAATGCCACGCGGCAAAGACCATGACGCCGCCGAAAACCTGTTGGCAACGCTATGTAACAAAGACGCAACGCCGATTCTGGCGCTACTCGGCAAATATCCTCCGGAACTAACCGAGCTTATCTATACGCTCGCCGCGCGTACCGGCGGTGACGCCGCAAAAGACGCCATCGGTAAACTCCTCGATTCTTCCAATGAAAATGAACGCGCGCTCGGTTTGCGTGTCCTGAACGTTTGGGCCGACGGTCAATTCATCGACAAAATGGAAACGCTTTTGGCGTCTAATCTTCCCGACGCTCAGTTCATTCCGTTGCAACGCGCTTATATCAGAACGGTTTCTCTGCCCGACGATCAGATCGGAATTGAACTGTCGCGTGACGCCAAGCTTGAAAAGTTGCAAAAAGCTTATGCAAGCGCCAAGCGTCCCGATGAAAAAGCGCTCGTCCTTTCCAGACTCGCTGCCAACCGTACCGAGAAATCCCTCCAGTATGCTATCGACTGTGCAAACGACTCCAACGAACAAGTTCGTGTTGCCGCTCACAAAGCGATTGCTGACCATGTCCACGATACGATCCTGCGTAAATCTAATCCTGAACTTGCCGCTAAAGGTATTGAAATCGTCTTGAAAGACAGCAAAGACAAGGATTTGATCGAACGCGTCAATACTTACAAAGGTCGTATGGAGCAGTAAGAGTTTGACTCCTCGTTAAGTTCGTGGAACTCGTTTAACTGCCATTCCTTTTACGGAAGACGACGCCGTCTGTTACGCTCTTGCTATTATGACGCGTCGTCTTCCATATCACATGTAAACGTATTGTTTATTATTATTTACGAAGATTCCTTGTTTACTTGGATTGTATTTTTAACCGTTTAGGCGTTTCTGAGTTTTATGACCTTTGGAGCCTTGTGATAATTATGTGTCAATGCAAAGATATAAGTTTATGTCGTTTTTCTTGGGTTTGTGTTTTTGTATTAGTCGCGATAATCTTGCAGGGCAATGTTTCGAAGTTACGTGCCGACACAACGTACGGCGCCACGCTCATTCGCGCAAAGCTCGCGCCACACGCCCCCGACGGGGGTCTATCCGACGCTGAACCTCGCCCGGAAGTGATTCTAAGTCCAACCGATCAAGCGCAAGGGTGGGAATTACTTCGTGACGAGCGATATACCGGCGTTGACGCTCATCGTTTCTACTTTACGCTCCGCGCGCCGAAAGACAAGCTTCCCCCGCCAACTGTGGACGTTCGCTGGGAAAACGTTGAAGTCGCGCGCGTACTAGGCGTTAAGAACGGTTTTGAGAAGATTAATGGAGGCGTGCGCTTTACGCTCAGTTCAAACTTGCCTCCCACTGGCTCTTTTACCGAGAAGGCGCTAGGCGCAGTCAGGCTTGGCGTCTTTCACAACTGGTACGTTCGCAAGAGCGGTCCTTATCGCGATGAAGTCTACCCCGAAAACCAGATTAAAGCGCAATTAAACTACATGATGGCAACGGTTGAGGTATGCCGCGCGTTCGGTTGGATCGATACGGATAAGCCCGATTTTATCGACCATATTAACGTCTACGGATTTGAAACCCACTACCCTAACGGTCACCGGGACTACCCGCCGCATTTCCACATCATGCTCGCTTGGGACGGATGGAAAGCCGCGCAGGTCGGGCATTATCTTCTTGACGCCGAAGGAAAGATCATAAAAAACAACTTCTGGTCTCTTCATGAGGATATCGAAACGATCTATCAACGTGAGGAAACAACGCCTTATTTTGACAAGAGCGACGCCCTTATTTTTGAGACGACGATTCTCCCGGACGGCTCCGGTCTTGTCATTACGCGTAGCGCGACCAAACAATCGTACCTCATATGCCAGGGCGATAAAGACGCCATGACCTCGGTTGTCGTGAAGAAGCGCAACGGCGACGAGTGGGAAACAATCTGCGAAGTGACTGCAAACGACGACGTAGAACACGGCTTATTTAAATCGGTCGCGACGTACGTCGACAGCTCTGAAAGAATAGTCGAGTTTCAATACGACCCGGATTTAACGGAAGTTAAATAATCGCATGTGTTAATCGACTTTTAATTCCCTATTGACTGAGCCCTTGACACGAATGTATAGCGATGAAAAGCATTAAGATTTATATCTCCTTGAGCGCCGTCCTGCTCTGGCTTTGCTTCAGTATTAACGCCTGGGCGCAAGACACGCCAATTGACGTGATTACAATCGCTTGTGATCATACTAGTCAATGCTACGAAGTTGGCGAGGACGCCGTGTTCACTATATCCGTTGGGAAAGAGGAACTTGCTCAAAAGGGTGAACTTAAAGTCCTTCTGACCAATGACGATAGAGATAGAATTGCAGAAGAGTATATCTTTGACCTTTCGAAAAATAATCCGGTAACGATCGTTCAGGGGATTGATTTCCCTGGTTTTATCCAGGTTCGCGCCAATGTTACAATTGAAGGGCAGACGATAAATTCTGCTATTTTTAAAGTAGGATTCTCTCCGGAGAAGATTGTTCAGGCGCTTCCCAAGCCTGACGACTTTGACGAATATTGGAAACGTTCCCAACAAGAGGTTAGAGAGATCCCCATCGACCTGAAGCAAACGCGCCTTGAGGAGCTTTGCAATGAAAAGCACGAGGTCTATGCCATCAGTTTTGCAACGGTCGGCGATCGTCGTGTCTATGGTTATTTGAGTCTTCCCAAGTCGGACGACGCGCCCTTCCCTGCCCTGGTTAACGTCCCTGGAGCTGGGAATGGCGTCGGACCGGAATTTTGGTTAGCCGACAAGGGCTTTGTCGTTATGAATATGAACTTCCTGCCCTATGAAGTTCATTGGGACGGCGAGACTCGAAAGAAGCAATTTGATGAATTTAACAAAACCCTTGACGTGCCGTACCAATATAACGGCGTTCAAGATCGGAATACCTATTTCTTTAGAGCCGCATACCTTGGTATTGACCGAGCGGTCGATTGGTTGGCGGAACAACCTTACGTTGACAGTCGTCGTATTGGCTATTACGGTTCGAGTCAAGGCGGCGCTTCTGGACTGATTCTTGGCGGTTTGAACTCGCATTTCTGTGCGCTGGTAACGGCAGTACCTGCGTCTTGTGACCATGGCGGTCACTTAACAGGTCGTTCTCCTGGTTGGCCCAGAATCGCAGACTATTTTCGTCAGGATGAAAAAGTGATCGAGGAAATGCGATACCTCGACGCCGTTAACTTCGCTAGTAGAATCAACAACGCCTACATTGACGTAACCGTTGGATTTATCGACAATGTTTGTTGTCCTAGTTCGGTTTACGCTGCTTATAACGCTATCCCTAGCGCTAAGAAGACCATGCTTCATGAACTTAAACTCGGTCATCAGAACGGGCGACAGTACAGCGAGGCCTTAGAGAGACTCATGCAACGCGTTAAAAACAATACCGACGACCCGGATAAATGACCGTGACGCAGACTATTATAAGTGATTTGTCCTTGCTGACTTTGATGTAAAGGACGTTAATCTTTTCGACAATCTGTCGTTAGAGTATTCGTCGAACGACTCGACGCGTATGATAACTTTCAAATAGAGAATATGTTATGAAAAAACGTTTGTTATTAATCCTCCTTTCCGCAAGCGTGATGTGTGCCATGCTCAATACGCTTAAAGCCGCTGAAACGAGCGTTACGTCCGTGGAGCGTCCGAACGTTGAAGCTTCTCACGCGCACTATCTGTGTAATCGTGCGCCTTTGGAACCCTCGCCGTTCCTGAAGTTACCCTTGGGAGCCGTCAAAGCCGACGGATGGCTGGGACGTTATTTGGAACTGCAACGCGACGGACTCTCTGGTCAACTCGGTAATTTGAGTAAATGGCTCGAGAAAAAAGACAACGCATGGTTACAAAAGGGCGGAAAATACGGTTGGGAAGAATTACCCTACTGGCTACGCGGATATGTCGACTTGGCGTATCTACTGGAAGACCAAGAGATGATTGACGAAGCGAAAGTCTGGATCGAAGCGATTTTCGCAAGTCAGCGTGAAGACGGGTACTTCGGTCCTGCCAACCCCGATACTGAAAATGGATGTGACCTCTGGCCTAACATGTTGATCCTTTTCCTCATGCAATCCTACTATGAATACACCGGCGATCAACGCGTTATTAACTTCATGTCGAAATATTTCGACTGGATTGCTATGTATCCGGAAAAGAAGTTCCTCAAAACATATTGGGAAAATAGTCGCGCTGGCGATTTGCTCTATAGTTGCTTCTGGCTTTACAATATCACCGGCAATGACACGCTCCTTGCCGTGGCGAAAAAGATCAACGCCAACACCGCCAACTGGAAACAAGGGTCTACCTTGCCAAACTGGCACAACGTTAACATTGCACAATGCTTCCGACAGCCCGCCACATGGTGGATGCTTTCACATGACGAAGCCGATAAATACGCCACATACAATGACTTCTGGCTCATCCACGCCTGCTATGGTCAAGTCCCCGGCGGCATGTGGGGCGGCGATGAAAATTCTCGCGTGGGATATATCGACCCCAGACAAGGCGTGGAAACATGCGGTATTTTCGAGCAAATGACAAGCGATATGATCCTCTTCCGCATTACTGGCGACCTGTCCTGGGTTGACCACTGCGAAGACGTCGCCTTTAATACCGCGCCGGCGGCTGTCATGCCTAATTTCCGCGCTTTGCGTTATATCACCTGCCCGAACCAACCGATCTCTGATTCTAACAATCACAGCCCAGGTATCGACAACAACGGTCCCTTCATGGCGATGAACCCGTTCAGTAGCCGTTGCTGCCAGCACAATCATACCCATGGTTGGCCATACTATATCGAGAACCTTTGGACCGCCACCCCTGACGGGGGCGTGGCCGCGACTCTCTACGGCGCCTCGCACGTCGACGCCATCGTTGGCTCTGGCGATGGAAACAAGGTCTCCATCAAGGAAGAAACGCACTATCCCTTCGACGACTCTATCGTCTTCACGGTTAATCTTCCCGAAAACGTCGAGAGCGTTAACTTCCCATTGTACGTGCGCATTCCCAAGTG
This sequence comes from Planctomycetia bacterium, assembly GCA_030537455.1. Lineage (GTDB taxonomy): Bacteria > Planctomycetota > Planctomycetia > Pirellulales > Thermoguttaceae > RUG369. Next base: position 78,912 of record JAUNMR010000012.1, on the reverse strand, counting down.
GACCTTTGACGTCGCTATGTCCTTAAATGGCGAGCAGATCCAATTCAACGATGATAATCGTCCGGAACCGCAGAAGTGGATTCGACTCGAACGCGATTGGAAAAACTCTGATAAACTTGTCGTGACCTTCCCGTCGAAAGCTTCCTATCGTAAGTGGCAGCAGAACAAGGATTGTGTGAGTATTGACTACGGTCCGCTCACTTACTCTTTGAAAATCAAAGAGAAGTACGTCCTTATGGACGGTCGTAAAGTTGCTATGGGCGACTCCGGCTGGCAAGAGGGCGCCAAACAGGAAGACTGGCCGTCCTATGACATTCTCCCTGCGTCCGATTGGAACTATGCACTGGTCGATCCTGCCAAGCTTGACATGTCTAAGATTACGATTACCAAGCGCGAATGGCCCGAGGACAATTTCCCATGGACTCTCGACTCTGTCCCGTTTTCCATTACAATGCGTGGTAGAAAACTGCCACAGTGGAAACTTGACGAATTTGGTCTTTGCGCCCCGGTTCCTTTCAGTCCCGCGCAAACAAGCGAACCTGAAGAAGAACTGGAACTTGTCCCAATGGGCGCGGGAAGACTGAGAATTTCCGCCATCCCAACTGTCGACTAGATTCCGAGCCGTATCGCTCTTGCGTTTCGAACCTATTAACGAAGCAAGGCGACTGGAGTTGAGTCGTTACTTATCGGTCGCCCTGCCGTTCCTTATACGAGCGACGTTGCGCAATTCGTCGTTGTCAACGTCGCTCGACTTTTCAATTATTAAACCCTAGCGTTCTCTAATGAACGTAATACTCCGGTTGTCCTTGGAGAGTTTTGGCATGGATCAAAAGCAACGTAGTGAAATCATAAAATCAACGCTAATCGGTTTGCTTGCGTTAGTTGCACTGATCTTATGGCTTAAATACCAACCGCGTTTACCCGACGCTGAACCCAAGGAACGTGTCGGCGCGCCGCTCTTCAATGATTTTAACGATCCTGAAAAAATGGGGTTGATCGTCTTTACGGGGGTAGACCCTGAATCTGGCGCCACGCGTACCCTTACGCTCAAACGTGACGCTCAACAATGGCGCTTACCGGAATCGTCCAACTTTCCTGCTGAAAACGCGGAACGCCTCGCCTCGGTTGTCGCACCTTTAATGCAGCTTACTGTGCTCGACGTCGTGGCTGAATCGACACGAAACGCCGACGCCAAGCAGATCAATCTTTTCCATCGCGACTGTGGACTATTGAGCCCACACGACTTCATTCCTGACGTAACGCTAACGCGCGCCGCCAAGAACCCTGACGACGAGCAGACGCCCCAGGAGAAGTCGGACTTATCCCTCGGAGCCGCGCTGGAGGTTGTTATTAAGGATCGTGACGGCGGCGTCATTTTAGAGCTTTTGGTTGGTAATCGCGCGCCGGAGAGCTCCGCGACGCGAGACGCAAGGTTTGTCCGATTACCTCACGACGACGTCGTATATGTCGTTGACTTCTCGGGCGATTCGTTACAAGAGCAAGGCACGACGGAGTTTCGCGAGTTCACGCAACGTGTTTCATTTAATCCCGTTGACTGGATGGATCGCGACCTCCTGAGAATTAGCCGCTGGGACATTCGCTATTTGACCGCTCGAGACTATCAGTTGACAATGGATTTGTCAGATCCTGCACAAGCTCAGGCGTCCTTTTCATCGCGTGGCGTAGCGACGTTCCTACAAACCCCAGATAACCCGTTGGCGCTCGTATGGTCGCTTATTCGTGAGCTAGATTTCGACGCCAGTGAAAACACTTGGCGCGAACGTGACCGGAGTTCTTTGCCGAGCGCAAATAACGACGTTCTCAACGAAACCGCAGACGCCCTCGGGGCGCTTAAAATCCTCGACGCGCGTAAAAAACCCGACGCGCTTGCGCTACTGTTCCGCAAGGGGCAAGTTGGCTCGGAAATGACCTCGTATTCCGAGACGCTCGCCGATTTCGGGTTCGCTTTCACCGACCACGATCCCCTCTATCCCGAGAGAATTGAGCCTTGCTTAGTAGGAGAAGGCGGCGCCATTGATATTACGACGAAGACGGGCGTTAAGATTTCTCTTATTTTCGGACGTCAGTTCGATAATCTCCGCGCATGTCTCGCCTATGCAACCTTTGACCGACAGACTTTGTTGGATTCTTCAGAAGATGAAGCCGACGTCGCCTTTCAGGAACCAGAGGCGAAAGATAAGACGACTATGAAGAACGAAAGATTCTCCGAGTGGTTCTATCTGATTGATAACGACGATTATCAGAAGATTCGTTTCCGTCTGCCAGACGTCGTTAAATGAAATAACAGCGTCGCTTTTACTTTGCCGAACGCGTACAAAACTTAGGGTCGTCACACGAACCAAAACGCGGTTGATTAATGTTCAAACCTTACAATCCTCTTGAAATTGCTATGAGCGAAGAACATGTTTTAATCTCGGTCAATCCCAAAGCAGGGCGCAAATCCTCGCAAGAGCGCGCCGAAATCTTAAAGACTGCTTTGGAGGATTTTGGGTTCAAGGTTGAACTGCACGACAATCTGGATATTGTCGCCAAACGTGCCAATGAACTCATGGAGAATAAGCTGTTACGCGCGTTGGTCGGCGTCGGAGGCGACGGCACCGCCGCTGAACTGACCAATCGAACGAAGCCGGGCACGCCGATTACGCTACTGCCCGCTGGAACTGCTAATCTCATTGCAAAGTACTTAAAGTTACCGAGTTGTCCTCGAAAATTGGCGAGCGTGATTAATGAAGGGGCGACTATTACCTTCGACGCCGGCAATGCCAATGGCAGACTTTTCCTGGTAATGGTCAGCGCGGGAATCGACGCCGACGTTGTGCGACGCGTTCACGCAATGAGGGAGGAAAATTACCGACTGAATAAGAAAAAGGGCGCGCACATTAGCTACTGCTCCTATATAAAGCCGATTTTCCAATCGATTGCGAGTTATCGCTATTCGCGCATTAAGATGCAATATCTTGCTAATTCTTCGGCGCAAGAGGTTGATAATATTTCAGTTGACGAGCGGTTTGAAAAGAACCAGGAGTATACCCGCCAACTGACTGGAAAATGGGGATTCGTATTTAACCTTCCACGATACGGCTGGGGATTGCCTCTGGTACCGAAGTGTATAGGAAACGACAAGAAGCTCGACTATTGCCTCTTTCAAGGCGGACGACTATGTCTTGCATTGCTCGACGTTGCGTTCGCGCAGTTCTTTAGCGCGCACAGGATTTTACCGAACGCACGTTTAGGGCAAAGCGGATATTTCCGTTTGACCGTCGCTAATTCGACTGAACCCGGGGAAGTCCCATACCAAATCGACGGCGATCCCGGTGGAGTCTTACCGCTGAATATCGAGGTCATTCCGAATCGATTTACCGTCGTAGCTCCTCAAAAAACGGTTGCTAGGCTTCAACGGAAAAAAAGCGAGTAGCCTTTGAGAATTCCTATGAAAAAATCTTTCGTCAAAGGAAGGATTATTGTAAGATAAATATGGGTCGGTTGCATCCATGCGATATAACCGGCTTGCAAACGAAGTCGGCGCGACGCATGAGAATTGCGTTGATTGAGCTGAAACAAACGTGCAAAGGCGTGTAAGATTAATAACTGAACTTAGTTAGGGCGCTTCATGTCATTTTTAGAGAAAATCCTTGGTAAAAAGAAACTCGACGTTACAAAACGTTTCGAATTACTCAAGGCCGCCATTACCGGCACCATGTCGCAATTCTATATGGCGAAGGATCGTGAGACTGGGAAAATTGTTGGTCTCAAGATCCTGGATAAAGAGAAAACACGACAGGTCGAGGAGCGCTTTAAAGGGATTAAAGGCGTTTATAAACCGCGTGAAGGTGAAATTGCCATTCAGTTCAAGCATCCTTACATTGTCGAAACGCTTGAGGAAGGCTTTACGACGGACGGTCGCCAATACATTATCATGGAATACCTTGGCGGCACCGGATTGAATAATATTCTCATGATCAAACAAGACATGCTCGCGGGCGCGCGTCTGACCTATATTCGACAATGCGCCACGGCTCTTGGCGTTGTGCACAAAGCCGGCTTCATTCACAGAGACTATTGCCCGCGCAACCTCATGTTTACCGAGGACGGAACAAAGTTAAAGCTCACCGACTTCGGGCTGTCGCTACCGAATAAGGCGCCCTTTACCAACCCTGGCAATCGTACGGGTACGGCAAACTATATGGCTCCGGAATTGGTGCGTCGTCGTGCCACTAGTGAACGCGTTGATATCTTTGCTTTTGGCGTGACGATGTACGAAATGTGCACGCGTGAATTGCCATGGCCAAGAGGCGATAATGGTCTGGCCGCTATGACGCACGATCAGCCCGCGGAACCGATTCAAAGCTATCGCGCTACAATTAACCCGACCCTGGCGAAAGCCATCCACTGGTGTATTAAGAGCGAACCGAAAGAGCGTTGCCCTTCTATGGAAGAATTCCTGAAAATGATTAAAAACGTGGAGTCAGAAGACGTTTACTGACCTCGCTGTTTCAGACGGCTTCTGACGAGGTATTCTCGACCTGAATAACAATAGGAGGTCGCGTCGTACAAGCTGACGCGACCTCCCATTGTATTTACGTGACTCAAGACGCGTTATTTAAGGCGTTACTGTGAATTATCAACCAACGCGCCATAGAACGTTTTAAACGGCGTTCTATTTCACAATAAACAGTCGTTCCAACGCTGCGGCAAACAGTTCCATACCAAAGGCGTTCGGGTGATTGATATTATTCGTCATGAGCGTGAGATATGGAATACCAGAGCGCCACAATTTGCCATACATATAGGGCGTTTCGGCAAGAGGAACAGACTTATTGACGCTGAACGTACGCAGACCCGCAACGAGCTGGCGAGGATCATTGTCAATGCCCTTTTGAGAGGTTAGTTGCATCCAGTCGGGACGAACATAATGCGGACCGACGATAATCCATTCCGCGCCGATATTCTGGAAATCTTCAAGCATTTGACCATAGCGTATTTGAACCATTTCTTCGGTCATAAAGGCGTCGTTGACGAATTCAGAAATGATAAGGTCAGGATGAAGATCGAGTACCTTTTCTTGGTAGTTCTTAGGACTCCCGGGGGGCTCGTTACGGTAGGTATCACTGTTACGTCCGCCCCACGCTTCGGTGAGCAGTTCGATCTCCGCGTCGGGGAAGAGTTTCTGTAAACGTTCGACAAATTTTATTTGCCAACGGTCAGAATCGGGAAGGAAACCGCACGCCGTGACGCTATCGCCCCAAGCAAGGATGCGAATCTTCTGACCGGAAGTAAGTTTAGCCCAAGTCTTAGGCAGGAACTTTTTGGCGGCGCCATAGTCGGAGGTCGCGGCAAATTCCGATTCGCCCTCGACCTTCAGTCGCGACAAATTCTCAAGGTAAACAGACGCGTCTAAAAGATTTTCCTCTTCTGCAAAGACGGAATCAATTGGGAAAAGCGCTTCGTCGTTTAACTCATTCATGGTCTCACGGGAAACCATGACAGTTGCCAGGCGACGCTGACCGGACTTCAAAAGCGCCGGTTCCGGCATAAGCACGCGCGGCTCGCCTTGAAGAAGCGTCACACTGTTGTCGTCGTTCACGACGATTGAGTCGATGCGCGATTCCGCACATCGGTAGCTGACAAGAACCGCGTCGGTTGCTGAAATACTACCGCCCTCTAACCGACCGATAGCGCCGGAGCTATTGTCAAAATCATAGTCTTTGCCACGTTGCATTTCCGCGGAGTCAGACGCGCGTTTGACTTTGACCGAATCAACGTCGAGCGCGCCGAAAACACTGCATTCACACGCGTTAACGCCACGAAGAACGACGCCCTTCTGCCAGGACGCCGTCGATGGATTGAAGACGGGTAGTGTATTATAACGTTCATCGGTAACCGTTAGCCACGTCCCGACTGGAATTTCAACAACGCCTTCGACTGAGCCTGACGACGCCGCTACGCTACGAGGTCCGGTCAATTTCAAGGTCGGCGACGACGCTTGAAGAACTTGGACGTTATAGCAAAGCGACAGCGTCAAAAGGAGCGCCAGCGCCATAAGTCTAGATAAAATGCGCGTTAATTTAGGCATATTAGACTTTCCGTTAATGTTAGGAATGACGACTATAGAACAAGGACGCGCCGCCTGATCGGTAATACAGACGTAGCGTCCTTAATAAACTATGAACTCGAATTCTGAATGCTATGCGTTCGCAAAGCACGTGCTTCTACGATGGGAAGCGGTCAACCTTAGTCGGGATCTTTGGCTAGTTTACGTAGCGCGTCAATACCGCGTTCGATCATTTCAACGCTTGCAGAATAGGACAGACGGAAGCATTCGTCCCTACGACTGAAGACGTTGCCGGGAATAATTAGCATCTTATACTTCGTGATCGCCTTTTCGACGAACGTCGTGCCTGTGCCCCAAGGGACTTTCGGGAACATATAGAACGCCCCGGTCGGATTGCCGAGATCATAAAGATCGGAAAGACCTTCGATCAGCATATCGCGTTTTTTGCGATACGCCGTGAAATGGTCGGAAAGGTCGGCGTCGTAGGCCTTGAGCACGGCCAGCTGAGCAACGTGAGGAGCGCACACGAATGTGTACTGCTGGAACTTCAGCATGGTTTGGATCATTTCAGAGGGACCGTGCGCGAAACCGATACGCCAACCGGGCATACCGTGAGACTTACTGAAGCCGTCGAGAACAAGAACGTCGGAATTAAATTCCGCTGGAGAGTAGAATTCGCCGTTGCTGTAAGAGTGGTAGATTTCATCGCTAATGAGAATAATATTCTTCTCTTTGGCGAGCTTGGCGATACTTTCAACTTCCTCACGAGAAGCGACGTGACCGGTCGGATTGGCGGGCGAGTTGAAGAGGATCATTTTGGTTTTCGGCGTAATTGCGTCGGCGACTTTCTGAACGTCGTAGTTGTAGTCCGGATAAGTGTCGATACACACGGGAACCGCCCCCACCATTTTCGTGAGGGATTCGTACATGACGAAATAGGGGTCGAACAGAATCACTTCATCCCCAGGATTCAGAAACGCCAGAGCGGCAAGGAGCAGACCGCCGCTGGTGCCGCTGGTGATGAAAACTTTACGATCGGAATCGTTGTATTTGGCGTCTACGTCAGATTGAATGCGCGCCAGCAGAGGCGCAATACCCTGTGTGGGCGTGTAGCTACTCTTACCAGCTTGGATCGCTTCGATTGCGCCCTGATGCGCTAGTTCCGGCATATCAAAGTCGGGTTGACCGATGGAAAGATTGATCGGGTCGCTTAACTTCGCCCCTAAATCAAAGACCTTACGAATACCGGATGAATTAAATGTTCGCGAACGATCAGACAGCCAACTGTCTAACATATCATACTCCTTTAAGTCAATCAATTGAAATAACGCTACGACCGCAATTAGGTACGAACGTTAGCGCCTCTACTCGTAATGTCTCGTGGCTGAGAAGTCAGGAGAATCGCGAAGTGAGAAGGAATTCGATCATATACGGGAAAAACCAATTCCTACCCTTGATTATACTCAAAATCGTCAAATCTACAAGATAAATCCTCTATGCAATATCATTGCGTATAAGGCGGAGAGAAAAAGGGCGACGCGCCGACAAGACGCGCTACCCTGCCCTTCGTATATAAAACGACATTGGCAAATATACAAAATAAGCGCCAACGCCGTTCAATTGACGTCAATGGCTGGAAGTCAAAGAGAACGTCGAACACGATGGCGAACGCTAGCCGACTATTCCAAGGTCGGGACGGCGCGTTCGGCGCGCAACTGTTTTTCACATCCTTCTTTATCGTAGACGCCGTAGAAATTACCGGTTGTATCAAGCCACAACGCAATACGTCTCCATTCCTCAGAAGAGAGCTCTACCCCATAATGTTCCTGCATGAGCTCGTGCCACTTTGACGCGCGCATACCAAAGTTTTCGGTCGGCGTACGCAATGGGTCGCCAAAGTCAGTGAAGCCGTAGCCGCGTTGAACAAGATTCCAATAAGAGGCATAGAAGCCATGTTCAAGGTTACGCGACAAATCGGGCGCTTGTTGCGCTTGAGAGTCAGGCTGTGAGTGACATGTCACGCATTTTGCGTCGAGGATCGGTTGGATCAGCTCGGGGAAGTTAACCGGTTCGGTACCGGCGCCTTCGGAGATTAGACGTGAAGGTTCACGTCGAAACGCAAGTGGGATCTGGGGAGACGACATGCCGTTTTGATTATCAATTTGAGAGGCGTTATTCGTGGAAATCGTCGTCTCGCGCGCTTCATGACAACCAACACACCCGAGCCGTTCGCCAGGACGAAGAGCTGTGCCACTACGCATCGATTGCAACGCAACGCCATTTTCGTCAAGGGTTTGGAAATAGATTTCGCAGTCAGCCGGGGCGTAGAAGCAAGCGCTTCCGTCCTCTTCCACTGGCGCGGTACCCCAGACGCGACGCGCAAGTTTTACCGAGTCTGTTGCAGTCGCTTCCCGCACGCCAATTTCGTACGGGGGATTACCAGAGGGTACGGACATACAAAGGACTTGCACAACGCGAATTGCAGCGATTTTAGTTCCTGGCGTCACGGGCTGGTCGGCTTCGTAGACGTTTTGAATCGCAACAATGCCTTGAGGACGCGGCGCGTCAAAGGGCAAAGGCTCGAAATAGGGTTTGTCCTCGAGAGTTTCAACGTCGTTCAAACTCGGTACAATCGGCGGGACAGCGCGTTCGACCAGTGGGATTGGAGTGGACGCGCCTATCTCGGGATCCCGATAGATTAGCTCGCGATTACCGAAGGCGTCGGATAAGTAAACGCCGTAAGCGCCGCGTTTATAACGACCGCCCTCGCGACCGTCGTTTTCGCCCATATCGTAGTCGGCAACGGCAAGGAAGAGATCTTCAGCCAAGGGCCAAGGCGTACCCCAAACCTGTGCGCCATTTTGACTTTCGGGAAAACCGACGTCAGGCGTCATTCGGATCACGGGCGACTTGGGATCGTCTGGAGCATTAGGGTCTATTTCAATAATCGAACCGAACGACTGACCATGGTGAGGACCGGCGGTGGCGATCAGTTTATTGGAGTCGGGAATGGCGCGAATATCGAGTACAGAGTCGGGACGAAGGTGACGAGGCGCGTAATTGCCACAAACCGCACGTGGATTACGACCGTCGGGACTGGTGGTCCACGCGCCGTGAACTATGCAGCCAAAGCGATCAATGTAGTCCCATCGCGTCCAAAGAATTTGACCTTCATTGGAAACGCTCGGAGCCCATTCGTTCGTTTCGTGGACACTGAGTGCACGTATTTTCGAACCGTCGGGGTTCATATCAAAGAGAGTGTAGTTGGGGCAATCGCGACCGCAACGCAGATATCCGCCACGACGCTCGGTGATAAATGCAATGCGACCATTCGGCAAAAAACACGGGTCGATATCGTTCCAGGAACCGTCTGTGATCTGCTCCAGACCGGAACCGTCGACATTACAGGTGAAAATATGCCAACATCGGGTGGGAACGGTGTGACCTTGAGAAAGATCAAGCGAATAAATATGTTCAGGAGAACCTACGCATTCGCACCATGCAAAGGCGATCTTCTTAGCGTCGAAAGACAACTCAGGCGCAAGGAAAGCGCCCCCTTGGAGTTTTTGACCATGCAGACGCGACTGGTTTTCTACCGTTGAATCAGCGAGAAGGTCGCGTGCGCTCGGATGATAAAGAACGTTCCAAATATCTGTGAAAGAGTCGTTTGCGCTATTTACTGGATTCAACGCTCGCGTTGTTAAGTTTTTCAATGCGTCGACGTCTAACTCCTTACTGTCGCCCCACGGTTGAGAAAGCACAAAAAGACCGCCGCCGGGCGCTGCGGAACGACCATAGAACTGATCGCAGATGTGACTGTAATTTGAGCGATGACGTTTCACAAACAAGATTTCATTGAAATCGAGTTCCTCACGCTCCATGAGAAGCGAACGACGAATAAAGGTCAGGCAAAGATAAAGTTTGAAACGAGTGGCGTAATCGCAGACCTCAACGCTCTTGACAGCCTCTACAAGAGATTCAAATAACTCTGATTCACCTTGATGATTATCAAGCGACTCCGACTCGCGAACACGTCGCCACAATGCTACGACGCGACGAAAGACGACGTCGGTTGGGTCGCGATCGTCGCAACTCAATGACGCCTCGGAGGTAGCAAGCTGATCGGAGATGGCCTGGTAATAATCCAGACGAGACAATTCTTCCACGAGACGGTTATACTGATCGACTAAATCGTTGAAATAAACAGAAGATTCGACGGCGTTAGATTCCACGCCCGTCAGTTCGCTAGCCCAGGCGACGCCGTCCTTTACGTCTACGCTACGCGCGAGAGAATCGACCGATTTTTTAGCCAGAAAGACGCGACCTGGCGAGAGGAGTTCTAACTCGGCGACCGAGCCGAAAGGTTGAGATTGAATTGCATTGATTACTTGGAACACGAAGTATCGTGCTTTTACTGGTTTGTCAAAAAGAACCTCGCCTGGAACGGTAGAGTCGGAATAATCCGAAAGATCGCCTGCTACGGTCGCGTCCCCATAGGACGCGTGCCACAGACCATCTTCGGCAAAACTAGGGGCGCACAGCGCCTCGTCCACGTCATTGGACTGTGCTTCCGGCGCGTCAAGCAATGCAAACGCCTTAAATTCTGCCACTTTACCGTTGTCTGAATCATCGTGACGTGGGAGATAGCGAAAACCGGTTAATTCATAGACGTCGCCGAGGTCGACGCGCAGTTCAAAAGGACGATCCGTTTGATAACGCCGCGAGCGTACCAAATGAGGGTGTTCGCGGTTACAACCGCAGTCGTACCCACAGTTAATAGCAATAGCGGTAGCTTCAAAGGGCGCATGAGAGAATTCGGAGTGCCAAAATGTCTTCGGATCACCGTCGAATGCCTTGTACGCCTCGTAGCCTTGATTTTGTGAGTCGCTAGCCACGTGAATCATGACTACGATCGGCTTGTTAGATTCTGATTCCCCATCTGTTGCGCTACTTAATACAGGTGAAGTAAGTACAATGACAAAAAGACTTAATATTCCAAGGTGAGCGCGTGTGAAACGCCTAGGGGACGCTAACCGTGTAGTAAATAATCTCATAACAGCTCCGATCAGCTATAAACGCATGTGGATCATAACGTTTTGAAGTAGCGCTAGTTGCCTAAACGGAAGTGATTATACCTGACCTAAACAGTTAATTCAAGGTCGACGTTGTCCCTACCTCACATCGAATTAAGCTATTATTGTAGAATATCCTATAGGCTCTGAGACATATAAAAAGCTGTTAGGCGTCCAATGACGCGATTGCGTTAAAAAATGTAGTTTTTGCGTCATTTCCTTGACCTGAATCTACTTCTTCTTCATACTATTATCGTCAGCGAGACGCCGCTAAACGCATGATTATTCGTGTTGTCACATAGTAGGCGACACATGCCTTATCGATCATGCGTCACGAGTTAATCTATGCACGTCTGGAACAGAAAGATTGAAATGAAACGTATTAAATCACCAGGAAAAGGACTTGTATACGCCGTATGTTGCGTCTTAACGTCCTTGGGATATTTGCAGTGCGCGCTAAGTCTACAGGCGAACGCGCAGGATCAGATTGAAGTACAAATCCAACCGCAGACTGTGCTTCAGAAAATCGACGAATCGATCTATTCGCAATTTCTCGAGCATATATACAACTCTTGTAACGGCGGGCTTTGGGGAGAACTGGTCTGGAATCGTTCGCTTGAAGCGGTTCAAGTAGACGGCTGGACTTTACAGGACGGCGTGCTCAAACAGGGCACGACACGAACAGATCGTCGTTTCCTCCTAGGCGTCGACCAAGACGGTAGCGCCGAATGGACTGATTACGACATTCGCGTCATTGCCAAGAAGGTCTCGGGCGACGAGGGTTTTTTAGTGCTCTTCCGCGCCGCGCCCGATATGTCGAGTTACTACTGGTTGAACCTCGGCGGCTGGGGCAATAAGTTCGTGGCGATAGAAAAGGAAACGCCACGCTCGAACGGTCGGCACGTGATTGGCGGGCAAAAGGAAATTCCGCCGATTGAAGACGGCGAAACCTATGACATACGAGTAGTCGTTGTCGGACAGAACATTAAAGTCTTTGTCAATCAAGAAATGATCCATGAGATTGTCGACTTTGACGACGACGCCCCGAAGAAAGGGTGTGTCGGCGTAGGCACGTGGGCGACGAAAGCTGAATTCGGACAAGTACTTGTGCGCGACCTTCGCCGTCAGACTCTGTATGACATGAACGCTAATCCTCCCAAGACGCCTAACAGTTGCACCGTACGATATTGGAATCTGGAAGGCGATCCGCAGTCCCGTACCGAAGACGCGCGTAATAGCTCTCGGTACCTGCGTTACGACAAGAGTGGCGCCCTCGCGCAATCTGACTACGCGCTGACCAAAGGCGAAAGCTACGACTATTCCTTCTGGACGCGTGGTCAAGGCGTTGTCAAGGCGACAATCAAAAATGACGACGACGTCGTCGTGGAAATCTGCTCACAGAACGTCAAGACCGAACAATGGCAAAAGATAAGCGGCGTCTTTCCCTGTAATTTCGACGCCAATAACGCAACGCTCGCTCTGACTTTTGAACCGGCCGAGGGCAAATATATCGACGTCGACCAGATCTCGGTCTTCCCGCAATCGTGGAAAGAGCAGACAAAAGGATTGCGTCCTGACCTCATGCAAGCGATTAAAAATCTACGTCCCGTCTACATTCGTTGGCCGGGCGGTTGCTATGCCTCAGCATACCGTTGGAAGTCTGGAATCGGACCACAAGACGACCGTGTTGCTTATCCCCTGGAACTGTGGAACGACGTTGACGTCAATTCCTTTGGAATCGACGAATTCATGGCGTTGTGCGAACAAGTCGGCGCTGAACCGATCATGGTTGTTAATATTGGAACGGAGCAATGGATCAGAGCGGTCGGCGATAACTCGCTGAGAAACAACGACTGGCTACAGGAGGTTTGCGACTGGGTCGAATATTGTAACGGTTCACAAGAGACCACTTGGGGTAAGATGCGTGCACAAAACGGTCACCCGGAACCCTATAACGTCAAAATGTGGGAAATCGACAACGAAGTGCACCCCGTAAGCACCCCAGCCCAAAAGTATGTCGACACGCTCAATGAACTCGTGCCAAGAATGAAGGCGATTGACCCGAATATCTCCGTCATCGCTTGCGGATCTTGGACCGGTAACGCCATGGCGTGGGATTCCGCCGTCGCCTCCGGCGCTGGTAAACAGTTCAGCTTCCTCTCCACACACCGCTACGACGATCCGAACGGGTTTGCCACAAACCCATGGTCCAATCAGCGATTCTTCGAGGCGCATCGCGATTTGTTCGCTAATTGCCCCAATCCTGATATTAAGCTCTTCCAATCGGAATGGAACGCACAATCGACCGACTGGCGTACCGGTCTACACTGCGGAGGCTTCCTCAACTGCTCTGAAAGAGTCGGCGACGTCGTTGGCATTACCGCTCCGGCGCTCTTCTTACGCCACAAAACCGCGACTGGATGGGACAACGCGTTTATTAATTTCGACCAAAACCGATGGTACCCGGCTCCGAATTACGTCGTCTACAAATTGTGGAGAGACGCATACGCCCCCAACCTCGTTAAAGTTGTCTCCGACGCAAAGCAACTCGCTGGCAACGAGCCGGTGATCAACCTTGTCTCAACAAAATCAGACGATGAAAAAACTCTCTTCGTCAAGCTGGTCAATACGACCGATTCCGACCAAGAGCTGACTCTTTCCGTCGCTACTGATTTCGACCTAGCCAAATGCAATGTTCAAGCGACCTGTGTCACGCCCAAACTCGAAGAAAACGAAAAACCAGACGCGAAACTGCGCAAACGCAATACATTGGAGAATCCCAATAATATCGTCGCTCAAGATTTGACGATCGTGGTAAAAGACGGCAAGGCGACTCTTGTCGCTCCATCCTTCTCCGCCGTTGTTGTTAGGATTGAGCGCTAAATGTTACACTTGCGTTAATTACGCATTGAATTACTGAACATGAACAAGGGGGGGCGGACGTGAACTAGCTTTCACGTCCGCCCCCCCTTGTTTCTCATGGTAGTATAAATGGTTAGATTATCGATAGAACAGCGTTTACGCCTGACGCGTTAAAGCCAAGCGCAAACCGCAGTTATCCCCGCGATAGGTCGAAAGGAAGTTAAAACGGCTTGCGGAACGACAGTTATCTGGAATACTACGCCAACTACCGCCGCGAGCAACGTGCTCTCCGGTCGCTCTACCACCGACTGGATCGGTGGACGCGTCGGTTTCGTAGTAACCATAGTTGTCGCTGGTCCATTCGCAGAGATTGCCGCACATATCATAGAACCCCCAGGGATTCGGAGGAAAGGAGCCGACTTCAAGCGTTCCTATGCCTTTGGAACGTGTCGGGGAGCTTTTCGATTGTTCTTGACCGCCTTTACCAAAGTTACCCTCCTTACCGGTACACTGGTCTCCGAAATAATAACTCGTTACCGTACCAGCGCGACATGCATATTCCCACTGCGCCTCGGTCGGTAGTGAATAACGCCAATCCGCCCCGAGGTAAGTCGTTAATTCATAAAGATATTCTTCTGCGTTAAGGCGTTCGAGAAAACGTTGGCAATCGATCCAACTAACATTCTCCACTGGAAGTTGCTTACTAAGAGTAAAGCGACTTGGATTTTCACCGGTCACTGCGCGCCATTGCGCTTGAGTCATTTGGTAGACGCTCAAAAAGAAATCTTGCGAGATTGTCGTAACATGTTGATCTTCATCGGCGAAACGACGTGCTTCAGTTTTAGGACTACCCATCGTAAAAACGCCGGAACGAACAAGGTGAAATTTCATACCAAGCGTATTAGCCCAATTCTCGGGTATTGTGGAGGGAGCCATACGGTACTAACTCGCATGTGGGTCGGAAGATAAAGACGCGTCGTGCGTGAAACTATCGACGCCGCACGACGCGTTGTGTCAATTAGTCCAGGTAATCGTCAAAGACTTCGTCCCAGAACTTATCGAGTTCGGACGCTTCCAGCGACGTCTCCGACTCTGACTGTAGATCGGATTGACTCTGAAGACTTGAAAACACGTGGTCAAGCAACAGCGACGTCTGACTGCGCTTGCGAGCGCGCGAAACGACGTTCTGTGGATTAGAGACTACCGTCTTGGTCACAACGCTCGTATTCGATACGTTTAGCGTCGTGGCGTCAATAGTGGAAACGTTTGTCGGTTGAGCGCTCGACGCACAAACAGATTGCACAGAAGCGGCGGGTTCGATGAGCGCGTTAGAAACGCCTCCCAAGGCGTCGTCGACCGTATTTGCCAGCAGACTATCTGACGTAATCGTAGTCGGCTCTTCAGGAATCGTGGTGATTTGAACCCACGACGGAGCGATAATCTCGCTACCGGTGCTAACGTTCACAAGCACGACAGTATCTCCAACGACTTGTGATTCATAGCCTTCCGATAGAGAAATAGTCAGCGTGTCGCTGTAGAACGGATGAACGCCCCCGACTGTAATCGATTTGGCGCGCGTTACCGTAGTGGAAAAGCGCGCCGACTGATCGTAAGACGACAATGTATTGAACGTGGCGTTAATATACGACTCTGGAGAATTATCGCCGTAAAGCTTAACTACTCCAATATAATCGGTCGGATCCACTACAATTTGGGAGGCGCCGATAACCGTGCGCGCATAACTCTTCGAAACGGTCGAGGAGTCGGAGCCGGTCAGGTCGTAGACGCCCGTGATTATCGCCGAAGATTTAGAGAGGGACGCCTCGGTCTGATCGCCGGAGTCCTGAATGCGTAGCGTATCTTCACCGCCGCTGTTCATGACGATTTGAGCTTTGGTAAAGTTGGACGCAACAAGGGAGAAACCACCGCCGTAAAGACTAATTGTATCGTTGGTCGTCTCTAAAGTGTCGTCGTACTGTGAGTCCTGGATGAAAGCAAAACTATTACCGCTACCGCCGTTGACGGTTACGTTATTCACTTTGTTAAAGGTTACGATCTTACCGTCGGAGGTTCGAAAGAATCCGGAACCTTCGCTGTAGTAGAGGTAATCGTCTCCGTCTGTGCCTTCAAGGACGAGGGTTTCGTGGTTGTCTTCGCCATTATAAGTAAAGGAAGAAAAGCCGACGGTCGTAATACCACGATAATCGTCGAATGTAATGGACGTCTCGTCGTCCGAGGAATCGCTCAACGACGCATAGGAATCGGACGGCAACGCAAAGACTAGATCGACGTTCTCACGACTGGAATGCAGTTGCAACTGGTCCCACAAAGACGGTTCAAAGCTCCAACTCCAATCTCCAATGGAAAAGTCCATATCGTCGTCAAGCCACGCAAGATTGACCTGATCTTCTTCTGAATCTTCCAGGAGCGGATCGACCAGAACGATTTTATCTTCGGAGATCTCCAACAGTCGCGCAAAGACTTTTGACAGATCGTCTGCCGCTTCAACTGTAATCCAGTACTCTACCTCAGAATCGGCAAACCATTGAACGCGACCATTTGTGGCGAGATCATCGCTCAGAACGAGCGGTTCCGCTTCCAGGGAATTTTCTCGAACCGCGACCGCTACGTTACGACCTGATATCACAGAGGCGGCGTCCCACATAAAGTAACCGTTAGAGCTCGGCGTCACCGTAAAAACATAGCGACGCAATCCTTGTTCGGTCGACAATAGACTTTCCAACAGGTAATTATCGGCGACGCCAAGCGCGATGGGTGAATCGTCGTCGTAAATGTACCCGCGAGCTAGATTATTCTCATTGGTCAGGTAGGCGTTGGTAAGGTCGACGATCTCTATATCAAAGTAAATATAGGGTTTCTCAACAACGCCGTCGACCACCTTGAGTCCTTCCGGCTTGAGCGCGTCGAAGTTGCCGTTCACGTAGCATTCGATCTGAGCGGTGGTCTCACCCGCGGAGATTGTAATGGGGTCGCCAAGAGAAAGGGTGTAGTCGTCCCCTTCCACTGCCGTACCGCCGGTGACAACATTGAAATTAAAGGACACGTCCATGCGTGCGGGCGAATCCAATTCCACGACAAAGGTCGCGATTGTCGCGCCGTCGTCCCCTTCGTACGTCGTCATGTCGAGGACGGTCATTTGCGGCAGTTGCGTTGGCTCAATTTCAATTGTCAGAAGCGCGTCGTTACTCCAAAAGACGCCGTCGTATACGGCAATAGTAATCTGCGCGTTCGACGTTAAATTGCACAACTCCGCCGCATTGAAATAGGTCAAGGAGGAGATTACTTGCACGTATTCTTCCAGCGTGCCGACCCCGGTGAGCACGACCGTGCCAGATTGATCCTCGAACGACGCGCGTAAACTCGTACCGGATACGGAGATATCGAGCGTTTCCTCGATTCCATCTGGGCGTACGGCAAATGTGATTTTGGCTCCGTAAAGGTAGGAGGAATCGGCGTCGACAATACTGATATTAGCGTCGGCAAGAACTTCAGCGGGAAGCTCGGAATTTTCGACAAAGACGCTCGTCCAGTCGTACCCTTCTGCGTCGCTATTGAGGTCGACAATTGGCGCGGTAGCGCCTGCGTCATTAGAGCGAAAATCGAGCTTCACATTGGCGCCGTCGGTCACAGAAACCGTCTTCGTTATCGGGGAACTAAAAGAATCTCCAGAGACCGTGACGCGATAGGAACCGTTCAAAAGAAAGATCTGATAGCTACCGGCATTCCACGATTGAATCGTAACGGACTCTGTCTGATCGGAACCAAGGCGTTCGATACAAATGTCCACCCCGCCAAGTCCCTCGCCGACGTCATAGAAAAAGTCGTTATCGCCGTCGTCATAGATCACGCCAAGCAGGTAAGCGCCGTCGTCGCGAGCGCCCTGGACGCTCGTGGCTATGTCGCAGGTCGCCAGGTAAGGACCGACGCTCTTGGTCGTATTCATAATAGAAATACCGATTTCCGTATACGCGTCGTTCATGAGAGCGTCGCGATGCTCATGAGTGGCAACGCCCCAGTCGACCGCAAAAGCCGCAAGAATATAAGAAGCGACCGAATACGAACCGTTTATACGAAAACAACCGCCGATATTCTCGCTAATGGCTATATCGCCGTCGGCATTAGTCAGACCAGACTCAAACCCCGCTTTGATCACACGCGTCACTAAATCGTCTTCACGAGCGCACTTATGGCTAATATCGTTCTTCGACTTCATCTGGCTACTGTGATTCGTGGCCGCCTGAAGTAACGACGCGTTGTACGCCAGCGGTGACGCCGAACTCAGTTCGCGCCACTGCGTCAGAAAATCGTCAAGGCTATTTTTGGGATAGGAGTTCAGCTGGATCGCGCTATCGACCAAACTATTGCGCGCTACGATGCTATCGCTAGTGATTTCACTAAAAATGCGTCCCAGCTCACCGCTGGGGTCGGCGCGAAAACGATTGATCTGTTCAAGTAGCTCCTGCTCTTCGGCTGAGGGATTCAGCGTGGTAACAAGCTCGTACCAGATACTTGTCGCCGCGTCATCCTCTTGTTCGTCAAGATTAGCCGTCTGTTCGCTCTGTAAAGACGATTGTGCGTCATTTTCACCAGCAACCGCAACGACGCCTAAAACAGACGCGCCATCGAGCGAAAGAAGATTGCGAGACTCGAGTGTCTCGAGGCGCAACTGGCGGGAATGGGTCGAACTGGATTTGGTCGTGCGCTGTCTTTTCATGTCAAACACCTATACGACTGAGGACGCCGCGAACAAATACGAAAACGCTCGTCAGAGCGCGATCTTGACCGATTAATCGACTCTGACGAAGGCGTTTCTATCGAATTACACGACTAGTTTGACGTCAAAAGCCCAATCAAAGTTCCCAGAAATCGGGTTCAATCGTGTTTTGAGTCAATTAGTCGCCGAAGGTTCTACTCTTCCTTGGGCAGTCTGAAACGATCGCCGCTCTCTTTAATCACCCGACGCAACCATTCCTCGGGGTAGCCCACGTTCGGATAGGATCCATCGGGCTGACGCGTGTAACCGTCGTTGAATTTCACGAGCAGGTCATTGGCGAGTTGTTCCCAGCGCTCGCGAGCTTTTTCCGTTTGCATAATGGAGTAGTCGGTAAGGAAAGAAATCGCAAGCTCAGGATTCGTGAGCGCTAGTTCCGTCGCCGCTTTCTCAATGGGACCTTGCGCGGCGTAAAAGTAATTTTCAAGTTCAGACTGTACCGCCTGAATATCAGGGAGCATTTCCTTATAGCGCGGGTAGGCGTAATTCGCGACGAAGTTGTAAGTCCACCAGCCAGTCTTGATATCGAAGCGCGTCTTCGTACCGATGATAGTCGACGGGGGGAGCGCGGTGGAACACGCATAGATTGGCGTGTAGCAGGTTGTGTAAGTATCGTCCCAGCCGAACCAAACCAAACCGCCTACCACGTCAGGAAGATTAGAGGTGGAGCGCGTTATCACCGACAGACCGGTCTGTTGCGTGGAGATCGGGCGTTCCCACGCATATTTCTCGCCGTCCACTTCCCAATACAGCGGTCGACAACGCATTGCGTAACCGTAAGGTCCTGCGTCGACGCCTTCTGACATATCATATTCAGTGCCGTCGTAGTGGTCGCGCATAAGCGCGGCAATTTCAGCGACCGTGAGTTTGTGATCGGGTTTAATCGACCACGGATAAGGCTCTGCGCCCTCAACGCCCTGAGCATAGTCGACCGAAAGGTTAAGCGACGGCGCCGCACGACGGAAGATACTCCACACGCGCTTTTCACACACGCGCTTCGCCGCTACGTCGTTGATTCCATACGCTTTATAGTAGGAGAAAGGCTCGCCACTATTGGGATCATAGAGCCCCTTTTCGATCGCAAAGCTTTCGACATTGGGAGAGTACAAACAATTCTCGGGATCGTCTTTCGGGAAGACGCCGATACGCGCTAAATTCGCGTGGGCGGTGATTTCGCCGTCAGGAACACGCAACGCGACCCAAACGCTACCCTGATTGTTTTCTGCGCTCGTGGAACCCGTGCCGCAAATGTCGAAAATCCAAGCTTCGTTTTTATCGCAGATGGAAATGGACTCGCCTTCGTCGATATAGCCGTATTCCGCTACCAGGCGTCCCATAAGTTCAACCGCTTCACGTGCAGTTGAAGCGCCTTGTAAAGTCGCCGTCATGAGTTCCCCGTACTTAAAACGACCGTATGTATTGAAGAGTTCTTCACGACCTTCCCACGTCGTTTCCGCCATGGCGACTTGGCAGTCGTTCATAACGCCTTGAAAAGAATCGGCAATGAATCCAAAGACCTTGTGCGTGGCGTATCCCTCGGGAAAGACGTCAACGCCCCCATCGGGCTTGAAACTACCGTCGGACGCTTCGACGATACCGAGTCTGGCAAATAAGCCGGCAGAATCTGCCGTGTACGTAATAAAACAAGCGTTCTCCGCAGAAGCGCCTTTGGTCACGATTAAATTCGTGCAAGCCTTGGCGACGTCACTCGTTAAATAAGAGGGCGCCGACCAGACGCAAAGGAAAAGAATCGTCGCGCAACACAGCTGTGTGATTTTAAGAATCGACTGTTTCGACATTGGGATCATCCATACAACAAACCGTGAATCTACCACATGACGCCTAAATACAGACAAGGTCATGCGGCGTCTATATACGTTTTCGCACTAGACGTCTGGCACGATTATAACCCCTGCGCTGGTCATGGTCAACTATTCTGCTTTAGCAGGCGTAGACTAATGTGCATACGAGATCTTATTGGCGACGGATTAAAAGATTTCGATATGAAACTATGACTTTAGATTAGACCTATCTATATATATAACAGTGGGTTGTCACATTTCTCGAGAGAAGCGATATAGTTTTTTTATTTCTTATTTGAAGTTTCCTTTTGTTTCTGGTATCATAGGGGTAACGTGAAGGAGGGGAACGCGCTGACTCACAGCGACGCCGCCTCATCGGGATCCGACGTCAACAATGCCTCGCCCGTGTTTCACGTTGTAAAAGCCACACTGGCGCCACTCGCGAACCTGCGACAATGTGGAACTCTACACGCAGCATGCATTGGGAACTGCTTACGACAGACCGATTGTGCGCTGTCATTTCATTATCATGGAGATGTGCTTTATGAATAGTTGCCAAGGTTTTAGTCGTCGCTCCTTCTTTGCGTCCGCCGCTGCCATTAGCGGCGCCGCTATGCTGTCCTCTGCGACAAAAGCTGAAGACGAAAAGGTTTCGGAGAAACCCGACTCCTTCATGGCCTCACACCCGATGTTACAAAACGTCGGCGAAACGAGCGCTTCGATCTCTTGGGCGATTAACCGTCCATGCACCGGTTGGGTCGAATGGGGCGTCACCCCAGAATTGGGAAAAGTCGCTAGAAATTCCCAGTTCGGTCTGAACCCCTATGAAACCGACTTCCTCTCCGCCCGCATTACCGGTCTGGCTCCGAGAACTACTTACTACTATCGTACCGCCACATGTTCCTTCGACTACAAAACCGCGTACGATAAAACCATCTCTGAACCCGAATATAGCGATATCTATTCCTTCAAAACGGTCGGCGCTAGCGATGAAGAAACCTCCTTCTTCGTCATGAATGATACGCACAATACCATGCAAACCATTCAGGCGCTGATCAAGAGAGCAGAAGATCTCAATCCTGACATGATCTTCTGGAACGGCGACCTGTGTTCCTTCTACATGGAACCTGAACACATTAAGACCAACATCTGCAATCCGACGGGCACGCCGTACGTCGCCCAGCGTCCGCTGGTTTACGTCCCGGGCAATCACGATCGTCGCGGTCAGTGGGCGCGCAACGTACCAAAGTGCCTCACCACTTGGCAACAAGAGGACGTGCAGTTTGAATCGCTCGGCTTCAACTCCGCGTTCCGTCGTGGTCCGCTCGCCTGCATCACCCTAGACACTGGCGAAGACAAGCCCGACTGGCATCCTGCTTGGTCCGGTATGGCAAACTACGAGCCATACCGCGAACTGCAAGCCGCTTGGCTGGAGAAGGTTCTCCAGCGTCCGGAAATCCAGTCCGCGCCCTACCTGATTGCGTTCTGCCATATTCCGCTCTACTTCGATAATCCCAAGGCGAACCCCGGCAATATCCTCGACAAATGGGCGACAATCCAGTGGCCTGCCGCGCGTATGTGGGGACCGCTCTTTGAAAAGTACGGCGTGCAACTCCTCATCGCCGCTCACTTGCACCGCTTCAGC
Organism: Planctomycetia bacterium; assembly: GCA_030537455.1. GTDB lineage: Bacteria > Planctomycetota > Planctomycetia > Pirellulales > Thermoguttaceae > RUG369. The sequence continues at coordinate 56,666 of JAUNMR010000012.1, read as the reverse complement.
TATCACCCCGCTACCGCTGAGCGTTCCTGGGCGGAGATTATCGGCGGTGGTCCCGAATTCAAAAACGCTTATTCCATCCAGGGCGTTGCCAACTCCAAGGAGTTCAAGCTCACCTGCGAAAAGATCGAAGATCTCTCCATCGCCGGGTCTTGGACCTTTAAACCACGCGTCTAGTTTCAAGACGATAGCGTAATGACCTCACTGGCGCGTGACTGACCGTTCAATACAAAGGTCGGTTCACGCGCCTTTTTAAGATTCCGTACACATCATTATACGCATTGCGAGCTTACGTTATGTCTTTCCTACCGTCTTTATTTAAAAGAAGAACCTCTGCAAACGGCAACAGAACGTCCCTCGACAGACGCGCCTTCCTAAAATCTGCCTCCACTGTCGGCATGACCAGCGCCATTCTCGCGACAAATGTCGAAGCCGACGCCTATGAAATCGATGAACTACCGCCCGGCGTTGTGCCTTCGAATCCACGTGAGTTACTTTACCCCACGCCGGAGCCGAATAGTAAAATCTTCGACCCAAGTACCGGTAGTTATGCGTGGTCATATCCGATCCTCCAAAACGTCGCGGAGACAAGCGCGTCGGTCGTCTGGGCGCTTAACCTGCCGGCAACTGGCTGGGTCGAATATGGCGAAACGCCAAATCTAGGAAAAGTGGCGAGAAATTCCCAATTCGGTCTCAATCCCTATGAGGAGGATTTTATCTGCGCAAGAATGACCGGTTTGAGACCGAACACGCGCTACTATTATCGTACCGCCACTTGTGCCTTTCATTACACTACTGCATACAATAAAACGATTTCTGAACCGCAGTACAGCGAAGTCTATTCCTTCAAAACCGCCGGTCCAAACGAAGAAAACGTTTCATTTGCCGTACTAAACGACACGCACAATCAGATCTCGACAATCAAGGCTCTCTTCGAACGATTCGACGAACTTAAGCCTGACATGCTCGTGTGGAACGGCGACCTTTGTCATCGCTATCCCTCCTCGACGATCCTCAAAACCGCCGTCGCCAACCCCTGTGATATGCCTTACGCCGCGGAACGTCACCTCATTCTCGCCAAAGGGAATCACGACCGTTGGGGACCCTGGGCGCATAAGTTTTCGCAAATCTTCACCCCGTGGATTCACGAGGACTTAAAGTTCAGACCGCTCGGATACAATTACGCCTTACGTCGTGGTCCACTCGCCATGATCATACTAGACACGGCAGAGACCGCGCCTGATTCCGCTGAAAAGTGTCAGAATATTTCAAGCGCTGAACCTTACCGCGAACTACAAGCCGCGTGGTTAGAGTCTGTCTTAAAGCGTCCGGATATTGCGAACGCGCCTTATCTCCTGGCGTTTTGCCACATTCCACTCTTTGACGTCGCCCCAAAAGAAAACGCAAAGAAACCAAAGGGACTCAAATGGATTCCTTATAGTGAAATTATCTCAAAGACTTGGGGACCGATCTTCGATAGAAGCGGCATACAAATGCTCATTACCGCGCACCGGCACAAGTTTACCTATGCCGAGCCTACCTCTGAACGTCCATGGGCGCAACTCACTGGAGGTGGTCCGCTACTCCAAGAAAACGCTACTTGCATTCATGCCGAAGCGAACTCCAAAGAACTTGTGGTGACATGTGAAAAACTCGCCGACAAGTCCGTCTTAGGAACCTGGACAATTAAGCCGAGGTTCTAAGACCAAGCGACAAATTATTCGTTCTCAACGAATTGGGCGTATTTACTCTGATTCCTTCCTTGGGGAACGGGTAAATACGCCTTTTTTTAGACATGACGGGCAACGTTTACAAAGCGACTATAATATTCCTCCACTGGAGACAAACATGGATTACACTTATCACTACGATTCGCCATTGGGAGGTATTACACTGGCGTCCGATGGAGACGCGATCATTGGTCTGTGGTTCGACAAGCAGAAATACTTTGCCGACGTTCTGTCTGGAGAATTTCGTGAAAAACAACTTCCGGTTTTCGAGGACGCCGTACATTGGCTAGACGTCTACTTCACCGGGAAGGCGCCGAATTTTACTCCCAAACTTCAAATGAGAACCACCGAGTTTCGCAAACGTGTCTGGGATATCATGCTCGCCATTCCCTATGGTCAAACAATGACCTATGGACAAATTGCTGATAACATCGCAAAACAAAAAGGTTTAGAGAAAATGTCTGCGCAAGCCGTCGGAGCCGCTGTTGCGCATAACTCTATCTCGATCATAATCCCATGCCACCGCGTCGTAGCGACAAACGGCAGCCTCACTGGCTATGCCGCTGGCATTGATAAAAAGCTTAAATTACTCACTTTAGAAAACGCCGATATATCACAGTTCTTTATTCCCAAACGTGATACAGCGCTCTAAGTTCAAATCATCGAGAAGTTATCTACAAAAAAGAGCGCCGGAACAGTTTAGACCAATTGAGACAAACTGTTCCGGCGTCGTTGATTTCACGACGAAGCGACTAGCAGACAAAGGTTAACGTAGACACAAGTTTACTCGGGCTGCACCCCCGCTTGGGTGTAGTCGAACGGCACGAAACCGATCTTCTGCGCAGGAGAACCGCTCTTGAGACGGAAGTCGTTCGCGTCAGGGTCGACAAAGAGCGGATCTGCCACGATTCCATTAACGTCTTTACCGGTGGTCTTGACCCATTCTTCGTGGGACAGACCGCCGAATGTTGCATCGGAGGTAGCGTTATACCAAAGGTTGGAATCGTAGACGACCTTGGCGTTATTAGCGTTATACCCCAGAGCAACGCCGTCCTTCCAGTAAATGATATTACGCTCGATTGTTACGGAGAGATGGTCTTCAATACGCGACACGGCAATCTGATGTGCGGGCTGATCCGGTTTAGCCGGATTCTTTTTACTGCGCGCTAGAATGTTATTACGCAAAATATTCTCTTTGCCATAATGCTGATGGAAGGAACCGTCGGTCACGTCGTAAACGAGGTTGTTCTCAAAGAGAATACCCTCGGAACCTTCGTCGGGGTACAGTCCCCAACCGCCGTAACCATAGGAATCGACGTCATGAATTACGTTATTGCAAACACGCGTACCGGTGGAGCGACCCAACGTATAAACGCCGCCCATATCAGCAAGAGCGCCCTGACCAATATGATGGATATGGTTATATTCTATACAGTTACGGAAAGCATGACCGCCGTTATATCCCCAAACCCAACCTGCTGAAACGCCGGTGTAAAAGAAGTCGGCTATTTCATTGTGCAAAATCAAGGTATCCTCGGTATTTTGACCGATCCACACCGCTGTTCCTGAAGCAAAGAAACGCCCGCCGTGAACGATGTTACAGTTCACTACTTGATTGTGGCGATCCATTGAACCGTCGCCAATGCGCACGCCGCCTGCGCCAAGGTCTTCCATGTCGGTGCGAATTATTTGGCAATCGCTACAGTCCATAATGACAAAGGCGTACTCGCCTGTGCTCTTAACGCGGCAACGCTCAAAAATAATATCAGACGCGTTACTAATGCGAACTGTGCCCGTGGTAAAGGCCGCCGCTTGTAGCGGTTCGAATTGAGTCGGACCATGTCCAGAGACGCCTGGTTTGACCTGCGTATTACCGCTAGCAGCGTCGGTATAAGAGAACTGAACGTTTCTAAAGCGAATCGACGTCGTCTTTTTGGCCTCGTCAACCCCAACTTTCGAGCCGTTAATGTCAAGTAAGCAATTCAAGCCGCTGACCGGAGCGATAAAAGACGTTTGATTCAGCTGCTCGCCTTCTAACGGACGGTAAAACACTCGTTCATTAACGCCGTCGTAAAACCATTCGCCGGGCTGGTCGAACGCCATGGGGAGGTTCTCGAGGTAATAGAGCGAAGAATCACGCCATGGATTCCAACTTTTCATCGGCACGCCCTCGCAGCGTAGCGCCCGAGTCTCTTTGTCATAGGAGCGGATAATGCGACGCGTTGTGTCCCAGTTATGGTGTACTATAAACTGAGCAAAACTCAGGACTTCCGTCGATGCTTCCTCTAGTTTTAGGTCGTCCAGATCACCAGTGCGTGCACGCAGTTCCTGAGGCGTGACCGCATGGTCGACGCTACGAGTTTGAGGATTCATGGGAAATTCTTCCCAAATCGACTCCGGGATCAGAAAGCCGTCGTTAGGAAAGCGCGAACGCACGGCGCGACGACCATTGACAAAGAGCTGTTCGAAGAATAGCGGCGCGTCGTCAACTTTGGGTAAATCATAGACCCAAATTTCAGCGTCGTTAGCGGGGAATAGTTCCTTCTCCGCTGCTGACGCGAGACGTTGAAATTGGAAGCGAATACCGCCCGAGAGAACCGCGCCGGCGCCCTCGCCTACATATTCCGTATTACTGTCTTCATCGCCGAGTACAAGCGTCTCCGGCTGAGGGTACTCGCCCTCGCTAATGACGACAACGCAACGCTTACTTGTATCGCCGGTACGAGATTCACGGATCGCGTTACGCGCACGCGTCACGGTGGCAAAGGCGTCCGTTGTAGAAAGGCCGCTATTCTCATCGGAGCCGGTCGCAGAAACGTAAAACGTCGTCAAAGCTGACGTTGTGTCAGAAGAATTCTCGGCGCTCTGTGCCATAGAGAACCCAATCCCTAAAAGGATTAACGATAGACTCGCTGCTATCGACTTCGTCATAATGTTTCGATTCCGCATCGCGACTCCTTTTTGCAATCTCAGAGAGTGAAAGGACTTCGATTAATAAATATTGTGTGCGCCGCCGCGGACGTTTCTACGTCGCCGTGACGCGCAAGCTGAAATCTGCGTATATAGTTCCCATTATATAAAGAGAGAGAACGCAATGCGACCTTCACAAAGCGTTCTCAACAAAATTCCTGACAATACGGGACTTTACGCAGAATGTGACGAGACGTTACGCAGGGAATCAATTCCATTCCTGCGCTTCCATGAGGCGTTGCACATATTTCGACAGGATATCCGTCTCGATATTGACCTTATCGCCGATCTTTTTGTGTCCAAGGGTCGTTGCGGCAAGGGTAAAGGGAATCAGCGCCACGCTAAAGAGTTCCGGTTCGCAACGCACCAACGTCAGACTCACGCCGTCAACTGCGACAGAACCTTTGCTCGCCATATTCTTCGCTAACGATTTGTCGATGCGGAAATAGTAATCTGCGCATTCGCCATTGTGGTCGACGATACTTTCAAGCGTCGCCTGACCGTCAACGTGACCGCTTACGAAATGACCGCCAAGGCGCGCGTTAACAGCAAGCGCACGTTCCAGGTTCACCGGCGAGCCCTCGGAAAGTTCGCCAAGGTTCGTGCGAGAAAGGGTTTCGGGAACCGCCTGGAAAGACAATGTCGTCGCGCTTTTCGAAACAACTGTGAGACAAACGCCATTAATCGCAACGCTGTCAGAAACGTTTACTTCCTGCGCCAGGGCGGGCGTTTCGATCTCAAACGTATAAACCTCGCCATCGCGTACGATCTTGGCGACTGTTCCCAATGACTCTACGATTCCTGAAAACATCAAACGCTCCTTTATTATGGTTTTAGCGTCTCTCTAGCGCTCTTGTGATTCTAACATAAGGCGCAAGAGCGCCACAAGGCTCTACATGTGTTAATTATAGCGCTTTCCACGAGATTCAAAAGCGAACGCGCTGTAAATCTCCAAGCGAACGCGTCAGACTTGTTCAACCCCAGTATCCCAGCGCTGCCAGGGGGAAGCCGGAAAGAAACGACGCCCCATTGAGGCTCAGGGAGAACAAAAGCGCGCGCCTCCAAGAAAGTATTCCGCCAAAGCGATAAAAAATTGTCGCCTCTAACGCCCAAACGACCGCTTCAAGAGCGCCAACCATGCTATAGTAACGCATGTCAGTTGCAAAAAACGCGTCTGGTAAATTGCGAACCAAAAGATTCAACGCCGGGTTGGTCAAAACGTTAGCGACAATTACAACCGTCATGAGTCGAGGTGAACGCTCCAACCAAAAGGTCGCCACGAATGTCTCAATGACGATCGTGGCAAAGAGCGCCTTAAACAGACCAATAAGCAGATACAAACACTCAGGAGTCATGCTTCAACTCTGTTCGGCTCAGGCGTCGCGTCAGACTGCTCAGGACGTTTTTTCGAGTGAGTCTTCGGCGTCGAAAGAACCAAAAGCGTCGCCATAACAAGCAGAGTGAGCATGACTACCGGCATACCGAAACTCGTTAGCAGATCGGCGTTCTTAAGGGATTGGAACCAGTTCTCGTGGAAATCCCCTATCACAACGGCAGAACCCAAGAGGAACGCTAGGGTCGTAAGACCAAAGCCAAGACCGGCGCGACCACGTGTCCAAGCTACCGTGCTCACAACTGTGATCGACGTGGTCACATTAATGCAGAACACCGCAAGGTACAGAGGCAATTCACCCTGACCGAAACACAAGCAAAACGCGGAAATCACAAGAGAAAGGGCTCCAATCAGGCGTGCGCCAAAAAGATCAGCCATAAATCCGCCGAAAAACTTACCCAAAAAGAACGCAACCGCGATGAGCAAAGGAGAGAAGCTTGCAGTCGTACGTGTGAAATAGAAGGGCAGAGATAAAAAACTAAAGCTGGAACGTAATAAGACCACGACAAGCGCACAAATCAATAGACCAATGCGCACGCGAGCTCCGAAGAGCGATGCATAACGCGATCGAACGTAATTATCGACCGACGCTGTGGCGGCTGCGCCATCGGTAGCTATTCCCAGCGCCTGAGCGTCAGACGGCAACGAGTTGACGCGACAAAACGCCCAAATCGAAAGCGCCGACAATGCTACGACAACCACTGGAATAACGTAAAAGAACCAGGACGTCGTCATACCAGCATAGATCGCCCCAAGGGGGATTCCCAGAGCGCCAGAGGATATAAACACCCCGCCGCGCCAATAGCGACCTATATTACGACTAATCGCGTCAATACCGCCCCCAACGTGAAAAAAGGCGTTTCCTATACCCGCTAACGTTATGGCGAGTATGACTAAAAACTGAATCGAGTGCGATTCTGCCATGAGGCTCGAGGAATCGCCCCGGCGCATAATTTCTATACCGCCAAGAGAATGTTGAACAAACATTCCGACAAACGTCGCCATAATAAGTAACGCACAACCAATACATGAGCAAGCGCGTGCGCTTTTCAGGCTAAAGAACGGTCCGATAATGCATTCCAGACCAAACGCTAACACGTTGTATAATATGAAATACGGAAGAACCGATCCAGAAACGATTGCCTCCGATTCATACAGACGAAACAGAATAAAGGCGCAAACAAAATCAACGACAAAGTGACATACTGTAAACGCCGAAAGACTCGTTATATCGGCGCTAAAAGACCCAACGCGAGAATTGACACGAGCTGTTTTCATCGATACGACCTGTGTTTTAATTCTGATTAATCGAGGCGCTCGAGGCGCTCTCGTCCAAAGCGTTAGAAGAGTCCCTTGACCTTCGCCTTAAGCGATTTATTATAATGCTTCTTGAGTCCAACTGTCTGGCGAATAGAAGAGCCTGTATGAATATTAACGATATCCAACGTCAGGCTATACTTCACTTGTGAATCGGCGTTGTCCTGCGTAGTCGCGGTGGTCACCTTCGCAAAGAGGATATAATCGAACGGCGACTCGTCACTACCCAGAGAAGACAGAAAACGCGCGCGTTTCTCGGGCAGCAGTAGATCGTCCAAACGCAGACCGCTATCGCGTAACGCCGCGGTGACGAGCCGTTGATCTACCAGGTCAAACTCCGCTGACTGAGCAAGCTTAGTGCGAATCGTCTCCGCAAGATCTTCGCGAATATCGCCCATTTCTTCCCCGCCCGCGTTTTCTACGTTCATAAAGCAAACGCGACGAGCGCCACGATCCGCCATGATCTGTGCCACGGTACTGCCTGTGTCTTCTGGCATAATCGGGGTACGAGAGACCTGATCCAGAAGTTCGGCGACCGCTACCTCCGCGGCGGGATCATAGACTTCCGACCCGGCGCGATGACTACCAACGCGATCGGGCGTGTCCGTGTCGACGAGCTTGCCGCGCTGAGAGGCGCAACCGCTCGATAAAAGAACAGCCGCAAGACAAAGCGTCAGGTAGCAAGAGGAATACAGTCTATGAAGCGCTATACATTGGGATCGAACTGGCGTCGCTGGCATCTTGATCTTCCAAAATGGACAAGGTGAAACCGTTGTCAATGCGCCTTGACGAAGGAATATACATTACCGCCTTCAGTCATTAGCGCAATCTTCTTTTTGGGAAAGGTAACAAAAAAACGCGACGAAAACAACGCCGATTTAACCGGCAAAAGAGAGCAAAGACCTATATGTTCTATCAAAAAAGGAACCGTGCGGTCGCGGGGTAATTACTCACACGATCGCACGAGTAGTTCAAGCTTACAGACTCGGGGCGCCAACGGTCTCCTCAACGTCCTTGCTACTAACGCGACGACGCGACGCACGATCCTCTGCCGTCGGCTCGGACACGACAAAGCGTATCGGAGATTTCTCTGGAAGGCGGCCGGCCTCCTTGAGTTTGTGGCCGATTGAGAAGAATTTTTCAAGCTTCTTATCGTCAAGTTCGTAGCGAGGCAGGGTCGGCATGCCTTCCCAAACGACCCCGCCAATAGTTGGCTCTAGCAGAACGGCGTGAGGAATGCCATAGACGCCTAATTTATTCGCAAAGCGACGACCGGTATCGACCGCGGCAAAGTAATTCAGCTCGAAAATATTCAAACCCGGACCGGGCATATTACGAATCGCGTTCTCATCCATTTCGCAGATTGAGACGACAACCAAATCGTCCTTATATTTCCCCGCAATGTAGTTCAGATACGGGAGAGAACGACGGCACGGAGGGCACCAGGTCGCCCAAACTTCCACGAGGACGTATTTACCCGCCAGATCCTCGGGCGTCGGAGATTGGGTCAACCATTTTTCCACGGGAATACCGTCGATAATATCGTCAATGGCAACCCAGAGGTTGGAGTCTGCCCAGATCATGTGTTCGCGCTTAAGCGCGGGGTGGTTTGCCGGAAGATTAGCGCTCTCCACCAGCCAGGGCTGTGTGGTTAAATCGATCGCTGGCTTAGCGACTTCCGCTTCGGTTGATTCTACCGCCGCTGGCGCTTCACAAACCAACTCGCCGTCCTCATTTACATAACAGGGTGAACCGGCGGAAGCTTGGTCGACGTCCACCGACGATGACGTCGCGTCAGACGACTCTTGCGCCGATATATTACTGTCAACCATAAACGAACACGCGCATAGTAGCGCCAAAAAGGCAACGAGGCGCTCAAAGGATCTGTGTGTCATAACGTTCTCCTGATGGAACCAACAGTGCATTGAAACACGCGCGAAAACGACGCACGATACCTTTTACACACGCGTCGTCTGTACTTTCATGCGACTTTAGTATATCATTGCGATAGGTTGCTCGTCAACTGTGCACGTTAATCGACGCTTATTTGCCATAATATCGCAATGTCACAGCCACTACCGTCCAACAACGCCGAAGAAAAAGGTCTAGCGCGTGGGCTACTCGCGCTCGCTATCGCCGCCATCATTCTACTGGGCTTAGCTTTCTTTTTGACGCGACCGATACATTCCCTCGGTTCCACGTCCAAAAACTTATTGTTCCTACTTGCTCCGTTGGACAATGACTTTGCACACGACGTCTGGTTTGGTATTGACCTGCCAAAAGAACCGTATAAGGGCGAACGTTTGATAAGTCTTGTACTCGCGGCGCTGGCGTTTCTAGCGCTACTAGGCGTGGGAAGGATCATTGTCAACATACTCTTCAAACGTTTCCAGCTCAGCTCATGCGAACGCGCGTTCTTTGCCTCCACGTTCGGCTATGCTATACTCGCATGTGGAGGATGTTATGCGGGAGTCTGTGGCGACGTTAATCTTGCGTGTGCAATTCTACTGGTCGTCGGACTCCTTCTGTGGATAGTGCAAACAATAAGGAGTCATAAATCACGAAGTCAAACCGACAAAACGTTAACAGATTCACACGGCGTTAGCGCTCAAGATTCTACAACGTCCGCCGCAATCAACGCCACGTCCCGACCGTTGTCTCAACGACTCCAAGGCGTTATGCCGAAATTACTTGCATGCGTCCTTGCGCTCTTTGCGTCCTTCTACGTCTTCGCCTCGTCGCAACCGACCTTTGAGTACGACGCATTGGAGTATCACCTACAGGGCGCTCGCGAAATCTTTGAATCCGGAAAAATCGTCTTCTCCACACATAACGTCTACCTCAATATGCCCCTGGGCGCCGAGATGAACTTTGTACTGGGACTTAACCTCGCGAAGTTCTGCAACTTCTCGCCAGACAATCAGTTGCGTATTGGCTACCTGGTCGGTAAGACCTTATTGAACTTCCAGATCCTACTGACTGCATACGGAACGCTACTGTTTGCCAGGAGGTTCTTCCCAAAAGACAGAACAGCGTCACTGTGGAGCGCATTGCTCTTCTTGTCTTTTCCCAATCTATTCGTTGTCGCGTCAAGTAGTCTGAACGAGTCGTCCTTAGCGCTCGCGATCATGGCGATCCTGTACTTACTGGCAATCTTTCTGCAGCAGCGTACTAGCAGCGTCAAATCTTACGCTACGCTTGCCCTGATACTAGGCGTGTTCGTCGCCTTTGCCTGCGCGGTAAAGTACACCAGCGTCGTCTTTATCGCCTTACCGACCACTTTGGCATTTCTACTTCTGTGCATATGCCCGGTTCGCGCGACTTTGAAAACTAGCGTCGACATGGCTTCGCCAGCCAACTCTACCGAAGTCGGTACATACAGACTCCCTTTCAAACATACATGTGCGCTAACGCTCTTATTCGTCCTCATTGCGGCGACGCTTGGCGGCGCTTGTTATTTAAAGAACTACCGTGCTACTGGTAATCCAGTCTATCCTCTAGCCTACTCTATCTTTGGCGATTCCCAAGGATACTGGAACAATGAGCTCAACGAACGGTGGCGGCGCGCCCATTCTGCTAGTTCGTACAATCTCAAAGCTCTCGCTGACGCCGTCGCGAAGACCTGCTGGAAAGACGATTACCTATCGCCCTTCTACCTCTTCGTTTACACGGGTCTCGTGATTGCCTTGGCGACGATGATTGGGCGTCGACTTGCGTGTAAAACCAATCCCCAAGCTGACGCTCAACGCTTACTCACAACCCTCTGTCTACTCCAAGCGCTATACTGGTGTGCATGGTTCCTCTTGACGCATCGACTCAATCGCTTTCTACTACCGGTCAGTCCGATCGCCGCGCTTCTCTTAGGCGTATGGCTCGCTCGTGCAATGGCGACGCGCTCATTGGTCTTAAGAGTTACGACCTTTACCGTCGCGGCGATTGCGATTCTCTACTCTGGTCTGCTCATCGATCTTATTGGACAGGGGCGTTTAGCGTCTTTAACCGCTCTTGAGCACGACGACAAGCGATTTGAAAACGCCGCGATCTATCTCAACGACCATCCTTACCTATTGGAGAATCAGAATGACCCGGATAATCCCAAATGCATACTTCTAATCGGAGACGCAAAAGCCGCCGCCTTCCGCGCGAACGTCCTTTACTCCACGTGCTGGAACGACTCGCCCCTCATGAACGCACTACAGGGACTATTCATACGCAATAGAAGTGGAAAAGTAATTGATATTAACGAACCCGAAATCGCAAGAGAACGTTTGTTGAAAATGAACGTAAGATTCATCTATGTCGACTTTGCCGAGATAGAAAGATTCCGAAGTCCTGGTAATTATGGTTTTAATAACGACGATATCACTCGGTCATTGCTTCTCGATATGGAGCAAAGAAAAATTATTGAGCCATTTGAAGAGGAGGCAAAAGCCTTGGGAATGAAGCAACAGGACATTAGTAGATTAGAGACTCGTCGACTATACCGAGTCCGCGAAGAATAAACCATAACTGTTTATTGGTGAAAACCTCATGGTTTATTTATTACATAAATGTAATAACACGAGGCGACTGGACGCCAGACTTCGTCTCATGACGCCCAAAAAAACTGTTAGACGCCGGCGCCAAGGCATGGCGTCGCCACACACGAGCCTTCGGGTATTAATTCCCTTACGATTGAACAACGACGTCAACTCGATAATAGTCTTATGCTAGACTGCTCCTTTTGCATTCACGGTAAGCGTTTGATTCCAATCAAGTTGACAGATGGGATTAATTCGCTTTGCATTACCAACCCGCGAATCTTCATGGAGCGCTAACAAAGTACTACGATATGAACCTAAACTACTAATCACAAGAGAATAAATGAAACACGTTCTTCTAACACTAGTGACAGTACTACTTGCGTCTTTTCAAACGCTCCTCGCTCAGACGCCTTCGAACAATCCGAACGATTACGCAGGCGCCGATTCCGACCGCATTCAAGCCGCTGTGAACGCTGCGCCGCTCAATCAGGGCGTCGTGCATATACCTGCGAGACGTCCAGACGACGAGGCTAATCGAGATTATTGGCTCTTGGATCGCGCCATTCTCCTACCTGCAAACACCACGATATACTTTGAAAACTGTACTGTCAAATTATCCGACAAGTGTCGTGATAATTTCATCCGTAGCGCTAATGCCGGGATCGGCATTGAGAAGGTCGAGGCAATTGAAAACCTGAGAGTCATTGGTATTGGCAAGGTTGAATTTTTCGGCGCGGATCACCCACGCGCCACGGGCGACAGCGCTAAAACGCTCGGCGTGCGAACCTATGGAACTGACGCTGGGAAGGAGGGAGAATCACAGACCGGAGACTGGAGAAATATAGGTCTTCTATTCGTAAAAGTCCGTCGCTTTCAGGTTGAGAACATTGCCTTTATTCAAGCTCACGCGTGGAGTTTGTCCTTTGAAAAGTGTTCCGAAGGGGTTATACGTCATTTGCGATTCGAAGCTGACGAGACAAGGGAAATTGACGGAAGAATGGAAAAAGTCCTCAATGTCGACGGCGTCGATCTACGCAAGGGGTGTCATAATATTGTGATCGACGGAATCTCCGGTCACACGGGCGACGACCTGGTGGCTATTACCGCAATTAATCCCCAAACGAAGTCAGGAGGTCAGTTACAATCCACCGAAGTTTGTGATTACTCCGAAGAGGAAGACCTAAGTGTTGACAATATCGTCATTCGCAACGTGAACGGCTATGCCGCCGGAGGTCATCAAATCGTGCGACTCCTCAACGCTTCTGGGATTAAACTGTCTAATGTCATTATCGACGGCGTCGTCGACTCTTCGCCCGTTGGCGTTGTCGACCGCGCGACAATTCGAATCGGCGACTCGAACCCCGCATGGGGCGGCGTGACTCCACTGGGCGACGCTAGCGCCGTCATTGTCCGCAATGTCGCTTCGAAAGCGCGTCACGCCGTTTTGATCGCCGGCTCATTGACCGATTCAATCATTACTAACGTCGTTAATTACTCCAAGGAATGTAGAGGACTCACTTATGAGTCTGGCGAGGAGAACGTCAAAAACGTACTCCTCTCTAACTGGACCGACATAGAACCATAAACATAAAGACGCCATAACGCCTGCTGAGTCTTGTTCTATATCTGCTTAACACGCTATCGACTCCATTTACCGCCTATAAGCCCCTTCGATCTTTTCCTGGCGCTTTGGCTCTAAAACCTGGCGGTAACTTGTCGAAAGTAATTAGCGTGGTAAAATAGGGGAACCAGCAAGTAACGTGTCTTCAGCATCTTATTTGGAGACGGTTAATCTTGTCCCCAAATGACCAACCTTATTCTAATAGCTTACTGATACTACCGCGCTCATGGTTACACGTTCCATTCCCTCCGACGTAGAAATCGCTCGTAACACTGCTCTCAAACCTATTGTCCAAGTCGCTGAACGCCTTGGACTGCCGAACGACGCATTGGAGCTCTACGGCTCATACAAAGCCAAGGTCTCGCTCGACGCGCTCAAAGGCTACGACGCCAAGCCCGACGCAAAGCTCATCCTTGTCTCCGCGATCAACCCGACCCCTGCCGGAGAGGGAAAAACAACCGTGAGTATCGGTCTGTGCGACGCCATGAATCGCCTGCAAAAGAACGCGTGCCTGTGTCTGCGCGAACCGTCGCTCGGTCCGTGCTTTGGCGTCAAGGGAGGAGCCGCTGGCGGTGGGTATGCACAAATTGCCCCGATGGAAGACGTCAACCTGCACTTCAACGGAGACTTCCACGCTGTTACCTCCGCGCACAATCTCCTCGCCGCAATGGTCGACAACTCACTGCATCACGGTAACGCGTTGGGGTTAGATCCAAGGCGTATCACCTGGGGACGCACGCTGGACGTGAATGAACGCGCGTTGCGTCAGATCGTTCTGGGGCTTGGGGGAGTGGCAAACTCCATTCCACGTGAGAGTTCATTTATTATCACCGCGGCCTCGGAAATCATGGCGATTCTCTGCCTCAGTGACGACCTATTTGACCTGCGCGAAAGACTCGGAAACGTTGTCGTCGGATTCAACCATTCGGGCGCGCCGGTCACCGCAAACGACCTCAAGGCGCGTGGCGCAATGACTGTCCTCATGAAGAACGCGATCAATCCGAACCTCGTGCAAACCCTCGAGGGCAGTCCGGCATTTGTCCACGGCGGTCCATTCGCAAATATCGCGCACGGGTGCAATAGCGTCGTTGCGACAAAGACTGCGTTGAAATTTGCCGATTACGTCATTACCGAGGCGGGGTTCGGCGCAGATCTCGGCGCGGAAAAATTCTTCGATATCAAGTGCCGTAAAACCGGTCTTAAACCGCACCTGACCGTGCTTGTGGCGACCGTGCGTGCGCTCAAATTCCACGGTGGAGCGCCCAAGAGCGAACTAGACGTCGTTAACTGCAACGCCGTTGAAAAAGGTCTCGCCAACCTCGAAAGACACATCGCCAATGTGAGAAAATACAATATCCCGACGCTCGTGGCGTTGAACAAATTCGAAACCGACGCCCTCGAGGAAATCAAGCTTGTGCAAGAGCGTTGCGAAAAACTCGGCGTCCCATTCGCCTGTGCCACTCACTGGAAAGACGGAGGACAAGGCGCCATTGAACTGGCAAATAAGGTCGTCCAGACCGTTGAGGCACACCCCGAGAGTTCGTTCCAGCCGTTATATAGCGACGAGCTTTCTATTAAGGAGAAAATCTCAACCGTCGCAAAAGAGATTTACCGCGCCGACTCCGTTAGTTATACCACGCAGGCGGAAAAGCAAATTGCACAACTCAATGACCTAGGTTGTGCAAAACTGCCGGTGTGTATCTCTAAGACGCAGTACTCCTTCTCTGCGGATCCCAAACTCATTGGCGCCCCGGAAAACTTCGAACTCAATGTGCGAGAAGTGCGTTGGAGCGCGGGCGCCGGCTTCCTGGTCGTTATGACAGGCGATATTATCGCCGCGCCGGGGTTACCGAAGGTTCCCGCCGCCGAATTCATCGATATCAACGAAAACGGCGACGTCGTCGGACTCTTCTAACGACGTCCTTTATACAATAACTTTCGTGGCGCGAGTCTTACGACTAAGGTCAACAGACGCGCGCCATTTTGATTATTAACTCTCACCTCCTCGCTTTTGCAATATTGATTCCTCATGCTACGCTTCATCGCCACGTCGACAATGGGCCTAGAATCGGTCGTCTCCTCGGAGCTACGTAAACTCGGTTACGCGCCGAAAAACTCCGACGCTAGTCCGGGGCGAACCTTCTTTGAGGGGCAGTTCAAAGACTTAGTGAAGGCCAATCTTTGGTTGCGCTGTGCTGGTAAAGTTCTCGTCGTTATGGCGGAGTTCGACGTACTCGACGATTTCGACGTCATCTTCGACGCCGTGAGAGAAATCGAGTGGGAAAATTGGGCTCCCAAAAACGCGTCCTTTCTCGTTGAGGGACGCTCGGTTCGCTCGAAGATCACAAGCGTGCCTGCTCTACAACGCACCGTCAAAAAAGCGATTGTCGATCGACTCATGCGCGTGTGGAAGCTAACGTCCTTGCCGGAGGACGGTCCGCAATATACCGTGGAGATTTCACTACTGAAGAACCACGCCATGATTACCCTCGACTCCACCGGGCGTGGTCTGCATCGTCGAGGGTATCGCAAGATGAACGTTGTCGCGCCCTTACGCGAAACGATCGCAAGCGGTCTGGTGCAACTATCGGTATGGCGACCGGAACGACCTCTTCTCGATCCCTTCTGCGCTTCCGGCACGATCCCGATCGAAGCGGCTATGATAGCGCGCAATATAGCGCCCGGTCTAAAACGTGTCTTCGACGCTCAGGGATGGCCCGTGATTGACGAACACCTCTGGAAAGAAGCGCGAGAAGAGGCGCAAGACCTCATTTTGCCCCCCTTAAAAGAGAAAATTCACGGCTCTGATCTCGACGCGCAGGCGTTACAATACGCGCGTCAACACGCGACGCTAGCCGGAGTCGAAGAGGACGTCGTCTTCTACCAGAGGGACTTTGCCGACCTAAACGACCCAAGGGAATACGGATGCATTATTTGCAATCCGCCCTACGGTGACCGGTTAGGCGAAACACAGCAACTACGCTCACTCTATGAATCGATACCGGCTGTGCTCTCGAGATTACCTACCTGGAGCCACTTTATTTTTACGGACTGGCTCGATTTCGAGTCAATGATTGGTCAAGAAGCCACAAGACGACGGAAACTCTATAATAGCCGAATCGAGTGCGTCTACCTGCAATATCTCGGTCCCAAACCGCCACAAACGCCTAAGAATCCAGAAGTTGAGAACTCAACACAGTTCGTCTCCACGCTTCAAGATCGCACGCGCTCCTCCATTGACGAATCCGACGACTCTAAGTTCATTCCTAGCGACGCTATCGACCAAAACGGCGCTACCGCTGATGAAATACCTGCCATAACCCCAGCTTTTGCCGGACTTGACGCCAACGCCCAACGACAGATCCAGGAGTTCGGACGTTGCCTAGCCAATCGTGTGCGCCACCTGCGACGCTATCCCTCACGTGGCGTCACATGTTATCGTCTCTATGACAAGGATTTGCCAGAAGCGCCATTTGCCATTGATATTTTTGAGGGAAAATGGCTACACATTGCTGAGTATGAACGACCGGACGGGCGTAATATCGGCGCGCATCGCCTATGGCTGGACAAAATGGTTGAAAAGGCCGCGGAGGTCGTCGGCGTTATGCCGGAGGACGTCTTCCTCAAGCGTCGCGCGCGTCAATCCGGGCATTCTCAGTACGAAAAGCTACAAGAGTCGGGGCGTGTAGTGCGCGTACACGAAGGCGGACTCACTTTTTTATGTAATATGACGGACTACCTCGACGTCGGACTATTTCTCGACCACCGTCTCACGCGTAAAAAGGTACAGAATGAAGCGCAAGGGAAAAGGGTTCTGAATCTCTTCTGTTACTCCGGCGCATTTACGGTCTACGCAGCCGCCGGCGGCGCCAGTTCCACTGTGTCGGTCGACTTATCGCCAACTTACCTAAACTGGTGTCAGGCGAATTTGGAAGAGAACAATCTTTTTGACGCCAGAAACCGTGCCGATATTCTGCGACACAAGTTCGTAAAATCCGACGTCTTACGTTTCTTAAGAGCAATTCCCCCTGCGACCGACAGAAACCCGGATATTGTCAAACTCATTGAGGAAACCGCTGATCAAGTCAGCGAATCAAAGAGACGAGCGCATTATGCCAGACGACAGGACAAGGGCGAGTCTCGGAAAAAATACCTCAAGCAGGATAGAGCCGGCAAACCGATCAAAAGCGAGTTGCCGCAGTTTCCATTTGGAATTAGGGAGTCTAATTTCAACCTATGCGTGTGCGATCCACCGACCTTCTCCAATAGTAAATCGACAGAAGACGACTGGGACGTGCAACGCCGACACGTCGAACTATTGAGAATTCTCGCCACAAGAATGACGCCCGGTGGAGTCGTATACTTCTCCAACAACTTTAGGAAGTTCAAACTAGACGAACAAGGTCTGCTGGATCTTTATGACATACGTGAGATCTCAAATCAGACTGTACCGGAGGAGTTTAGGAATAAGAGAATACATCGATGCTGGAGATTGGTCGCAAAGTAGCGTAAGAATCTTACGCAAGTGACGCTTGTAACAATCGTGCGCGTCAATCAGTTCATAAACTTACTACCTGTAGACGTAGGTGCAAACTCCCCTACTATTTCGCGATTTTTATGATACAATGCTATGAGGCGTTCGTTTCGTCGCTACGAGGAGTCAAAAATGTCAATTACCCAAGATGATATAGCCAGCGCGGGCGTTGTCGGAGCTGGCGGAGCTGGATTCCCTACACACGTTAAGCTTTCGGGCAAGGCGGACACGGTCGTTTTAAACGCTGCGGAATGTGAACCTTTGTTGCACAAGGACAAGGAACTCATCCTCCGTGACGCCAGCTTGATCGTCGAAGGGCTTGAACGTGCGATTGAGCTGGTCGGCGCTAAGGAGGCGGTCATTGGCATTAAGGCGAAATACCATAACGTGATCGACGCCATGCAGAAAGCTTTGCGTCCGAACATGCGAATTTCTCCACTGCCCGACGTCTATCCTTCCGGCGACGAATTCGTACTCGTCTATCTTACGCTTGGCAGAGTCATTGCCCCGGGCGCGATTCCTCTATCGGTCGGCGCCGTGGTTATGAACGTTGAAACCGCAAGAAATGTCGCGCTGGTTGGAGAAACGCCCGTCGTTGATAAATACGTCTCCATTGCCGGCGCGGTCAAAAATCCCTCCTCTGTCTGCGTGCCCTTGGGGACTTCGCTCCAGGAATGCCTCGAACTTGCGGGGGGCGCTACTATTGACGACCCCGCTTACGTCGTTGGCGGCGCTATGATGGGAAAACTCATCCCTGATCTGAACGCGCCCGTAACCAAAACTACAGGCGGACTGATTGTTCTGCCACGAGACCATTTTATCGTGCAGCGCAAGAGTTGGGATTGGAACAAAACCGCAAGGATCGGACGCGCCGCGTGTGACCAGTGTTCAAGGTGTACCGAGTTATGCCCGCGATATATGCTAGGTCATCCGATCGAACCGCACCGCGCTATGAGAAGTTTGGGCTTCAATATGTCGCGCGAAGCTGACGTCGCCGGAACACAGTTCTGCTCTGAATGTAATCTCTGTAGCTACTGCTCATGCCCAGAAGGTCTTGATCCACGCGGCGTCAACAACCAAAACAAGCTCAGAATCATTGCTGAAAAGAAACGCTGGGTTAATCCGCCATTCGATCAAGAGCGTCCCGATAGACTCATGCCCTTCCGCAAGACCCCGACCAAGCGTCTCATGAAACGTATTGGTTTGGACGGTTTTGTGAACCATGGACCGATGCTTCAGGGCGAATACCATCCTAAGAGCGTCACGATTCTACTGAAGCAACACATCGGAGCGCCCTGTGTCGCGCTTGTCAAACAGGGCGACGTCGTCAGGCGTCAACAGCCAATCGCCATTCGCCCTGTCGTTGATGGGAAAACCGCACTTGGCGCTGATATTCACGCTTCGATCGACGGCGTCGTGACACAGGTCGACGCCCAAAGCGTGACCATTCAGGCGAATTAGGGCGATAAAAGAATTTCAAGCTTACGTAATTAGCGATAAAAAGCTCGCGGGCGCCGTTGTTAGGCGCTTGCGAGCTTTTGTTATGACCAGACGTTACAAGTCGCCGGAACTCCAACCGAAAGAGCGGAACCGACGAAGAGCGTTCTTTTTACTTCTGCGCCGCCAGCTTAACGAGTTTCGGCGTCATCCACTTGAGACTCGGCGTCAATTCCGGGTGAGGGCTACTAATGACAACGCGACCTTTGCCATAGGCGCCATAAGCGATCGCGGGCGAATCCACCTGAGCGCCGACCGGCGCGTTGTTCTTCGCTATCTCGGTGCGGAAATACGCAAGGGTGGTAAAGGCGGTAAGTTCGGAATAATTCGCAGGCTGAATAATAGGACCGTTTTCATATGCAATCTTAAAACGACCGGCAACGTCGCCTAGCGCTTGGCGTCCTTCGTCGGTCAATTCGATCTCCAGAACCGCGTCGCCGCGTTCCCATGCGCCCTCTTTGAGTTCCGCGTTAATAAGACGTCCTTCGCTACGACTACTATCCACCAGCGCCATATAAGCGCCGGCGCAAACCCCGAGATAACCGCCGCCGTTACTTATGAACTGACGCAATTCCACCCAGCCTTCAGGACCCAGAGCGTTACGTTCCCCAGAGGCAGTGCCCCCGGGAAAGATCACAACGTCGTAATCCTTAAGAGCTCCGCCGCGAATCTGTTCGGGGGAAACAAGAGTTGCTTGATAGCCGTCCGCTTCATTGAGAATTTCATACGACGCCCACATGCAGACCGCGCTCGCGCCCGATCCTTCAAAAACGGCTACGCGAATATCTTCGCAAGACGCTGGCGTCTGTGCAAAAGACGGTGAACAAAGCGGCGTCGAAAGGACGATTAACAACGCCGTTAATAAGATCAAATTCCAAGTTCTATTAGGCATGACCTTAAACTCCAATGGTTTTAATGGGATATGAACTTAGCGACAAAAGGGGTCACACGCGTTTGCGACCGACGAAGACAAACCGAGGCATCTTCTTCCAGAAAATTGGACAATAGGGCAAACGGTCGGCGCGCTCAAGCAACGTCACCTCCTCAAACTTTCGAGAAAGATAGGGCAGGATGTCGTTGGACAAAAAGAGGTTGTCGAGAGAAAACCAAATCGGCCAGAACCATCGCGTAGAGAAACTTTGACGCATTCTTCTTTCCCCGGGGTACTTACGCGCGATATAGAAATCGACCACTCCTATGAGACCGCCGGGCTTGAGCGCTTCGTAGGCACGATCAATCGCGGCGAACCAGTCGGGTATCATCGTGAGAGAATACGAAAAAAGAACCGCGTCTACTTGCTCGCCGCCTTGGGGAGACCACGTTGTCGCGTCTGCGTGCAACGTCTCGACATTATTCCAACCCATGCGCGCAATACGTTCGTCTGCAACGCGAAGCATTGATTCGGTCAAATCGACAAGGTAGATCTTCTTGAGTGTCGCGAGTTTTTCGGGCGCTAACATGGTCAGATTAGCGCCGGTGCCGCAACCCATATCGACCCAAATGTCGCCGGGATGAACAGGAAGAGAGTTCATCATCTCGTCGCGACCGGTCAAAAGGCGTTTACGAAAACGATCGTAGGCGTCGACTTGTTTCGAGTAGAAAGACTCAAGACGTTCTTCATGGGTCTTGCCACGAACTGGACGCAACGCCATACAATAGAGCACCTTCATGTCGGAAGAAAGGTTCGAGAGTTTGGAAAAAGTCGTCATTATGTCGAGGTGGGATTATGACTTTAAAAACTTCCTGTTCGACGCGAATGACCAACATGTGGCAGACGCGACGTTAAGAAACAAAAGGATACGCTATTTCACGTAACGCTCGATGAGATCGACTGCTAACTGGACGTCTGACGCCTGAGCGGAAGAGTCATGACTGCTAAGACGTTGTGTTACCAGTTCCGTAACAAGCGCGCGACTCAAACCCGAAAGAGCAGACTTGACCGCAGAAAGCTGAACGAGGATCTGTTCAAGGTCTTTACGCTCTTCGGTCATTGACTTGACCTTCTGGATATGACCGATGATGCGCGAAAATCGATTTAGTATCGCCTTGTGGTGTTCCGAGGACTTCACGTTAAGGGAAGACGACACGGAAGATTGAGGTATGGCGCCTACCGCTGAGTTTGATAACGACGACACTGGAACCTCCATTAACTTCTAAAGTATCGGGGAAAAACGACCGTGCGCCCTATGCCAAAAGCGCGATAATATCGGCGTCCCCCCCATATGGTTATTCTACATACTTTCACGTTCGCTTGCAAGAGATAACCTGGCTAAAACCTACGTAATCGTTCTATCTTTCCAATCCTAAAACGAGAGACTGGCAATTTAATCGCTGGTTCGCAATGTGTCTACCGTAACAAATTTGCCGATTATATCGAAATCGCTAATTACTCCGAGGGAGTCTGCCGATAGTATCAGAAGGAATGTTCTGTTTACAGAACGTCAAACTTAGTTTTTAACTCGAACAAAGAGCGCAAAAAGAAAGTAAAATAAGCACGCTAGGCGAACAAGGAGTAAGACGAAAAATGGCTTCAAATACGCAATTATCACGACGCGTCTTTTGTTTGACCGTTATTAGCGCGCTGTGTGTCGCTACAGGATGTTCCACTTTCGGAAGCAAAAAAAAGACTAAGAGAACCGAGGACGAATTTGCTCTCGAAGAGGAAGACTTCGAGGACGATGAAGACACAAGAGACCACGTCGTATTTAGCTCGGAAAGAAAAAAACAAAAAGAAACTTCGGATTTCTTAGCGCAACAGGGACGAGGCTCCAAGGAAAAGTCAAAGGTTCGACCCGGTGACGATTTCCTACTAAGTTCAAAAGCCAAAGAGATTTACGCAAATACCGAACGATAACGATTAGCGTCCCTGTTTGTTATGGCGCCGCGCGGGCGACTCTGCGCGACGCCTTTACGCTATCGAACCGAACGCAATAGTTTGTTCGGTGGAAACGAA
Source organism: Planctomycetia bacterium (assembly GCA_030537455.1). Taxonomy (GTDB): domain Bacteria; phylum Planctomycetota; class Planctomycetia; order Pirellulales; family Thermoguttaceae; genus RUG369. Next base: position 34,131 of record JAUNMR010000012.1, on the reverse strand, counting down.
GTGAAGCGACGTCATGTCAAACAATGAAAACCCATCGACGCGAGATTATCGCCAGGACAGCTCGAGAATCAAAGCCGACGCGCTCAAACCGGCGCGATGGTTTCATCAGCTCGTGACTACGCGTGTGGAGAATGACTCCGACACGGACGTCGACACTCCTCGAGGTAGGACGCCGCAATATGAATTCACCGCCCTACCCTCCGCCCTGCAAAGCGCCTCGGGCGATTACCAACTGAATCTTGAAAAGCAGTCGCGTATCAACGAGGAAACCGTTGAGTGTCTCCTGTGTCCACAAAAGTGTCGAATCGCGCCTAATCATACCGGCATGTGTCAAGCGCGTGTTAACCGTGGCGGAAAGCTTTACGCGCAGACCTATGGACTAATTAGCTCGTTAGCGCTCGATCCCATTGAGAAGAAACCGCTCTTTCATTTTCTACCTGCCACGAGCGTTCTTTCACTTGGGTCGTTCGGGTGTAATCTGACCTGTAAGTTCTGTCAGAATTGGCAGATTTCACAAACCAGAGGACTGACCTTCCCATCGGGTCGCGCTGTCTCGCCACAACAGATCGTAAGCGTGGCGAAACGAGAGAAGGCGCCAAGCGTCGCGTTTACTTACAACGAGCCGACTATTAACGCCGAGTATGTCGTCGACGTCGCCAAGGAATGTCAACGCGCGGGAATCCGTACGGTCGCTGTGTCTAATGGAATGATCGGTACTGCCGCCAGGGAGGAATTCTACGACGTTATGAACGCGGTCAATATTGACCTAAAGGCGTTTAGTCAAGACTTTTATCAACGTCTCACCGGGGGCGCGCTACAACCGGTTCTCGACGCCATCCAATACGTCGCCAAACAGACAAGCGTATGGCTGGAAATCACCAACCTGGTCATTCCGCAGTACAACGACTCCGACGACGACTTCAAACGCCTAGTTGATTGGCTTTTAAAAAATATCGGCGACCAAACTCCATTGCACCTTTCCGCGTTCTTCCCAACATGGAAATTAACGAACGTGCCGCGTACTCCACCGGCAACGTTAGCGCGAGCCGCAAGGATTGCTCAGACCCTCGGCGTCAAATTCGTTTACGGTGGGAATATCGATGATACCACAATTCAGTCCACCTTCTGTCCTCAGTGCAAAGCTCCGATCATTGAGCGCGACGCAAAATACAGGGCAAAGGTAACTGATAATCTGTGCAAAGAGGCTGAAATCTCCAATGTGACCAGACGAGTACAGAGTAACTCGACGCGCCCAAGCAGTTTTTGTTGCAGAATCTGTGGTCAATCGATCCCTGGAGTCTTCGAATGAGAATTGACTGCCAGGAATGGCGCTAAAATGGGAGCAATAATACCGAGCAACCTCGTTAAAACATATTCCATAAAACCCGCATAATTGTTACAATCAAAACACAACAAACTAAATGACTTTAAAAGCAATTGCTCGACAAACGACGTCGACGCAGACGAAGACATTTTAAACGTTGTCCAAACTTGCACTTCGATACGATCGTTCGGAGAACTCTCTGGCACGATCAATTGCGTTAGATTAATAGGTTCCAGCATATGAGTAATGACAATCGTTACATGAGTTTTGTAGGAGTCCTCGCGACGCTATTATGCGCCTGTTCCTACGGTATTGGAGGTTACGCCTTCGCTCAGGACGCCCCTAATGCGCCAAGGTTCGTTGCGCCGCAAATTGGAGGGATTACGCCGCAAAATTCCGAACCTAACGCTAGTAACGTCAACAACGTGCAAGAGGACGCCCCTCTCGTCGAAACCCTTGTGCCTGCAAATAAACAAACTGCTGTCGACGAACCAAACGACGTCAAACTTGAAGAAAACGCTGTAGACGAGCAAGAGACTTCTACTGCAAATGTCGACGTCACCCTCAACCCCACGGGCGAAGAGGGCGGTCTCGACGCCCCCTATGACGTCTACAAGGAGAACGGTCATTATTTCGTCGACTGGGAAAAGCCGGACGTGGCGATCGTCTTCACCGGACTAACCAACGGTTATATTGAGCCGTGTGGGTGTGCCGGAATGGATCGTATGAAGGGAGGATTGAGTCGTCGGCAGACCTTTATTCGTCAGTTGCGCGAGGAGATGGGGTGGGACGCTATTCTCATTGATTCAGGTCAAATAACCGTCGGGTTTGGCGTACAAGAGGAACTCAAGTTCGATATGGCGATGAACGCCTTCCGTATCATGGGTTATGACGCCATCGGTATTGGCAAGGGGGAATTGAAGTTTCCCGCTTTCTTTATGCTGACATTTACCGCCCCGACCTCTGCTACCACACAGAGCATGTACACCTCCGCCAATATCGGCGTATACGGCTTCCACCCCACCTACACCCTTCCCTATAAAATCATCGAACGCGGCGGCAAACGCGTCGCCGTCGTTGCTGTCGTTTGTACCGACGACGCCGTTGAAAGACGAGATGAAAACTACTTCTACGACGCTCCGGAAAAGAAAATTCGAGAAATCCTACCCGCTATCGAAAAAGAGAATTGCGACGCCTCCGTACTGATCGTGCACGGTACCGAACAGGAAGCGCTCAAACTTGCGGAACAATTTCCGCAGTTCAATTACGTTCTACCCTCTGACGTCTCAAGCGAACCGCCGGCAGAACCGCGGATTGTCGGAAAAGATCAGAAATGGGTTGAAGTTGGCGAAAAGGGTAAATTCGCTGTCGTCTTCGGTCTATACAAAGACGGCTCAACGAAATATCAGCGCGTCGCGCTAGACTCGCGATATGATTCTTCGCCGGAAATTACCCTCCTCATGAAGGACTACCAGGGAGTTCTCAAGAATATTGTCGTGTCCAAAGGGTATCGCGACGGATTAGGCGTTAACCCCGCTAAGTCGCCAAACTCTGAAATACTCGGAAAATACGTCGGTTCCCAGAAATGCTACTCATGCCACGAAGAGGCATTCCGCGTTTGGTCTAAATCAAAACATGCGACCGCATGGAAATCTCTGAAAGAGACCGCCAATCCTCCGAGAGATTTTGACCCTGAATGCATTAGTTGCCACGTCGTCGGATGGGACGGTCTACAGCATTTCCCGTATGTTGACGGTTTCTCAACTGAAGAAAAGTCGCCACACCTCGCGAACGTCGGTTGCGAAAGTTGCCACGGTCCTGGTGAAATGCACATGAAGGCGGAAGTTGCCGACAACGAGCGTCTACAAGAGCGAATTCGCTCCGCCATGAGACTCGGAAACGACGTCAAAAAGATTTGCTTCTCATGCCACGACGGAGACAATAGTCCGGAATTTGACTTCGATAAGTACTATCCGCTCATCGAGCACTCCGAAGAATTTGACGACGAGGATGGCGAATAAATCTACGCCCAGTCGCTAAATACCGTTCCCAAGAACGCCACGCCACAACCAGAATGATTCTGCTGTGACGTGGCTCTTTCTTTTTTATAACTATTTGACGTCTATTGCATTTCTGATATAATGGAGTCGACAGTGGGGTCGACGTGACGACCCTATTGCGCGTTCGTGCTATGTTGGGGTTCTGTAGGTATAGATATTTAGGTTTAAAATGATTGATCGATTTGCACTCGACGCCGAGATTAATCAATTGTCCATCGGCGTCGTTTTGGTAGACGAAGAGTTACGTATTCAATACTACAACAAAACCTTTTACGACTTCTTTCGTACTGCCGATCAGGAGAAACGAGACTTCTATGGCGTTGACTTCTACCGCGCCATACGTTACCCCGTTATCCTGTCTGGAGACTTTGCGCCATTTCATTTCGCGCGAGAAGAACAACGAACTGCGCGTTCCATCCTTGCATATTTCCCTAATGAGGACAAGGATGAATCGCTAGACTTCTCTACCTATAATCAAGTCGCTCTCTCCGCGCAAACAACTGTGCCGAACAAACGAATACGATTTGAGTTGCTCGTCAGACAGAAACCATATCGTTCCAAACCGTACTATTTCGTTGAAATTAAAGACGTCTCGGACTCGGTACAGACCGAAAACATCTTTAAAACTTTACAGACCGCTGGTAGCGAACTGACCGCGCTATTCGATCAGGATCACGCTACGACTCGCCAGGAACGCGTCGACGCGCTCAGAGCTTATGTCAAACAACATATGCTCGATATTCTTAAATACAACGTTTTTGAAATCAGAACCTTAGACCCACTTGATCCAACAAAGAAGCTTAAACCCTTCATTAACGCTGGACTCACACGAGAGGCCGCGGCCAATGTTTTGTACGCCACCTCTAATGGCAACGGCATTACCGGATACGTCGCTACCTCCGGTGAAGTCTATATTTGCAACGATACTAAAAACGACGTCCTATATCGTAAGGGCGGTCCCAATATGCTGTCTTCACTGACGGTTCCGCTTTTTTTCTGCAATAGAGTGATTGGCGTGTGTAACGTTGAAAGTCGTCTGCCCAATGCTTTTTCACAACAGGACGCTGTCTTTCTACAGCTTTATGCTAAGGATTTGGCGCTCGCCATTCATCTACTCAAATCAAATGAGCTAGAGAATCAAAGAAAGAGGCAAGCATTTGAAGAAGCGCTATACCGTACTTTGGGAAAATACTTTCGAACTATCTCGGGGCGTATAGTTGCGTTAAAACTAGCGCTGAATCTCCCACTTGACGACGACGCCACCTATCCCACTGAGTTCGTTAAGCTGGAAAGAACGCTACGCTCTATGAGAGTTGCATTTAGGGACTTCGCTATAACGTTAGCCTCTGGAAAAGGCGAAACATGGCTCGCGAAAGCCTACCGGGCAATGATCATGAAACAGTCCGAAACCCACAGAGTCCTGAAGCATAATGCGTCTGAAAACTCGGTAGAAAAACACAACTTACTAAATGGTCACTCTGAATCCGCAACTTTAAGCGACGTCGTCGTTTCTACCTTAAAACAACTACATGACGTCAAAGCGTTCCTCGAAAAAGCGAAGGTTCTATGTGTTATGCATCCTTTTCACGAACACAAGAAGCTGTTGCGTTCTCTGGAAATCGCTGGCGCCACGGTGGACGTCGTACGTTCTACAAAAGTTGCCATCGCTATGCTACAGTCGCAAAAATATCACATTATTTTCGTCGACGAGCGCCCGGACGGTTCATATTTTGACGATCTGCCCGAAATGCAGTCTGAGCGTCTTGACAATCGAGGCCTAAGCGTCTACGACATTCATGCCGACGGATACTTCCTGGCAAAAGTTAAAGACCCAGTCGAGAAGGAATTTAGGGATTTTGTAAAACAGGCAATCTCTAATCACGCTATCCTTGACGCTTACTTCCTATGCCTTGAAATCGAGAAGCTCAAACTCGACTATCATCCCATGTACTTCCTCTGCCGTACCGTAGAGGAGGAGCCTACTAGAATATATGACGCGCTCACTCAAAGAAGAAAAGAGCATTTTAAGAATACTGTTTGGAATGCGCCTCAACGCGTGGTCAACCTCATTAGCAAGGGCGATTGCTTCTCCCCGATCTTGCTATTTGATACAATTAATGAAGAATTACCTATATGGCGTGATGAAAACCGGGAAAACCTCTACTGACAAATTAAGCCTTGTGCTTGAAAATGCACCTTAAGAATCGCCACGATTCCTGCTTATTGGCACGAATCGTCCGCCATATAACGCATCAAATGTACGGCGTGCGGTGACGCGCGTTAAACATTGGTCACATTCACTACGAGAGGATTATTATGCCGCGACGAAAGAAAGACAGCGAAGACAAAAGTGAAATCAACAGCGCACAATCGCGTCGCGCCTCGTTAAATGACGAGTCTGACGAACTCGTCTTTGCCGTGTGTGAACGATTCTTCCACTACATGGCGCCTAAAAGTCCCGCTGAAAAATATAAACGCGCCAAGAAGGACAATGAGACTGACCAGAACAGCGGAAAACCCAAGCGTCAACCGGGCGCCGCAAAGGCCGTCGCTCAATGGCTTAATACGGAAAGAAACAGACCTGACTTCAATCGTGAAAGCGTCTATCCGCTCTTGTGGACCGCCTTCCAACGAGGCTTCTTACTCCTACAACCGCCGCTTGTCAAAGAGCTCAGGGACCAATTGGTCGAAAAGTACCAATTGACTGAAAAACTCGCGAAGGACGACGGAGACCTTGCGATTGTAAACGTTGTCGGAAAAACCACTTCTCGACACGTTAGTTCCACCGCCGCCGACCTGGTGATCAAACTCATCGATAGAGTGTACGCCAGGAAGGTTGAGGAAGCAAAGGCGCGCGGCGAGTCCTCCGAGAACGTGCGTGTGCATCTCGGGTTTGGCGCCGGGTATGCCGCAATGGAGGTCGCAAAAAGGCTATCCAATCGTACCGAGGTGCAAACGCCGAAACTCACTCTACACGCGCTCACCCCAGGCGGTTTTCACATTTCAGAGCAGTATAAGGATCCGACCACATACTTCGCCTACTTGGCGGAAAAGGGACACGACGTCGAGTGCATCGGGTTCTTCTCCCCGCCCGTGATTATGACGGAAGGATACAAACAATTGCGAGAGAACCCCGCAATGAAACATTGTTTTGAACAGCGAGACGATATTGACGTGCTCGTCACCTCACTTGCCGCCGCGTCCGATCCCCACGGACTATACGGAAAGTACTTTAACTACCTCTATAAGAATGGGTACGTCGAGGAGAACGTCTCGGAAACGCTCAAAAAACAAGACTGGGTCGGAGACGTGCTCTTCCAGCCTTATTCTGCCAAAGAGGCGATCCAGCCCGAAACGATTCGTTCCGTCGCGCTCTTTGATTTCCAGGAATTGGTCGATTTTGCTAAAAAGCCCGGAAAATACCTTGTACTGATCGGCGGCCCTTGTGGGGAATGTGGCGAACTTAAAACCGAAGCCATCGAACCGCTACTGACCGAAGACCTCGACCGTCCCTGGACCCACCTGGTCATCGACTGCGAAACCGCATCAAGACTCCTCTAGGAAGAAACGACTCCTCCTTTGCGCTCTTGACAAAATGAAGAAGCACAACGTCTACTCGTAAAGACGTTGTGCTTCTTTTTTTCTTCATCGTCACAGAGAACGATTCATTAGACAATCGCGACGCTCAATGACGCGCATTAAAGAAGGCGTTGACGATCATTCGCACCATTCCGCAAGTGGCGACGACTCGATCTTACGCGCGCCCTTCTGTTGTAGAGACTCGATCGCCGACACGCTCGCACGAGCCTCCGCGCCGGTCGTCAACGCTGTAAAGGTTAGGTGGAAAAAGCGAGACTCATTCGGTTGTAGCGTGACAACACGATTGTGAGACGCCTCAAAGGAACGTGTATTCGGAAAGTTTACCGCAGGTTCCATACCAGAAACATAAATCTCGCCATTAGGACGTTGCGTCTTCCAAAGAATGAAATACGGGAACTCATTACGATTCACGCTCAGTTCTACGCCGCGTTCACCGGAGGGATCGAGCATAGCGACCTTGCTTTGACCTTGCGCGTCGGTGGTAAGTTCAAAGAAGTAGCACGTTTCAGGGCGACCCGGCGTCGGGGCTTCGAAATGATCCCAATTCGGGAGTTCTTTCACTGCGTTTTGATCGCGAGGGCACATCCGTTCGAACGCTGCATAAAAACGTGAACCGGGCGAAACCAAAGGATACCCCGTGTTGATATGATAGAGCAGTTCGAACTCATCGGAAACGCTCAAAAGATTTGTCACGCGATCCTCTACCTGAAGGGTTTTTGCGCCGCCTTTTATGCAATAGGCGCTCGTAAAGAGAAAGCGATGACCAAAGACGCTCGTCTCCAGAACCTCTCCGGTCAAGCGTATTTCGTTTGATTCTTGGTCGATTTCAAGAATGACCTTACGCGCCGGCAGGTTTGATAAACGACCGTGCAACGGGTACTTCAAGACGCCGGCGTCGCTAAACTCTGGCGCTCCGTTACTTTCAAGACCGCAACGTGCGACCCATTCGGAGAACCCCTCAAGCCATCCGCAACCGTTAGGGGCAAAGAGAGAGACGAATTGAGGATGAACCGGTCCGTTCACGGGCGAATCCCACTTCAGCTCGACGCCGTCGCAGGAAGCGCGAAGAATATTCATACCACGGGTCAAAGCTACCACGAAAGTAAAACGACCCGAGGAAATCTCCACTACGTCCACGCCGTCCTGCTTGCCTCCGTAGAGTCGTCGTTTCGTCGCGCGAACTGTTGCGCTACCCTCGCTACTCGACCACTGTGAGGAATAATGATAAGTCTCTACGTAAACGCCTTGATCAACGTCTACGAGCGTGATCTTCTCTGTCATTGTCATATCTCCAAAGCGCTATCGGATTATCAATACAGAACGCCGTATCGCCACAAAGTAAACAGACACACGAGTCAGCCGTGAGGTGAAACAACGTCAATTTGATTCTAACGTTAGAAGTGTCGCATAGCAAGTCAGAAAAACCGACTCTGAACGATTTAAAACTCTTTCGGTCTAAAACGATTACGACATTCCTCCACGGACAGATCAAACAAAGCGCTCAGGTCTGAAAAGACGCGAATCGGTTTAAGGGCGTCGCTAGACACAAAAGCCCAAGTTGTCTCTGCGCTTGCAAGAAGTTCTGGGGAATATTTATCAAGCGCGTCGCGTGCTATAAAACCGCAAGGAGACGATACTTCTGGAATATCCATCTCTTTCGGCAATTTCAGAAAACGATAGCGGCGAAGACAACTTACCTTACGCATTTCGGCGATCCAAGTCTGCACAAAGATACGATCGCCCAAATAGCTCGAATGTTTGTACTCAATTGAGTGGCTACGAACCACCCACATGCTATTGTGAGAAAGATACTCCTTAGAATCCCAGCCAAGAGCCGCGGAGTGTGCTACCGCGACGTCTTGCATCCACTGGATATAGCATACGTTATTCGTATGCCCCCAGACGTCAAGGTGAGACTGATGCGGTTCTAGGGTCATATAATAGCTCGAACTATTATTAGATATATTGATTTCCATAGAAAGAGCAATACTGCTGACTATTGGTAAAAATAACAACGATCTAGCCTCAGGACGATTACGCTTAATAATCGACAGGGTGGAGGCTAAATGGCACAGAACCCGTCGGACCGTGAAGTCTGACGGGTTCACCCTTAAAAAACTACGATAAAGAGCTTGAAAACCATCAATTATAGGTTTTCGCAAACAAGGTCGCCGACTTCCGTCGTAGAATACCCCATTTTGCCCGCCGCTTGGCTCTTCATCTTCGTTCCGGTCACAAGTTGAATCGACTTCATAACACGATCCGCCGCCGCTTGATAACCTTCCTGACTGAGCATCATGGAGACAGAGTTGATAGCCGCGATCGGGTTAATAACATTCAAACCCGTATATTTCGGCGCGCTACCGCCCATTGGTTCGTACATACTCGTCCCGCCAGGTTCCGGATTGATATTACCGCCGGCCGCAACGCCCATACCGCCCTGAAGAATTCCGGCGAGGTCGGTGATGATATCGCCGAACATATTCGTGGTAACAATCACGTCGTAGTATTCCGGGTTCTTAACCATCCACATGCAACACGCGTCGACGTTGTTGTAATCTTTTTGGATATCGGGATATTCAGCGCCGACTTCTTCGAACGTACGCATCCAAAGGTCGTGACCATAGGTCAAGACGTTCGTCTTTGCGACGAGCGTGAGCTTCTTACCTTTGGGATTATTGCGTTTACGCGTCAGTTCAAACGCCCAGCGAATACAGCGTTCGCATCCTTTGCGAGTATAAATCGCCGTTTGCGTCGCGACTTCGTCCGCGGTTCCTTTCTTGAGGAAACCGCCGACGCCGGTGTACATATCCTCGGTGTTTTCGCGAACGACGACGAAATCGAGATCTTCGGGACCTTTCCCCTTTAGAGGGGTTTCTACGCCGGGGAAAAGCTTCACAGGACGAAGGTTGATATACTGATCGAATTCGAAGCGAAGACGAAGCAGAAGACCTTTCTCGAGAATACCAGGTTTAACGTCCGGGTGACCCACCGCGCCAAGGAGAATTGAGCTGAACTTGCCAAGTTCAGCAACTTCGTCGTCGGTAATAATCACGCCGCCGTTCTTCAAATAGCGTTCGCCACAGATATCAAAATCAACCAGTTCAAGATTGATATTTTCGAGTTTGGCGACTTCTTTTAAGACCTTAACCGCTTCCGCAACTACTTCCGGACCGGTGCCGTCACCGCCCATCGTCGCGACTCTCAACAAATTGCTCATCTTAAACTCCCATAATAGAACCGGAGGAGCTCGATTGCGTTGCGTCCGGTCGATACGCGGCGTTCGCAAGGACGCGCGAATACAAACGGAGGAACGCTAAAAAAAACACATTAAAATGTACCGCTTACGTCCATGACGTCAAGCGCCCGCGACTACTCTTAATTTACTTATAACTTATATAACTCTCATGATTCTCGTTCACTTTGGGTTGACGAAAAAACTACAAAGAATTTAATTCCTAGATTTCTAGCATGGCGCGACTTGTCAAATTTTAAAGAAAAGATAACATAGGTATTAGGTTCAAAGGTCCTACAATCAACGTCTTGGCGTAAGGGACGAAAGACAATGAGCGTAAGACTTTGCGAATCGGTACGTTGGAAATCAAGATCACGCATAACTACAAGATAATCTCGTACAAAGGAAAACGCAATGAGTAAAAAATGTGTGTTGGCGTACTCGGGCGGTCTGGACACCTCCGTTATTCTCGGATGGCTCCTGGAAAAAGGCTACGACGTCCATGCTGTGTACGTTGACCTGGGGCAACCCTGTGAAGATCGTGAAGCTATTCGTCAAAAGGCTGAAAATATTGGCGCCTCATCCGTGCGCTTCATCGACGTCAAAGAAGAGTTGTGCCGTGATTTCGCTTTCCCCGTCATGCAATGGCAGGCGAAGTACGAATCGGTCTATCTCCTCGGTACTTCCATCGCAAGACCGCTCATTTCCAAGAAGATTCTAGAGGTAGCAAAGGAAGTCGGAGCCGATTATTACGCCCACGGCGCCACCGGGAAGGGCAATGACCAATGTCGTTTCCAACTCGCCGCAGAGGCGCTGCGTCCCGATATTAAAATGATAGTCCCGTGGCGTATGGACGATTTCCGCGCGCAGTTCCCAGGTCGTTCCGAGATGATCGAATATTGCGAAAAACACAATATTCCGGTCAAAGCCTCAAAGTCAAAGCCCTACTCTTCCGACGAAAACTGCCTCCACATCAGCTACGAAGCTGGAAAGCTCGAAGATCTTAACGTCAACGGTCTTGACCTGGTCGACTTCGGTATGTGCGTCAAGCCCCAAATGGCGCCGGATCAAGAAGAGGAAGTCATTATCGACTTCGAACAAGGCATGCCGGTCGCCGTTAACGGTCAGAAAATGAACGCTTACGAAATCGTTGCCGCGCTCAATACCATCGGCGGACGAAACGGCGTCGGTATCATCGACATGGTCGAGAATCGATTCGTCGGTATGAAGAGTCGTGGCGTATATGAAGCGCCCGCTATGACTATTCTCTACGACGCACACATGTACGTTGAGCAACTCACCATGGAACGAGAACTCATGCACCTGCGCGACAGACTCGCGCCGGAAGTCGCTGAACTCGTCTACTACGGATACTGGTACAGCGCCAAGATGGACGCGTTGCTTGCTTTCGTTAAGGAAGCGCAAAAGTACGTCACCGGTCGCGTCTCGCTCAAGCTCTACAAGGGCAATATCATTATGAACGGTCGCTCCAGCGAAAACTCGCTATATAACGAAGGCATTGCCACCATGGAAGGAAGCGACGCGTACAATCAAAATGACGCCACTGGCTTCCTCAGAATCCAAGGCTTGCCCTATCGCGTTGCCGGAAAAGTTCATTCGCGTCAGTAAATTACGACTCGTCGCGAAACGTGATTAGCGACTTATCCTAAGCGGCTATATATTAAGCGAACGCGTTGTCGTCAGCGCGTTCGCTTTTTTTACGCGCCTAAACGAAGATTTGGACACGTTATATTTTCACGTAAAGCGTGATTAGCTACCGTTGAAATTGACGTGACAACCACGTGCGCACGTCTCATACAATAAGACGCTACCGTGGCAAAACCATAAAATAAGCGCGTGAACCTTTAAATCCACGCGCTTACACGATATCTCTAGTTAGCACAACGCCCTAACAAAGGCGAGACGATTACTAGTTGCGGTGATATTCCTGCAAGGAGAAGACCTTTTCCTGACCGCCGCGAATCGCTTCGATACCTTTGAGCGCTGCAAATGCCGCTGCGAGTGTCGTCATATAAGGTATGCGAAGACGAATCGCATTCTTGCGAATATAGGAGTCGTCCGTCTGACCGCGTTTGCCAAGGGGAGTATTAACAACCAGTTGAATCTCGCCGTTTTTCATTGCGTCAACGATATTCGGTCGACCTTCGTTGATTTTATTGACCTTACGGCATTTAATTCCAAGCCTGCACAACGCGTTGTATGTGCCTTCAGTAGCGAGAATTTCGAAACCGAGGCGCGAATAACCTTGGGCAACGTTCGCAAAGGTATCGCCAAGATTGCGATCGTTCTCAGAAATTGTCATGAGAACGCCGCCATGCGTCGGAAGAACGCAACCGGCCGCTTCTTCCGCTTTATAGAACGCCAAACCGAAGGAATGAGAAAGACCGAGAACCTCGCCCGTCGAACGCATTTCTGGTCCCAAAACTGGATCCACTTCCGGGAACATGTTGAACGGGAAGACCGCTTCTTTGACGCCGAAGTGAGGTATTATCTTCGGAATCAGATTCAGTTCAGAGATCTTCTTACCGAGCATGACGTGAGTCGCAAGAGCCGCCATTTGGATATTGCAAACTTTAGAAACGAGCGGAACCGTACGACTCGCGCGTGGATTCGCTTCGAGAATATAGACCTTGTCGTCGGCAATTGCGTACTGAATATTCATCAGACCGACAACGCCCATTTCCACGGCGATACGTTTGGTGTACTCGCGAATCGTCTCGATATGTTTCGGCGCGATACTAATCGGGGGAATCACACACGCGGAGTCGCCCGAGTGAATACCGGCAAGTTCAACGTGTTCCATAACGGAGGGAACAAACGCGGTTTCCCCGTCGCTAATTGCGTCTGCTTCGGTCTCGGTTGCGTTCACAAGGAAGCGGTCAACGAGGATTGGACGTTCCGGAGATACGTCTACCGCCGCTTCCACGTACTCCACTAGTTGCTGCTGGTCGTGAACAACTTCCATCGCGCGACCGCCAAGAACGAAGGACGGTCGAACCATGAGAGGATAGCCTATGCGATCCGCGATTTCAAGCGCTTCAGACACATTAGTCGCCATGCCCGATTCCGGTTGAGGAATATTCAGGCGTTTCATCATGTGACGGAAGAGGTCACGGTCTTCGGCCATTGCGATCGTATCGGGTGAGGTTCCGATAATCTTAACGCCGTTCTTCGCCAGATCTGCCGCGAGATTCAACGGCGTCTGACCGCCGAACTGAACCACTACTCCGTCTGGTTGTTCCGATTCGTAGATACTAAGAACGTCTTCGAGAGTCAGAGGTTCGAAATAAAGCTTATTCGACGTGTCGTAGTCGGTAGAAACCGTCTCTGGGTTACAGTTCACCATGACGGTTTCGTAACCTGCCTGACGAAGCGCTAGCGCGCAGTGAACACAGCAGTAGTCGAACTCGATACCTTGACCAATGCGATTAGGTCCGCCGCCGAGAACCATGATTTTCTTATTGGCGCTCACGACGTTCTCGTCAACTCCGTTATAGGTCGAGTACCAGTAGCACGCGTCGTCAACGCCGCTAACCTGGACCTTATTCCAGACTTCCTTAACGCCCAGACCACGACGTTGATCACGAATCGATTTCTCGGTTACTCCAAGGATTTCAGCGAGATATTTATCGGAGAAACCGTCCTTTTTCGCTTGAACAAGCAACGCGTCGGGAACAGCGCCGCCCTTATACGTCAAGATTTCTTCTTCGAGCTGAACCAATTCTTTCATTTGCTCGAGGAAGTACTTCTTAATCTTGGTTTTATCGTGGATCGTATCGACCGTCACGCCCTTGCGCAACGCTTCGTAAATCAGGAAGTAACGCCAGCTATTCGGAACACTCAGACGCTGAACCAATTCATCTGTGCTCAGAGAATGGAAATTCTTCGCAAAGCCGAGACCGCAACGACCTTTTTCGAGGGAGCGAATCGCCTTTTGAAACGCTTCCTTGAAGTTCTTACCGATACTCATGACCTCGCCGACCGCGCGCATTTGAGTACCGAGTTTGTCTTCGACCCCGCGGAACTTCTCAAAAGCCCAACGTGCGAATTTCACCACGACGTAATCGCCGTAGGGTTCGTACTGATCCAACGTGCCCTTACGCCAATAGGGCATTTCATCGAGCGTCAAACCGGAGGCGAGTTTTGCGGAGACCAGCGCAATCGGGAAGCCGGTCGCTTTGGACGCCAGCGCGGAGGAGCGACTGGTACGCGGGTTAATCTCGATAATAACAATGCGATCGCTCTCGGGGTCATGAGCGAACTGCACGTTCGTACCGCCGATAACGCCAATGCGTTCCACGATACGATACGCATAATCTTGCAGGCGTTTCTGAAGATCTTCACTGATCGTCAGCATCGGGGCGGTACAGAAGGAGTCGCCGGTGTGAACGCCCATCGGGTCTACGTTCTCAATGAAGCATACGGTAATGAGGTTATTCTTCGCGTCGCGAACTACTTCAAGTTCAAGCTCTTCCCAACCGAGAACCGACTCTTCCACAAGAACTTCCGTCACAAGGCTAGCGGCCAGACCGCGCGTCACGATTGTGCGAAATTCATCCAGATTATAACAAATCCCGCCGCCAGTACCGCCCATGGTATACGCCGGACGAACGACGACGGGAAAACCCAAGTCTTCTGCTATCTTTTCCGCTTCTTCAAGCGTGTGAGCAACTGCGCTACGAGGAGTCTCGATACCAAGCTCTGCCATAGTATTTTTGAACTCTTGACGATCTTCGCCGCGCTCAATTGCGTCGAGTTGAACGCCGATCACGTTCACTCCATACTTCTTAAGAACGCCTGCCTCCGCGAGAGCCGTTGCAAGGTTCAGAGCCGACTGACCGCCAAGGTTAGGCAACAGCGCGTCGGGGCGTTCCTTCTCGATAATACGCTCAAGCGAGGGAACCGTCAGCGGTTCGATATACGTCGCGTCCGCCATAACCGTGTCGGTCATAATCGTTGCGGGATTGGAGTTCACAAGAACGATCTTATAGCCAAGCTCTCGCAACGCCTTACAAGCTTGTGTGCCTGAATAATCGAACTCACACGCTTGACCAATGACAATCGGACCAGAACCGATGATAAGAACTTTCTTTACGTCGTCGCGACGTGGCATCGTTGCGTCTCCTTCGATAAGCGATATTCACAGGACTCCGACTCCAAAGTCGCTCTGCACATTACGATTGACGCCAACTCACGAAACTACTGCGTTCACGTGTAGCGACGCAAGTTGGCGTGGGTGTACGCGCGACTTAGGCGTCGAAAGGATTCGGTCTAAAATTCATTTCATTATAGAACCTCAAAAAACCACGTCAACCGCCCGAACGTTACGTCAGGAATCTTTTTAACTTCACCGACGAATGTAACTAATGGCAAATAACAAGAAGCGCCAGACTAGAATACTAAATTATCACGGAGATTCGGATTTTAACGATTTTCGATTTTTCACTTGAAACGACCTCTTAACCCAGATATACTATGCGAAGGTAGTTAATACTACACTGTTGAACATAGGACGGAAAATGTTTTTAGAGTTTTTGTCACAAAAGGAATACGACCAGAACTACTGGCCATTTCTATTGAAATTCGAGACGATGCTCTCTGGAATCGTGGCGCAACTGGTAAAAGACGCCTCAAGCGCTGACGACCAAACGCTACTAGACAAACTCTATAACGCGGTGACAGTCGCGCTAAACGTCAATGCCGGAGTTGTTGCTCCACAATGGTGGGATGGTGTACAACTGCCTACAATTGCGTGGTTTAGAGATTATTTCGATCACGAAACGCCATACATCGTTCTGGAAATCAAGAGGCGTGCAAAACTACGGCAGTGTGTCGACGACCAGAAATATATAAAACAAAAAGCGTTACAACTCGCTCACAAAAGTACGATACTACAAGACTTTATTATTAACAATCTCAACGAAACCGAAATGCCAAGCGAACAATAACTTCGTGTCGTACTAGAGTTCGTTGAGGTCTTCACGGCGCGATGGACGCTATTCATGCGCCTGGATTTACTTACTTAATCTACGTAAGGGCAATCGAATGAAAAAGAAATTTTTCGCCACTTTCGTGCTCACATGTGCCGCATGTGCTATGACCACCGCGGCCATGGCTGACGTCACGGTCTCTAAGTGCTTTACGGACAACGCTGTCTTCCAGAGAGACAAGCCGATCGTCGTCTGGGGAAAAGCCGACGCCGACGAAGAAGTCACCGTCGAATTCAACAATACCTCTGCGACTACGACCGCGTGCAAACAGGGAAACTGGAAAGTTGAACTGCCAGCGTGTCCCGCGTCCTTTGAAGGAAAAGACCTCGTCATTAAGGGCAAAAACACCCTGACCTTCTCCAACATTCTCGTCGGGGAAGTATGGATCTGTAGCGGTCAATCCAATATGGAAATGCCGCTGAACTCCTGGGGACAGAAACTTAAGGGAACTGACGAACCCAGACTCGCCTGCACGCCCGAAGAAATCAACGGCGATTATAGCTATATCCGGTTCAATCGTCCGGTTCACGCCATTAAGACCGAAGATCAATTCGACTTCGATTCTCCCGGCTGGCGTGTATGTAAAGACGGCGTCCAAAAGGACTGCACCGCCGCGGGCTTCCATTTCGCCGTGAGACTGCACGAGGAACTCAACGTTCCGGTTGGGCTGATTGATTCCAACTGGGGCGGTTCCAATATCAACAGCTGGATTCCTGACGACGGTTGGAACCAAGTCCCCGAAACCGTTGATTTTGGCAAGCAAATCATCGGCATGCGTCCGGAAATGAAAGACTACGACAAACCGGGCGGGATGTATTACGCAATGCTCTCACCCTGGAAAAACTACATGTTCCGTGGCGCCATCTGGTACCAAGGATGCACCAACGCGGGTGAAAAAGAGTTCTACTACTACAAGCAAAAGGCGATGATTCGAGAATGGCGCAAGATCTTCAACAATGGCGATTTCCCATTCTACTGGGTTCAACTCGCTCCCTTCACCGCCATTAAAGACGATCCGAACGACACTGGAGATTGGCCTTATCTGCGTAATGGGCAAACCATGTGCTTGGAAGTCGCCAATACCGGTCAAGCGGTCATTATTGACGCTGGAGAAGTCGACGACATCCACCCCACCAACAAGTTTATCGTCGGCAACCGTCTCGCGCTCTGGGCTTTGGCTCAAATCTTCAACAAGGACGTTGAATGCTGCTCGCCGATGGTCGAAAAGATCGACTTTGAAGGCGCTAAGGCTACTGTTGTCTTCAATCACGTTGGCGCTGGTCTGACCGTTGCTCAACTCAACGAACGCGTCGTGGAAGAAACTCCCGACGCTCAGCTCAACACTTTCGCCGTTGCTGGAACCGATGGCAAATACGTCTGGGCAAAAGCTAAGATCGTCGACAAAAACAAGGTCGAAGTCTCCGCCGACGGGATTGATGAAATCACCGCCGTACGGTACGCTTGGCAAATGTTTCCCGACAAGCCGAACCTCTACTCCAAAGACGGTTTGCCCGCCACGCCCTTCAGAATTAAGAAATGATTCGATTTCATGACTTGAATTCGAACATATCGAATCTAACTAATTAAAACGCGGACGTCGCTTGAAAAACTAACTTCAAGCGGCGTCATTTTTATATCTATGTTTAAGGACAGAAGCGAAAAACTAACGAGAGAATTTCTCATGTTCGCAAGGCAAACGAACAGAGGGATATTGCGACATGAGCTCATGATAACGGTGACAATCGTCGCCATGGTCGTTAATTATTCCGCAACCCTGAAGGTGAGAATAGATCATAATCGACCCGACGAACTTGAAACCTTCTTTCTTCATCGCCTTTGTGATACGCTCGGATAAACCGTTACTCATCGGGATCAGCCCCTTCTCGTGACCGATATAGCTGATCGATTTACCGTCGCTAAAAGACCAAAGCCATTTGCTAAAACTGCCGTATTTCTCACGGATCTGAATAAAAGCGCGTGCGTTATTAATAATAGCCTCGATCTTACGACGAGAGCGTATCATACCGGTTGTGTTCAAGATACGTTCCACGTCGAATTCATCGAAACTCGCGATTCTCTCAAAATCGAAGTTTGCAAAACACTCGCTAAGAATCTCGTACTTCTTGAGTACCATTTTCCAGTTCAGACCGCACTGCATAACTGCCAGAAGGAGATACTCAAACTGTAAATTGTCGTCGTGAATTGGAACGCCCCACTCTTCGTCGTGGTAATGAAGACTAGACTCGTCAAGACCCCAAGTACAATATGCCATAACGCAACCTTTCTACTCTACAACGGCAAAGGACGCATTGTGAGTTGGCAAACGTTCGTCCATGACTTATTTGTAACCGCTACGTTCCTTCACATGCGGAAGAGTCAATTTAGCGCGAAGCGACCTGCGACGCCTCTGAATCTTCCTCCTTGTCGGAAAAGATACGAAGGTTACGAGGCGTCATATAGAACTGATCGCCCGGCTCCATACCGAGCGCTGCGCGCTCTTGGTGTGTGATTTCCGCCATAAGAGCCTCGCCGGTATCGGTCACCATATCGATATGAACGACATTACCGGCAGAGCGTACTTTCGTGACCGTCGCTGGCAAGGACAACTTACCGGTCTGGGGCGTACGTGTAATATCAAAGTCGTGCGGACGAACATAGATTGTCGCAGAAATCCGGTCGGAACTTGACGAGACAATACTCGACGACGTGGAACGACCTTGAGGCGTCGATTCTTCCGAAGGCTGACCGCCATACTGACCGATCCAGACGCGACCGCTTTCCATACGACCGCGGAACTGATTCACTTGACCGAGGAAGTTCATGACAAAGGGCGTCTGGGGATGATGAAAAACCTCGTCTGGAGTACCGATCTGTTCGATCTGACCGCGGTTCATAACCGCAACACGATCGGCAAGCTCAAGCGCTTCGTCCTGGTCGTGTGTCACAAAGACGCTCGTGAGATGGATTTCGTCATGTAGGCGACGAAGCCACGCGCGTAATTCCACGCGAACCTTAGCGTCAAGAGCCCCGAAAGGCTCGTCGAGAAGCAGCGCTTTCGGCTTAACGGCAAGCGCGCGAGCAAGAGCTACTCGTTGACGCTGACCGCCGGAGAGTTGAGAAGGATAACGATCCGCATAGCTGTCAAGTTGAATCATATGAAGCAGAGCATTCACTTCCGACCTAATCTGCTCCTTGCTCGGACGACTACTACGAGGCTTAACCGTCAAACCGAAGGCGATATTATCGTAGACGGTCATGTGTCGAAACAGTGCGTAATGCTGGAAGACAAATCCGACGCCACGTTCGCTCACCTTGCGTTTATCGACGCTCTGACCGTCAAATAGAACCGTGCCGCCCGTCTCGTCCGCCTTCTCAAGACCCGAGATGATACGTAGCAACGTCGTTTTACCGGAGCCACTAGGACCAAGTAACGCGACAAGTTCACCGGAATTGATCTCTATATTAACGTTGTTTAGAGCTTTGAAGTTACCGAACGACTTCGAAATATTACGTACTTCGATTCCCATGCTTCTACCTACTAACGACGCGATCAGCCAAAAGACGACGCGCCGGGGAAAATTCGCTAATGAACAAGGAACACGCGGTGTTCCGTTCGTTAGCGCTCGCGATCTAATCCTTCGTCTGAGTCGAACGGATCTTCAACTCGAGAATGGTCTTGATAATCAGCGTTACAATTGCAATGGCGGCCAGGAGCGTCGCTACAGCAAAGGGCGCCGAGCCATCGCCGTAGCTCTGATACAACGCGTTAATATGAAGAGGCAATGTATTGGTCTTCACGCTATTACGCGAAACAACGACCGCCGCGCCAAACTCTCCAATAGCGCGTGCGTTGCAAAGAATAATACCATAAAGCAATGCCCACTTAATATTGGGAAGCGTCACACGCCAGAAAATCTGCCATCCGCTTGCGCCAAGCACACGTGCCGCCTGCTCTTCTTCGTCCCCTTGAGACTCCATCACAGGAATCAGTTCACGAACAACAAAGGGAAAAGTCACAAATACCGTCGCCATAACGATACTCGGCGTAGCGTATAGGATCTTAATGTGATGACCCAAGAGCCACTTGCCAAGCGACGTGCCAGCGCCGAAGAGAAAGACAAAGAGCAAGCCGGCGATAATCGGCGAAATCGCAAAGGGAATATCGATCAGAGAGACCAGAAACCCTTTGCCCCAGAACTGAAACTTACCTATGCACCAAGACGCTATCAGACCGAAAACGACGTTCAAGGGCGTCGCAATGCCAGTGGCGATCAGCGTCATCTTGCACGCATTGAGAGTGTCTTTATTACTGAGAGCTTGGGAAAAAGCCTTCACGCCGTCGGCTAAAGCCTCGTAGAATACGCTCGCCAAAGGGAAAAGTAGAAACAGCGTCATAAAGACGATTGTCACGCTCAGAAGTAAAACACGCGTGACGATCGGCTCCGTCAATATGTGAAGAAACGAACGCGAGGTCTCGACACGGTCAAGACTCACGACCGGCTTCGTTGATTCTACCATGGACTCTGACGTCGTCCGGGTATCGTTGTCTGGTTCTTCATGCATAATATCGCTAAGACTCGCGAAAATGCCTAAATTATCTCACGCCGACCGACTAAAGGTCGACTTTCTTCGCTCTTATCGTCAAATCCAAACCGAAACAACCGTAATAATACTAAAAAGGATAAAATTTATACCTTTTATCGCAAATTCGACGCTCACCGCCTCCGTACGAGGTTCAGCATGGGGGACGGAAATTCGCAGATCATTAATGCAGA
>JAUNMR010000012.1:0-13088 GCA_030537455.1 Planctomycetia bacterium | reverse complement strand
TTTGAGGCGTTTGAGGCGTTTGACTAGACTGCAAATTATTCACAGAAGACGTCGCGCCTGGCGCTGTAGCGCTAGCGTCGTCGGGACGAACATAGGTCAAAAGGTTATTCACTTTACTGACGCGAGGATCGGTCAGGAGAATGCGTCCGGCGGTCAGACGTGCGCTGGGCGTAGGAACGACGCCACGGATCGTCGCGACTCCGTCCTGAAAACTGACTTGAATTGGCGATAGCGGATTAACCTCCGGACTACGTAGCAGTTGCGCTTCTAGGTACTCTACAAAGGCGCGCTGAACCTGAGCGGGATCTGATACCGGTGGGAAAGCGACGGCGGAGGCGGTTTCTGGGGAACCGATTGTCAGAGAGCCGCCGCCCAGTTGACTTTGGTGCAAGCCGTTGGGGACGTAATCGGGGTACTCCGAATAGCCGGGATCGTATGGAGGGTAAGCCTGGTTGATATTAGAAGGCGCATACTGGAACAGACCGTCGACGCCAGTAGGCGAGCCGTCAAAGCCGTACGAGTAAATAGAAGTGCCAAGTCCAGCGGAACCGCGCATCCAGACGCCGCGGGGAGAGCCGATCACTTGAGGCGCAGGAACCGTCGGCGAAGGAGCGGGATTCACGGCAGAAGCAATGCCGTCTTGGTTCTGTAACGCGGCGTTCGCTACGCGTTGAGCCTGAACTTGTTCAGGGGTTAAACCATACCTCGCGCGACGTTCTGTGGCATAAGGAGTACGAGGCGGAGGGGTCGCCACAACCATACGCGGGCGGTCGTTCCCGACCATATCGGGCGCATCGCCTTCGCTCTGGCGCAATCGATTCAATTCATTGCGATACTGAAGGAGGCTGTAGTCGATTTTTGATTGAAAACGCGTGCCCGTTCCGCTGCCATTGAAACGAGAACCGGAGCTTTGTGCGGAAAGTCCCGTCACATTACCGGTATCGCCATAACGCGCGGAGCTAGAAAACCGTGAATTTTGAGTCGGCGTCGCATGAAGCGTGCCGTCATAACGATAGCCGCCTATGCGCCCATTCGCGGAAACCGAATCGAGAGTAGAACCAGAATTAGACTGACTTCCTGACGCTACTGAAGGCTCGGTCGCAAAGGCCGCGCTACACACAAAACCACTCGCGACAAGGGAAAGAATAAAAGTGGACTTGCCAAGATTACGGAAAAGACAAAGAATCGGGAGACGCCCGACATTGCTACCAGTGTGACGACCTCGATACTCAATCATAAAAGAACCTCTGTTAATTCCGCACGCCAAAACAGACGCGCTAGTTGTCCGCAATAAACAAGAGCAAAAACCTCTTAATCTGCATTATCGTCAAAAGGCGTGAGATTCTTGAATTATATAAACTTCGGCTAAAGTTACAGCGCTCTGGGGAGATGAAAATAAAAAAACCTCAAACGTCGCCGTTCGAGGTATAACAGGGTCGAGAGGATTCGAACCTCTAACCAAGGGATTATGAGTCCCCTGCTCTAACCGTTGAGCTACGACCCCAGTCGTCGCATATTATAAGCGCCTAACTCTGTTCTGCAAGGGGTAGAAGACGCTTTTTGTCAAAAATATACGCCCAAAAGAACAGAAAGAATAAGGTCTTACGCAAGTCGATCCTCGGGAAATTCAAGGGGCGATTTCCCGAGAGTCACAACGTTAAACTTCTGTAAAGGACGAGAGGAGTAATAGTCGTCTATCGCCTTGCAAGTGACTGAATTGATCTGTTCAAGAGTCTCCTCGAGAGTGCGAATACGATTAAGAATCTTCCAATCACTAATCATACTCGCAACACGACGAATCGGCGATTCGCGTTGCATAACGACTTCGCTTTTCATCCCAATCTTAACGCGGTCCAACTCCTCGGGCTGAATCGAAGTCACGCGAAGCTTATCGAACTCCTCTACAATAACGTCAAGCGCCTCCTGAGCGCGATCGGAACTAGAGCCACAGTAGCAGAAGACAGCGCCTAAATTTTCGAAGGAATACGACGACGCTGATACCTGGTAGCAAAGACCACGTTTCTCACGTACCTCGGTAAAAAGACGAGAACTCATGCCAGAGCTAAGAACGCAGATCGCCGCATTGGAACGTTCAAAATCTGGATCGCCCAAAGTAGGGGCTAAGTAACCAAGACGGAAGTGTGTTTGAGAAATGTCACGCTCGATAAAGCGCCACGACTCAACGCTGGGAGTTGACGTCCAAGGAGAAACTTCGACTGGCTGCCAACTGCCAAAGAGCTCTTCTACCTTCGATATTGCCGCAGACCAGTCGATCCGACCAGCCAGTGCGATGACCGTGCCATTCGGACGATAATATTGAGAATAAAACGCGCGAACTTCATCGATCGTTATATTCTCAACGAGCTTCTCGATACCCAGAGGGGAACGTCCCCACGGTCGAGGCAATGTCAACTCCGCGATTGCACAAGTCGTCATTGCGCGAGGGTCGTCTTGAATACCTGCCAACTCCTGGCAATACACCTGTTTACAGTCTTCTAGTTCGACCTCGTCAAACCGTGGAGACAGAATCTGTAGCGCCAAGAGCTCAAGCGCGCGTTCCCAATTCTCCAAAAGGCCGGTCGAACCAAAAAGGGCGGATTCAAGAGAGGCAATCTCTGAGGAATCAAGACCCAAATTCTCGAACTCTTCCAAAAAGCTACGGTTGTTATACGGTCCGGCTCCGCGATTCGTCATTTCACACGTCACAGTTGCAAGACCGAGTTTGTCATCGCGCTCATAGTTCTTACCGCTGGGAACCGCTATATAAGCCGCAAACGTCTCGCTCCAAGGCGTTTCCTCAAATAGGAGCGTTATACCGTTAGATAGTTTATGAATCCGATTGTGTCTGTCCACGTTGTTTGCGCCTTAAAATAATATATGCTCAAGACCTCGCGGTCATGGGAAACACTGAATATCTGACGTCGTTTAACCACGGTTTGACGATACGTCGAAAAAAATCTCTTTGTATCTTATTGTCTCGGGTAAAAAGCCCAAAGACGTATAAAGACGAACCGCTGAGTGATTTAACGCCGTCGCCTCAAGGCTAACTGACCGAAAACCACGACGCTGTAAACCAAATAATGCGCGCAAAACCAAAGCACGACCCAAGCCTCTGCGTCGATACAATGGATGAACGCTCACATTTTGAATCTCGGCTCGACGCTCTTTAAGGTCGACGCTTTGGATTCCGGCGACGTAACAGACCGGACGACCTATGCGCAAACTCGCGCGTTCGCTTTGCGTCGCTTCACGCGTCGTTCCGATCAGCCACGTCCCCTGACTGACATAATGCGACGCCGACGCCTCGATCAGGTGAGAGCAAGCCTCGTACTGACCATACGTCGGAAAGATAGCCCCGTCGATATCGTTGCGGAACGACTCATGAAGAATCTGGGCATGATAGGAATAGTCACGTGGTTTCCAGCTTGTCCAGAAAAATTCAGAAGGAAGTTCCGCTTCGTCTATCCGAGCAACCGTCAGGTCTAAGCGCATAGTCATGCGTTTCACATAACGTATCTCCAACTGAGTAGTCCTCCTTGGAATGATACGGAATCGAGCGCGCTGTCACAATGCGACGTTCGACAATACGTCTGCACAATTCTAATCGATTTCAAAGATAAAACAAGAAAGCCGCTACTTTTTTATCACTCATGACGTCCTCGTCGCCAAGTGGCGTCCACTTTGCAAACAATCACAGGCGCATTGATGCGACAAAGCGTTGACTATTTTTTAAAAAAGATGCAAATTTTATGCAAGACAATACGTACTTTGGGCAACTACTAATACGATTGACGCAGGAAACCGCGTTGAACGAGATGCGATTATGAACACGACGTCACAAGACATACAAGACCCCAACGACACAAAGACGAATCACGGTCGTAACGTCCTCAATGAAAGACCAAACGACTTGTTTGATCCTTCCGACGCGACGAACTATCTAAAAGCCGACGGTTCAATCGATTGGAGTCGTGCGCTACGCGACAACGAGCCATGGATTCGCTCCACTATTGCCCTGAGGGTTGGAGAGCGCGAACCGGTCGACGAGGTCTTTCAAAACGTTGCGCTCGCGGTCATTAAACAAACAGCGCCCCTAAAAGACCCGAAAAAACTTGGTTCATGGCTCTATAAAATCACTATCATACAGTCCGCGTTGTACTGCAGAACGCTGGGACGCAAAAGACAGCTCTTAAAAAAATTTCAAGAGTCTGAGCAATTTAGCGAAGCGGATCACACTATGCAGGATCCACTCAATTGGTTAATACAGACCGAAAGAAAGGAAATCGTTCAAAATGCCGTCATGAAGCTGCCACAAGAGGAACAAACGATGCTCCGTTTAAAGTACCACGACGACATGA
Organism: Planctomycetia bacterium; assembly: GCA_030537455.1. Classification (GTDB taxonomy): domain Bacteria; phylum Planctomycetota; class Planctomycetia; order Pirellulales; family Thermoguttaceae; genus RUG369. The sequence continues at coordinate 8,730 of JAUNMR010000012.1, read as the reverse complement.
GTTATCAAGAAATCGCTGAAAAGCTTGGACTTACCGTCTCCGCCGTGCAATCGAAGTTACACCGAGCCAGGGTACGATTGAAACATTCACTCGCTTCCCTTGCTCGACAAGACGAATAACCCACAACGCTAGATGATATAACACTCGACCTTTGGTGTTCTTTGATTCGAAAGACTAAAATGACCGACCTCAATCCAAACGTCATGACCGAACTGAGCGAAAACGATGAAATCCTCATCGAGCGTCTGGTCGACGACGAGCTCTCGGAGCAAGAGCGACAAGACCTACTCCTAAGACTCGACGAAACTCTCGACGGATGGAGATTTTGCGCGCTATCCTTCCTGGAGGCGCAAGCGTTGCGCGACGCGTTAAAACCGCAAAAAAACAATATCGCTCCTCCTCTTGCTACCGATATCAACACTCTCGCGCAAGACGCTTCGACCGTGAAGGAGCAAGTAGGCGCTAGAAACGATAAAAAAAAGCGCGACGCCGCTAGTCTCAAACGAATGAAAACCCTAGCCGCAATCGCCGCTGGAATTATGCTAGGCGCGGTCTGTGTCGCACGGTTCCAACACCAAGACATTAAACCGGCTGATTCACAATTAGCGCTTCAAGAGAATGTCAACCTTGATAGCGACGTGCAACATACGGTCGACCACGAAGCTTTCACAGACGCTGACTCGCACGAGCTGGCGGCAAGTCTAGGCTACCTCAGCGCTCCGCCTGAGCAAATGGAGGATATGAGCGCTGAACCGTTAGTGAACGCCCCTATGTTATCACGACCGATAAACGACGATTGGGTCATGGCTGACTTAGCCTTGAACGCTGAACCTCAAAACGCCGGAACATTCGCCGCAAAAGTCGCTCCTACCCCGACCTTACCAAGCGAAAAAAAACTCTCGCCCGTAAAAACGGTCACGTTAAACAACCCGCAACTGGGTCTTACAAACGTTTCAATCCCATGCTATGAGTCAAATGATCTCAAGGCAAGCCAACTGCGACAAGTCGCTGACGCATTGCCCCAGGAAAATTGGGAACAGCTCAAAAACGTACAAGGACAGGTCAACGCACGAAGAGAACTATACGCTTTTCCTATGGAAGACGGAAGAACTCTCATTCTACCAATTGACGCTTACGACGTTCAAGTCGATCCAAACGCACAGATCTGGTAAACGTCAATTCCGCATTGTTCCAAACGACGCAAACCAAAATACCTAGGACTTTATTACGCTGACTGAGTCCTCAAACAAACAAAACGCGCGCTGAAAATGCGCTACAAGATAAGGATAGACGCTATGACAAAAAAAGCACTCAAGAGAATTTCCTTCATACTACTCGGTACCGCTGCGGTCGCTTCTTCATACGCCTTCGCGCAAACCACCACGCTCAAGCAAGCCAATCCGATTCCCAAAGTTGTCAGCCAGCTCGACGACCAGGAAGAAGACGAACAAGGTCAAGCTTCTTCGACGTTTACATTCAACGCGCCGCAAGGAGCGCAATCCTACTCCGTGGTCATTGAAAACAAGCAGACCCCCGACGGCAAAACAATACAGACCAAAAAGACATGGGTCAACGGCGAGCTCGTGGAGGAAGAAGAGAAAGAGGTCGACCCAAACGATATCAATCAAAACGACAACGCAACCATCCAACTGCCAAACGGCATGGTCGCGCCTGGACACATCCTTCGATTCGGCGCTGACGACGACCTCTTTAACTGGAACGGCGCTAACGGCTCCCCATTTGACGTTATGAGGCAGATGGAGCAGGAAATGCGCCAACAGCACGAACATTTCCAAGCGCAAATCGAAGCGCTAAGACGTCAGATTGCCAACGAAAGAAACGGATTGCAACCCGGTCAAGCGCCGACGCCACAGAACGCGCCCAACCAGGCGCAACTGAAAAAATACAAGTATTGGATTGGATTAACAATCGAACCGATCCCGGAGATTGTGCTCAATCATCTACCAATGGAACAAGAGCAAGGCGTCTGGGTTCAGTACGTTATGCCGAACTCCCCTGCCGCAAAGGCGGGAATTAAGAGATACGACGTTCTCCACAAAATCAACGACGTCGTCATTACCAACCCGGCGCAGACCTCCGAAACGATCGAAAAAATCGGCGCCAAAAAGGTTAAAGTCGAGGTCTTTCGCAAGGGCAAACCCGTGACGCTTGACGTCGAAATCCAAGAGCGACCCGCTACGCTCAACGAACTTGACCTCAACCTGCCCCAACGCGGTCTCAGAGTCGTAAGACCCGGACTCATTCTGCCTTCCGAAGACGCCGTCATTGATACGAAAGACGCAGACGACAAGCCTGCTGAAAACGCTGAAAACCCTGAAAACGATGAGGATGCAAAGCCGGTGCAAACTGAGGAAAACGACGATAATTCTCTCGCTGACCCCAACAGCCAAGAATAATCGCGCGAACACGACTGGGTACGCAGAAGAAAAACGACGCGTCAAATGTCTCCGTTGAAAGATACGAGCAATCGCAAATGTAATTAGTGAAATAGGTTCGTCTAATCTTAGGCGAACCTATTTTAATATTAACTACCGTACGCAGACAAAAACACCGGAGCAAAATTGCGCTGCAATACATACTCAAAAGTAACTATCACAAGCGTCGCAAGTGACAATAACGCCACCGTTACGCCATAGAGATTCTTGTGAACCTTTCGTTGAAAAACGCGAGCTAAAAGCTCACACGCCAAGAGGATAGGAAACGACGTAAATGCCCCCAAAAGCACGCCGACCAATGCTCCAAGCGTTAACTTCGTCAAAAAAATAGCGCGTGGCGTCGTGCGATAAAACAGCGCTGGAACAGCGCAACCCGAGAGCAAACTAAGCGCCAGTAACTTCGTCAAACGATTCAACGAAAAGTTGTTCAAATAAAGAACATAAAGAAAAGACGCAAGCAGAATCACTACGCTCGTGATCAAAAGAGCGCCGGGCACGCGATTCTTATCGTAAAGAACAAAACCGAGCATGAGAACAGCGTCTAGGAGCGCCATGTACGTCAGCGATAAACCAACGGATTGCGCCAAAAGACGCAAATGCTGGGACTCTACATAAGAACGATTGATTCCCAAAGGATCATGAGAGACTGACAACGACCAGGTCGTCACAAAGTCAGAATAGCCGTCCCAAGCCAGCGCGCTGTAAGACGAGCCGTTCCAGCCGAAACAAATCACTGCTAACGCTACAATCAGCGCGCAAAGAAAGCTAAACGTCTCAACCAGTGGGTAACGAACGCTAATAGAAGCATGACAACTGCGGCACTTACCGCGTAAAAGAAGCCAACTTACGATTGGAATATTGTCATACGCACGAATCGGCGCGTTGCATTTCGGACAGTGAGAAGGAGGATAAGAAAGATTCATCTTCTCCGGAACACGCCAGATCACCACGTTGAGAAAGCTGCCAAAGCACGCGCCAAGAATAGCGACAAAGCACGTATAAATGATCGGCAAGTAGGTAAACGCCTGATCTGAATCCATTTTAACCGCCTATGTTTCCTATAGTTACGCCAAGTCGCAAAGACGATAGAACGTTGAATAACAGCGCAAGTTTACTGTGCGCATAAACTTCAAACGGATGAGTGGAGCTTATTCTGTCGCGACGTCCTTAACTGTCGTGTTAAGAACATAGATCACCGGCCAACATTTGCCTGTGATGAAGAGACGTTGGGTAGTCGCGTCGTACGCTAGACCGTTCAAGACGTATTCAGGGTGATTCTGCAAGTCTTTCGGAACGAGGGTCGAAAAGTTCAACGCTTCACCCAGCATAGCGCCTGTCTCGGGGTCAATACGAACGACGTAATCCTGCTGATACACATTCGCCCAAAGCTCGCCATTAACAAACTCGAGCTCGTTTAGGTAGTTAATTGGCTGTCGACGTCCGGAGGAATTGATAAAATGAACGCTAATAGAACGTTTCTGACGGAACGTCTTAGGATCAAGGAAACGGATCGTATTAGTACCGTCGCTCATCGCAAGATAAGTCCCGTCATAAGCAAGCCCCCAACCTTCGCCATGATAACGAAATTCGTCGACTTTCTTAAAGGTTTCCTTGTCATAAACCAGACAAGTACGTTCACGCCACGTCAGAAGATAGAGTCTATCTTCAACCGCCGCCAGACCTTCGGCAAAATAAACACTGGAGATTTTGATCTGCTTATCGATCTTACCGCTTTGAGCGTCGTATTTACGAAGCACCGACAGACCGTAACGTCCGCCCGATTCATAAAGTAACCCGGCGGAACCCTCCGCGCCCGGTTCGAAAAGAAGACCTTGTGTATAACAGTCGGTTCCACGTTCGATCTTAGACGCCAACTTAAAGCTATACGACGGCGCCTCAGGCTGTTGCTTAGCGCTCGACGGCTCCGATAAATCCAAAGAAGACGCATAACCGTGCGCGCCAAAAGCGCCACATGCGCAAGCGAGCGCGCTATAGCAACAGCCGCGTAAAACTTGACGACGCGCATGAAGCCATTCGGGGATCAAAACTCGTTCCATTTCCTTCGACATGAGAATCACTCTCGTGGGATACTCGAAAATTCAAGTTTCAGCGCGCTATTTTAACGCGTTACGCAAAAACCGCCCTGTCTCGTTATCCGAAAGCGAGGCGATTTCCTCGGGCGAACCGCACGCGAGAATATAACCGCCCTTCTCGCCCCCTTCCGGACCAAGGTCGATGATCCAGTCGGCGCTCTTCATGACCTCGAGAGAATGCTCGATCGTCACCACTGTATTGCCACTGTCGACCAGACGGTTCAGAATCGCAAGCAACTTCTCCATATCGCTCGGATGAAGACCTATCGTCGGTTCGTCAAGCACATAGAGTGTCTTGCCCGTTTCTACGCGTGCAAGTTCCGTCGCGAGCTTAACACGTTGCGCTTCGCCGCCGGAGAGAGTCGTGGAGGGCTGACCAAGCGTGAGATAACCCAGACCTACCTCTATAAAACTATTGAGAATACGCGACATAGACGGTATATTCTCAAAGAACGTCGCCGCTGACTCGAACGACATGTCAAGAACGTCAGCGATCGATTTGCCCTTATAGTGAACCTCGAGAGTTTTCGCGTTGAAACGTTTGCCCTCGCACATCGGACACACCGCGTATATATCGGGAAGAATCGACGTCTCGATTCGATGATAACCAACGCCCTGGCAAGCCTCGCAACGTCCCTCTGCCACGTTAAAGCTAAAACGACTTGATTTATACCCTTGAACTCGCGCGTCGGTCGTTTGACTAAAGAGTTTACGGATCTCGTCATAAAGACCAGAATAGGTCGCCGGCGTCGCGCGTGGAGTACGACCGATCGGCTCTTGAGACGCCACGATTACTTTATCAACGCCGACTGCTCCGCGAAGACTTGTGTAATTCCGATCTTGAGACGGTTCCTCAAATGTGTCTGAGCTATGACGTCGACGTTTCAATGCGGGAACAAGCGTTTCGAGGATTAGAGTACTCTTACCGGAACCGCTAACCCCCGTGACGCACACGAAAAGACCAAGGGGAATCGTCAACGTTACGTCTTTAAGGTTATGAGCGTTCGCGCCCTCCATAACCAAAGTGCGCGTCTTAATGAACTTACGACGTTTCTTCGGTATGGCAATGCCAAGTTCTCCGCTCAAATAACGACCCGTCGTCGACGTCGGATTCGACGACAATTCACTGGGAGATCCTTGTGCGAGTATCTCGCCGCCATGAACCCCGGCGCCTGGTCCAAGGTCGACGATATAATCCGCTAGGCGAACAAGCTCCTCGTCATGATCCACGAGTACAACCGTATTGCCGTAACGACGCAGGGTTTCGATCGAACGGATCAACGCTTCCGTATCACGAGGATGAAGTCCGGTCGAAGGCTCGTCGAGAACATAGCATACGCCGGAAAGTTTATTACTTAGCGCATTGGCAAGACGACAACGCTGAAGTTCGCCACAACTGAGAGTTGAAGCTTCACGATCGAGCGTCAAATACCCCAAGCGCAATTCGGACATAGTGACAAGCGTTGCCAAAATGCGATCTAGGATAGGTTTAGCGATTTTACTTTGATATTCGTTAAAACTAAGACCCGAGAACCAAGTCGCAGCCTGATCGACCGTCATTGCGCAAACGTCTTGAATATGTTCGCCCCCCACGGTAACCGAACGCGCCTCACGACGAATACGCGCCCCGTGGCATACCTGACAAAGGGTCAAACGGTGGAAAGACTCAAGAAACTCGCTCTCGCGAGTACTTTTAGTCTTAAGCAAGGCGTTATCAAGCAACGGGATCAGACCGCTAAAGCACGACGTTGTCACGGTTTCCAACGCCGAATCGTCCTCGTCCTGGTCAGTCGTCGACTCTTCGTCAAAATCGTACGAATCTTCCTCGGCGTCCTTCTGTGCCCCGTACATGAAGAAGCGATAATCTTCCTCGCTCCACTTCTCTACCGCAGTGGCATACGCCTCCGGTCGAAGGGTGGCAAAACTCTTCAGAAGAGAGGTCAATTTGTTTTGAGTTCCGGTGAGAAGACCTTTGGTAATCGCTAATGCGCCGTCGCCAATGGTTTTAGAAGCGTCGCCGATAAGAAGTTCTGGAACAAACGCGTCGATCTTACCCGCGCCCTTACAATGAGGACAAGCCCCGTAAGGACTTTGATAACTAAAGGTTCGCGGTTCCAGTTCCGCGTAATGTACGTTGCATTTATGACAGGAATAACTCACGCTAAAGAGCATGTCCGCCCAGCGCGTACGTTTGTCTTCGAGATCCTGATTCTCACGTGGCAACTCGTGAAGGCAGTTGATCAAACCACCGCTCACTTCCACCGCGGAATTCAGCGCCTCCATCAGACGAGGCTCAAGCCCCTCGCGAATGGTCAGACGGTCGATTATCGGTTCGATCTGATGTGGACGATCTGCTTCCAGATGAAAATCTGGCGTTAGTTCCACAAGCTTACCGTCCACGCGCGCGCGTGTATACATCGTGCGGTAGAGACGACGAATCACGTCGCTCTGATCGCCATGAGACGTACGTGGAAGGGGCGCCATAATCATAAAACGCGTGCCCTCGGGCAAGCGAAGAATTGACTGCGCGATCTGTTCCAGAGTCTGGCGTTGGATCGCACGACCGCACTGATAGCAATGCGCCACGCCAAGGCGAGCAAAAAGAAGACGCAGAAGGTCATACGTCTCGGTTATCGACGCCACCGTGCTACGCGCGTTAGGCTCGCTCTGACGCTGTTCCAATGCGATCGTTGGCATGAGATTCACTACGCTGTCAACGTCGGGACGTTCCAGCCGGGATAGAAGATAGCGCGACGTGGTCGGAAGACTTTCCAAGTACTGGCGTTGAGACTCTGCAAAAAGAGTGTCAAACGCCAAGGAACTCTTACCGCTACCGCTAGGACCCGCAAAGACCGTTAAACGATTCTGAGGAATCGCAACGGAAACATTCTTCAGGTTATGCGTACGCGCGCCGTTCACTAAGATCGACAATCCCTGCCTCGCGGCGCTCGCAGGCGAGGAATGTTCTGGCGTGACACAGTACGACGATACGTCGCTGTCATGTTCCTTCGTCATAGCGATACTCCATTCTGAATAAGGCGTTATTAAATAAAAATTGCCGACGCGCTGCGCGTCAACCCCATGAAATGTCAAACTCGCCGAGAGTTACCTTTGCGCAAAGGCGTCATATGCGTGCAACGCCGCGCGATACACCTCGTCGAATGTAACTCCATGCTCGCGCGCTAACGCATTACAATCCTGGAATTCCGGCGTGCTAACAAGAACCTTGCCAGTCTGATCGGCGCCGATCTTAATGCGAACCTCTCCGAAACGCGTAGGAACGCTCTGCCAATGTCGTGCAAGAACGTAACGACGCTTAACGCTCTGGCGAACGCCAAAAGAGCCAGCGCATTGGAAGAGAATTGCCAAAGCACGATTTTTCGTGTCACAAGTCGTAAGCGTGCAAAGCTTAACAGCAGGACGACCCTTCTTCATCTGAATCGGCTCAACCCAGGCGTCACGCACGCCGGATTCAAAAAGAGCTTCAGTCACTGTGGAAATACGCTCGCCGGTCGCGTCGTCGATATTGCACTGCAGTTCAACGATTTCCTCTTCCTCATAAGGCGAGTCCATTGACGCAACGCTTTCGGGCGTCGCGTAAATCGTCGCGCGCAAAAGATTGGGACGATTCGCCATCTCACGCGTGCCAAAGGAGTTAACAGTCGTTACAATCGAGGAGCCACGAGGAATTTCCACGCGCGTCCACGTGGCGAAGAGCGCTGCGGCAGTGGGCGTGAGCATTTCGCAACGTTCCACGTCAAGGGATACCGGAAGGTTATGATTCCGCATGAGAACCGCTGTCGCCGGCGCTGGAAGTGGATAAATACCATGCGCGCATTTGAACGTCCCCTCGCCTACGGGAAGAGGAGACAAAGAGATCCCGTCGATTCCCAAGGAGTCTAATGCCAGGATCGAACCGACCATATCGACAATCGAGTCGACTGCTCCGACTTCATGGAAATGAACCTCGTCAATCGGTTTACCGTGAACCTCTGCCTCTGCCTGCGCCAGAAGTTCGAACGCGCGAATCGACGTCTCCTTAACGCGCAAGGGCAACTCGCTCGCTTCCAAAAGTGCGCGAATCGTCTGGAACGTACGACCGTGGCTGTGAGAATGACCGTGACCGAATCTATGCGCATGACAATGTTCATGCTCGTGGTCGTGTTCATGGTCGTGCTCAT
>JAUNMR010000071.1 GCA_030537455.1 Planctomycetia bacterium | reverse complement strand
GAAATCTACGATTGCGAAGCTTCGTTGAATCTTTTGGAGGATTATACTAATTTCGCTAAGCTACATGAACAAAGGGATTTAGATTACTATTGCGAGGATAACCTTGACGATCTAGAAGATCGGTACATGCCGCCCTACTTTGAACATGAACTGTCCCGGGGAGTTGTGACGCTGGATCTTTTCGATAAGAAGTCCTATACCTATGGCGTCCCTAAGTATTTTATTTACTATGGCTTGGAGGAGACGAATAATATTAGCGACTGGAGTAAGCTATTCCAGGCGTTTTGCCATCGTTTCTATCGTGTCGATCCGCAGGCCTTTAGCGACTGCTGTGACAAGTTTGCGTCTAGCGCCTCCCCTTGGATTCGTCGAACTGAAAAGAAGGATCGTCGGTTCGCTCTTTCTACCAAAGATTATCAAATGAAAAACGCTAAAAACGTTGGCGGTCGCTACGCCGTCGACGTCGGGCTGTCGTGGAAACGTCTCTTCGACGCCATGCGCGCGCTTTTTGAATGTCGTACTATTGACGTCCCGCTTGTGATTGAATATGAAGAACGCGACGAGCTATCGGAACTTGAAAAGCTCGAAGCGATCCTCAATCGTCCCCAAAAAAAGCGCGTAATAAAGATATCGTCTCGACACGATCTGTATCGTACGACGGTAAAGCGACTAACTGTCTTCCACGCGCTTGAAAACGTCGATATTCTTCCGGTCTCTACGCGTTATGACGACGGAGCGGTGGCAAAGATCGATCCCCACTCGTGGTCAAGGTTTGTCGCCGCAACCTGCTCCACGCTCTTTCAGCACATGGGACCGAGCATCTCGAACGCCAATGTGCAACTCAAACTTGGCTCGCTTATTAGCTTTAACTCCGATGGTTACGGTGGATATCCCAAAGTTGAGACGACCGACCTTTTCGTTGACGTGAGCAAACTCAGTACATGCAAGGCGGCGCTGAAATTTGCTTGCGACGCTATAGCGAAACTCGGACTATCCGAGGACGAGTTTATCATCGACTTCCAGACGCAAGACGCAAACTCGCTATCTGACGACTTTTTGAACCTTAGCGAAGAAGAAATGACAACATACTTCCCGCATCTGGCTGCGCTCGACCAGACGCAACAGGACGAGGAGGAAGACGTCGAGGAGGAGGAAGAAGACGATCACAGCGGCGCCCTCGATGCGCTCAGCGACGCCGACTTTGAAGAAGAAGACGAGGAGGACGAGGAATACGACCTGCTGTCGCAAGAGCGCGACGCCCAGACGCAGAACAACGTCGCAGTTCAAGTCGACGCCCAGTCCCCCGCGCAATTCCAGGAGCAGAACGCCTGTCTTGACGTCGACGCCGAGCCGACGCGCCACGACGCCACTCGGTTTTCCCTCGACATTCCCGTCGGTCAAGGACTGCTCGATACGACGCCTCGGGATCAGATAAGAAACGCGCTCAGCGGAAGTTCTTATAATCCGCTACTTATCAACCGCGACCTGGACAAGAGCGTTAGCCCGGCGGATAATCGCCACGCTCACAGCGACAATACCGCTAACTCCCACGTCGCCGACGCTTACAACTCGTCCCAAAGTCATAATCCGTTGGCAATCAAAGCGCCACGCTATTCAATGCCGGACGCGCTGGAAGAATTCGACGAGAATCCATATAACCCGTTGGCGATTCAATCGCCGTCACGCAAGCGCCAGGAAGAAGACGTAGACTTACCCGACGTTACGCCTAGCGCTGACCTCCACATAGAATCCCAGTTCGACCCCCTCGCGGAAACCTTGACCCAACCAGCGCCCAGCGACGACTTTCTGATCCCCAACGCGCCAGTCGCGGAGCGTCCCGACTCGCGCCAAGACCTTGTCGCGGCGGTAGATACCGCCGAGTCTGAGTCGGATTCGTACGAAGATGAACTCCTGGAAAAAGAACCACGTCCGATCGTTGAGGCGCCCTTTAATTTAGCACGCTTTGAAGACTGGCTCCGTTCTCATCGTCGACTGCTCGCACGCGGACGCGACAGAACAATTGACCAACTGCGCCTGTTTGAATCGCGCTTTTTGAATAAACTGGACGTTTTCACTACGCAAACGCTTCTCTCAGGCGAGTTACACGCGATTGCGAAGACGCTCCAGCGCTTACTCGCCAAAGACGAGTACAAACGTTACGTCTATAAAGCGGTCAAGTCGTATCATACGGAATTAGAGAAGTTACTGAATTTCCTTCACGAGGAAATTGCGCGCGTGGACGATCCGAACTATGTCCCGGAGCAGTTGCCCCAAGAGACAGACGACGCTGAACTTGAACAACAGCAGTCGTTATCGACCGACGATTCGCTCGCAACTGACCTCCTCAACGACCTGGCAGAGTCTGAAGCGACCCTCGAAGAGGAGGCGCTACCGATTGTTGAGACGCCCTTTGATCTACAACGCTTTACCGCCTGGCTCGAGTCCCGACGTAAACGTTCCGCGCACGGTCGCGATAAGACAATTGACCAACTGCGCTTCTTCGATTCGCGCTTTTTGAGTCGGCGCGACGACTTCCCCACGCAAACGGTTCTATCAGGCGAGTTGCACGCGCTCGCCCAGACGATCAAACGTTGCCTCGCCAAGGACGCGTATAATCGCTACGTCTACCGCGAGGTCAAGTCGTATCGCGTGGAACTCGGGAAGTTACTGTGCTTCCTTAACGAGGAAATCGCACGCGTGGACGATCCGAACTATCAACCTGAGTCGCAGGATCTTAACGTTGAATTAACAGACGCGGAACTTGAACAACGTCAAGAGTTACAAGACGCCCAACCGATCGACTCTAACGTCGGCGACGCTGGAAATGAGGTGGAAAACGCGCCCGCGAACGACGCCGCGAACGCTCCACAGACGCCCTGCCCCGAGGCAAAAGAGAACGACGACGCGCAAGTCGTCGCGCCGACTAACCTTAACGCGACCTCGCCAGAGCCAACGAGCGCGCCAAAGCAGTACGCGCCGCTCGCGTTCAATCTTAGGGACTTCCGCGACTATTTACAAAACGACTTACGCCTAGCCGCCAGCGATAAGTCTAGCGTGATTATGGCGCTACGACAAGTCGAGAAATTCACGCCGTTCCGCAAACGTGCGCTCCCTGCCAAGTCGCTCCTGGACGGCGACCTACACGCGATCGCGCGTACTGTGCAACTACTGATTCAAGACGAGCGCTTCCTCAAGGCCGTTCCAATAGGGGGTGATTTATGCAAACGTTACCTGACCTATTTGTTAGACTTCTGCGAGCATGTACGCGCCACGGCTGAGGTTAGCGACGTTCAAAACGTTAGCGAAGAGCCAAGTACGGTTGAAAAAGCACAAGACGCTATCGGTACAACGCAAGTCATTGAATCGAATGAAGTTGCAGACTCAGTACCTGTGGAGTCACACGACGAGATTCAGAGCAATTCACCGACCGAACCCCACAGAAGTTCATCGACTATCCATTCGCTAGGTCAGAAGATTCTCAGTCGCAAGGAATTGACGACGTCACAAGAGAATGACGCCTTTGTAAAATTGTCCCTGACTAAAGCGAGCTATGCGGACGTTCTGGAACGCGCGAAGGAACGCGAGCCGATTCCATTCAGTCTCTTTGGTTTTCGTGTTTATTTAGGGCGCTTTGCGCGTCTGAACAGAAACGGTGGAAATTACTTTGTGTCCCGTCTGCGTGAAATTGAAAAATCCAAGCCGTTCCGTAAACGTTCACTACCGTCAAAGAAACTCCGCGAAGGAGATCTTTACTCGATCGCCCTGACCGCGCAGTCCTTACTTGAAGACGCAACATTCTTAAAAGAACTACCGTTTGGTTATAAAGATTCCGAAAGATCCTTAACCTATTTGTACGGCTACTGTGTCAGTGAACTCGCTACTAAAGAGGCTTACCACACACAAGGGAGCGACAATCGTCAAAACACAGTCGCGACGCCGCTGGGAACAATCGAATCGGTCGAAGAAAATGCGCCACAGAATATAACCGACGCCAATACCCAGCTTGACAATAAGCTGGAGGAGACCACTGCACAGATAGAGTCAAACGACGAACCGGAAAAAACGCCAAAAGAGCCAACGCCACAAGAGGTTGCCGACAGCGCCAACGAACCAGAAGTCGTAGAAGAAGATTCTGCGCCACAAGAAGCAGTGGAAGCCAACGAGGTTGAGCATATAACCGGCGACGTCAATGACGTTAACAGCGTCTCTGCGAACGAGCCGATCTTCGATCGCGACGACTTCATGCGGTGGCAAACCGAAACGTTGCAATACACTTCGATCACAGCCAGCTGCAACTGTGTGAGTTTGGGGTTCATCGAGAAGCGTTGCCTTAAAACGCCGTCTCAATCAAGCTCGGGTCAGCTCCTCTGCGGATCCCTGCGCGGCATTTTACGAACCATCGACGCGTTAATGAAGAACGACGCGCTAAGCGGCTGTCACGACGATCTTGAGAAGTTAAACCTCTTGAAGCGGTACGTCGAGGAGAAACTAGCGCAAACGACTACGGTTACGGAGGTTGCGTCGCAAGACCAGGCGCTGGAAGAGCAGACGCCAATGGACGAAAAGAATCAGATAAAGACCGAAATAACGCAAGTTGAGGAACAATCGGCTAGCGAAGAACCGGAGCAAGACCAGGACGTCGCAAGGGAAACGGCGCAAGAGCCTATCGGCGCGCAAGTTAGAGGCGCGCAAGAGGCGCCTAACGCGTCGGAATGCGCAAACGTCGAGCCGCCGCTACCCTCGGGGCGTCTGCAGGATTTCGCGCACTGGCTTGCGTCCTCGCGCGGTTATCCTCAGGCGAAAATAAACCAAGTGCGCGCTGCGCTCAGTAGCGTTGACAAAGCGCTGGCGCTCGCGGAATATGCGAGCGACCACAATCTCCACGCCACGCTCGACGCCGGGGAAATTCCCGCGATACAAGCGCTGGTGGAATGTGTCCAGAACGACAAGACGATGTGCGCCTATCTCGATTCCATCGATCGACGTCACGCACAGACACTGAGTCTATACGGCAAGTACTTCGCCACGCTCGCCGAGGCGCGCAATCAGGCGCACGGCGCGCGGCAGAGCGACGCGTCTGCGCCAGAAGAGCCGAGCGCGCAAGAGGTCGACGTCACGCCCGCAAATGCGACGCCACAG